>JAUICN010000025.1 GCA_030427835.1 Polyangia bacterium | reverse complement strand
CCGATTCTCCTGTTGGCTCAGTCGAACCGCTTCCTCACGAAACTCCGCCGTGTATCTTTTTCCAGATCCATTCATCGAACACCTCTCCTTTCAGTTTAGGTGTCCACTTTTTCGAGACCACTCCATGCCCTACCGAACTGGCAAGGGCAGCCCCATTCTGTTCGTGAGTGATCTGAGTCAGGGAGCGCTTCGAGTGAGGGTTGCCCTGCACGAAATTGGGCATGCAACGGGCATGCCTCACACGGTGATGGGAATCATGGCAACGCGTGCGTACACCTATAACGCGCCGTTGTTCTCCCTATTTGAATCACAGGAAACCATCGACAAGGAAGGTAGCCCCAACGGTAAATACTACCGACCCATCGACAAGCTTGGACCCGCATTCGGAATCAAAAAAGACGGGATTATGCGCTCCATGGTGGGCAATACGGATATTGAGTCCAGTGTATTGGAAACGTTTGGAGAGCAAGAGCACTATGGGTTCCCCCCCGAAACGCACACAGGGCTTCACACGGTGACCTTTCAAAGCGAAACCCGCACCTTCATTCAAGCATGGAACGGGAAATAGCCACATTCACTCCCCCGCTCAATGCGGACCACTGACCTAGATTACGGTCCGGCACCCGTTGTGAACGCGTTGCCGACGCAAGCGATAAGCCTGTGACCATCCAGATCGAGTTCCTGGCCTCCCACGGCGGTATCGGAAAGCACGACGTCAGTGGCAAGGGTTTCGGTGGCGATGTGGGTTTTGTGTTCTTCGATGGCGGTATGGAGTTCAGGGCTGTCGGTGTGTAGGGTGATTTGGATGCGGGCGGCGTAGTCGAGATCCATGTCTTTACGGATGCGCTGGATGCGGTTGATGAGTTCCCGGGCAAGGCCTTCGCGCTTGAGTTCGTCGGTGAGGTGGGTTTCAAGGACGACGACCATGCCCCGGTCGGAGGCTGCCTGGTAGCCATCTCTCGGGGTGAGGCGGACTTCCACGTCGTCGCTTGTGAGTTCGAGGCTTCCCTCGGGCAGGGCGATTTTAACCGACTTCCCGGACTGGAGTTGGGCATAAAGGCTGGCCGCATCGGCGGCGTCCAGGGCCTTGCGGCAGGCGTTCATTTGCTTGCCAAGTTTGGGGCCCAACTTTCGGTAGTCAGGCAGGACCTGGAAGGTGACGTATTCGTCCAGGTGCTCGACGCGTTCCAACCGATGCACGTTGAGCTCCTCCCGGATTTCCTTGTCGAACCGGGCGAGGGCCTGGACCGCGGCGTCGTCCGTGACGGCGACGAGTGCTCGAAAAAGGGGTTGGCGCACCTTGATCTTGGTATCGGTACGCACACGTTTTCCCAATGTGACAAGCCGTTGGGTGGCGGCCATTTCTGCCGTGAGCTCTCCGTCCGACAGGGATGCATTCACCTCAGGAAAGTCAGCTAGATGAACGGACTCCAATGGATTCGCACCAGAACTATCTCGGGTGTGGAACTGGTGCAGTTCTTCTGCGAGCACGGGCACAAAGGGGGCGATGAGTTGGCTGAGGCTGACTAGCACCTCGTGTAGGGTGGCGAAGGCGGACGCTTTTGTATGTTGGGTTTCCAGGTCGGCATCCACGGGCGCCCAGAACCGATCACGGCTGCGACGCACATACCAGTTGGAAAGGGCATCCACGAACTGCTTGAGTGCGCGGACGGCCACATGGGTTCGGTAGTGGTCCAAACCCTCACGAACCTGGGCGATGGTTTGGTGCAGCTCCGCCAGGATCCATCTGTCTAAATCAGGTCGCCCTGTGACGGCGGGGGCGAGCTTGCCGGGCGACCATCCGTCAATGTCGGCGTAGGTGGCAAAGAAGCTGTGTACGTTCCAGATTTTCAGGATGAACTCACGGAGGGCATCCCGGGCGTTGTCCTCCGAGAAGCGGGTGTTTTGGCCAGGCACGGCCGCCGCGTAGAGGGCCCACCGCACGGCGTCAGCCCCGTGGGATTCGATGACCTCCATGGGGTCGGTGTAGTTCTTTTTGTGTTTGGAGAGCTTCTGCCCGTCCTTGGCGGTGATGAACCCAAGCACCACGCAATTGCGGAACGGCCGAGGCGTTTCCTTTTCGGGAAACAGCAGGGTGGATGTGGTCATCAGGGAGTAAAACCAACCCCGGGTTTGATCCACGGCTTCGGTGATAAAATCCGCCGGGTAGTCGACGGGATCGAGTTCACTCTTCACGTGGGGGTAGCCTTGCTGCGCAAAGGGCATACACCCGGAATCGAACCAGCAGTCGATCACCTCGGGCACACGGCGGTAGACACCGGGTTCACCGGGTTTGGCCCAGGTGACTTCATCGATCCAGGGGCGGTGCACGCGCAGATCCTCAGGGAGGGTAGGGTCGTCCTTGCGGGCCCGCTCAAAGGCATCAAAAGCGTTTGGATTGCGCCGTAGGATTTCTTCCGTGGAGTGCACGGCTTCCATGGCGCCGGTTTCGTCGTTCACCCAAATGGGTAGCGGCGTGCCCCAAAAACGTTCGCGGGAAAGGGCCCAATCCACGTTGTTGTCCAGGAAGGATCCAAAGCGACCATCGCGGATGTGTTCCGGCTCCCAATTGACCTTTTGGTTATTGGCGATGACCTGATCGATTTTTTCCGTGGTGCGCACGAACCAGGACTTGCGGGCATACTGGATGAGTGGATCGTCCATGGCACGCCAGCAGTAGGGGTAGTCATGGCGGTATACTTTTTCCTGAAACAGGAGTCCCTTTTTCTTCAGCAGGCGCAGGATGTCCCGGTCGGCCTCTTTGCAGAACCGACCCGCAAAATCCGTGACCTCGTCAGTAAAGGTGCCGTCGGGTTTGACCAACTGTAAAAAGCCCAGGCCCGCATCCTTGCAGGCCCGGTAGTCGTCTTCGCCAAAGGCCGGTGCGATGTGCACAAGGCCGGAACCCGAGTCCATGGTCACAAAATCGGCGGCGATGATCTGGTAGGCTGGGCCTTCCGACGGCACGGCGTAGGGCAGGGGAGGGGCGTAGGCTTCACCTACGAGTTCCGCACCAAGCTTTTCCTCCACAACCTCAACTTCAGTGTCGCCGAAGGTGGCGGCCATGCGATCACGGGCGAGCCAAAGGTGCTCCGTGGAACCATCTTCCTTCAGCGCCTTCACTTTCACATAGGTGGCCTTGGCCTTCACCGCCAGGGCCACGTTGGAGGGCAGGGTCCAGGGGGTGGTGGTCCAGGCGAGAAACGCGGTATTTGGATCGCCCGTTGAAACGAAGCGAACCATGACGGAAGGGTCGTCCACGGTTTTGTAGCCCTGGCCCACCTCACCTGCAGAAAGCGCTGTGCCGCCCTGGGGCCACCACCAGATCACCTTGTGGCCCTGGTACAGGAGGCCCTGATCAAAGAGAGTCTTCAGGGCCCACCATACGCTCTCCACGTATTTTTGCTGGAAGGTGACGTAGGCGTCGTCCATGTCGATCCAGAAACCGATGCGGGCGGTCATGCGGCGCCATTCGTCGATGTAACGAAACACCGAATCGATGCACTGGCGGGTGAACTCCTGGACGCCGTATTCTTCGATGGCTTGCCTGCCGTGGATGCCCAGATCCTTTTCCACCTCCACCTCCACGGGTAGCCCGTGGGTGTCCCAACCGGCCCGGCGGGGCACGTGGTAGCCACACATGGATCGGTAGCGCAGGAACACGTCCTTCATCACGCGGGTGAGCACGTGGCCCGCATGGGGCATGCCGTTGGCCGTGGGCGGGCCTTCATAGAACACAAAAGGCTCCGCCCCCTGCCGCTGATCCACACTCTTCTTGAAGATCCCGTTCGATTCCCAGTGGGAAATCCAGCGGGCATCCAGCTCAGGAAAGGAGACCTTGGAGGGAACCCTGGGGGTGTCTTCGCTTGATCCGTTGCGTTGGGGCGCTGACATGACGCCACCTTCTAGCAGGTTTGAACGGTCGCGAATATTCCACTCACCGCCCCCCGTGACGAATATTTTCCAATTTGAGTAGATTCCCTCCCCAGATTTGCGCCGAGTTCATCGCGGAGTGACGGCATGGGTGACGCCTGATGTCGCACCTGTGGGGCCTAAACCCCTCGTTTTTCCACAGTGGATTGAATTGATTTCATGTTTTTCTCACAAAACGCGCATGGCATCAAAGTTGCATTATGTGCAGTTATTCGCGCTGTTGCGCAGTTCACAACAGAGAAAGATTAATCCATGCCAAATACCAACTCACGTTACCAGTTTCGCCAATTGGGGGGTCTTATCATGCTAGGGGTGTTCGCTGCTAGCGCCGTGGCGTGCTCCGCAGACGGTTCATCTCACACACTGACCACGGTAAAGTTTGTCGATCCGAATGGGCAATTCGAACAGGCAATTGACTATGATTCGGTGGCGCTTGAGACGGCCGAGAAGTCGCTGTTTTCTATGATCGGGCCCGAGGTCGATGCATTACTCGACGCAACCTCGGAGCAAGCACGCCAAACAGCGCTCCACAGCGCCTTTGAGAAGTTACAGGCCCAGGACGGGGCGACGCTAGTTCAGGCCGTGAAGGACGCGGATATCTTTTTTGATCGGACCCAATACCGACAGGTCGCTCGGCTAAAGACCAACACGATTCTAGAAAAAATGAACCCGGAGCACACCGAAAAGAGCAAGTACTTTGCCCGGATTCGCATCTCTCAGGAGCCGGGTGACATTAAGGAGTCCTGGGAGGGCAAGCGAGTATTCATTTTTGTATCCATCTACAATGGTCGCCCCATTCTGAAGGACCAGGAGAGGGACCTGCACAACACCGAGCGCCCGCGAGGCGCGCAAAAGCTTGTTGAATACAGCTACTTTGCCCACACAACCTATCCGCGCACGCCGGACGGTGAACTTCAGGTGCCGCTTGAACCCAAGTTCTCTTGTAGGGTGAGGATTGAAGATGACCTCCCCGATCATCTGTATGTACCCGGAATAACTCCTCTTGATTACTTGGACAAAACCGCAGAAGCCGACGTGCAATGGTCCGGCCTGCAACTGGGGGGATACCAAAATGAACACCTCACCATTACTGGATCCATGAACCCACAGGATTGCAACGTGACCCGCGCGTTTGAAATTGTCGCCAACGTTCTAGGTCAGGACACGGAGGTGTTTGAACGCTCCAAGGTGGGGCACGCCCTGCGGTTTCCTTTTCGTCGAGGCGTGGCCAAGGTGCTCCTGGCGACGCTGATTGTTGCGTCTCTGGCGGTTGCCATCACCGCGTTGGCGACTCCTGGAGCGCTCGCTGTGGGACTCGCGGACTCTGCCTTGAACGCCTACTTTGCACGCGTGATACTCAAGGACTACGACCGGTGGGACAACGGAAAAACGTTTCGCGAGGAGTGGGCTGATTGGCGGCGCGCCAAACAGGTCACACGCATCATTGAGCGTACTCCCGATGGCTCATAGACCCGTTACCTTGAACCACGATTCCCATGGAGACCTACTAGCCCGAGTACTTGTTCGAGGCCGCCGGTGTGGATGTGGTGGGGGGTGCAGTCCATGAGGCAGGGTTTGGGGTGGTAGGCGATGCCGGTGCCAGCGCGTTTCAGCATGGGGCGGTCGTTGGCGCCGTCGCCGAGGGCCACGGTGTGTTCCATGGGCACGCCGTACTGCTTGGCTGTCTTTTCCAGGATTTCGACCTTTTGGGCGGGGCCCACGACGGGGCCGGTGACACGACCGGTGAGGTGGCCACCCTCAATTTCGAGGGTGTTGGCGTGGGCCTGGTCCAACCCGAGCTGGGATTGAACCAGCTTTGCTGCCATGGTGAACCCGCCGCTCACGAGCACGATGCGGTAGCCGGCCTGTTTGAGGCCCTGGACCATGACTTCGGCCCCGGGAGAAAAGGGCAGCGCCTGACATACTTCCAGGGCTTTTTGCTCGGACAAGCCTTTTAGAAGGGCCACCCGACGGTGCAGGCTCTCCTCAAAATCAAGGCCACCCTCCATGGCCTGGGAGGTCACCCGGGCGACCTCCCCATACACGCCGTGGGCACGGGCCAGTTCGTCGATGACCTCCACGGCAATAAGCGTGGAATCCATGTCGGTGACCAACAGCCTTGGGGATTGTGGAGCCATGGGAGGCCTAGGGGTAGCCCAATGGGGCCAATGGAGCTACGTCCGCGCCATGACAATGCCTGACATCACACCGAACCAGGACACCGGGAACATCATCGACGGCAAGGCCATTGGCCTCGAAGTGCGCGCCCAGGTGGCCAAGGATGTGGCCCAGTTTGTGGCAGAGCGGGGCAGGGCACCTGGGCTTCACGTGGTGCTGGTGGGTGAGGATGCGGCAAGCCAAGTGTACGTGCGCAACAAGGAGCGGGCGGCGGAGAAGGCCGGTATTGTGGGCAAGGTGCACCGGTTGCCTGCGGATACGACCCAGGAGGCCCTGGAAGCGCTCATCGATACCCTGAACGCCGACGACCGTGTGGACGGCATTTTGGTTCAGATGCCGCTGCCCCAATACCAGGGAAAACAGCACCTGAATGAAAAACGCATTGTGGAGCGATTGGACCCGGCCAAGGACGTGGACGGCCTGCACGCCGTGAATTTGGGAAAACTCACCTTGGGTGAACCTGGCCTTCGCCCCTGCACGCCCTCAGGCTGCATGCACCTACTGGACCGGATTGGTTACAAGGCAGAGGGAAAGCACGCGGTGGTGATCGGGCGCAGCATGCTGGTGGGCAAGCCCGCCGCGCTATTGCTTCTGGAAAGAAACGCCACCGTCACCATGGCCCACTCCCGCACCCAGGACCTGGCGGGGGTTTGCCGGACGGCGGACATCTTGGTCACCGCCGTGGGCCGACCGAACATGGTGAAGGGCGATTGGGTGAAGCAGGGCGCCGTGGTGCTGGATGTGGGCATCAACCGCCAGGAGGATGGAACCCTTACCGGCGACGTGGACTACGCAGAAGTGTCAAAGCGCGCTGCATGGATTACCCCCGTCCCCGGCGGAGTCGGCCCCATGACCATCGCCATGCTCCTAAAAAACACCCTCGAAGCCGCCATCGCCCGCGTGAGCTAGGCGTAGCCGAGTTTCGATAAAACAAGTGGCCCTTGGTGGATCTTGTTCACTGATTCACTGATCTTACTTGAGTAGGCGGTCGGTGATTTTGTCGCTGTGTTTCTGGAGGCCGGGCCTCCCTCATCTGAAATGTGATTTCAGATGAGCCTCCCTCCGCGCTTCGACAAAACATGTGCCCTCTACGCGGGCTCCTGTTGGCTTGTTCTACTTGAGTAGGCGGTCGGTGATTTTGTCGAAGTCGTCCAGGGAGCTGTAGCGGATTTCTAGGGTACCCTGGTTGTCGCGGTCGGTGATTTTTACTTTGAGGCCCAGGTGTTGCTGGATGCGGCGTTCGATGGCGCGGATGTTGGCGTTGACAGCGGAGGCCCGGGGGACTTGGCCGTCTGGGCTATTCAGGGCGGCTTCGGCATCTTCGGCTTTTTGTTTGGCCAGGCGTACGCGGCGTTCGGTTTCTCGAACGCTCCATCCCGCGTCGAGCGCCCGGCGGGCGAGCACGAGTATGCGGGCGGGGAGCTCGGCCTTGAGCAGCGCCCGGCCGTGGCCTTCGGATAGGCGGCCGTCGGATATCCAGTCGACGACTTCGCTCGGAAGGTTGAGAAGACGTACGGAGTTGCTGACGGCGGAGCGGCTCTTGCCGATACGGTCAGCCAAGCTTTCGTGGGTGTGGCCGTGCATTTCCACCAGACGGTGAAGGGCCTTGGCGGTTTCGATGGGGTTCAGGTCCTCCCGCTGGAGGTTTTCCACCAGTGCCGCTTCCAACACCTGGCGTTCAGAGAGTTCCAGGATGTGTACGGGGACTTCGCGAAGTCCGGCCCGTTGGGAAGCACGCCAACGGCGCTCGCCAGCAATGATTCCGTATTGGCTACGCCCCTTCAGGGAACGGACCACGATGGGTTCCAGTACGCCAAGCTCACGGATGGAATCCGCAAGCTCGGTGAGGGCCTGTTCGTCGAACTGCTTTCGGGGCTGATCCGGATTGGGAACGATGTCTTCGATGGCAAGCTTGGAAACGGTTTTGGGGCCCGCGGCCTCGCCAACGGGAGCTGGGGAGGTATTGGGCAACATGGCATCGAGCCCACGGCCCAGGCGGGATTTGCTACCTAGGCCTGACTTGTTTCCTAGGCCTGCCATCAGGCTGCGGCCTCGCCCACCAGGTCGTCGAGAATTTCACGTGCGAGATTGAGGTAACCGTAGGCACCGCGGGAGGTGGCGTCGTAGAGAATGACGGGCTTGCCGTGGGAGGGGGCTTCCGCCAGGCGCACGTTGCGGGGAATCATGGTTTTGTAGACCGAGAAATGGCTGCGTACTTCGTCGGCCACGTCGGTGGCCAGGTTGTTGCGGCCATCAAACATGGTGAGCAATACGCCGTGAATGCGGAGCTCTGGGTTCCATCCGGACCGCACGCGGTTGACGGTGGAAGTGAGTTGGGAAAGGCCTTCAAGCGCGTAGTACTCGCACTGCATGGGAACGAGCACGAGGTCGGAAGCCACAAGGGCATTGATGGTGAGCACTCCAAGGGAAGGGGGGCAATCCACCAGGATGAAGTCGTAGTCGTCGCGCACGGTTTCAAGTGCGCTTTTCAAGCGGGCATGGCGGTCGGGGGCATCGGCCAGTTCCATTTCGAGGGCGGCAAGATCTGGAGTGGCCGCCACGACCTGAAGGCCCTCAAGTTCCGTAGGTCGAATTGCGTCCGCGATGGGTGTACCATCCATCAATACGCCGTAGACATCTGCACCTGCCTGGGGCGAATCCTTTTGCACTGCACTCAGCCCGCTTGTGGCGTTGGATTGGGGGTCCATGTCCACGAGCAACACACGCTGTTCCGCCACGGCGAGGCTTGCTGCGAGGTTCACCGCGGTGGTGGTTTTGCCGACGCCACCCTTTTGATTGGCGATGGAAACGATTTTTGCGGTGTTCATATGACGATGTTCATCCCCTGGCCCAAGCGCGTTTCCTAACACCAAGTGGCTGACCTTCAATGCGTTCCTGGGGAGGAAAACGATCTTCTGGGTAGGGGTGGGAGAAGATCCGGAAAATTGACGGGGTAGGGGGCACTGGTAGTAGCGTGTCACCAAATGTAGGCAGTTTCCTGCACAGGAAGTTCTCGCCCACGAAAAGGATCCCCATGCGTACCCACTTCAACGCTCCACTTGACCCGGCCTTGCCCACTGCGGCCCGGCGACCACGGCCCACGTTTTATCGGTCCATGGAGGAGTTTGAGCGGGAAGAGCTGTCTCCCAACAGAACATCGGTATGGTCCCTGGAGGACCTGTACAGTGACGTTCCTAGCGTGGGCGAAGGTAGTTTGATTCCAAACGTGTTCCCCCCGGAACCCCAGGAGCCGGAACCGGAACGCTCCCAACGGGAGCTGGGTTTGCATTGGTCCTAGGGAGAATAGGCAAAGCCACACTTTGAAGCGAGGCAGGGCTCTCCCTCCAATCCAAGAGTTCTGCCGCGTTTCCTAACTTAGCCTGGTTCGTCATGGACGGATCAGGCTTACTTAATTCGGGCGCGCTTAATTCGAGCGCAGCCTAGGGGATCAACCAGTCGGACCAGGTGGTTTGGCTGGTGGTCTGGGCCATGGCGTAAAGCACCACAAGGGAGACCGCCATGGTGGCAGCCAGTAGACCGACGAGCTTGATGGGGCCCCAGGACTTTTGTTGGCGAATGATTCGCTCCCGGGTGGCGTCGTCCACGTCCACGTTCACAAACTCGATTCCTGATTGACTCATGGCGATGGGCAAACGCTACCTGTTGCATCGCCACCCGTCAACTCCGAGCTAGGGCCAATCCTGAGCTAGGGCTTAGGGCTGGGCCTGGAAATAGTGCACGAAATCTTCCACGTCCCGGCGGAGCCGTTGGGTGACTTCGATGAGCCCCGTACCCACGGTGGTGCCACGGGATGAACTCCGTGCGGATCCAGTGCTTCGCCCTTGATCCAAGGTGTACCGGTAGGTTTCTGCATCGAGCGCGAGAACCTGGGCCTGGGCATCGCCGCGAACCCCTTGCATGAGTTTGAGTTGGCCGTGGGGATCGGGAGTGGGAAGAACATCTCCGTGGGCTTGCCTGTCCGAGGACTGAATCCAATGGATCCCGTAGGGGGTTCCCTGGGCACGGTAGTCCACGTGCACGGGCCCCGCAGCCGATCCCAGGTCCACCGCCCAGGACCGTTCCACGGTAAGGCCGAGATCAGAGAAGACATCCTGGACCACAGCGTCCACCTGGGACGGTGCGAGGGTTCGCCGCTCTGGGGCCTTGGTTTCCACGGCGCGGCCACCGCAACCGACCAGAGCCGACCAAAATAGACTCAAAAATACGCACAAACAGCTTACTTTTCCACAACTCACTTTTCTGGCCACTTCTCTCGTTACCTCTCTAGGATGCAACATAATCTATCTTCTGCGAAATAACGACTGGGGTTTGGATTCGTATTAGGGATGGCGAAATGTGTAGAGACGCCCCCCGTTGGACCAGGCAAACCCCACGTTCTCAGTCACGGTCGGGCCGACGGAGAACCCGTGATTGCTTCCCCCCAGGCGCCCCAGTTCTTCACCGGTCGTGGCGGATAGCATCACCATATTGCCCGCGGACTCCGTGACGTAGAGATGGTTGTGATGGTCTGTGGCCAGGCCGGCTGGGACGCCACGGGGTAGCTCCCGGGACCAGGTGACGGATTTCTGTGCGG
>JAUICN010000024.1 GCA_030427835.1 Polyangia bacterium | reverse complement strand
CCGGCGCGCCTTCTCCCAGTTTCGAGAACTGGGCTTTGTCGACGGCTTTCCCCAGGGCACCTGGTGGATGCTCAAGTACTGCGGTGCCCTCTCCCCTCCGGTTCACATCTAGACCGCGTCGGAATTTATCTGATCGACCCTCGGCACCCAGCAAAGCCACCATGACCCTCCAGTCTCCTCACCAATACTCGGCATTGCCTCGTCAACCGTCACGCCCTGGAGGTTCCGCTGGGCACCGATCATTCACTCATCTAAATTCCGACGCGGTCTAGCTGAGCCACGGACCAAGGTCCCGAGGCTCCCTGCATGTCTGCTTTCAGCGCGGGCATGCACCGCTGCGTCCGCCGACTCCGAATTGCACCCCATGCCGATGACCTGAGCCGCTTTTGAACGTTTCGCTCCCTCCAAAGGCTGCCCCGAATGCGTTTGAGCCCCCCTTCGGGCATCCAATCAGTACCTCCGGACACCACCGAGCCATCTCACGTGGCACTTCCCAATCATGACCGTGGGACGGATCAAGGTCCTTAGTCCTCACGCTGCCCGGAGAGCAAGGGAACTACGACAAGCTCTCCAACTCAAATCGAAACCCACCTGACAGGATGGGGAACCGACACCAGGTTTTGGGATCCAGATTCTCGTCATCCAAGTGAAACGACGGCGCGTACCGTTCCCGTTTCCACTGGTTGCGAGTCCACAACTGAAAAAACCGTTGAACCCAACCCAAGTACAAGCGAACGTCTGTCCCTTCTAGAGGGTTGTCCCGCAGGTGATCCAACACCTCCTGTGGAGACATCCGATCACGAATGGCGGCCCGTTCAATCACATCCAAGACCGTGTAGGGCATCAAATCGTCCTCATCCGTTTGATGCGCACTGGAAGGCCGCAACTCCGCGGTTGGCTCCTGGGCATTCACCTCAGCCAAACCGAGAAACGCGCCCACACCCTCCGGGCCCTCCTGCTCCAGCCATTTCAACCACGTGCGTAGAAAGGCCTTGTCCACACCACCCACCGGGCTCAGCCCTCCGCAAGTATCCCCGTCCATGGTGGTGTACCCCACCGCCGCCTCCGAACGGTTGCTTGTGGCCAGCAAAATCGCGCTCCGCAAGTTCGCCAACATCCAGGCGCTGGGCCCCCGGGTACGTGCCTGAATGTTCTGCAACGTCACGTCGTCGGTCTCCCAGCCCAACGCACGACCCTCAGCCTGCTCGACCATGTCCAAATACCCCTGCACAAGCGGCTGCACATCCAACTCCACATGGTGGGATCCAATGGCACGCGCCACTGCACGGGCGGCGCCCCGGGTGACATCCGAACTATGCTCCGTGGACTGGTACACCGTAGTCAACAGCAAGCGCACCAACGCCCACCGATCCCTTGCCTGCATCACACCGGGAACAAATTCTAGGCTCCGGCAAAACGCCACTCGCCCAGCATAAGAGTCAGCCAATCGAACCATCAACGCGACCAAACAAGCCGTCGCCGAAGAGTCCACACCACCGCTCAAGCTCACCACATACCCACCGGAACGGGTCTTCCGTAAGTAGTCGTACAGCCCGAGCACCACCGCACGGGAAAACTCCTCTTCCTTGACGTGAGCCCCCGACTCCCAGGCACCGCGCCCGCTGTTCGCACGCTTGTAGGCACCGTCCAACGAAGTCAGAAACGAAAAGTCCACTGAAGCCACGCCCTCAGAAGGCACAACATCGCTGCAATTCACAGCGACTTCCACCACAGCCGAGATGAGCGACCAGGGTCGAAACGTAAAACGCTCCCCCTCCGCCAGGATCTCACCACCCTGGGCAATGAGTGTACCCCCATCGTAGATGATTCGCCCCGCATCGTTGCCCAAAAGGTTCGAATACACGTACGGCACGCCTAAGGCTTTCGAGCTCTCCCGAACCAACTCCCGTCGAAAGGCCTGTTTGCCAAACGCAAAATGACTCGCGCTGGGGTTCAAAATCAAC
Source organism: Polyangia bacterium (assembly GCA_030427835.1). GTDB lineage: Bacteria > Myxococcota_A > Polyangia > Polyangiales > JAUICN01 > JAUICN01. Next base: position 9,605 of record JAUICN010000024.1, on the reverse strand, counting down.
CCCACACCACGGCCCTTCAAACGTACGGCGGGCCTATCCTCCACCCAGGCGTCTTCACACACCTCAAAACCCAGGCGCACTCCATCGAGCGAGAATACCCAATCTCCCAGGGGTACGCGCAACCCATCCCGCTCCAACCATTCACGTCGCCCAGCCGTCCACGGCGTAAACCAACGAGGTTCGTAGTGCACACCATCATTGGCCAGATGCTGCTTACACACCAACCCCTCGAGTTTTCCATCCACCACAAGCGCCACGGCGTTGTACAGCGCTCCTTCAAATCGGAGCGGCAAACCCACCGTCACAGCCACACCAAACGTGCAAGGCAACACAGCATCCACAAGGCACCGCCAGGCCTGTTCCGCCACGTGGCCACTCAGAAACGCATCCTCACAGCCGTAACTGGTGATGCACAACTCAGGCAAGCAAATCAAGCGCGCACCCAACTCCCGTGCGCCTGCGATTGCCTCCCCGCATCGCTGCACATTCCCTTCCCAATCCAGCGACGTCTGATTCAACGCGGCACTGGCCACCTGAACCTGCACCGTCGAGTTCCCCACTGTCGAATCCCCAGTGGTGACCGCTACCGGATTACCCATCCCCCCAATCTAGTACAAACCCCATCACCGACGACCCCACAAATATTCTGCACAAAAGACATGCGGAAGAAAAAGATATTCCACACGCAAATCATATGCACAAGGGTAACGAAACCTCTACATAGAAGCGAGCATGCTTGTCGTTGTAGACCCGTGAGAACTCGCTCGTCCCAGCGGTTCACCCCAGCGGTTCACCCTAGCGGTTCACCCAACGCCAAACATAGTCGCCCGACTGTACTGGATGTAGGCGCTGGGTAACACACACTCGCCAAGCGACGTGCTTGGGCACCGTTTCCACCGACGGGTAGCTTTCTTTGAGCCCCTGCACAGTTTCGGACAACACGTCCGGGTCATCACAACCCACCGCGGCACCCAACTCCGAATGCCACAACTCCAACGGATGCGGAACCACCCGCTCTGGATCCTCGGGTGCCTCACGGAGATGACGATCGACCGCAAGGGTTCCCCCATCACCGCGCACCACCATCTGCGCTAGGGCCGCGGCCTCTCCCCGTTCGTTGAACAACAAGCCCGGGGGCAGACTTGTATCCATCAACTCACCCTCAGCGTCCGTGTGACCCCGTTCCCACAATCGCTGGGAATACCCCTTCGGCAACTCGACCTCAGAAACGTCCAGCCATTGGGTCCACAGCGGCAGCGATTGTGCATTCCGGTTCCAAAGAAGCCCCTGCACAAACCCAGGGCCGCGGTAACTTCCCGTACGCACAACACTCACGTGATCCAGTCCGCAGTGTTCTAATCCATCCATGGAAGCTGACTCACCGGCACCATGTTCAAAAAACACCCATTGCAACCGCAACTGCGCACGGCGAACTGCCGCCCCCTGCAGCTTCTCAAGCCGGTCCACAGTACGGTCATCGTAGGAATGAAACACCTCAAAGGAAGAACGCACCTGGGCCGTGTCACACGCATCCTCTACGTGCACCGCATCCGCGGAGCCAAGCCGAGCGCGCACACTACGCCCCCCGAAAGCAAACGGGTGCGCCGATTGCAGCTCAGGGAAACACTTCCAATCCACCCCAGTGGTCATCCTTCCACGTGCGCCAAGCACCTTCCTGGAAACACGTCGCTCCTGTTCCCAATGGGAAAACAAACACTCGCCCACATCGGGCCGAGGTTCTTCATCCGACACATCCAGAAACCGACCCGACACCCCCACAAGAGCATCAGACACCACAAGAGCAGTCCGTGGTGAAAGCCGTACCACCAGGGCATCCACCGGGTTGAACCCGCGGCCATCCACATCCTCCCAAAACCCCATCACCGCATTCCCTGGTGCAGCAACGGCGCTGTTTTTAACCGAGTGATTCCCAGCAGGGCCACCCCCAAAGAGCTTCACCGACCTCGACGCGTCCGCAACACACCCGCCGGACACTATCCAAAGAACCACCACGGAACAAACGACAACCCGCATTCCGAAACAGTAAAGCACACCCCGTGCCACCCAATCCCTGGTCCACACCCCCGTCCAAACTCGCGATCTGGGGTCCAACCACCCCACCTGGACGCCCCAGACAGGACAAAAAGCGACCCAGGTTCGTTTCAAAACAACCCAGGTTCGTGAACAAATACCCTATTTTTGCCGTAAAAACGCCCTCAGGTGCGCATTCTGGGCGTTGGTACGACTCCTGCATTCATTTGGGGATAAGGTAGGACACCATGACCACTCTATTTGCCACCTGCGCCGCCATTACCCAATCGCCCATGGCCGACCTGTTCAGCCTCTCCCTATTTCTTTGGGTGGCCGCTGCGGTCATGGCTTTCAAAAAGTTCAACAAACCTCAAAAACGCTGCTCCCTCATCCGCCGCTTTCGCCCCTAGTTCGGGCACCGAGCGACAGTCTTGAATGACTCGTTCTAATCCACAGTGTTTTAGTCCACAGAGACCCGAAGCAACTTCAACTTCACTTCGCGCGACCCGTGGCTTGTTTCCACATCCAGTTCCAGCTCCACGTGCCATTCCAGGTTCTCTTCCGGATCCATGATGACCTGGGAAAGTTCCCAAGTGCTCTCGCCCTTGTTGATCTGCAGACGCTTGGGGGATCGTGCGTCCGGGCCCATGAGTACCTCATCGTAGGTGGCCCAGTAGGGAGCCATGGTTTCTACCAGCCGCTCCCCAGGCCAATCATCGCCGTTGGTCACGAGGGATTGCACGCGCACGTAGTCCCTACGCGACAGCGCTTGCACTACCGCGAAGCAACCGTTGCGCACCCAAGCCATGAACAGCGTGGGTTCCACACGGTCTCCACCATCTTCGGGTCGCACTTCACTCAACTCGTTCGGCGCTTGATCCGGATGGGCCAGCGCCTCCCACTCGTCCACCAAGCTAGAGTCCACTTGGTGCAACACCGCACGCAGCCAGAATACGAGGTCCTCCACCTCTCCGGTCTTCATGGTCACCGGCACCGTATGCTCCAGGGTGCGGTACACCTGGCTCAAGTAACGAAGAAGCACCCCTTCGCTTCGCTGCAAGCCATAGTGCTTTACATACTCTGAGAAGGTGGACGCCTGCTCATACATGTCCCGCACCACCGACTTGGGCATTACATTGTCCGTTAGCCATGGCCGACCTTCCACAAACCCGTTGTAGGTACCGTAGACAAAGTCCGCCATAGGCTTCGGGTACTCAAGCTTCTCAAGAATCGCCATCCGTTCTTCGTACTCCACCCCCTCCGCTTTCAACTCCGCCACCGTTTCCGCCTTCAACCGGTCGAGCTGTTTGCGCAGCACAAGCGTGGGCTGCTCCTGCATGGATTCCACCAACGTCACCACATTCAAGGCATGCGCCGGGTCTTCCCCGTCCAACCTTTCAAGCGCATCCAACATCCAAAGCGCCAGAGACTCGTGGACCGCAAAGTTCGATTGAAAATCCTCCTGCAGCACATAGGTCCCCGTGCCAACTTCGGTACCCGTAGATTCAAGCACGCCCGCTTCCAATAGGGACCGCAACAAGGAAATCGCCTTTCGCCCCTGATCAAACTTCGCTTTCCGCGAACCGTGGCTCCTTCGAATCACATCCTTCAAGGGCGCACATCGACCTCCTGCCAACAATTGCACCACCATTCCATGGTTCACCTGAAACTGGGACGTCAACGGCTCCGGGTCCGATTGTTGCAGTCGCTCAAATGTTTGCTTGTCCCAGGCCACGTACCCGTGCTCCGGCGGTTTTCTCCGCACAAGCTTCTTCAGCTTCTTAGGATTGTCCGCCACCTTGGCTTCCAACACCTGATTCTCAATCACGTGCGCGGGCGCCTGGGCCACCACGTACCCCACGTGGTCAAAACCACGCCGTCCCGCACGCCCCACCACCTGCCGAAAGTCACGCACCGGCAAAATACGCGTGCCCGTTCCGTCGTACTTGCACAGCTGGGTCAACACCACCGTGCGAATCGGCACGTTCACACCCACTCCCAGGGTGTCCGTACCACAGATCACATGCAGCAACCCCTTCTGGGCCAGGCGCTCCACCATGCGCCGGTACTTCGGCAACAACCCCGCATGGTGCACCCCAATCCCGTGGAGCACAAAACGCTTCAGTTCCTTTCCGTAGGGGCTGTCAAATCGAAACCCACCCAACTCATCTCGAATCAACCGTTTGGTTTCCTTCGAAGTCACGTTGATGCTCATCAAATCCTGGGCCCGCTCCGCCGCCTGCCGTTGGGTAAAATGCACCAAGTAGATGGGCGACTTCCCCGCCTCCACCAGGTTCTCCACCGTTTGCTGAACCGGAATCTCACTGTAGGAAAACTCAAGTGGCACGGGCCGCTCCGTCGACTTCACAAGGGCTGTGGGCAAACCATTCAGTTCCGTCAGTGCATCTTCAAAAAACGCAGTCGACCCGAGCGTCGCACTCATCAATAGAAACCGCGTATTCGGCATGCACAACAGCGGCAACTCCCAGGCCACCCCACGTTCAGGGTCAGAATAGAAATGGAACTCATCCATCACCACGTGTCCTACGGAGGTACGGGCACACCCGGCCGCCTCTTCCATGGCCATGTTCGCCAAAATCTCCGCCGTGCAGCACAGAACAGGCGCATCCCGATTTACCGTAGCATCCCCGGTAATCATCCCCACCCGCTCCGCACCCAGCACACGACACAGATCGAAAAACTTCTCACTTACCAACGCTTTCGTTGGCGCTGTGTACACCGAGATCTCGCCGGCGCTCACCGCCGCAAAGTGCAACGCCAACGCCACAAGCGACTTCCCCGACCCAGTGGGCGTATTCAAAATCACGTTGGAGCCCGAAACCAACTCCAACACCGCCTCCTCCTGGGCAGGGTAAAGATCAATCCCCTGCCCACTCACCCAACCCGTAAAGGCCCCAAGGGTATCATCCGCAGAAAGGCCGTCACCCGCCTGATCCAATACCTCTTTTAAACCAGGCCTATCCACACCGCGACGGTAGCACAGCTACCATGTCTTCCATTTGGGCCTACGAAAAAACGCCCACCCGACTGCGATCACCCCAATCACCAACAGCTGCCCCACATCCACCACACGATGAATCCCTCGAAGGGCGCCATCACGATCTGAAAGGCCGTAGTATTGAGCAATGCCATGGGTGATCAGAATGTTGGCCACGATGTAGCATCCGCCCAATGCCAAAACCCTCCCGAACCGCATGGACGGGGTTACAGGCGCCTGGCCCGTTCTGTAGACAACCCCTGTCTCTAGCCCTTTGTACGTCACGCCGTTCCCCCAGCCACGCCTTTGTACCGGCTCGTTCACCACCACAAGTCGGTATTCAAACGCACCATCCTCTTGCTGCCACTGTTCGAGCGTTTCTTGAATCTCAGTTCCATAGGGAATATCGCCTGGCACCTTGATCGGTCCAGTGGCTGCTACGGCACGGGGCAACCCCAGAGAACAGGTAGTACCGTCTTGCCAATTTCGCTCCCACTGCACAGGCAAATCACCAAACCAACAAGTCCGAGGCACGATCTCGCCGTTCTCAAGAACCTTCCCCCCTGACTCCGTGGTCTGCTGCAGCCACACTCCACAAACACGTGCTGTATTCCACCTCGACATGCAAAACCTCCTCACGTTCCGAAATAGTAGGGAGCGGATGGCATATGCTGAAGCTGCTGGCGTCGCTCTTCTAGGCGCTCTCTCTCCCAAGCGGAAACCCCAGACTGATAATGAAAACTCTGTTTCCGAAATTCCGGATCAACACGTCCATCCTTCGCAGCTTCATACCCTTGCCGTTTTTCTTGGATCGCCACACGTTGCAAATCCAGCGCTTGCGGGTCTTGGGCAGCCAGTGCACGTTCCATCAAATCATGTCCCACCTGGGACACCACCGAAGCACCTGACCGCTGCCAACCCTCAAGCGCCGACTGGATCCCAGCATTCCAGTCATCTTCCATTTTCTGTAGGGTTTCACGAGCCGCGATCACACCGTAAGGGGACTCCCGTTCCGCAAGCGCAAACTCCCGTAACCCCTTATTAAAATCTGGGTCCTTGGCAATCTCCAGCTCCTGCAAGTTCTCCTCGCTCACACCCGCCAGGCGAAGCCGATAGGCCAGGGAAACCCTGTTGTCCTCCTCCGCCCCATAAAAGGCGCGACTCAATATCCCTACCCGCTGTCCCTCTGGTAGGGAGTTGACAATATCAGTCATCATTTCGGCACAGGACAGCCCCGAAGAGACAAACCCAAACACCTGTGATCCCACGGTAACGGTCATGCCATCCACAACACGATCCGCCACGATGTTCCCCACACTCACCTCACCCGGCAAATCGAATCCTCGTTTCCAATCGAACTCCAGCCCTGGGCCAGCCCAGTTCTGAGCAAACCCGTATCCACTATCCTGAATCCTCGCTTCACCTACACCCATCTCATACCTCCGACCCCTTATCGGCCAGTGCAGGTGCTCAGTTGCTTAGTTTTAGAAAATAGCGGCGCAATTCATGAAAATTACGGAGATTCTTGGCCCGGGCCGCCTACAACGTGCTCCAAGTAGTAAGGAACCACGGAGTTCGACAGAATCTTGGACCGGTCAAATAGCTTCGATGTCCCCAGGGCCACGCTCGTCACCGCCATGGGCACAAACACCACCCCGTTTAGAATCGCACGGGGCGGTACCGGAACCTGGTTCCCCATGAAATCGCCTGGGACCAACGTAAACCCCGTCTTGAACAACGCCGCATGCACCGCCGTTTTGAACGCTCGAACAAGGCCTCGCGTCAAACTGGACTTCTCAAGCACATCGAGCGGCAATCCCCAGAAGCTCAACACCAACGATTGCCAGTCCAGTACAGCCGCACCGGCCCAGTCCTTTTCAGTCTGGCCCTTCGATTGCGCAAGCAAAGGAGACACCGCATCCCGAATCTCCCGAACCCGAACCGGCAGGTAACAGGTCGAGCTGTATTCCTCAGCCCCCACACGGGGCGAACCATTCGCCGCAAGCACATGGCTTTGGCTCCACACTTCCTCCCCAGTATCCCGGTCGACAACGCCCAAGGCCAGAACTCCAACACGTACCACCGCCCCAGATCCATCCGTCGCAACCTCATCTCTCACCTCAAGCTCAAGATTCACACGGGCACGATCCCCTTCCAATAGTGAGATGCCCTGGGCCAACGCATCGTCTAGAGCAACCACATCATCACCCATACGAAAGCCGGGATAGTCCACTTCCTCCACCGCGGTGAAGTCAAAGGCAATGGTTCTCACCCCGCCGTCCTTTCCATAAAGAGAACTACGGAATGGGACACGCAACGCGTCTGCAATGGCCCGATGATATGCACGGCCAATGCGCCTTCGTAGTTTCGGCAATCCCTGTTCGGACTCCAGCAAAACAAACTGCGCGTCTGCTTCAACCACCGCCTCCGCCCCCTTGGAAGACGCCTCACCCCCAGGCGCGAAAGTACACCCCGCGCCCCCTAGAAGAACCCCGCACCACAGACCAATAGTGCACGCTCGAATCATGCTGAAACACGAGGGCAAAATCCATGCCGGACGACAATTGCAGCAGTTTCTACACGCTTCCCAAAACCTACCACGGGGCTGGCCAATCTATCCGCCAGGTCCCGAAGCCACTGCACTTTCGGACACTACGCTGCCGGCAGCAGCAAACGGCGAGGCTGCCGGCCCCTACTTTGTCCCCTTGAGTACCTTGTAGCGAGCGACGACAGCGTTCGGAAACGCACCCGTACGCTGAGGAATCGAAGACGCGTCACCCATAGCCCACGCCAACGCATTGGGAACCACCACCACACCGCCAACAAAATTTCGCGTACCCTGTGGAGTAAGCGCGCCTTCTAACTGCACTAGTTCGGATACTTCCGCCGGTAAACCCCAAAAGCCAAGCACCAGTGACTGCCAATCCAACACAACTGCCAGGGTCTGGGTCTCCGTCGAAAGTGACGCCATGCCCAAATTCTGAAGTTCCGTAAGACGATGCTTGAAATAGAACACAGACTGGTACCGTGACAACATATCAGAGGGAGGCACACTGCCGATCAACAAGGCGTGACGTTGTGTCCAAACCGGATCCTTTGAATTTCGACTCGAAACGGAGACAGAAATCTCGGCGATCAAGGAGTGCTCCTCTTGAGACGGGGCCCCATCCTGCGGAACCAGACTTCCTGTCCCGCGCACCTGAGACGTAATCCCAACAACAGCTTCGCCACTATCCAAAAGTGCAATGGCACTTTGCAGTGCATCCGACATGATTTCCTCGCCATCCTGGTCGGACGGAAGGTAGTCCTCTTCGCCGACGACATCGATGGCAATCGTCCCAAACCCGTGGCCAGGAGACTGAAGTGTGCGCCAAAACGGCGTACCCAACGCGCTCGCGATCGCACCATGGTACTTCGGCACCACACGAACATCCGAAACAGGCTCTTCCGGCTCAGCCTTGGTCACCCACCCTTCAGCCCCAGGAAAAGCAGAACAGGAAACAACGAACCCCAATGCACATGCAACTACAGACCGCATACCCAAGTTCATAAGCAATCCCTGTGCCACGACAAACCCACTAGACCAGTACGAAATAGCAGGCGAATTCCAGCAACAGTTCACCCGAAGGCACTGGCCACCCAAGCAGCCATGTGACCTATTCAAGCACGCACCCGGTCAGTACACAGGTCAGTAACAGCGGGTCAACACAACCCCTCATAAGATCAACTTGGAAAGGTTTTGTAGCCGTTGTGCCAATTGCGGTGCGGTGGCTTCGTTCTCGTGCTTGAAGAACGCATGCACCCGTTCCCAACCCTGATCCCGAAACCGGGAAAGCCAATCCTTCAATTGGGCGTCGGAATACTCCACAGCCCGCAACCGAACGTAACCGTGGTTTGCGGTCGACACGCCCGAGACCGGCTTATCCGCATCGTCCCAGTCCACCCAGGCCTGGGCCACGTTGTGGGATCGCAACACTTCCGCCACCTCTGGGACAAACCAAGAAGGGTGACGAAACTCAAACGCGCACCGCACTCCTTTCGGCAGCAAACTCAGAAACGCTTCAAGCGTCTCAACGTCCGCTTTCAAAAATGGGGGAAGTTGAAACAACAGCACACCCAACCTTGACCCAAGACCGTCCAGAGCATTCAACAACTCCTGCGTGCTCGCCTGTGAACCCTTCAACCGTTCCCGGTGAGTAATCCGTTGCGGCGCCTTCACAGCAAAACAAAACCTGTCCGGAACCTGCGTCGCCCACCCCTCAAGCATTTCCTTGCGCGGCATGCGGTAAAACGTGTTGTTGATCTCCACCGTATTCAGGTGCTCCCCGTAGTAGGAAAGCATCTCTGGGTTCTTGATCTTCTCTGGGTAGAACAGCCCCTTCCACTCCTTGTACGAAAACCCACTGGATCCTGAAAACAATTCCATCAGCCAACCTCCATCAAACCGGGACCACTCCATGATCCACCCGTCACCGGAAAATTGAAAGTCACCACGGACCCCAGCGACACATCCCACCACGTGCACACGTGGTTCACAATAAGCCAATGGGATTCCGACACATGGTTCGAACTTACC
>JAUICN010000012.1 GCA_030427835.1 Polyangia bacterium | reverse complement strand
TTGGCACCTCGATGTCGGCTCATCGCATCCTGGGGCTGGAGCAGGTCCCAAGGGTTTGGCTGTTCGCCAATTAAAGCGGTACGCGAGCTGGGTTTAGAACGTCGTGAGACAGTTCGGTCCCTATCTGTCATGGGCGTAGGATATTTGAGAGGAGCTGACCATAGTACGAGAGGACCTGGTTGGACGTACCTCTAGTGTTCCGGTTGTCCTGCCAAGGGCATAGCCGGGTAGCTATGTACGGAACGGATAACCGCTGAAAGCATCTAAGCGGGAAGCCGGCCTCAAGATGAGATATCCCGGAACTTCGGTTCCCTAAAGGCCACTTGAAGACGACAAGTTTGATAGGCTGGATGTGGAAGCGTGGCAACACGCGGAGCTGACCAGTACTAATCGGCCGTGCGGCTTGTCCTATCTCTAAGGTACGACTCGATGTGTTCAAGATCAGGGTTGGAGGCAAGAGCCAACCCATCAGGTGACAACACACCAACTGGGTACAAATAGAAGAGGCGCTTCCAAGTTTTTCCGGTGGCTATGTCAAAGGGGTCACACCCGATCCCATTCCGAACTCGGAAGTTAAGCCCTTTAGAGCCGATGGTACTGCACGGGAAGCTGTGTGGGAGAGTAGGACGCCGCCGGGTTATTTTTAGCCGGAGTCACTTCGTGTGACTCCGGCTTTTTTTTGTTCGTGGTGGCTGGGCACTGTGGCGGCCAAACTGCCGCAGTTGGAGACAGGGAATATGTACACGGTGAAACCCGTAGGTTAGATATTGCCTATGTTTTCTACTAGTCGACTACTTGCGAGGTTTTTAGCCGTTGCATTCGCTCTTCTCGCTCCTGTTGCTTTGGGATCGATGTGAAACTCGATGGCGTTGTAGATTCTATTTAGTGCGGGGGCGAGGGTTGCCGGCTCGGAACTCGTAGATGGTGAGTATGGTGATGTGTTAGCGTGACACCGCCCTAGGGGGGCTAAGGGGGTGCTTGTGCTCGGATTCGTTGATTCCTTTTTTGACACGCGCGATTTTCCCGCGCGTTGGCACTGTGGGCGGTGGACAGATTTGCATGGCTGGACCCATGTGATTTCTGACATCTTGATTTTCCTCGCGTACATGTCGATACCCGCGGCGATTGCGTTTGGGTTGTACAAGCGACGGGATGTGCCCAGCCCGTTAGCAAAAATTCTTGTGCTTTTTGTTGGGTTTATTGTTTCCTGTGGGCTCACCCACTTGAACGATGCGATCATTTTTTGGGATCCCATCTACCGTATTCAGGGGATCACGAAGGCAGCAACTGCGGTGCTTTCGTGGGTCACCGTGGCAGCATTGATTCCGGCGTTTCCACGGATCATGTCATTGAAGAGCCCTGAGAGCCTGGAGAAGGAAGTAGAGAAGAAGACCCGGGAGTTGACAGAAACGGAGGCTCTCTTTCGCGATCTATATGAGAATGCGCCTGATATTTGCGTCTATATCGACGCAAAAAACGGCGAAGTGATTCGATGTAACGCAACCGCCGCACGCGTTTTGGGCTATTCAAAGGATGAGCTCGTGGGCAGACAAATTTTTGGTTTCTGTGCTCCCCAATATCGTGATGCCGTGCGGACCCTGCTTTCACAGTTTCTTGATGCGGAGACCTTGTCCCACGAGGATCTCGTTCTTCAGACAAAAGCAGGGGACGATATTTCGGTGAGCCTGAGTGCCACTGCATTGAGAGACGCGGATGGAAACGTTTTGTATATTCGTTCTTCCTGGAGAAATCTTGACGATTCCAAACGCGCTGAAGTCCTATTTGAGCGGGCGGTTGATGCGTCTCCGAGTGGAATGGTTGCCGTGGATGACAACGGTGTCATTGCGTTGGTCAATGCTGAGACCGAGCGACTCTTCGGATATTCCCGCTTTGAACTGATTGGAAAACCGGTTGAAAAACTTCTTCCCGAGGCATATCAGAAGACGCATCCGGCGTGGGTATCCAGTTTTATCACCGATCCTGAACGCCGCGCGATGGGGGCCGGGCGTTCTCTGTTCGCTCAACGAAAGGACGGTACGACGTTTCCTGTGGAGATTGGGCTAAACCCTATTGATACGGGGCAGGGTAGGTGGGTGTTGGGTGCGGTAGTTGACCGTACCGAAGTGGTGGAGACGCAAAAACGACTGGAGGAACAGGCGGAGGAGCTTAAGCGTTCTAACGTTGAGCTTGAGCAGTTTGCGTACGTAGCTTCTCACGATCTCCAGGAACCGTTGCGTATGGTCGCCGGCTTTTCGAAGATGTTGTCACGCCAGTACTCTGGGCAGTTGGACGCAACGGGGCAGGAGTATCTTCACTATCTGGTGGATGGTGCAAAACGTATGGAGCAGCTAATCAATGAGCTGCTGGAGTACTCCCGTGTGAGTAAGCGTGAGGTGACCTACAGTACTGTGGATGCCAATGCGAGCATGGATTCGGTGTGTCTTGGACTACAAATGTCCATTACGGAATCATGTGGGTCTGTTGTGTACACCGGGCTACCTGAGGTCGTTACCGACCAGGTTCAGTTTTGTCAGGTGCTACAGAATCTGGTCTCCAATGGCTTGAAATTTCGGGGAGATAAGCCTCCTCGGGTTGAGGTGACGGCACAGCGTGATGATGACCAATGGACGTTCTGCGTAGCCGACGACGGTATTGGTATTGCGTCAGACCAATGGGAGCGGATTTTCGAGATGTTCCAAAGACTTCATGAGCGTGATATTTATGATGGCAGTGGTATTGGTTTGGCGTTGGTAAAAAAGATGGTGGAACGGTGGGGAGGGAAAGTCTGGGTGCAATCTACGCTCGGTGAAGGGTCGTCTTTTTTCTTCACGGTTCCAGTTCGGAGTACGGGCTACTAGTTATGGGCTATCGATTTCGTGTTCTGTTGGTCGAAGATAACCCTGGCGATGTTCTATTGGTAAAGTCAGTCATGTCATCGATCGGTATGAATACTACGGTGGAAGTTGCGCGAAACGGCGAGTATGCGCTGCAGCTACTTCGAGGAGAACTGCCCGACACTGAGGCTTTGGTGCCTGACTTGGTGCTGCTCGATCTGAACGTGCCAGTTAAGAGTGGCCGCCAGGTCCTGGCGGAAATGAAGGCGGATCCCCAATTGACGTCGATTCCAGTCATCGTGCTGTCCTCCTCTGCGAGGGAATATGATGTCAGTAGTTGCTACGCGCTTGGAGCCAATTGCTATGTGGCGAAACCACTGGATTTGGATGTGTACGAGGAGAGTCTTAGGGCGCTTGGCGCGTTCTGGATTGATACGGCGCAACTGAGTTCATTCCCAGATATCGATACTCGTTCGGACGTTTTCTGAAATCCTAGTGTTTTTCAGGCTATCCGTGGATAGGCACCCTTGTTTGGTGGATTGATGCGCCAGGTGTAAAAAGATACCCTGACACTATAGTGGTTGCACAAGTCCAAGCTCTCAGTGATCGATTGGCAGATGTGCCTGTCCGTCGTGACCTGTTATTGATTGAAGACAACCCTGGTGACGCATCGCTTGTATCTGCCCATTTGATGGAGTTGGATGAAGGTTTCTCCGTTACTGTGGCGACACGGTTGGACCAGGCGTTGACGCTAATTTCTGCGCGGGACTTTCAATTGGTTCTGGCGGACCTCAGCCTTCCCGATAGCCGTGGGGTTTCTACGGTAAATCGCCTGCTTTCCGCCTGTGGAACGACCTCTCCTCTGGTGGTTTTGAGCGGCCTTGCCGATGAATTAGTTGCCAACCAGGCCGTCAAAATGGGTGCCCAGGACTACCTACTGAAAAGCAAACTGGAGGCAGATACGCTTGGAAGGTCCATTCGATACGCGATCGAACGGCATCGATCCCAGTCGGACCTCAACTGTCTTCTGCGGAACAACCCGGATGGTACGCTTGTTGTCGGGGAAGACGGAAACATCCTTTTTTGCAATCCTGCGGCTGCCCATATTCTCGGTGGTCGCCCCCAGGATTTTACAGGAGCCCCTTTTGAGGGGCCCCTGGATAGGGATGCTCCCCGTTCTGTGCGCCTGTCGTCAGGCAGGTGGGCTGAGATACGGGTGATGGGAACGACCTGGGAAGGCGAGCCAGCCTGGGCTGTGGCGCTGCAGGATACGACTGAGCGCCGTCGCACCGAGGAACGCCTGGCGTACTTGGCTCACTACGACCAACTCACCGGACTTGCGAATCGATCGTTGTTTCAGGAGAGACTCCAACGAACTCTGGTTCGGTGTGGTCGTGAGGGTCACTCGTTTGCTGTGTTTGCTTTCGACGTGGATCGTTTCAAGTCCATCAACGACGATTTGGGGCACGACGTGGGTGACCGGGTTTTAGCGGAGGTGGCTGTTCGCCTGAAGAGCCTCACACGAGAGTCGGATACCCTGGCCCGAGTTGGTGGCGATGAGTTTATCCTCATTGCGGAAGGCGTAGAGAATGCCAGGGGCGCCCGGATGGTTGCCGAAAAGGTGATCTCGGCGTTTCTCACCCCGTTCCAGGTAGGAGAGCGGCGAGTGAAGGTGACCACGAGCGTCGGCATTGCGATGTACCCAAGAGACGGCGTCGACGCGGAAACGTTGCTCGCAGGTGCGGACGCTGCGATGTACCGATCCAAGGAAGCGGGAAGAGCACGGTATTGTTTTCTGGATCCAGTGACGCAATGTGACTCGATTGAAAGTAGACGTACGGAGTCGGAGTTGCGCTGTGCCCTTTCCAAAGGAGAGATCGAGGTTTTCTATCAGCCGATCTTTGGATCTGGTAAGGGATCGGAGTTGCGCAAGGTCGGGGTGGAAGCGCTGGTAAGGTGGAATCACCCAGAGCGGGGTATGGTGTCTCCTGCCATGTTTTTGTCCACTCTAGAGCAAACGGGACTTATTGTTGAGGTTGGGGAGTGGGTAATACGGACTGCCTGTGAACAGGCGGCGGTATGGAGAACCGGAGATCCATCGTTGCGGCTTTCGGTAAATGTGTCCCAGCGGCAGCTTCTTGATAAGGATTTCGTAACAAAGATTAGGAACATTCTCGCCGAGACCGGGTTTCCTGCGGCGAGCCTTGAACTGGAGATTACGGAAAGCACGTTGTTGGTCGAGGATGACGATCAAGGGGTACTTGCCCATTTGCACGAACTTGGAGTTTGCGTGGCTCTGGATGACTTTGGTATCGGCTATTCGTCGTTGGCAAGGTTGAGTAAAATCCCCGCGATCAGTACGATCAAGATCGATTCCTCGTTTGTGCAAGCGATTGGCACCTGTCCTGCTTCAGACTCCATGGTTATCGCCATACTCGGGCTAGGTCGTAGTATGGGTGTGAACATGGTTGCAGAGGGTGTGGAAAAGCAAGATCAGTTGGATTTCTTGTCTGACCAGGGTTGCCAGGAGTTTCAAGGATACCTTCTTGCTCCACCTCTGCCTTCTGAAGCGTGGACATCGGAGGATTGACTCAAGCGGGTGGAGCAGTCCCGAAAAAGCAAACACCTTTCCTTACAGTTTAGGTGTCCACTTTTCCGAAGACACACCAGTACGAAGTTACTAGTTGGGTTTGGGCGGTTCGATGATGGGGTAGCGGATTCCTGTTCGCTTTTCTTCTTCGTCCACGGCCCGTTCCATGGAGGCGCGGGCTTCTTGAGGTGTGGCGAAGCGATGTACTGTCTGTGCGCCGGTGTTCCTGTCTATGACAATGTGGCAGTAGGGTTTGGCTTGGGCTTCTTCTTGTTCTGCGCGTCTTGCGGACTGACTGGCCTTTCTAGCCTTCTTAGGGTTTTCTTTCGAATGGCTGCGTTCAAAGACGCGTTCGGAAAGGGGGCGCGTGCTTCGGTTTTTCTTTTTCATGATTCCTCCGGAGGTGTTTGATTTGCCCTGTTATCGGACGCTCCGGAGTTCAGTTGCTTTGTTTCTCAATTTTGTGTCTGCATGTGATCCGTCCCCGCTACCCGTGGGTCTACCCTGCGGCGGTTGTTTTGCGGTGTGTGAGGGTGTGCACGGTGGCGCCCAGTGCCGTGCCTAGGGTGGCTCCTGCGATGCTGGAGTAGCCTACGCATTGGCACGCGAGACTTGCGCTGCCTACCACAAAAGCAAGACAGGACACTTGTTGCAATGTGGTGAAATTATGGCGGTGCCCTACCGTGGAAATGCCTAGTCCTGCAACTAACCCGCCCACGGTGCAGAGAACCGAGCACCATCCCAAGCAGAACCCAGAAAGGCACATGTGACCTAGTGCAGGGGAGATTCCTGCCATGACGTAGGGTATTAGGCTCCATCGCATGGCGAAGCGCATGGCATCACCCCAACGCTGACTGTTCCAGGACGCGACGAATAGGACTCCGTACAGGAGTGCGCCCCACATCATGACTTGAACACTCTTTGTGGTGGCGTAGGCAAAGAGTGTGAGCGGTACAATAAGTAAACCAGAGTTTAACGCGTGTTTCACACGGCCGATCTCATACCGCACGCGTAGTTGAGTTAACGGTTTCATGGAAAGTGCTCCTGGTCGATCAGGCCAAACCAATGACGCAGGCGGGTGATGGCCCGTTGTTTCTGTTTTCGGAAGGTTTGCCCGGTTGGGCTATTGCCAGTCAATAGCTGTTGGATGGCAGATCGTTCAGTGTTGGTGAGTTGCGTCAGTGC
This sequence comes from Polyangia bacterium, assembly GCA_030427835.1. Taxonomy (GTDB): domain Bacteria; phylum Myxococcota_A; class Polyangia; order Polyangiales; family JAUICN01; genus JAUICN01. The sequence continues at coordinate 86,408 of JAUICN010000012.1, read as the reverse complement.
TCCCTGGAGTCGTTGGTATTGCTCTTTTTGTTCGAGTTCCTGCTGTTGTGTTGCGGGCTGGTGATCGGAGCTGCTTGTTGCGCGCGATCTCGATGCCAGGCGCCAACTTTTTCTAAGGTGGCTCTTGCATTGCCAATAGGCGATGGCCTTTGCCCCTTGTACTGGATCAGTTTCTCCATCGTAGTTTTGGACTTGATCCATGAACTTGAGGAGTGTTTGCTGAGCCACGTCTTCCCCGTCGGTTGGGTCCCTCAGGATCGAGGTGCAGAACTGGAGGATAGGTGGCCAGAGTGCGCGGTATACAGAATCCAGAGCAGTACGGTCACCCTGTGCCAGGGCTACTACTAGGCCCCTTAACGCGATTGGTGTTGTAGCCACAGTTCCAGCTTAACCATTGGGTGGTGGGTGACCATAGGTACCTTCGGGAAACTGCGGGTACCTATGGTCAACGCCAGGCGTGTTTCTATCCGCAGGGGCAATCACCGCAGGGGCAATCACCGCAGGGGCAACCCTGGGCGAAGGCCGTGGCGCCAAGGGCGACTGGTGTGGTGATGAGGGCGAGTGCGATTAACCATTTTTTCATTGGATTTCCTTTCAACTTGATTGATTGCGGGACCCACAATTGTGGGTCCTACGCATATGGGCAGCTGGAATCGGATGTGTGACACTTGAACTCCGTTTTTTTTTGTTTTCTGCTAACTGTGTGGGGTGGGGCGCACGCGGGCGATACTTCATCTGGATATGGATGCGTTTTACGCGTCTGTGGAGCAGCTGGATGATCCGCGGCTAAGGGGAAAGCCTGTGCTGGTGGGTGGGGATTCCCCCAGGGCGGTGGTGGCGGCGGCTAGTTACGAGGCTCGTAGGTTTGGTGTGTATTCGGCGATGCCCATGGGGCAGGCGAAGCGTCGTTGCCCCCATGCGGTGATCGTACCTGTTCGCATGGCTCGATATATGGAGGTGAGCCGTGAGGTTTTTTCGGTGTTTCGCAACTACACACCCCTTGTGGAGGGGTTGTCCATCGATGAAGCGTTTGTGGACGTGACCGCGTCCGGTGCGCTCTTTGGAAATGGAGCTACCATAGCGAGTCGAATTAAGTTGGATGTTTTTGAATCTACGGGACTGAGGGTTTCTGCGGGGGTGTCGACTTCCAAGTTTGTTTCGAAGATTGCAAGCGATCTTGAGAAACCCGATGGTCTTGTGGTGGTGCCTCCGGGAACGGAGCGTGAGTTCCTCGCTTCGCTTCCTGTGGAACGGATGTGGGGCGTTGGAAAGGTTGCCGCGGAGAAAGTGCATCGGTTGGGTATTCGGTCATTTCGGGATCTACAGCAGGCGAACGTACCGTTGCTTGAACGGTCCCTGGGTACCTGGGGCGCTGAAATCGTTCGCCTCGCCCACGGGATCGATTCCCGGGAGGTGGTTTCCCACCGTGCCCCTAAGAGTATCGGTGCCGAAGAAACGTTTGACGTGGATCTGACCCGTGTGCAGAAGGTTCGAGCCCGGCTATTGAGCCAATCCGCTCGGGTGGCGGATAGAATGGAGCGTCAGGGCTATGTGGGTTTTGTGGTTGCCACAAAACTTAAGTACGCAGATTTTACGGTCAAGACAAGACAACTACGGGTGCCAACGCCCATTCGGGACACGGACTCGATCTACGATGCTGCCTGTGCACTGCTGGAACGTTTTCCAAGAAATCCTCTGGGTGTTCGCCTCACGGGAGTCAGTGTGAGCGAGCTCCATCACCATGCGCCCATGGGGGAACTTTTTGTGGATGCTCGTAGGGAGAAGCGGGATCGGGTTCAAGCCACGGTATCTGCCTTACGAGATCGTTTTGGAGAAAGTGGGGTAACCCGAGCTACACTTTTGACGCGGCAAGGCAAACGATAGGGTGTTGGTGGCGGACGGACTTGCCGGTTGTTCTTCTGGTTGAACCTATTGTTTAGAGTTGTTGCGGATTTCGTGCTGGCACGTGTATTGCTGTAGTTATGTTCTGTGCTTTGGGGGGAAGGTGCGTCAGGAGTGTGTTGTCATGAGTGCGGTTGTAACGTGGTGTTTGACGATGGTGATGCTTCTTTCAGGGTGCACGGCGATGGTGGGAGAGGATACCAAGGCGGTTTCCGGGATTCAGGGTGACAAAACAACCTGGGCGCGACGGGTGGATGACTCGGATATTCATGGAATGCTTTTGCGGCTGGGTTCACGGTTTGAAGGCACCGAGAGATTGGACGCGGATGATCTGTTGGCGTCTTCGGCCCCTTCTGCGGAGATGCTTAAGTTTGTGGCGGCAGATACCTGGTCGGCGTGGAAGCCCACAGAAGAGGATTTTGCTCGTCTGGAAGGGCAACGCAGCATGGGACGGGATTCACTGTGGGTGATGTTCCGCATGGGCGTTCTGAAGCCTACACATGAATGGCAACATTCCGCGGTGCCGGTTTGTGAAGTGTCGTTGCACGTCTCTGGGCCTCGGCCTCCGAAAGTTCCGTTGTTTGATGGGCAAGACGAGCGGCAGGTAAGTTTTGATGGAACGGTGCGGGAACGTCATTTTATCGCATTTGATCCTCAACCATCTCTGGATCGCATGGACATGAAAGTTGCTGAGCATTTGGGTACTGCGGCTTCAGTGACCCATGTGTCCGGCGCAAATGCGACGGAAGTTCTGGAGGGGTTTGAGCAGGCACTGGATGTGACGATGGGGCTTGCGGGTATGACTCCAGGGCTCGCGGCTTCTACTGTGAATGAAGCGTCTGTTCAACGGGTGGTAGGACATGTGGTTGTGGCCACGGTGTTCGCGCTGCAGTTCTTTGCGGCACCTGCTGTTTTTGAGTTGTTGGGAGGTGCCTCCTCACCACGTGTGCCGCAATGGGGCGTCTATCGTCTACTGAAGTTTCAGAAAATTCAGGGGCGCACTTCCCGGTTTCTTTCGCGGATGTTTGGATCGCGAGGCAAGATTTCGTGGAGCTTCGTGGACCTGGCCCTTGCTGAAGGTCACTAGCCGTGCTCAGAGGTGTGGCTTTCCCGGCCGGACTGAATTTGTTTGTCTGGCCGGTTTGTATCTGGAATTGTTGATGAATTTTCGTTCTTCATCTTTTCAGTGGTCGGGTTGCTGCTATTTTTTAGGATGCTTGTTCCTAGGAAGTTTTGCTTTGTCAGGGTTGTTGTTTTTCCTGTTGTGCTTTCCATGTTGTTTATGGGATGTGGAGAGGCGTCTGATCGTGGCCCAGACATTGCGGGGGATGGAAGCCTTGCGGATGGGGATACCGTGCAGGATGGGAGTGTTCTTGGGAACGGCGACGGGTCGCTAGCGGACGTGGGGCCGGACGGTGCCACCGACAGCGCGCTAAGCACGAATGATTGCGATCCAGAGTGCGCAGGCCTGCGAGACGTTTGTGACCGATCCGTGAAACCGGCGATTTGTGTGGAGTGCCTTGATCAGGGGGATTGTGCTGGAACCGCGGAGCCTATTTGTGACGTGCCCAATAGGAGCTGTGTGGAGTGCAACAATGCGGGTGATTGCTACGGTTTGTTTGGGCCGCTGTCGGGATATGAGTACTACGTTTGCGCTGCCCACGCCTGTGAAGAGTGCGACGCCTCCTCTTCGTACCCTTCTGGCCACCCTTGCGATTGAGCGCGAAATGAAACAGGCACGGCAAGCGGTTTGAGGTGCTCACCGTGCCTGCCGTTGTCAGACGACCCTATGGTGGAAGACTTTGCGTAGGTTTTATTGGGTGGCTTTCCAACTTGGGCGGTTGCTGACGCGTTCGAACCAGCGTTGGATGATGGGGTAGTTGGCAATGGGGATCTGTGCTTGCTCGATGTACATGAGTGGAGAGGCCACTGCGATGTCGGCAAGGGTGAAGTCGTTGCCCACAAGATAGTTGTTGTTCTCCAGTTGGGCGTTGAGGGCGGCGGTGAAGCGCTTGAGGTTTTTGTCTGCTTTTTCCAGTACCGCTGGGTCGGCTGGGTCCTGCTTGAAGATGTGTTCACTGATGTACGTGTTGATGGCAGGCGTCCAGTGGCAAGATTCCCAACTCAACCATCGGATGATGTCGTATCGCGCTTGGCTTTTGGGCCAGAGTGAGGTGTCCTGCTTGCTGGCGAGGTAGGCGATGATGGCGTTGGATTCCCACATCATGGTATCGCCATCCTCCAACAGGGGGATCTTTCCGTTTGGGTTTTTCGCAAGGAACTCAGGTGTTCGGTGTTCCCCCGCTCGGAGGTCCATCACGACCATGTCCATTTCGAGACCGAGCTCTTCCATGGTTAGGGTCACTTTGCGTGAGTTGGGAGATACCGGATTCATGTACAGTTTCATTGTTTCCTCCATTGCGGGATGGGTTCATTTATGGGTGTGTTTCGGGCCTTTTTGGGGCTTCAGCAGTACCTGATACCACACTCCCCAGGGCACGCTGTTCTAATTTAACGAAATAGTTAAATTGAAGCGAATTCCTCAACCATTGTCGTCTTTTGTATTGTCTGCGTGCGGAGTCTGACTACCGTACACCTTGGTTAAGACAGTTTGCGGCGAGCATCGTTGCGACGGGTTGTTGGTTCGGGCTTTCTTTGGTTTCTCTAGGTGAACCTAGGGTTTGGAGTGGTGGATATGAAGGTACGGTTTGCGCGGGCGACAGAGTTTCAAAAGGAGCTTACGGCGCGAGTAAAGGAGTATTTTGAGGCCAACGGTTTGCCTGAGCGTGGGCTGGTTCGCATGTACCTGAAGACCCTTGTGATCTTGGGATGGTTTGCTGCGTCCTATGTTGCTCTCGTGTTCTTTTCCACGGCGTGGTGGGCTGGGCTGTTGCTTGCGGTGTCATGTGGGTTGGCAGTGGCCGGCATTGGAATGGCGATTCAGCACGATGGTTGTCATGGTGGATATTCCAATCGGCGATGGATGAACTATGCGGCCGGGTTTTGCATGGATGGGGTGGGCGCCAGTTCCTACTACTGGCGATGGAAGCACAACGTGTTTCACCACACTTACACCAATGTGACGGGCGCGGACGATGATCTGGAAACCGGGGGATTGGGTAGGCTCTCCCCGTTGCAACGTCGCCGACGCATCCACAGGGTTCAACACCTCTACTACTGGTTCTTCTATGCGTTTTTGGTAGCTAAGTGGCACCTATTGGATGATTTTCTGTGTTTGATTAAACGCCGTGTGGGGCCGCATCACGTTCCGCGCCCCAGGGGGCGTGACCTGTTTGTGTTTGTTGGTGGGAAGTTGCTTTTCGCCACTGTGGTGTTTGTAATTCCTTCGTTCTTTCACCCGTTTTGGTTGGTGTTGCTGTTTTACGGGGCGGCCGTTGCCGTCACCGGGTTTGTATTGAGCCTGGTGTTTCAGTTGGCCCATTGCATGCCGGAGGCGGAGTTTCCGGAGGCCATCGGCGACCCGGCCCAGATTAAGGAAGAGTGGATGGTTCACCAGCTCAATACGACGGTGGATTTTGCACCGCGCAACTGGTTGCTCACCTGGTATGTTGGTGGGTTGAACTACCAGATTGAACATCATCTGTTTCCAAAGGTGTGCCATGTGCACTACCCCGCGATTTCAAAGGTGGTGCGCGAAGTGTGCGAGAAATTTGAAGTTCCCTACCGGGCTCACCGAACCTTTTTCTCAGCGGTTCGTTCCCATTTTCGACTGCTACGTGACCTTGGTAAGAATGACTTCGATCAGGCGCCTACGCAGGCGTAGGTCTTGCAGTTTTTACTGTGTCTAGCAGCTGGGTTCCGTAGCTTTCTAGGCGTGCGGGGCCCATGCCAAAGGCTTGCCCAAGCTCCTCCAGATTCTTTGGATGTTTTTGCGCGATGTCTCGTAGGGTGCGATCGTGGCAAATGACGTAGGCGGGCACTCCTTTGTCCTTGGCTATTTCCATACGTGTGGATCGAAGTGCTTCAAACAGGATGATGTCCTGCTCTGAAAGGTCTGGCAGGGTTTTTCTGCTGGAGTGTTTTCCTGTGCTTGCGGTTGAGGTTGTTGCGGCGCGTTTTGCAGCGGATCGTTGCCCCACATCGGGTGCCGGGAACCGAATACGGATGGGCGTTTGTCCCTTCATGACCTGTGCACCCTGGGATGTAAGCAGGGGAACGGGGAACTCATCCGGGGTGAGATCCACCAGGCCCGCGGTCATGAGTCGACGGAGGAGTGCTTGAATCCAGGGCCGTGTGTGGCTGCTGAGCAGCCCGTGGGTGGACAGTTGATCCAGGCCAAGTTTACGCATGCGATCGTTGTCTGCGCCATGGAGCATGTCGGTGACGGCGGCCATCCCTGCACGACCACGGTTGCGGGCAACGCCTGACAGGGCTTTGCGTATGATAAGAGTTTCCGCTTCTGAGAGGGATGCTGCGTTGGGGTCCTTTCCGGATTCTTCCAACGCTTGGCAAACGTCGCAGTGACCGCAGCCACCAAGGGTTTCTTTTTCGTCACCAAAATACCGCAAGATAAAGTCGTGGCGGCATGATCCGGCTTCCACGTAGGCCATGAGGTCAAGAAACAATCGCCAGAGTTGCTGGGAACGTTTTGGGTTTGCGTTGTCTGGATCCCCCAGCCCAATGAGCCTCCTGCGCAGGCCAAAATCGCTTGAGCTTGTGAGCAATAGCCCATGGGCAGGCTGTCCATCCCGCCCGGCCCGGCCCACTTCCTGATAGTAGGCTTCCACGGAACCGGGTGCTTGCACGTGTACTACTGCACGGATGTCGTCGCGGTCGATGCCCATTCCGAAGGCGTTGGTGGCAACGACTAGGTCGAGTTGTTTCTCAGAGAACCGTTGACTGGTGGATTCGCGGTTGCTTGCTTCCAATCCGGCGTGGTACGGAGCCACATTCCAGCCCTTGGACTTGAGGAAGTCGGCGTGTTTTTCTGTGTTTTTTCGGGTGGAGGCGTAGACAATGCCCCCACCTGTGGGGGCATTCGCTGAACCAAGAGTGGTGGTGAGTGCATGGGTGAGCGCGCTTCGTCGTTGTACGCTGTTTTCGGTTTCCAGGCAGCTGAGGTGGAGGTTGGGGCGCGAGAAGCCCCGGAGGATCACCTTTGTGTCGGAAGACTGTAGCCCCAGCCGCGCTTGAATTTCTTCGCGTACTACCAGGGTTGCCGTGGCGGTGCAGGCGATGATGCGTTTGGGCTGAATGTGGTCGATCAGTCGGCTGAGCTCGAGGTAGGAGGGGCGAAAATCATGGCCCCATTGGGAGATGCAGTGGGCTTCATCGATGGCGATGAGGGAAGGCTGCACACGGGCGATGACCCCCAACATGGAACCGGAGGCAAGGCGTTCCGGGGCGATGTACACGAGTTTGTATGCGCCCTCTGCGAGCTGTTGTTCTCGATGACGTCGTTGCTCTGGATCGAGTGTGGAAGCGATGTAGGTGGAGGGGATTCCACGTTGTTGAAGGGCGCGTACCTGATCCTCCATGAGTGCGATCAGCGGGGAGATGACGATGGATGTGCCTTCGAGTTCGGTTGCAGGAAACTGGTAACACAGGGACTTTCCTCCGCCTGTGGGTGCGATGAGCATGACCTTTCCAGGATCTCCCAGTAGGCCTTCCACGGCTTCCTGTTGCCAGGAATGGAAGTTCTCAAGGCCAAATCGCTCCTTCAGCTGTGCGTTCCAGTTGGGCACATTCGCAATGTAGCTACCTGGTTGCGTTTGGCGAGAGCTCGTTGAAGGCTTTGGAAGGCCGCATTGCCGCGGCCCTAGGGAGGGACGGATGGCATTTGACAGGAAGCTTGCGGAGCGGGTTCGTGGCGTGTTGGGAACCGAAGGGGTTGTGGAGAAGAAGATGTTCGGCGGACTCTGTTTCATGGTCAACGACGCCATGGCCGTTGGGGTCGAGAAAGATCGCTTGATGGTGAGGGTGGGCCCAGACGCCCATGACAGGGCGCTGTCTATGAAGCACGCGATGCCCATGGATTTTACAGGACGGCCCATGAAGGGATTGGTGTTTGTGGACCCTGCGGGGCTTAAGAACAAAGCTGCCCTGAAAAAGTGGGTGGATATGGGAGCCACGTTTGCCCGAAGTCTTCCGCCGAAGAAGAAGCCAGCAAAGAGCAGTTCCAAGAAGGTGCCGCTTTCCTCAAAAGAAAAAGCGTTGGACCCAGCTGTTTTTGGGGGATTTTCCAAGAAAACCTTTGGCTTCCTTCGGGGTATCCAGCGCAATAACCGCAAGGATTGGTTTGAAACCCATCGGGACGACTACCAACGTTATTACGTGCGTCCTGCTGTTGCCTTTGTGGACGCGATTGGACCCAGGCTTCAGAAAATTTGCAAGAGCGTACAGTACGATGCTCGTGTCAACGGGTCGTTGTTTCGAATCAACCGGGATGTACGGTTTTCTCAGGACAAGGCACCTTACAAGAGCCACCTATCCATGATGTTTTGGGAAGGGGAGAGCAAGGGGTGGTCTGGGGCGAGCTTTTTTATGCGATTGACTTCCGATAGGGTGATCCTCGGTGCGGGTAGCCACCGTTTTGACAAGGACCGGCTGCCCCTTTTTCGGGATGCGGTGGTGGACAGTCGCCGGGGTGCTGCCCTGACAAAGGTTGCAAGTGAGATGGAGCGGTCGGGGTACACCATGGGTGAACCGTCGCGCAAGAAGGTGCCCCGGGGGTTTGACCCGGACCACCCACGATCGGGGTGGTTGCTGCACGACGGCATTGTGGTCTTGCATGAGCAGAAGCTCCCCAAGGAAGTCGAGCAAGCAGGATTTGTGGATTGGGCCACAGCGCACTACCGCGCCATGGCCCCTGTGTTCCGCTGGGTCAGTAAACTCTAGTTCGTTGTGACGACGAGGCCGAGTGTGGTGGAGAACCAGGTTTCGCTTGTGCCGTTGGTGGTGGGGAAAACTGCGGACTCTGCCAGTTCGATGCGGTTGTCCAACCGAATGATGAGGTTGTCCGAGGGCTTGTGGTCGATGGTGAATGTGCCCGTGGTGAGGTGTTTGTAGGCACCGCTGATGAAGAGATCGGGATCGCTTAAGTGCTCCCCGCGAAGGGCGAGTGCGAGCGTTGGGGTGACCTGCGCGCTGCCTGCAAGGCTTACGCCCCAGTACATGTCACTGTCGCTCGAGAAATAGAGGTCTGCGTTGCCTACCAGGGAGAAGATGCCACTGTTCGTTGTGAACACGAGGTCAAAAAAGTGTTCCCAGTCAGCGTCGTTCCCCGTGTCTGAGGCGTTTCCTGCGGCGTCGAAGCCACTGCTGCCAGCACCCCCGTAGTAGCCGACAGCAAGGTTGGTGTTGTCTGAAGGGGCAAGCCCAAGCTGGGCGCCCACATGGGGGCTTTGGTTGTTGTCGATTTGGTTGTTGGTTCCGTTCACCACCAAAAAGGTCAAGGCTGCACTGTCAGAGAGCTGGTAGGCGGCGCGAAGGCCGGTGTGGTAAAACGGTTGCATCAGGAAATAGAGGGCGCCACGGGTGTAGTTGAGGTTTTGCCAGCTGTCGGCGACTTCAGCGCCGTAGATGGTGTCGAACTGGCCCACATCAAGTGTGAGATCGTCGCAGGGTTTCCACGTGGCATAGGCCTGCTTCAATACTGCAAAGGCTGGGTTCTCTGGGTTGCCGATGAGTCGGTTCGCACCTTCACCGAAACGCAGATTGATCGTGATTCCGACGTCGTCTCCTTCGTAGGCGGCGTCCAGAGCTGCAAAGGCGAGACCGAATCCGTTCGTAAAATCAAATGCCCGATGGGGTAGGCCGCTGGTGGCAGCGGGGTCGCTGGGTGCGTTCCAGTCGACCAAGTAGAAGCTGTCTACGGCGAGTGAGGTGGTGATGTTGTCTAGCGGGCTACTCGCGTTTTGGGGAACCCACACATCGGGGGCAGGGGTGTCTGCTTTGGCCACGCCCGCCGGGATTCCGTTTGTGAAGAGACCCATTGCAAGCACCCAGAAGGCTCGTGAAAAATGCGACGGGACGCTCGCATGTTGTTGGCTGAGGGATGAACCAGACCTGTTTTTCATGGAGTCTGGAGTACCCCTCAAACGTTTCACCCGTGTTAACGGTTGATTCCATTCTCGCGAAAACGGTTGGTCTGCCAGTCGTAGCCATCGTCGTTGCCGGTCGTCGGGGCGACCTCAGCGAGGTGTTCAGGAGCAACCTTGCGCGTTCTATTCGGTAAGGGCGTCGAGTAGTAGGCCGATTTTTTGGTCTGATTCGAGTGGATGGCGCAGTTTGCAGGCTCGGCGTACGCGGTAGTGGTTGCGTCGGCCGTTTCTGTCACGTCGGATGGCACCCGCTTCTTCCAGTTCTGTGAGGATCCGCTGGACGGCCCGTTCTGTGATCCCCACCTCGGCTGCGATGTCACGCACCCGCACATCGGCATCATGGGCCAGGCACACCAACACGTGACCGTGGTTGCTAAGGAAGGTCCATGTACCTCCATGTGTCTCGTTGTGGGTATTGTGTGGAGCCATCCTTTTTTGATTGTGCGTCCATATTTTATGAAATTCAATACCTGTAAATTTAATCAGGTATTGACGTTCACTAGATTGGGTACTGTAATACCCCCTATGCGTCCCATGACGGGCCCGCCGCCTGCGGGAAGATTTGACGAGCCTTTGGAGGCGCTTCGCGGCCTGCCACATGGTGTGCTTGCGCCCACATTTCGCCCCTCCGACGGCAAGGGCCCGTTGGAACAGTTTGCACAACGGGCGGCGCAGTTGGGATTGAAGAGGGATTGGCTTGAGCTACCTGCCGCGACTCTCAACCAGGTGATGAACGGTCACGGTGTGTTGGCCTCCGAAGGGGCCCACGGATCTCTGGTGGTCGTGGACAAACGTCGCGGTCCATGGCTGCGCGTTCGGCTGGGGGAGGCCCATCACCAGTGGATGCGTCCAGCAGAACTTGCAAAGTTTGCTGGGTTTCAGTCTGCCTACGAGGAGCGCAAGTGGCTGCACGTGGGCCCGGACGAGGCCTTTGATGATAAGGACGTGGTCCAACAGCGTTCGCCATTGCGACGAACCTGGTCCTTGATGAAGCTGGAGCAGGCCGATCTTTGGATTGTGGGTGTCTACGGTGTGGGAGTTGGCTTGCTCTCCCTGGCGGTGCCGGTGGCCGTGCAGGCATTGGTGAACACCGTGGCGTTCGGAGCGCTACTCCAACCCTTGGTAGTATTGGCGTTGTTGGTGTTGTTTGCGCTTACGTTTTCTCTGGTATTGAGTGCGTTGCAGGCGAAGGTGGTCGAGAACCTGCAGAGGCGATTGATTGCGAGGGTCGGGGGGGACTTGGCGCGACGGTTGCCCCACGTGGAAGTGGAAGCCTTGGATGAACGTCGTGGCCCAGAGTTGGTGAACCAATTTTTTGATGTCTTTGCGTGCCAAAAAGCGATGGCGTCTCTTTTGGTGGGTGGGTTGGATGCGGTGTTGGTGGCGGCGGTGGGGATGCTTCTATTGGGTTTCTACCACCCGATGTTGTTGATTTTCGATGTGGTTCTCGTCGTGGCTGCGTGGCTTGTATTTCACTTCATGGGGCACGGAGGTGTTGCATCTGCCGTGGAAGAATCGCGGGCGAAGTACAAGCTTGCTGCGTGGTTCGAGGAGCTTGCTCGTCACCGCACTGTGTTTCGCTCGGGTGAGGGTAGCCGTTTCGCCGAGAAGCGTGCAAATACGCTATTGTCCAAGTACCTGCAGGAACGGGACGCGCATTTTCGTGTCGTCTTTCGACAGTACGTCAGCGTTTTGGTGGTACAGGTGCTGGCTAGTGTGGCTCTGCTCGGGATTGGCGGAATGCTTGTGATAGAGCGGGAGCTCAGCATTGGGCAGCTCGTGGCAGCGGAACTTGTGGTGACGGCTGTGGTCGCGTCCCTCGCGAAACTCGGTGGGAAGATCGAGACGTTCTACGATCTGGTAGCTTCCGTAGATAAGCTCGGTGAGCTTTGGGATTTGCCCATTGAGGGGCACAAGGGGGAGCCCCATGAGTTCTCGACCCTCATCCCGTTGGATTTTGAAGTGAAGTCACTTCATCTTAAGGGTGACAGTGAAAACCAAGTGATTTCCGGTCGTGCGGACGGGGCGGATGCTGCGGTGGCTTATTTTCGTGATGCTTCCCGTGCATCGGCGCTGGTGGAGACTCTGTTTGGAGTTCGCGAGGCTAGGGGTGGGCAGGTGTTGCTGGGTGATATTGAGTTGCGCGACGTAAACCTGCTGTCCTGGCGGAGAGCGGTGAGTGTGATCCGCGACGAAGACGTATTCCCATCCACAGTTGCCGACTACCTGCGATCTTCCCGTAGCGATGCTTCCCTGTCGGATATGTGGTCGGCGTTGGAGCGGGTGGGCCTTGATGAGCGGATCCGTGCTTTTCCGAGAGGCATGCATTCCGATTTGGTGGGTAGCGAAAAACTTTCCCGCAGCGAAACTGTACGGCTAAGCGTGGCCCGCGCACTCGTGGGCGATGCACGTCTGATTATTGTGGATCGCGCTTTCGATACCTTGGACGAGGAAGAGGCGGAGGGTTTGGCAAACCAGATTGTGCATGGTGGAACGGAAACCTGGTTGTTTGTTACCCAGAGGCGGTCCTTTTGCACGTGGCACTGTAGGCAGTTGGACGTGGGTGAGGAGTTGGGTGATGGGGACTAGTCGCCGTGACCAGGAAAAGCACGATCGTGAGCTCTTCAACGAAGTAGAGGTTCCCGCGGCCTTGTTGGTACCCACGCCTAAGTCGGCCCGTTCCGTGGCGATTTGGGTGATTGTATCCTTTTTGGTTCTAGGGTTGTTTGGGGTGTTGGCGCCCTGGATTCAGTCGGTGCGGGGTACGGGGGATGTGGTGGCGTTTTCTCCAGTGAATCGCCGGCAGTCCATCGAGTCACCGGTGTCTGGGCGGGTGGTGAGGTGGTTTGTGGAAGAAGGGTCGATGGTGGAAGAAGGCGATCCAATCGTTCAAATCTCAGACAACGATCCCGAATACATGCTTCGGCTTGCAGTGGAGCGGGAGACGTTGGATTTCAGGCTTGGCAACCTGGAACTCCAGGTGGAGGTGGAGCGCGAGAAGTTGACGGCAGTGACGCAATCCCAAGAAAGTTCCGTACGTGCGGCGCGTGCCACCGTTGAGGGGGCACGCCAGGAAGTCCTAGGTGCCGAACAGTCGGTGACCGCAGCGCAGGCTGCTTTTCAAACCGCGGAACTGAACGGCCGAAGGTTGGAGGAGTTGTACCGGGAGGGGTTGGTTTCCAAGCGGGAACTGGAACTCGCGGAGCTTGCCATTGCGAAGACAAGGACGGATTTGGAGAGGGCGCGCGCTGGCTTGCAGGCGAAGAAGGAGAGCTTGTCCGGAAAGGAGTCGTACCTGGAGCAATCGAAAGCCGATCGGTTGGCGGCAATCGCTTCAGCGCGAACGGCCGTCCAGGCGGTGGAGGGACGTGTCGCGTCTGCTCGTGCGGCGTTGGCTCGATTTGATGTGACGGTTTCGCGGCAGCAGGCTCAGGATGTGACGGCACCCCGTGCGGGTGCGATTTTTCGAGTGGTGGCTCGTCAGGGTGGGGACCAGGTGAAGGCTGGGGATGAGCTTGCAGTGCTCGTTCCCCACACGGATCACAGGGCGGTGCAGGTGTGGCTCGATGGTAACGATGCGTCGCTCGTGACCGCGGGGCGCTCGGTGCGGTTGCAGTTTGAAGGGTGGCCCGCGGTACAGTTTTCGGGGTGGCCGTCGGTGGCGGTGGGTACATTTGGAGGGAAAGTGGCGTTCGTGGACTCCACGGACAACGGCAAGGGTGATTTTCGCATTGTGGTGGTTCCTGATCCGGATGAGGAGCCCTGGCCGGAACCGCGCTACTTGCGCCAGGGAGTGCGTGCCAATGGGTGGGTACTGCTCAACCAAGTGACGGTAGGGTTCGAACTGTGGCGCCAACTCAACGGATTTCCACCCACGGTCAAACCCCCGGAGCTGGAGGGGAGGCGGAGGCCGGGATCGGGACCTGTGGGGAGAAAAACGAAGTGATGACCCCAGCGGTTTGCGGAGGTTCGGGGCTGGGCCTTTCGGTGCTGTTGGTGGGGTATAGCGGTTCCATTGCATCTGGACAGACGGTTGATGTGGGTTCTGGTTTGGTGGAGTTTGTGGACCAGTTGGAAACGTTTGAAGCGGTCACGCCCCAGCCCCTGGGGGTAGAGGATGAGGTCTCTCTGGGCGATGTGTTGAGTTCGGTGCGCGATCATCACCCCAAGGTTCGGATCGCGGAACAGGAGGTGGCTGCCGCCTCTGCCGACGTGCGTGCGGCTCGCGGTGGGTTTGACACAAAGTTTTCGGCGAAGGGCCGTGCAGCTCCGCTGGGTTATTACGATTGGGGTTCTGCCCGCGTAGGCGTGGAACAACCCACGTCGTTGTGGGGTGCGACGGTTCAAGGAGGGTGGCGTATCGGCCGTGGCAACGTACCCGGTTACTACGGCCAGTATGAAACGTTGGATGCAGGAGAGTGGTGGGTGGGTGCACAGGTGCCGCTGCTTCGTGATGGGGCAATAGACTCTCGGCGCGCAAAACGAACCAAAGCGATACTCGCTCTTTCAGGGGCAGAGTCTTCTTTTCAGGAGCAGCTGCTGGAGCTGAGTTTGTCGGCCACCCGAGCCTATTGGAAGTGGGTCGCGGCGGGGCACAAGTACCAGGTGGCGGAGCAGATGTTTTCTTTGGCTCTCACGCGGGATGGCCAGTTGTTGGCAAAATATCGAGCAGGCAGCGGTGCGGCATTTGATGTGGCGGAAAACCGGCAACTGATTCTTTCGCGGCAACAGGCGCGGGTGCGCGCGCGCCGCGCCTTTGAGGAGGCGTCGTACACGCTGTCCCTATATCTTCGTGACGAATCTGGGATGCCACGGGTGATGTCCATGGAGCATGTGCCCCTGGAATGGGCGTTTGAGGGGCTGGGCGAGCAGCCACTGGCGGAACAGGATCAGGACCCCCGTTTGAAACGCGCCCTTGAGCAAGCCCTGCGCCTCCGACCCATTTTCGCAATGTACCGTGCCCTTGTGGAGCAAAAGAGTGTGGAGGTTGACCTGGCCCGAAACGGTCGCCTTCCACAGCTGGACCTGGCGTTGGAGGCTTCGTCTGATTTGGGAAGCGAATCCGATGAAGTGTTGGAGCGGTTGGAGCCTTTTAAGGTGGAGGGGTTTGCGACGTTTTCCACCCCGTTGCAGGGGAGAACGCTCCGCGGGCGATTGGATGGCCGAACCGCTGACCTTCGGAGTGCCGAGGAAAAGGCTCGCTGGGTGCGTGACCAGGTGATGGCGGAGATTCGGGATGCTTTTTCTGCCTTGAGAGCTGCCTCTGAGGTGTATGGGGTGGCTGTGCGCAATGCTTCCCTGGCAGAACGTTTGGCGGCTTCGGAGCGCCAACGGTTTGACTTGGGGATGACCACCCTATTTACGGTGAACCAGCGGGAGCGGATGGCCGCGGCGGCCCAGGCGAAACAGGTGGAGGCCACGTTGTTGGGCCATATTGCTCGGGCTCGGTGGGTGCGTGTTCAGGGCTTGCCTCCGGGTGAAACGGTGCTGCCTTAGCTCGGGTCACCGGGATTTTTTTTCATCCGATGTACGTTTTTTAGCAACTCAAGCGTTTTGGGGCCGATGAGTGGGCAACTGGTACCCGTGCGGGTTCTGGTGGCTGCGTGGGATCGAAGGCCGTTTGTGCCTTGCGATGCCGCTTGTTTGGAAAGGTAAGAACCATGTCGAATCGCGCTAAATCATTTGAAATCACTAGATTTTTTGCTGTGGTGTCTCTCATGGCAGGGCTGTTTTCAGGCCCTGTGGGCTGCAAGCGCCAGTGTGTGAACCCCGAGCACGAAGACCTGGAGACCTGCGTCTCCTACGGGAACTGGGATCAGGAAGGTGTGTCCCTCGATGCCACATTTACGGATTCAGGGGATGTGGATGGATCCATGGCAGGAGATGCTGGGTTGACGGGTGACGGTGCGGTTGTGGGGCCCCAGTGCGCGAGCCATTTGGATTGTGTGGATAAGGGTCTTTCTGCTTGTCGAAACGGCGTCTGTTCGCCCTGTGGAGCTTCCAGTGATTGTGGCCATCTACCAGGGCTCACCACCTGCGATGTTGCGGCGGGAGTGTGCCGGGAGTGCACGGTGGGCACTGAGAGCCAGGATTGCGGGTTGCGTAGTTGTAACCCGGCGACGTTTGAGTGCACTCATACCTTGCGTCAATCGAGGCGGGTGTGTGAGTCGTGCGAAGCGGATTCGGAGTGTTCCGACGCCGACGCACGGTGTGTGGAGTTGAGCTACCAGGGTGCACCTCGCGGTGGGTATTGTTTGCAACAAAAGCCAGCGGGCGGTTGCGAGCGGCCGTTTGGTGAAGTGCTTACCTCACGTCGATCCCTTTCGAACACTGTACCCGGAGATTTCTGCGGGATCCCGGAGTCTGCGACCACCTGTGAGGCGGTACGGGATATGGTGGACAAAAAGTCATGTCAGTCCAATAGCGAGTGTGGCATCGGCGGTTCGGACTCCCAGTGCCACTATGGGAAGGTCTGCTACGCGCGGTGCGAGACCGGCGATCACTGTCCAGGCAGTATTCAGTTCTGTGACCAGGGTACTTGTAGGGACATGGTTTTCTAGGTGATTGTGGTTCATTCGGAGCGAGCCCCTGGGGTTTCCAGCTACAAGTTCTTGGTTTTCCAGCTACAAGGGCTGGATGATCTCTGAACTGACTCTCGAACGGATGGTGCACGGCGGCCGGGCCCTGGGGCGCCTGGAGGACGGGCGTGTGGTGCTGGTTCGCGGGGGAATTCCTGGGGAGCGGGTACGTGCGGAGCTTTCGACGGGTACGGGGGTTGCTCTTGGGGATGTGGTGGAAGTGCTGGAGGGCAGCACCGACCGGGTGGATTCACCCGCGCATCCTGGGCTGGATCTGGGTTTTGTGGCCTATGACCGACAACTTTCTCTAAAGCGTGAGGTGGTGGTGGACGCCCTGCGACGGCGACCGAATGCTGCGGAAAAGGCGCCCGTGGAGGTTCCTGATGTGGTGCGTTCCCCCGGGGAGTGGGGTTATAGGAATGTGGTGCAACCTGCGGCCGTGGGTGTGGGTGGTTCTGGTGGCGGGGTTGGAGACCCGGTGCGGGCGACTCAGCCAGGGTTGGGGTACCGGAAGCCGGATTCGGAGGAGGTGGTGGTGATGGAGACGGACCCGGCGGCCCACCGGGCCATTCAGCGGGTTTGGAAGGTGTGGCCCACGCTCGATGTCCCTGGGGGTGTGAAGGAGGTTATTCTTCGGGCAACCACCTCTGGCAAGGTGCTTGTGACGCTTGTGGCTTCGGGTGACATGGGAATGTACCGCAGGTTTGCGGATGCGCTCCACGGCCACGGGGTAGCCGGGGTGAGTTACGCGGGGGTGGACCCGAGGGGGCGGCTTCGTAGCGGTCACACGCCGCTTTTGGGGGAGACGTTTTTGTTGGAACGGTTTGGGGAGTTTCAGGTACCTGTGAGCTCCAACGGGTTTGCCCAACCCAATGTGGCTGCGGCTTCGGAGTTGTACTCAACGTTGGGGGGGTGGTTTTCTTCGGGTGATGGATCACGGGCCTGTGCGGTGGATCTGTACGCGGGCGGTGGGGTCATTGGATTGCATTTGGCTTCGGTGTTTCAGGAGGTGATTGCGGTGGAGTTGGACCGTGCATTGGTGCAACAGGGCAAGGAGACAGCGGTGCGGGCGGGTGTGCCCAACGTACTGTTCCTGCGTTCTGATGCTTGCCGTTACCGGTTCCCTCCCACGGTAAATCTGGTGGTGGTGGATCCCCCAAGGCGTGGACTGGACCGCAAGACCCGGGGCAATATTCAGAAGTCTTCCGCTTCGGGGCTGGTGTACGTGTCCTGTGATGTGGCGACCTGGTGTCGCGATGTGGCCTATTTCGAATCGCAAGGGTGGACGCTGCAGAAGGTGCAGCCCCACGACTTTTTCCCACACACGCACCACGTGGAACTGTTGTCCATGTTGGTGCGCTCGTAGCGGTCTAGAGCAGGATGATGTCCGGGTCTTCAGGGATGTCATCACCGAGGTCGTCTAGGGGGAGGTCGTCCAGGGCGATTCGGAAGAGGGTGAAGGGTTGGTAGCCGGGAGCCTGGAAGGGATCGCGGTAGCTTCCGGATGCGCGGTAAATCATCCAGCGGGGGTCGGCGCCCATCAGCCCATTGGGGCATGCGGTTGGGAAGAGGTTGCCTGGACGAAGCGGTGGGCTCCCAGGATCCCGACGAATGCTACCTGATCGGGTGGCCCGCAGTTCCTGCGCGTTGCTTTCTCCCGGCATGAGGCAGTTGTCGCTGAAGGAGAAATAGCATTCCCGCACCCAGCCATTGCTTGGGGTGGTGCCTGCGTTGCAGTCCGAGATCATGGAGTCGAGCTGTTGTTTTGTGGGGGCGGTATTGACGGTTAGGCCCGTGGCGCAGGCCTCCCAAGTGCCGTTGCCTGAGTTCACCCGGGATGATCCTTCGTGGAACACCGTGAAGAGGGCACCCTGGGTGACGCTGTTGTCGGCGGACATTCCAGCGAATAGGTGGGTCGCGTCACGGAGGGACTCCCGGGAGATCACGTAGTGCTCAATACCGTCGCAACCGAAGATGTCGTTTTCGGTGGTGTTGACGATCCACTGGGTGGTTCCTGTGACGCCATCGTCACCATAGACTCCTACTAGACCGCCGTTGTCGAAGGTGGAGATGACGTGGACGTTTCGTTCATCGAGACCAGGGGCATCGGTTCCTCCTCCGGTGCCGTTTGTTCCGTTGCTTCCGGGGTTGCCGCTTGGAGAGGCGTTGCCATTGCCGCTGTTGTCGTCGTTGCCATCGCCATCGCCGATGTTGCCATTGTTGTCGTCACCGGAGTTTCCTGTGCTGAGGTCTTCTGGGGAGGATGAGTCGCCACAACCGATCGCGCACAGGGTGGTGCATACGAGGGCAGTAAAGATCCCGTTGATGATCATTGGAAGGGAGCGGGGTAGGTGACTTGAATACATGGGTACGGCCTCGCTCAATTATGGCATGTTGGCCGGAATTTGCTCCTGGAGATTCTGCGTCAGGTATTGTTGGGTTTCGTGGGCCAAAGGTGGTCGATTTCCTGTTGTTGTTGGTCTGCGGAAAAGTGTTCCCAGGTGATTCCGTTGCAATCCTGGTCTTCCGAGAACGTAGATGCGGTTGGGTCTTCCCAGCCCAGGTGACGAAGTGTGCCTGGGGGTTCTGTGGATTTTCGGATGGAGAGGTTGAGGGTTTCGGTGCGCCACAGTGCGTATTCGCCGGTGATGGACTGGCAGGGAGGTTCCCCCAGGCGGTGGCTGTAGTCCGCGATGGATGCATCCACGTTCTCGACTGAAAGAGCGATGTGAAAGCGTTGGCCCTTTTTTTTGGTCATGGAGTCAACATAGCGCGCCTTGGAGGGCTTGCGCCTTTGGGCATGTGCAACTAAAAATTCTGCCGCGCAGATAATTTATTTTTCCGCACCTAGCTTGCTTGCTGGTTGGCTTGCTTGCTGGTTGGCTTGCTTGCTGGTTGGCTTGCTTGCTGGTTGGCTTGCTTGCTGGTTGGCTTGCTTGCTGGTTGGTTGGCTTGCTGGTTAGTTCACTTGCTGGCTAGTTCACTTGCTGGCTAGTTCACTTGCTGGGTCGAGCCGTTGCGGTCATCGCTGGTGGATGGGTAGGGGTCCACGGACGACATTGGTATTGGCCTCTCGCAACCGGGGGAAGTTGCGGCAGTTTCAGGAGTTGCTTGGGCCACTTGGGTTTGATTTGCGTTCGGTCGAGGAGTTCGAGGGCGTGGGCGAGGTGGTGGAGGACGGTGAGACGTTTGAGGCGAATGCGCTGAAGAAGGCCCGGGAGGTGGGGCAAGCCACGGGGCACTTGGCCCTGGCAGACGACAGTGGCATTTGTGTGGATGCCCTTGGGGGCGCACCGGGTGTGTATTCGGCGAGGTACTCGGGTGAGGGTGCGACCGATGTCTCAAACAATCTGAAGTTGTTGGATGCTTTGAGGGGAGTGCGTCCTGAAAAGAGGAGCGCGTACTATGTGGCGGTGGTGGTTTTGTTCGATCCGGCAAACGGAGAGACCGAAACGGTTCGTGCCCAGTGGCATGGCCGGATTGCAGAATCACCACGGGGGAAGGGCGGATTCGGATATGACCCTATTTTTGTTCCCGACGGGGCCGCAGGTTTTGGCCCTGAAGGAGAGGTAGTGACTTCGGCAGAAATGGACGATGCCGAACGCACACGGGTGAGCCACCGTGGCCAAGCGTTTTCCATGCTAGAGCAACGTTTGTTGCGTCGAACTGGCTAGGGCGCACCGGAAAAATGCCGAAAGGGTCGAGCTTTTGTGTGGTGGGCCTGATGCCCTTGGCTGAGGGTATGGTACCCGGAAAAACGGGCTACCGTGAATACGGCTTAGGTGAACGGATCCAGCACCAAAGTTTCCTAAAGTGGACTTCGGAGGATGGCACCCAACTGGCCTCAGATTAGGGGAACTTCGTTTCCGGTTCCGGGGGCGGTGCCCACGCCTTCACTTGTGACCTGGTCGAGGTCTAGGCGGAAGAGCATGAGTTTGTCGTAGGAGGGGGCCTTGAAGGGATCACTGGTTTGGCCTGGCATTTTGTACATCATCCAACGAGCGTCAGCTCCGATGATGGCGGAGCAGGCGTCCGGGAAAAGGTTTCCTGGGTTTTCAGGCGGGTGGCCAGGGCCGTAGGGTACGTTGGTTTGTTGGTTTGGTTCACCGACGGCAAGGCAGTTGTCGTCTGCACTTGTGGTGCATTCGGGAAGCCAACCTGTGGAGCCGCCTTCCCCGAAGTTGCACAGGGAAAGGGCTTGATCGACCTCTTCTTTCGTGGGCCCTTCGGTGGGCACCACCACGATGTCTGTCGCGCAGACCTCCCACACGCCTTCACCCGAGAAGACGGGATCGCCGGTTTGTCGCTGCACACGAACCAGGGCACCTGAAGTGGTGGATTGATCGTTGTTCATGGCGATCACCAGGTGTTGTACATTCACAACTTTTTCTTCTGGAATTCGGAACTGTTCAATGAGCGAACAGGAGAAGATATCTCGGGCGGTGAAGTTGTAGATGTAGTCGGTTTGGGCAACGATGGAGTTGCCGCTTTCGAGTCCCACGAAACCGCCGTTGTCGAAGGTGGAGTAGATCAGGATGTCGCCGGTGGAGTTGAGGAAGTTCCCGTCGTCAGGGCATGTGTCCTCGCTCCGTGTTTCGCCCTCGTCCCCGTGGTCGCCTTCGGGGTTCCGTTTCTGGGTGTCTGCTGTGTTGTCCGCACGATCCGTTTTGGATTTGCAGTGGGGGTTTGTATTGTTGTCGGGTGGGTTGGTGTGGTCCGTTCCGTCGTCGGGAGGGGTGTCTGTGGGCACCGTGTCTACACCGTCCTGGGGCCCAGGGCTTCCAGTGAGCGTGCCGTCTTCTGTGAGGCACCCCTTGATGAGCAGTACCGCAAGGAACCAAGCGATTCGTTTGGTTAGGGTAAGTGTGGGTATGTGTGCAGTCACCATAGGATCCTCCAGTTTCTATGCGTTGCAAGAACCGTGCGGAGCGGGGGTTTCATGGATTCATGGCGAAAATTTGGGAGTAGACCGCCGTGGAACAGAATCGGTTCTGTTCCTGGAACAGGAAATGCTCCAGGGGATGTGGGTGGCTGAGCGACAAAATGCCACATTGGAGCGGGATCCTGTTTGGCTAGATTCTCGCCATGGTTCGATTCCTTACGGTGGTCGCTACAGCGGTTTTGGGGCTCAGCGCCGCCTGTTCTCAGGGTTCGGGTTGGGTTCCGGTCCATGACGAAAATAACCCAAGCGATGGGGAGGGCGGGTATTCGCTTTCTACCGAACCCGAGCGTGAAGTTTCTATTCGCTTTGGGGCGAAAGTTGGCGAGGGGGATTTTCGTTGTGGAGAGGGGTACCAGGGGTTGGGGATTGGAACTTCCCAAAGCTCCACGATTACCCCGGTGGATTTGCGGTTCTATGTCCACGACGTGTGGCTGCTGAGCGACAGGGGAGATCGGGTGCCGGTGCGGTTGGAGGCGGACGGCGCGTGGCAAACCGACGAGGTTGCGTTGCTTGATTTTGAGGACAGGAGTGGGCGGTGTGTGGGAACTGTGGCCACTCGAAGCGTGGTAAAGGGCACTGCGGCGGACGTTCCGTACGTGGGTGTGGGGTTTTCCCTTGGGGTGCCTTCGGTTGTGAACCATGCGGACTTGATCTCGAAGCCCTCACCCCTGAACCTCACCGCACTTTGGTGGAGTTGGAATGCGGGACATAAGTTCTTTGTGCTCGAGACCCAGGTGCGAGACTCCCCACAGGCAGACTGGGTGGGTCGGGGGTACGTGCTGCATCTGGGAAGCCAGCAGTGCGACGTGGGCGATAGGGGTGAGACCGTGTGCCAGAAACCGAACCAGGTTCCGGTGGTTCTGAAGGTGGCGGGCTCTGGGGTTTTCGATCCGGAGAAAAACGTGGTGGAACTCGATATGGCCCGACTGCTTGCGCAGGAACCTGTGGCCTCAAAAAACGGGGGCTGCCACTCGGGTACCTCCGATTGCTCGCACATGTTTGAGCGACTCGGGATCAACTGGGGAACAGGTACGTACCTTCCTGGTGTCCAGTCTGTGTTTTCTTTGGGGGCAAACGTTGAGTAGCGTTGATCTGCGGTTCCTGTGTGTGTTCGGAAGTTTGGCTTTTGTGGCCTGCGGCATGGTGAGTGATACCGGGGCCGACGTGTACACCTGGGATTTGCCCTCCCATTTTCCGGAGCCCCTTGTTCCGGAGGACAACCCCATGTCTGTGGCCAAGGTACGTTTGGGGCGCCGGTTGTTCTACGACACGGCCCTTTCAGGCAATGGCACCCAATCCTGTGCAAGCTGCCATGAGCAGTCTCTGGCTTTCACGGATGGCAAGGCCTTTGCTGAGGGTTCCACTGGGGAGCGCCATCCACGATCCTCCATGTCGCTTACCAACGTGGCCTACTATTCTACCCTAGGGTGGTCCAACCCGTTGCACCGTCAGCTGGAGCAGCAGATCCCCACACCCATGTTTGGGCAAGACCCGGTGGAGCTCGGTCTTGCAGGGCAGGAAAAGTTGTTGCTCGACCGGTTGCGAGCGACGCCTCTGTACGGTCCACTTTTTGAGGCCGCGTTTGGCGACGCCCAGGACGCTTTTTCGGTGGAAGCGGTGGTGCAGGCCTTGGCGAGTTTCATGCGCACCATGATCTCGTCCGGTTCGCCTTACGATCGCTGGGTGCAGGGCGACCGGGGGGATTTTTCCGAGGAGGCCGAGCGAGGGCTCGAGCTCTTCACCTCGGAGAAGTTTGAGTGTTTTCATTGCCATGGTGGGTTCAACCTGGCGGATTCTGTGAACCACGCGGATACCGTGTTCGAAGAACAGATATTTCACAATACGGGTTTGTACAACGTTGACGGGGCCGGCGCGTTCCCGGAGCCAAACGTGGGATTGATTGAGTTCACTGGGCAGCAGGCCGATATGGGGAAGTTTCGAGCGCCGAGTTTGAGAAATGTGGAAGTCACGGCCCCCTACATGCATGATGGTAGCATTGGAACTTTGAACGGTGTGTTGGCGCACTACGGAGTTGCTGGGCGTACCCTGATTGGGGGGGCCAATGCTGGTGTTGGAAGTGATAATCCGTGGAAAAGCCCGTTTTTGGTGGGCTTTGAGATGACTGAACCGGAGCAGGAGGCGTTGATCGCGTTTTTGCACAGTCTTACCGATCCAGATTTCTTGTTCCGGGAGGAACTCTCGAACCCCTGGCCCCAGGACGAGTTTTAGGGGATTTTGCTTGTTTTGGGTGGGGTGCAAGCTACCATTGGAGCCTACCGGACGATGTGAAAAGGTCTGCTAGGTGGCGCCACCAATGGAACTGCCTGACTGACCTTATGTGTTTTCCGGGTCTACTGAATAGGAAACGAGAGAAGACAATGAAGTTATTTGTGGGTGGTTTGGCCTGGGCAACAACAGATGATGCAATGAAGGCTGCGTTTGAGGCACATGGTGAGGTTCTGGAGGCGAAGGTCATTACAGATCGTGAGACCGGTCGTTCAAGAGGTTTTGGGTTCGTCACCTATGCCGATGACGATGCAGGTCGCAATGCAGTTGAGCTCATGGACGGCGCGATGCTTGATGGTCGCAACATTCGTGTAAACGAGGCTCGTGATCGTCCCCGTGGCAACTTCCGTGAAGGCGGCGGCGGCGGTGGTGGTTACGGCGGCGGCGGCGGCGGTTACGGCGGCGGCGGCGGCGGCTATGGTTCGTCCGAGGGCGGTCGTGGCGGCGGCGGTCGTGGCGGCGGCGGTGGTCGTAATGACCGACGCGGCGGCGGTGGTGGTCGTGGCGGTAGTGGCGGCGGTCGTGGTGGTCGCGGTGGCGGCGGTCGTGACTACGACAGCGACTACTAGCCTCTGTTGTTACTGGTAAAAAAGGACGCCTCTGGGCGTCCTTTTTTTTTGGATATCGTGCGGTGGACCTGCCCCGAAAAAGTGGAGACAGTGTGTTCGCTAGGCTGCGTGTCGGATGAGGCTAAGGGCAAGGAATGGCCTACGAGCACATCTTGTTCGACAGCGGCAAACGGGGATTCCGTCACGGTATTGTCGTAACAGCCCGATTTAGGGCTCATGCTCTGCGTCATCTGACGGCTGTTTCTGAAGAGCTTACCCGTCAACTCTTTCTTGAAACTTTACACGTGTCTACCGCACCCATCCAGGGGTGGCGTGGGCTACTGGGTGGGGGAGGTTAGTAGTAGAGGGTGCCGCCTAGGAAGGGGGAGAGGTAGACTTCTTGGAGTTCGAAGGCGTCACCGGGGAAGAGGGTGTCGATGCGCAGGCCGGCTTCGACGGCGGAGTAGCTGTTAAGTTCGAAGGCCAGGCCGGCTTCTCCGTTGAGGCCGAACGCGAAGCGACGATCCTCTTCGCAGGTGTCAATAGAGTCGCCGCGAACGCAGTTCTGAAAGAAGTTGAGTTTGGCGGTGCCTCCGATGAAGGGCACAAAGGCGCTTGGGTTCAGAAATGCGTAACGGAAGCCGCCGCCCAGCCACCCGTTGTTGATGCTCGCGCCAGTGGTTTCTTTGGGGTTCGCCATGTAGCCGAAGTTTCCAAGAATGCTGAAACCCGACTTAAACTCCCAACCACCGCGGAGTTGGATTCCGATCCCGGGGTTGATTTCGGGTTCTGTGTTCCAGATGGGAACGAATAGGCTTGCGCCGTAGGCAAGCCCCCGCGCCTCGTAGCTGTAAGTAGAGCCTCTCTCTCCAGGTTGGGTTTCGTTGGATTGGGGGTAGTAGGTGCCGGGGCCTGTTCCTCGGCCGTAGGGCGTGTCCTGTGCGGAGGCTTCAGGGCAGTGACTCGCTGCAATCGCCACAGAAGAGCACAGTGTGACAATGAGGGTTCCAATATTCGTTCTGATGTACCGGATCATGGGAGCTCCTAGGGTAGGGTTTGGACAGCGTGGGGAAAGAGTTTATTCAATCGATTGGGAATCGGTTCGGGCATTCTTTGTGGCTTTAGAGCTCTTTGCGTAGGGACCGAATGTGCTTTTGAATCTCAAGTGCGACTTCCTTTCGGGGGCGGTTCCCATTGACGTGCACGATGTTTTCGCTTTCGAAACGATTTTCCATGGTGGCGTAGAAATCGGTCAGTTTTTCTTGGAACTCGGCGTCGTCGTAGAGTTCCTTGACTCCGCTGCGCTGCCGCCTCCGTTCTGCCGCCACTTCGGCTGGAACGTCGAGTACAACGGTGAGGTCTGGGCGCAGCGCGTGGGAGTTGATTCGCTTAAGCCAGGGAATGGCCTCTTCGCTCTCGCCAGAACGGATGGATTGATAGGCGACGGAGGAGTAGTCGTAACGGTCGCAGATGACGTTGACTCCATCCATGAGATTGGGGCGGATCTCCGCGTCCACGTGGTCCACTCGGTCAGCGGCAAACATGAGTGCCATGGTGGTCCAGTGTGGGGCGCGGGTACCGTGGATACCGGGAACCACGACACGGCCCTGGATCATTTGCCGAACCAGTACTCCGATGGGTCCGTCGCTGGGTTCCCGGGTGGTATGCACGGGCAAACCACGGCCGCGGAAGTAGTCCCCCAGATCTTTGGTGTGGGTGGTGGTGCCCGCCCCGTCGACCCCTTCGAGTACGATGAAATTTCCCTCGATCACGGTGCGAAGGTAGCAGCGGAACGCTGAAAAGCGAAGGTGGTTCTTGGGGGTTGAAGGTCTATCTGTGTTCCCGGAGAAATGCGCCCGCAAGTGCGAATAGGACCGCGATGACGAGGGAGGTCAGTGTGAGGCGCGTGCTTGAGGTTTCGGGCATGTGGAGTCGCACTCGGTGACCCAGCAGATTGCCAAAAATGAGGGCGATGGTGAGCACTACGGATTGAGAGAGGGTTTCTTTGGTGAACCAATGGTCGGTTGCGTAGGCAGCAATTCGGCCGATGTTTACTGCGGCACCCACCGCGGCTCCGGTGGCGATGTACCGTAAGTGCCGTAGCCCTCGGCCGATGAGTATGCTGGAAAACACCAGGCCGCCCCCACTTGCGGTGGCAGAAACAAGCCCGGCGATGGCGCCCCCTGCAACCAGGGAGCGATCGTGTACGGGCACTCGAATCCAACCCGCGGCTTTGAGCAGTGCAAATAGGGCGGCGGCGATGATGAAAAGGTACAGGGCCGTTTGTGGGATCCATGACGCGACAAGGCCTCCCAAAAACGATCCCGGAATGGCTCCAAGGCAGATGCTACGGGTGGCGGGCCAGTCGGTCACTTGCCTTACGTTGTACCATCGGTGGATGTTTCCAATCAGGAGTGCGGGAGCGGTGATGGCGAGGGCGGGTTCGGGGCTCAGCCAAAATGACAGTACGGCGACCAGGGTGAGGCCGCCGCCCACTCCTCCCAATGTATGGAGCATGCCTGCCAGAATACCTGTGATGACGGTCACGCCCATGGTCCACAACATGGACTGTTCTTAGGGCACCTCTGGTGAGTTGGGGAGGGGATTGAGGGCTTCTTGAGGTGTGTTCCAGGAAGTTTTTTCAGGATCTAATGTTGTGCGCGTTCAGTTGCCCCTTGACGTTGGGGCACGAAGCTTCGACCCTGGGGGGATGGATGATTCGAACAAGTACAACCCCTCCATGGTGCCCGCAGGAATGCAAAAGCCGAACAGGGATGGCGATGTGCGTCTTACCCCGGAAAAGCCTAGCTCCGAAGTTGCATTTGATGGGCAGCACAATCCCTCCATGGCTCCGCCCATGCCGAAGGCGGCCCAGGGAGAGGGTGACGGAGGGGCCAGCCCAGGGAGTTTGCTTGGGGTGAATGTGGACGTGCTTGAGCATGGGGCCCAGGTGGGTGGGCGGACCCAGGCCATGGATCGGCGCCTTTTTATGCAGTTGATGGTTTGGGATGTGGCTCCCACGACATCCGGCCAAGCAGTGGCCGAGCAGTTGTCTTCCACCATGCGCGAGCAGGGGATCGGGCACGTGGTGTACGCGGATGTAAACCAACCTCGGGGCGTTGCTGTGTTGACGTGGGCGGAGGACCCTGCACATTTTGTACAGAAGGTTCGCGGTGTGTACGGGGGTGAAGCGTTCAAGGATCTCACCCTTCGGCCTGGATTTTCCATGTTGGGGCGCACCTACAGCCAGGGGTATGAGCAGGATTTGGAGCAATGGTTGCTCCGTCGCCCGGTGCAAACCGTGACCCACGAACAATGGCCCTGGGCGGTGTGGTACCCGCTACGCCGTACGGGTGCCTTTGCCGCACTTGATCCGCGAGAGCAATCGAAGATCCTAAAGGAGCATGCCATCATTGGTCGCGCCTACGGGTCGAAGGATTTGGCCCATGACGTGCGACTTGCCTGCCATGGCCTGGATGAGAGTGACAATGAGTTTGTGATTGGTCTTGTGGGGGAGGATCTCCACCGGTTGTCACACGTGGTGCAGACCATGCGAGGAACGAAGCAGACCTCCGAGTACATTGCCAAGATGGGCCCGTTCTTCGTCGGCCGAGTACTCCACGCCTTTGCGGGGTAGTTATTTGGCAACCGTTGCGAGTGTTGATACGTTGTGACACGACGTCGAATTGGGGAACCAAACCTTGACGGTTGCTGTGAAGTCGTTGCTTCCGCCCTTGCACCCATGGTGAGTGGATACAACGACTCGCCCACTGTTTCCCGAAACATTGCACTGCGTGTCTCCGACTTGCGTGTTGTCCTGTATTGTACAGTTTACCGTTCGATCTTCGCCGTTTAGACATGCGGCAGTCATTTCGAGTCGAACCTCTTCGGGTACGTTGTCCACCCCGAATGCGATGTAGGGCCGGTTGCTTCCGCTGGACCCAGAAGCCGTGACTTTGAAGTATTCTGGTTTGTCTCCTTGGAAGCGGACGTTTTCGTAGAGTATGGCCGTGGTGTTGGAGACCGTTACTGGGCCACCAAAGTATTCGTGGGCGGTGGCGGGGGAATCGTTGTTGGGGAAGAGGTCGTGGCAACCGGGGAAGGGGTTGTCGTCACCGGCGTCGCCGCCGTCGGGGAAGGTACCGTCCAGACTACCATCCATTGCGGTGTGCCCGCTGTCTGGAACCGCTGTGCCGGTGTCGCGCAGTCCAGCGTCCCCCTGGCCGGAATCCCCCTGGCCGGCATCACCGTTGCCTCCCGTGTTGATGGGGGGCTCTTCGTAGGGTTTAGCGCATCCCGCAAGGGCTCCCATGAGCACTATGGTGTAGGCCGACATACAAGTACGGAGCACGGGGTTATGGGATGCGGGGGGCATGGATGGGCTATTTGGTCACAGACGCATACAGTGAGATGTTGTGGCAAGCTATGGAGTTGGGGAACCATACCTTGAGTGTGGCGGTGTAGTCGTTGTCGCCGCCCCGGCAGCCGTGGGTGGTTGAAACCCTTACTTCTGCCCCACTTCCCGATTGATCGCATTGGGTATCCCCCACGCGGGTGGATTGTGAATAGTTGGTGCAGTTGACGGTGCGATCTTGCCCGTTGCTGCAGGCGGCGGTTAGCTCCATACGAACGTCTTCTGGGGTGTTGTAGGCAACCATGTAGACGGTGGGCCGATTACTGCCACCGGCACCATCGGTGGTCACTTTGAAGTACTCGGGTTTGTTGCCTCGGAACCGCACATTCAGGCCGTTACTTGTGGAGGTGTTTGACAGTTGAACCGGGCCGCCAAACACATCATGGGCGGTGGATGGATCGTCGTTCTCTGGAAACAGATCTGCACACCCGGGAAAGGGGTTGGGGTCGGGGTTGATGCCATCGTCCGGGTTGGTGTCGTCCGGATCGGTATCATCGGGGTTGGTGTCGTCCGGATCGGTATCATCGGGGTTGGTGTCGTCCGGATCGACATCATCGGGGTTGGTGTCGTCCGGATCGGTATCATCGGGGTTGGTGTCGCCATTTTTGTTGTAGGGATCAAATGGCTCTGCGCACCCCCACGAGAACGCGGTGAATAGTAGCGTGCTTATGAGAAGGGTGGCGGTTATGGGGGTGCGATACAGCATGGTGGGCCTATTGGGTAAGATGGATACGTAGGTTGGCGCTGGTGCAGGTGGTTGCACTTGGGGCTTCAAGGGTGATGGTGGCGGTGTAGTTGTTGTGGCTGCTGCACGCGATTTGGCCACCGGCGTGTTGGTTGTTTCCAGTGGTGGTAGCGATGCATGTGTTGTCACCGGATGCTTGGGCACTGCCGAAGCAGTTGAGCCGGCTTTCTCCACCGTTGTCGCAGCTGAATTCTACGGTGGACTTGATGTCAGATCCGTTGATGTACACGTTGGTATCTGGACGATCGTTTCTTCCAGCGTTTTCGGTTTGCAGCGTGAAGGTTCGCGATTCTCCCTGGCGTAGACTGACATTGAATCCGTTGAGGGAGGGGATGTGATGGGTGTCACTTTTACTCGCAACGGTGAAGTTGCCAAGGTCACAGCTACCAGAGCTCCCCGCGCAGTTTTGGTAGTTTGTGTCTACACATCCGAACGAGATGGTACCTACGTCACCCACCTGGCCCACGTCGCCCACGTCCGCGTCCCGTAGGGTGATGCCGGTTCCGGTGTCTGCTGCGGCGTCGGTTTCGGCACTTCCGTCGCGCCGGGCGACTGTGCTGTCGCCAGATCCACCGTCTCCGTTCGTTTGCTGATTCTGGTTGGGGGTGTAGGTCATTCCCGTATCCTCATTGCAAGCGGAGAATCCAGAGATGAGCAACATCGGTAGGGTCCATCGTAGGGTGGCAATGAGGTGTTCCATGATGATCCTTGGTGAGTGGGTGGTCGTTCGGTGATTATTGTGTGAGGCGTACGCGCAGATTTGCGGAGGTACAGCCTGTGGCGTTGGGCGCTTCCAGGGTGATGATGGCGGTGTAGTTGTTCTTGCTTGAGCAAGCGATCTGTCCTCCAGTAAGCACGTTGGTACCCGTGGTGGTGGCAACGCAGCTGTTGCCGTCTTCTTCGGCGTCACCAAAACAGTTCAACCGGCTTTCGCCACCGTTGTCACAAACGAACTCCACGGTGGATTTGATCCCGTCGCCATTGATGTACACGTACGAGTCGGGTCGGTCGGTGCCTCCCGCTTCCGTGGTTTGAAACTTAAATACGCGGACGTCTCCCGCACCTAGGCTCACACTCGCGCCCGCCAACGAGGGGATCTGATGGGTGTCGCTCTTGCTTTTTACAACGAACTGGCCGAAGTCGTGGGCGTTGGCCTGATCGATGGCGGAGTCGTAGGCGTCGGAGCACACCGTGGTGGTTCCGGTGTCGGGGTCGCCGCCGTCGGGGATGCCGGTATCCGGGGTGCTGCCGGCGTCAGGTGGCGGGGGGAGTAGGGACCGGTCGGGAACGTTGGTTCCCGTGTCGGGTCGATCGGTATTGTTTTGGGTGATGGGCCCCGTGTCTCCCCCCGCGCAGCCGACGAATAGGGCGGTGAGCGTGATGGGGAGTGCCCAGGTAAGGGTGCGGAGAGATGTTTGGTTGTGAATGGGGCTCATGTTCATGGTTTCCTTCATTGGTTATTCAAAGCACATCTTGTGCCAAGTGACATCCGGCCAGTGGGTAGGCGTTGGGTGGAAAACTAGCGAGGTTTTTGCCGGATGACTGTGACTCACTGCGTTGATCTCCGGAACACAGAGCGCTCTGTGTGCCAGTTGGCACACGAAATGTTCCAGGCGAGTCCCACGATTGGGGGTACGGAGTCCCCACGCGGTGCGGCATTTGGCGGTGCGTCATCCGGGGTGTGCGCATTTGCCTACCTAGGCGGTGCCAAACCTAGAAGCTCAGTAGGAGTTGGGTAAGTAGGGTGTCTGAAATCAGCACGGTGATGGACACGACGACAACGGCGTCTGTGGTGGCCCGGCCCACGCCTTCTGTGCCGCCGCGGGTTTGCAACCCGTAGTGGCAGCCCAGGGCGGCGATCAGGAAACCAAAGAAGGGGGTTTTGGCAAGGCCGCTTAGGTAATCTTGCATCTCTACGGTGTCGAGCGCGCTTGAAATGAAGAAGGGCATGGCAATGCCAAAGGATACGTTGCACACGATCATGGCACTTAGGAAACCAAGGACGAGTGCCAGTGAGGAGAGCATGGGCATGACGATGGTGGCCGCCAGGATCCTGGGGACCACGAGTTTTCGAATCGGATCGGCACCCAGGGCGCGAATGGCGTCGATCTGTTCGGTAACGGACATGGAACCGATTTCCGCGGCCATGCCGGCTGCAATTCGGCTGCCCACCACAAGTGCGGTCAGGACCGGGGCAAGTTCCCGGGCTTCTGAAAGGCCCACGATTCGACCCACGGTGTCCTTGGCGCCAAACTTTTCTAGGGAGAAGGCGAACTGGATGGCCATGACAATGCCCACAAAGACGGCGGTGGCCATGCCGATGCCAAGGCTCTTTACGCCCAGCTGTTCGATTTGGTAAACAAAGCTTTTCCATTCCACGCCCCGCGTGAACAGGCTTCGTATGGCGCGGGCTGAAAGGATGGAAACTTCGCCTGTGCTTTTTACAAAGTGAATGAGGCTGTCGGCGGTTTGATCGGACCAGCGGCCAAAGGCGGAGCGTTGTGGGACGCGAGATTTTGCTACGGGGGGTAGTTCCGACGGGTGTTCCATGGGAGTCAGTTCTCTGGGGCTAATTCCTGGGGCTAATTCCCGGCGCCTAATTCCTGGTGGCGAAGGACTGCACGGTGGCGTTGAAAGTTGGGGTGTGGCGGTCGAGCGTCTTTTCGTTTGGGGCAGCAAGGACGAGGTCGTACACGCATTCGTCCTTTTTTAGCACCACGAGCCGTAGGTGTTGGGGCACCCCGTCGAGTTTTCCGGTGGCGTGGGAATGGAGAGATTCTCGCCCATCCATGGGTTGTCGTTGTTGGGAGAGGATGGCCCGTTCCGTGAAGCCAAAAAGCAGGTGCTGGGTGAGCGCCTTAAGGGGCGTGTCGGGTTGGTTGCAATCGGAGTTGATCGAAAGGGTGCTGTGGCTTGCCCGATGGTGCCAGGCCAGGTCCGGACCGCCCTCCTTGTGGGATTTTCGTAGGCGCTTCCAGCCCCCTCTGGGAGCTGTGACGTGAAACGAGGCTTCCTTGCTTTTGTAGCGATTCCCGGTGTAGCTGGCCCGGGGGCCACAGGCGCCCAGGGTGGAGGCGCCCAGGGCGGAGGCGGCAAGGGTGCCGAGCACGGTGACCACGAGGGTGGCGACTACCCGGGGAGACTCTTGGGGGCGTGTTCGCACGGCGCAGGTTTTACGATGTTCCGCCAGAGGCGCTACCGGAGACCGAAGCGGAGGCCTCTACCGAGACCGAAATGCTGGCGCTGGCCTGGGCCTGGATGGATATGGCCCGGGCCACACAGGCAACGGCCTGGGCTCCCGAGGTGACCGCAGCCTTGGAGGCGGCGCCCAGTTGGGTGACAAAGCTCGCGGTTCCGGTGACGATGCCCCCGGCCTTTTCAGCGGCTGCCAACAGAGTGGGCAGGTTGGCGTGGAGGGTGGCGGCCAGGGTGTTGAGTTGTTCCACATCCGAGATGGTGCCGCTGTAGGTTACGATGACCTGGGGTTCGGTGCAGGAGGCCTCGATGGAGGCTTCGGCTTCGCAGGAGGCGCTGCAATCGGCATCGGCCTGGATGTTCACGTCGCCACCTTCACAGCTGGGTTCGGTGAACTCCACGTCGCAGGAGCCGGTGCAGGTGCCCGAGCAGCTGGCCATGACGTCGGAGCGGCAGGACCCGGTGCAGGTACCCATGCAGGAGCCGGTGCAGCTTCCCTCGATGGTTCCCATGCATGTGCCCCGGCAGGTGCCGTTACAGGCGCTAGAGCATTTGCCCTCGGTGTCGGTACCGCCCATGCAGGTGCCGTCGCAAACACCGTTGCACGTGCCTGTGCAGGAGCCTTCCACGGTGGCGCTGCAGGAACCGGAGCAGGAACCGGAGCAGCTGGCCTGGCAGGAGACCGTACCTTCCACGGTGCAGGATCCCGAGCAGGAGCCGGAACAGGATCCGGAGAGCATTCCGCCATCACAGGTGACCGGAGTGGCCGAGGCGTCAAAGTTCGCGTCGCACTGAGCTGCGCATTCTGCGGCGGCCTTGGCGTCCACGGTGCAGATGGCGGGGATAACCTCTACAGTGACCGTGGCCGAGGCGTTGACCATGAGGGCGTCGTCGATGGCGGCCGAAGCATTGTTGCACGCGGTCTCGGTGTTGGTGCTTGTGGCAGCGCCCATGTCCGTATTGATGGCGTTGCAGGCGGCACGAACGTTGGTGTCGATTTCAATGGCCGTGATGTTCAGTTCCGCCGTGGTTTCCACCAGGTTGTTGATGGCCACGTTGCCCAGGTTGGCGTTGAAGTTGGTCTCGAAATCCAGGTCGCAGTTACTGCCCGTGGCTTCGCAACCCGTGAGGGTCAGGGTGGCGGCCCCTAGGGCAATGAGCGACAGAACATACTTAGAAACGGCGGTTTGCATCAACGGGACTCCTTCTTTGCGGCTTGAAACGCACGGTAGTCCAGATTGATTCAGATGAAAAGCTGGATGGTGGTCCTAATTTGACGGCGGACTAGGCCTTGGCCTGGTCGACGATGGGTTTGAGTTCGCCGGTCTCGTACATTTCGCGGACAATGTCGCAGCCGCCGACGAATTTCCCCTGGATGTAGAGTTGGGGGATGGTGGGCCAATTGGAGAACTCTTTGATGCCCTGGCGGATGTCCATGTCCTGGAGGACGTCCACGGTTTCGTAGTCGGCTTCAAGGCGCTTGAGGACTTCAACCACGGTGGCGGAGAAGCCACAACGGGGGAAGTTTTTGTTGCCCTTCATGAACAGTACGATGGGGCTGGCTTGGATGGTTTCTTCGATTTTGGTTTTGGTGGTGTCATCCATGGGTCGTTCTTTCAGGCTTTGGAGTTCTTAGCGTTCCAGCTGTCTGGCGTAAAGGTATTCAATGCCAGGGCGTGGATGGGGCCGCGCATCCAATCGCCGAGGGCTTTGTAGACGGCCTGGTGCATTTCGATGCGGGTTAGGCCCTCGAAGGAGCTGGCCACAACGGTGACCTGGTAATGGTCCTGGGTGCCGGTGAGGTCTTCCACTTCTAGGTGGGCGACGCCCTCGAGTTCGTCGCGAAGCCGTGCCTCCACCTGGGTGGGGCCAACCTGCTGTAGGGTAGGAAGCATGGCCCGTTGGTAGGTCGCTCTGGGACCTGCGTCAAGGTTGCCCGTGTCTACGGGTATTCTTTTGCGATCCATTGCCTTTCTGGAGATGTGGCGCGGACAAAATGAAATGGCTTATTCAACCGATTATCTGCGCGGCAGAATTTATTATTCTGCTTTTTGGGATTTTGGGCCGGGTTTGGATCGGAATTTTGTGCCTTTTGAAGGAAGCTTTTCTGGGTTTTTTACGTTTGTTGTGGCATTGGTTCTTTGGGTCAGGGATTTCTGATCTTGGTTTGGGACTGATCCGGGTTGGAACGGTTCGCCCAGGCAGGCTTTGGGCCCCGTTTGTGGGGTGTAGTTTTGAGGAGGTTTGAGATGGTTCGTTGGATCTTGATGAGTTTCGTGATGGGTGTGCTGGTGTTGGGTACGTCCGGTTGTCTTACGGCGTTGTCATCGTTGACGGGTGGCTCTGGAAGCAAGAACTCTGAGCCTGAACAGCCCACGGAGTTTGCGTTGGTGGAAACCGAAGGTTTCACGGGACCGGTACATGAACAGTACAAGGGCAAGGTGGTGTTTGCGGCAGCGAAGATTGAGCGCGCGCCCGAGGACGATTCCAAGTTCAAGGATACGTTTTCACTGAGTGGTCCGCTTTTCATGCGTGTGTACATGGAGGACTCCCTTTACAACATTATGGCGAAGCAAGATCTGAAGCCCATGACCCGTGGCATGTTCAACAGTACGGCCCCTGGGTTTTCTTTTAAGTTTCAAATCAACGATGCGCCGGAAGAAGACTGGGTAGCTATCAACTACTTCACCATCGAGGAGAACTACCTGGAACAATTCACGGCATTTGGCATCGACAACGATTCGGAGATCAATCTACTGGGCAACGCTCAGACCGAAGCTGCGCAGAACTTTGCCGCGTTTGTAACGCCGTTGCTGCAGGCCGGAGACAACAACGTGAAGATTCATGTGGTAGCCTCGGGCCGGGCCAAGCAGTTGGACGGAGCGGCGGTGAGCTTTGAGGAGACGGTGGCAAGTGGGGAGTTCACCTTGCGGGCATCGCGTAGGGAATTGACGAGCTATGTGCAAGAGCACGGGCCGCGTTTGGCGACCTCCACCCATCCAGAAAATGCGGAACTGGTGAAGAAGTTTAAGGAGGCCATTAACCGCGAATGGCGTGACGAGGTGTTCATGGGCGCGACTACGCTTTCACCCACATGGAGTGTGGAGATGCACCCCTACACGGGCGTTCCCGTGGGGCGTTCGGTGGATGCGGAGGTGGTGCTCCGAAAGAAAGATGAAGCGGATCGGTGCCGCCGTTTCGAGCTCACGTTTACCCAGACCTACAACCCGGCCATGGGTGACACCGGCGGCCCCATGCAGATCCTTACGGGTGAAAATTACATCTTCCCGTGCAGCAACGCGACCTTGCATGAGCAGTAGCGGGAAACGCTTCCTGCTGTTGTGGTAGTTGTGAGTAGGTAGGGTGGGCTGTCTTCCATGGGGAGGCGGTCTGCCCTATTTCAATTGAGCATGTGGTTTGTTCGGTTGTTGGGATTTTTTTCGGGGTGTTGTTCTTACAAGGTGTGGTTCCTACCGGTCGTCGTGTGAGGAGATTTGAGATGTTTCGTTGGATTGTGGTGACTTTCGTGGTGGGTCTGTGGGTTTTGGGTGCGTCCGGATGCCTTACGTCCAGGTCGTCTTTGACGGGTGGTGGCAAGAGTTCTGAGCTTGAACCATCGACCGGGTTTGCTTGTGTGGAAACCGAGGGTTTCACCGGGCCTGTACACGAGCAGTACAGGGGCAAGGTGGTGTTTTCGAATGCCAAGATCCCCCGTGCTCCCGCCGACGATTCCAAGTTCAAAAACAGGTTTTCGTTGGAGGGCCCGCTGTACATGCGTGTG
This sequence comes from Polyangia bacterium, assembly GCA_030427835.1. Taxonomy (GTDB): domain Bacteria; phylum Myxococcota_A; class Polyangia; order Polyangiales; family JAUICN01; genus JAUICN01. The sequence continues at coordinate 49,954 of JAUICN010000012.1, read as the reverse complement.
TTTCTTGAGGACTCCCTTTACAACTTGATGGTTGCGAAGGGGTTGAGGTTCCGTGGGGATACGTCGCAAAGCGGTGCGGCGGATGCTGGGTACATTTCATTTGAGGTGGAGGTGAATGGCGCGATTCAGGAGGATTGGGTTGGCATTAATTTCTTTGTGCCTGGCGAACAGCATTTGAGAGAGTTTACGGTGTTTGGAATCGATGATGATTCGGAGATCAACCTGTTGGGCAATGCCGAGACAGAGCCCGCCCGGAATTTTGCTGCGTTTGTAACCCCCTTGCTACAGCCGGGGGAGAACACCATTAGGATTCACGTGACAGGGCAGGCGCCGGCTTACCAACTGGATCGTTCCACGGCCCATTTTGATGAAGTGATTGCGAGCGGTGAGTTCAGGATCCGTGCGAGTCGCCGGGAACTCATTTCGTACACGCAGGAGCATGGGCCCCGGTTGGCCACGTCTACCCACCCTGAGAACGCAGAGCTGGTGAAGAAGTTTAAGGAGGCCATTAACCGTGAATGGCCCAACGAGGTGTTTTTGGGTGCGAGCACGCTTTCGCCGATCTGGAGTGTGGAGGTGCACCCCTACACGGGTGACCCCATCAGCCGTTCGGTGGACGCCGAGGTTGTGCTGCGTAAGGGCGATGAGACGACCTGCCGCCACTGCGAGTTGACGTTTTTTCAGGCCCTAGATCCGGCCATGGATGACACGGGTGTGCCGATGCGGATCCAGACAGGAGTGTGTTACGCGTTTCCCTGTAGCAACGCGGCCCTGCATGAGCGGTAGCGGGTATGAGCATTAGTTTCTGCGAGCTTGATGCCCTCCCGAATGAACGGGGGGTACCTGTTCCAAAAGACGGTCTGCCCGTATTTCTTTGGGTCACTTTGTGACTGCTGGGCCGGAAACCTTGCCGTCACGTGCTGTCACTTGGCGTTACGGTGGTGGAGCATTTTGTGTTCCATGGGACATGAAATGTTCCATTTTTGAGATGGCGCTCACAAATTATCCGTGTTTCTTGTTCGGCATGGCGTTTGCTTCCTAGCTTGGTTGAAGTCTTTTTCAAGGGAGCAATCAAATGTTGAGCATGGGTAATCGAGTTGGGTTTGGGATGGTGTGTGTTGCGTTTGGATCAGCTTTTGGCTTGGCAGGGTGTTCTGATGCACCGGGTGCCGGCGCGAAGTCCACGGAACAGGTGGAGGCGGTGGACGCTTTCGGATTAGACGTGTTCGCGGATTCGGACCCGTACACGTGCACGAAGGAAGGTGTCGGGGAACGTTCTTACCGAAGGGTTGTCTTTGGGGGAAGCAATACCGACGCGGAGCCCGACGCATTCGCTAACGTTTCCCTGTTCGTGTTTGAGAATAGGGATGAACCGCGATTCACTTTGTCGTTGGAGAACAGGGTGACGCTTTCCGATGGGGAGTGTAGCCCCACCAAGCGTGCGGCGAGCGCGGCAACAAGTGTTGTCAATAGCCTTGTGACGTTCCTCGAAATGGATGACCTTGCTCTTCCGGGCAAGGCAGGGCTTGTGGATGCGATCGGCGCGATGTTGACGGGCCTCCCTCAGAGCGGTGACTTGGAGCCACAGGTTGCTCCTCACTTGGATTCCATTGCGGAGGCGTTTCGCCACATCGATGCGAAGCCGCTGGTGAAGAAGTTTTCCGTTTCCCAGTTTGCCCGAGGTAAATACGACCACCAGATCGACATCAAGCTGAGTGGTACGTTTGTGCAATCTGATGGAGGCCCCGTGCGTCTGAGGTTGGACCCTACGATCACGCCACTTCTCAAGGGGTTTGCGGATTTGGAGTTTCTTCATCACGACGACGGAGAATACTTGGTGGCGTCTTCGATCAAACCCACGTGCACGGATCGATATGCAGGAGATCCTATTTCTGTGCGCTTGACGTTTCTTGATTCGGCGGGGGTTCCAACCATTGAGTTGGCGAATGCGTCAACCGTTGTTTTGGGATCTGACGCAAAAGTTTTCTGTTACTACAAAAAGCACGGGGAAGGATACTACCTTCATCCTGTAAAGCTGACGGGTGAGGTTACTGACGTTGAGGCAGGTACGGGTGACAACAAAGAATAGCTTTTCGAAATGAAAGAATAAGCGGGCTGCCCCTTAAGGGGGTGGCCCTTTTTCTTGGGGGAGCTTTGCCCTTGTTCCTTTGCGGTGGCAGCGTTGGGGGATGGTTGAGGTTGGCTTGGGTGATCGGTTGGGGGTGTTGTTTCCTGGGCAGGGGGCGCAGGTGGTGGGGATGGGGCGTGGGGTGTTTGATGCTTCTATTGCCTCCCGTGGAGTGTTTGAGGAGGCGGACGACGCGCTGGCCGCATTGGGTGCTGGGGTTTCTGTTTCGAAGCTTTGCTTTGAGGGGCCCGAGTCGCAGTTGCAGTTGACGGCGTTTACGCAGCCCGCGGTGTTGACGGTTTCTGTGGCGGTGTGGCGGGCGTTGCAGGAGTGGCGTGCGGGGGGGGACTTGCCGCCGTTTGTGCCTGTGGCGATGGCCGGGCACAGCTTGGGCGAGTACTCGGCGCTGGTGTGTGCGGGCAGCTTGGGGCTCAGTGACGCAGTGAAACTGGTGCACCAGCGTGGCAAGTTCATGCAGGAGGCGGTGCCCGTGGGCGAGGGGGCCATGGTGGCGGTGGTGGGCCTTGAAGCGAATGTGGTTGTGGAGATTTGTGCACGGGTAGACGGGCCCGTGTCCCCTGCCAACTTCAATGCGCCGACCCAAACCGTGGTGGCGGGTGCCAAGGGGTTGGTTGAACAAGTGGTGGGTCTTGTGCACGGGGCTGGCGGAAAGGCGCTTGCCTTGCCGGTGAGCGCGCCTTTTCACTGCCCTTTGATGGAACCTGCTGCCCATCGATTGGCCCCCCTACTGGATGGGGTGGATTTTCAGGATCCGACTGTACCTGTGGTGAGCAACGTGGACGCCGCCTTGGTGACCACAGCGGATCAGGCGCGGGATGCCCTGAAGCGGCAGGTTACCCAGCCTGTCCGTTGGGTGGAGGGCATGGCCCACATGGTGAGTCAGGGGGTGAACCGCATGGTCGAGGTGGGGCCCGGCAACGTGCTCACTCGACTCATGCGCCGCATTGACCGGGGTGTACCGTGCGTGGCGGTGAGTGGGCCCGAAGCGTTCACGAACGTGTGACTGCAAGGGCCCCGTTTCTCGCTCGAGCTCGCGGACGCTGCAGCCTAGGCGATGTGGCCTATTTGTCCTGTGTTTCCCACCAGGTGGTGATGGTGTCGTCGCGGGCCTTCATGCTGGCACGAAGCATGGCCCCGTCCTTGAGTACCCTGGGCGGGTGCCGATCCCCTTTTCGGTGAACAGGGCAGTCCCCGTGCACGCAGACCGTGGGTGAAAAACGAATGACCGCGTCCACCCCGTGGGCACGCATGTATTCCAGGTAGGGCCGTGCTTCTTCGATGTTGCGTTCCACCAATGCCGCGTAGTGGGCTTGCCGCTCCGCGTGGTAGGCGTTGTAGTAGGCATCCATGGGTAGGCTTTCCAGGTCCAGGTGCAGAGTGTGGTTGGCTACGCTCCAATGGATGCGCTGTTGGACTTCACGGCCGTAGGCAACTTGACCGTCACTTGCTGCCCTTCCGTGGGGAGCGACCACCTCGATGACGCCCTCTTCATGTTGATCTGTTGGAAGATCGAGGGTGGCCCATGCGACGGGTTGTGCGCCTGAGGCGTTGTCTACCAGGGAAAAATCCAGTGGCCAGTCTGCTTGCACGTTTGTCATTTTTTGGGCTTTGCGGGTGACCCAAAGTGGGGCGACGGCCAGCGGCGCCTGGGCTACGGGCGCGTCGTCGAGCGGAGGCCTGGGGTGTTCGGGGGCCCTGTTGTTGGACATGGCTTCGTAGGCGTTCGGGGTCCAGGCTTGCAGGCGAAAGCCTTTGGACATGGGGACCGCGGAACGATCCAAAGTCCACATCATGGCCCCGTAGGAAATACGAAGCGTTTGGTTTTCTAGCTTGCCGTGGACGCCGATGATGGCTGTTTCGTAGGCGGTGCACTCTCCGGTGTGATCATGCTCTGATTTGCGTGCTTCGCAGTTGGCCAGGATCTCCCAGCGGTTGTCGTTGGGCCTGGAGTAGAACTGGGTGACGGTGAGGGGTGTGCCAAGGGTGGTACCGGGTGCGGATGTCTTGGGCGGTGCGGCCTCTAACGCACAACCTGCCAGGCACCCCAGGCCGAGCATCCCAAGGCCGAGCATCCGCAGGCCGAGCATCCCCAGGCCGGGCATCCCATGGTCATGGACAATCCTTTGTGTTGGCATGGGCCCCAGGCTGGGTGATTCCCGAACGTTGAGCAACCGGCTTCGACGTTGCGCTGGGGCCTGGCCCCAGGTTTGTTGGATTCATTGACGTTTTTGGGGGGTGGTGTGTCCCTGGGACGGGTCTGGACCGCTTTCTGGGGTATTTTCTACGTATTTTCTGCGCGGCAGAATGTGCGTAAAAACGGGGGTTGTGGGGTCCGTGGTTGGAGGATTATTGCGCACCTCATTCGATCGGATCGAGTTTTGACCTTGATCTTTGGCCCTGGAGCTGTGTCGTACGTGCTCGCCGTAGCTTTGGCTACGCCTGCGCGCGCCTCCTCGCTCCAAAACCAAATCTACTGCGGTCAAACTCTCAATCATCTCAAATGCGGTGCGCTGTGGGAACCCGCGGGTGTTGGTGGCACGGGGAAGCCGGATCGTGTATGAAGCGCCGCTACTTCGGTTTCGGGCCGGTGTTTTGCAAGTTTTCTTGGCCCCTTGGTCGCCCGGGTATCCAGGTGTTTTGGGGCTACAATTAGATAAGTATTTGAAGGAGCATTCATGGGTGAGCATCTGATTTATTTGGTTCCGGCGGCTGGGGTATTGGCCCTGGCGTTTGCTTGGGTGAAGGCCGCTTGGGTGAAAAAGCAGGATGCGGGTACCGACAAGATGAAGGAAATTGCTGCCCTGATTCAGGAGGGTGCCATGGCCTTCCTGGGGCGGGAGTACAAAGTACTCTCCGTATTTGTGGTGATTGTGGCCGCGATCCTTTTTGTGGCGAACTTCAACGCGGATACGGTGACCGGCCGTACTCCGGTGATTGCTCTTTCTTTTGTGGTGGGAGCGGTTTGCTCGGGGCTTGCGGGTTACTTCGGCATGCGTGTGGCCACCAACGCCAACGTGCGCACGACGGCTGCTGCCCGCACAGGTCTTCCGGCAGCGCTTCAGGTGGCCTTTTCCGGCGGCTCTGTGATGGGCTTGAGCGTGGTGGGCCTGGCGATTCTCGGCCTCGGTGGTCTGTACATTGTGTACTCCATGTTCCTCTTTGAGGGTGAGCTGCTGACCATTTTGAACGCCCTTACTGGGTACTCCATGGGCGCCTCTTCCATTGCGCTGTTCGCCCGTGTGGGTGGCGGCATCTACACCAAGGCCGCCGACGTGGGTGCCGACCTTGTGGGCAAGGTGGAAAGTGGTTTGCCCGAGGATGACCCTCGTAACCCGGCCGTGATCGCCGACAACGTGGGTGACAACGTGGGCGACGTGGCCGGCATGGGCGCGGACCTTTTCGAATCCTACGTGGGCGCCATCATCGGCGCCATGGTGCTTGGCCTTGGCTTTGTGACCGTACAGGGCGGGGATTTGGGCCCCATTTTGCTTCCACTTATTATTGCGGCGGGCGGCATTCTTGCCTCCATCGTGGGCACCTTCTTTGTGAAAACGAAGGAAGGGGGAAACCCGCAGCACGCCCTGGACTTTGGTGCCTTCGGCGCTGCGGGCGTGATGGCCGTGGCCACCTTTGGTATTGCCAAGTACCTCTGGCCTGAGGCGGGCACCACCTACGGTCCTGGCGATTCCATTGTGACCTGGGTTGACGTGGGTATTGCTACGGTTGTGGGCCTCGGTACGGGTGTGTTGGTGGGAATGATAACCTCCTACTACTGCTCCATGGGCAAGCCCCCTGTGGACAGCATTGCTGAGCAGTCCAAAACAGGTACGGCCACGAATATCATTGCCGGTTTGGGTGTGGGAATGCAGTCCACGGCCCTGCCGATCATCGTGATCGCCATCGGAGTGGTGGCCTCGGCGCACTTTGCTGGCCTGTACGGGGTGGCGATTGCTGCTCTGGGCATGCTTTCCACCACGGGCATCCAGTTGGCGGTGGACGCCTACGGGCCCATTGCGGACAACGCGGGTGGTATTGCGGAGATGAGTGCCCAGGCTCCTGAGGTACGCGAACGTACCGACAAGCTGGATGCCGTGGGTAACACCACAGCAGCTATTGGTAAGGGGTTTGCTATTGGCTCGGCGGCCATGACCGCACTTGCCCTGTTTGCTGCGTTTTCCCAGCAGGCCAACATCACTGGCATAGATATCGGCAAGCCCCTTGTGATGGCAGGTCTCTTTGTGGGCGGCATGTTGCCCTTCCTGTTCTCATCGATGGCCATGAAGGCTGTGGGTGAGGCTGCCATGGCCATGATCGAGGAAGTGCGTAGGCAGTTCCGTGAAATCCCAGGCTTGCTTGAGGGCAACGCCAAGCCGGATACCGCCCGGTGCGTGGATATCTCCACCGCCGCGGCGATTCAGAAGATGGTGGCCCCTGGAGCTCTTGCCATTGTGACGCCCGTGCTTGTGGGCTTCACCATGGGGCCAGAGGCCCTGGGTGGGCTGCTTGCGGGTGTGACGGTGGCCGGTGTGTTGATGGCCATCTTTATGTCCAATGCCGGCGGCGCCTGGGACAATGCCAAGAAGTCCTTTGAGGGCGGTGGTTACAAGATGTCTGATGGCACCGTGCACCCCAAGGGGTCCGATGCACACAACGCAGCTGTGGTGGGTGATACCGTGGGTGACCCATTCAAGGACACCGCAGGCCCATCACTGAACATTCTTGTGAAGCTCATGAGTGTGGTGGCCCTGGTCATCGCGCCCCTGATTGCCCTTCAGTAGAACGACTTCAAGTTGCTTTGATTGCGGTTCGGGCTCCCCCGGAGCCCGAACCCTCCCCTGCTCGTCGGGGGGAGGTACCCGTAGTACATCCCCCGCTCCTGCGCTGCCGGGGCACGCGCACTCAAACCAACTTGAAGCCGTTCTTATTGCGCACCTCATTCGATCGGATCGAGTTTTGACCTTGATCTTTGGCCCTGGAGCCGCGTCGTACGTGCTCGCCGTAGCTTTGGCTACGCCTGCGCGCGCCTCCTCGCTCCAAAACCAAATCTGCAGCGGCCAAATTCTCAATCATCTCAAATGAGGTGCGCTGTAGGCATGGTCGGTATGCGGCTCTTCGGGGCTGAAAGCGGGCTATTGTACCTTACTTCTTGTCCTTGCGGCAGTACTTGGGGCTGATGCAATGGCCGTAGAGTTCGTGTTTGTGGCGGGTAAGCTGGAAACCTTTTTTCCGAGCAAGCTCCTCTTGCAAGCGTTCGATTTCCTCATCCTCGAACTCGAGAATGGCATCGCATTCGGTGCAGATGAGATGATCGTGGTGGTGGCCCAGGTGGGCGATTTCGTAGCGTGAGAGCCCGTCGTTGAAGTGCCGTTCGTTGGCCACTCCTGAGTCGGCAAGCATTTTCAGGGTGCGGTACACCGTGGCGTACCCCACCTTGGGGTTTTCTTTGCGTACCTGGGCGAGCAGATCATCGATGGTCAGATGCCCCTTGCTCCGAAAGAACTCCTCGGTCACCGCCCGGCGCTGTTCGGTGGATCGCAACCCCTCGGAATCCATGTAGCTTTCCAACCGACGTCGGAGCTCAGCCAGCTCTGCTCCCTTTGATGGGGCTGCTTTGCTCTGCCCAGTTTTGCTGTTTGTCGCCTGCCCCATGCTGGGTGCAGCATAGCGCGAGAAATCCCACCCGTGCCAGCCCTGTCCCTGCGCGGTAGAACTGTGTGGCAGATCTGTGCGGCAGATTTTCGGTCCCTACGGAACTCTCATCGGCAGGTCTGAAGGACCTGTTGTACGGTTTCCTGGGTATTTCCAACGAAATACGCGATGCCCTGTTCCTTCAGTGCGATGCGAAGGTTTACCCGGTGGATGTTCGCGTTGCCGGCGGGGTGGAGCACGTGAATGCACTTGAGTTTTGGGAAGTGGTCCAGTTCCTTGAGCAGTGCCAGCTCTTCGATGTGTTCTGCGGTGACCCCTGATCCCTCAAACTGAACCAGGCGGAGCCCAGGGAATTGGCTGTAGCTAAGTAGCCTGTATTGCTCCTCTTGTTGGATTGCACCAAAATTGATCTGCTGCAGGGTGTGCAGCGTTGACAAGTACTCGTAGTTGCGGATCGTGGGATCCAGATCAATGCGTGTGAGGCTCTGGATGTCACGAATCATGACAAGTGGGTCGTCGTTCGCTGCAACAGGCAGTGGCCCTTTACTCGAGCCGGTGGATGGCTTCGTCATGGCTTCTACGGTGTTTTTCGATGGATGACAGGCGCTGAGCCACGCGCCGGTGACTTCGGTGATGGACCATTGCTGCATGCGACTGTTAGGCTCGTAGGCGCTCGATACCCTGAACAGCACAGTTTCTGCGTGTTGTATGTATCCCTTGGTTCGATCCTCAGGGCGTGAGAAGAGCAGGTCAAGGGTGAAGCGCGGATCTCCGGTTTCAAGAAGGTCTAAGCTATTGGCGCGTTCTGTTGTGACGGGTGTGTCCACGTCGGTTGCGTTGGTCCAAAGAACATCCACACCCCAGGTGCCTGGATTCACGCCAAACTCATTAAGTGCTTTCAGTACTCTCGGTAAGAGTTCATGGGGGTTGTCCGGATCGTGAAGGGCCGCTGCAACGCTCTTAATAAGAGGGGCTGGAGTCGAAGGATCTTTCGCAAACTGGGCTCTGCCTTCCTTGAGGCCATCGCCAATGGGATCCCGGAGTGCTTCTGCCAGATCGGTGCAGCGGGTTGAGTGCCCTCCCATCGTTGGGGCTATCTTTGGGGAAGGTTCAGGAAACACAGTACAGCCTGCCCATAGGGAGGCACTGAGGCTGACAATGATGCGGAGTGAGAGGTGGTTCATGGCATGCCTGGTCGGAACGTGAGTAAACAAAGCAACATCCGTGCCCCCTATTGCGCACCTCCTCGCTCCAAAACCAAATCTACTGCGGTCAAACTCTCAATCATCTCAAATGAGGTGCGCTGTAGGGAGTCGATTTCGTGAGATATCCTCATGTTTTTCCGGGCGGACTGCTCCGTTTGTGGCCATGGGGCTTGCGGGTGGTATGGGGATGCTGTGTTTCAACGAGGGAGTGGGAAGACGCCTTCTGGGGCAGATCGGTGGCTGATGGTGGTGGCGCCGGTGGTGCTGGCCATTGCACTTGCCGCGATGGTAGGGGTGGAGTCACTGAAGCCCAAGGAGGAGTTGCGGCTGCAGGTTTCGGATCAGGGGCCGTTGGTTGGCGGCATGGCTGGGGCGCAGGTGGCTGCACGTGTGTTGTACTACCGGGATCTGGACGGGCCTGAGGGAGGTGAGCTTGTCTCCAAAGAGGTGTCGTTGCGATTGATGGCGGTACCTGCGGATCGAGAACCGACTCCGGTGGCGGCCCAGTGGTTGCGCTCCTCCAAGGTGGTTGGCATGGAGGGTAACGTTCGTTTGCCCACGCGGGTGGAGTTGGCTTCCCGGGGGTTGCTGTTGGCGCCCATGCGTTGGGTGGCGGAAACCAGGAGCAACCGCCTTCGACGGGCGGAGGTCCCGTTTCGTTGGGAGGATGGAACGTCCCGCGAGTTGGCCGTGCAGCCCCGTACGTTGCCCAGGCTGCAGCAGCAGAAGGTCTATCCGTTTCGTCCGGGTACGTCCGCGAGTGGGGTGGAGTTCGGGGCAGGTCCGGATGGGATATCTTTTGAATCCCTAAAAGTGCACGTGTTTGTGGAGGGTGGGGTTTGTATTCCAGAAGTGCCTTGCCGGGTTTGGGTGTTGCCCAGTAAGGCGGTTTGGTCTTCGCCCCATCCGCTTGAGGTACGTGCGTCCAAGGGAACCACGGTAGAATCACCGGTTTCGTGGAGTTCTCCTGCTGTCGTGACAGTGCATGGCTCCGTGGGGGAAGTGGAGTTGGTGTGGGGGTTGGCTGGGTTGGGTACCGAGATGGCGGTGAGCACCGTGCGTTTGCCGCTCATGGCAGGGGGTGTGGGGTTGGCGTTGGAAGGGGGTGCCGTACCCACCGCGGTTCGACTGGAGTTTTCCCATGGCGCCCGTGCCGTTGTGGTGGACATGTTTCACAATGGCCTGTGGCGGGGAACCACTAGCTACTCCGAAGCAGAAGTCCTTGCGCCGGTTTCGTTGCCGGTGGTGCTTGGTCCGTCAGACCCGTCAGATATTGGGCGTTGGCGCGTTCAGGTGCGCACCAGCGGTTACGATGTAAACACTGCGGTGTCGCGCGTGTTCTGGGTGGGAGAAGAACCGGACACGCCGAAGAACCGAAGGCTGTTGAAATCCTGGGGAATTGGGGTTACCCACCTGGATCAGAGCCTTCGAGAACGGACGACCCGACGGAGCGGCCCCCAAGTTCGTGGTGCGTTAGGGGCCCTTAAGCCTGCGACCGTGGACGCAGAACACCTGAAACACTTGATTTGGGCCCATGGGTTTGAACGGGTGTCGATTCGGCTGCCGGATCCGGTGAGTACCTATCCCCAGGATTTGGCACGCACCCGCGCCACCCAGCAACGGGTACGGGGCCTTGCCCTTACGGCGATTGGGCTTGTGGCGTTGTGGGTGCTGGTGAGCGTTCTGCGGCGGGGGTTGCGGGCTGCCCGAGAGGCAGGGGCGTTGATGGTGGCTGCGGGCGATGCGGGGGCGGCCTCGGGCAAGCATCGGATTGAACGGGCCCTTCGTGTGGTCTCTGCGGTGCTTGCGTTGGCCATGGTTTTTGTGGCGGTGTGGTTGCTTGTCTTGTACCAAACGCCGGTGTGAGGGTGGGCGTGGGAGCAAGCCTGGCGCTTACAGGTTTGGCCTTTGCTGGTAGCGTGGGTCAGGCCCATGGGCCTGACCCGTTCAGGAAAGGTGTGTTTCGGGGTGCTTTCCATTCCGTTCACGGCTAGATTTCAGGGCTTATGGCTACGATTCTTCAGAAGATTTTTGGGACCAAACACGAGCGGGAGTTGAAACGGCTGCAACCCATGGTGGATGCGGTGGGGGCGCTGGAAAAGAAGATGGAGCGCCTGAGTGATCAGGAGCTTCGCGCGCGGACGGCCCAGTTCAAGGAAAAGCTGGCCAACGGGTCACCCCTGGACGATTTGCTGGTGCCAGCCTTTGCGACCTGCCGAGAGGCGGGCAAGCGGGCCCTGGGCATGCGCCACTACGATGTGCAGTTGTTGGGTGGCATTGTGTTGCATGAGGGTCGCATTGCGGAGATGCGTACCGGTGAGGGTAAAACCCTTGTGGCCACCTTGCCCTGCTACCTGAATGCCCTTTCGGGCAAGGGCGTGCACGTGGTGACAGTGAACGACTACCTGGCCCGACGTGACGCCGAATGGATGGGCCAGCTTCACCAGTTTTTGGGCCTGGAAGTGGGCATCATTGGCAACGGCCAGAACAACGCCGACAAATCCCGTGCCTACGCTAGCGACATTACCTACGGGCAGAACAACGAGTACGGTTTCGATTACCTGCGCGACAACATGAAGTTCAGCATCTACGACTACGTTCAGCGCGAACTGAACTTTGCGATTGTGGATGAGGTGGACTCCATTTTGGTGGATGAGGCGCGCACGCCGCTCATCATCAGTGGCCCGGGGGAGACGGCCAGCGACAAGTACAAGCAAATCGACGAGGTGCTTCCGCGACTGCGACGGGATGAACACTACGAGCTGGACGAGAAGGCACGGCAGGTGACCTTGACCGAAGAGGGTATGGAGACTTCCCAGCGGCTCTTGCATTCCAAGGGGCTCACCGAGGTGGAGAACCTCTACGACCCGGTGAACCTCCAGACGCTACATATTCTGCAGCAGTGTCTCAAGGCGCACACGCTCTTTAAGCGGGATCAGCACTACATGGTGTCACCCCAGGGCAAGGTGATGATCGTGGATGAGTTCACGGGCCGAACGCTTGCGGGCAGGCGTTGGTCGGATGGTTTGCACCAGGCTGTGGAAGCCAAGGAACGGGTGCCTATTCAGGATGAAAACATTACCCTTGCCACGATTTCGTTTCAGAACTTTTTTCGGCTCTACAACAAGTTGAGCGGCATGACTGGAACGGCGGACACGGAGGCCAGCGAGTTCCACAAGATTTACAAGTTGGACGTGGTGGTGGTTCCCACCAATCGCCCGATTGCGCGTAAGGATCATGAAGATCTGATCTACAAATCCGAGAAGGGGAAGTTCAGCGCGATTGTGGACGAGATTCTGGACTGCCATGGTCGCGGGCAACCGGTGCTTGTGGGTACCACGAGCGTGGAGAAGTCTGAGGTGATCGCCCAGCTGTTGGAGCGTAAGGGGATTGGCGTGAATGTGTTGAACGCCAAGCAGCACGAGCTCGAGGCCTATGTGGTGGCCCAGGCGGGCAAGAAGGGGGCCATCACGGTGGCCACGAACATGGCCGGTCGCGGTACGGATATTCTACTGGGTGGAAACCCGGAGATGTTGGCCCGTATGGCTGTCATGGAGCAGCAAAGCCTCAAGCGTGCGGCGGGCGAGGAGGAGCTGGACGTGGAGGCGGAGGTGAAGCGCCTGCTCCCTGAGTACGAAGCACGGTGCAAGCAGGAGAAAAAGGAAGTTCTCGAGGCGGGCGGTCTGCACATTCTGGGCACCGAGCGCCACGAGTCACGCCGCATCGACAATCAGCTCCGTGGGCGAAGTGGGCGGCAGGGGGACCCGGGTTCGTCACGGTTTTTCCTGAGTCTTGAGGACGATCTCATGCGGATTTTCGCGGGGGATCGCATGCGAACCATGATGGATCGCCTGGGCATGGAAGAGGACATGCCCATCGAGCACAAGTGGGTGACCCGGTCGGTGGAAAATGCCCAAAAGAAAGTGGAGGAGCGCAACTTCGATATTCGCAAGAATATGCTCGAGTACGACGACGTGATGAACCAACAGCGCAAGAGCATGTACACGCTTAGGCGTCAGGTGTTGATGGGGCAATACCGTACGGTTCCCACGGAGGAGGAGATCGAAAAGGGTGTGAAGTCAGAACCGGTGGTGACCGAAGCGGAAGACAGGCTTGTGGAAGTGGCTCGGCCGATCGTTACCGACATGGTGAAGCTGCACGGTGCGGCCCTTCCCCAGGGGGGTGTGAACTCCGAGAATGTGGCGGAGTTCCGAAAGTTTGCTTTTGCCCAGGAGGTGTCTGAGTTGGGGACCTTGCGGCACGAACGCATCGAAAAGGATGTGTACATGTGGTTTGGGTGTCGCCTGGATTTGGCGAAACTGGCCAAGGACCCTGCGGGTGCACTGGAGTACGTGGTGAGCGCAGTGGGTATGTCGTTGACCGAACAGCGGGAACGGCTGCTTGATCTGGTGGACGAAATCGTGGGGACCCTGGTGGACCGGCATTGCCCACCGAAGAAGCACCACGAGGACTGGGACAAGGCGGGGCTCGCGGAGGCCTACGAAAAGGAGTTCGGGATCGCGGCCACGGGCCTCAAGGATTTGGACGATGTTGAGGACCTGGCAGCTAAACTCTACGGTGATGTGGAAGCGGTGCTTACCAAGAAGGAAACGGAGTTCCGTTCCGAATCCTACCTTCGATTGTTCCGCAACATCTACATGCAGGAGATCGACAGGCAGTGGATCAACCATTTGCAATCCATGGATAGCCTGCGTGATGGCATTGGGTTGCGCGGCTACGGCCAGCGGGATCCCAAGCGGGAATACAAGCGCGAGGGCTACAACCTTTTCATGTTCATGATGCAGGAGATCAAGGCCACGGTGGGTGGTGCCATGCTGCAGGCCCGGCAGGTGACTGAGGAGGAGTTGCAACAGCAGGAAGCGCAGCGGCAGGCCCAGTCCGAAAGGCGACTCAGCGGTACCGCACGGCACCCGGATGCTTCTGGAGGGGGTGATACGACTGGATCTTCGGGTGCGGGCCCCGGTGCTGGGGGCGTGGGTGGCCTCAACCGTCGTCAGCGTCGCCGGGCGGTGGCAACTGGGCAGAAGGTTTCCGGGCAGAAGGTTTCTGGACAGGTGGCACCTGGAAAGGGAGCCGTTGCTGGTCGGGCTGGAGCAGGTCATGGGGGTAAGCCCGCGGGTGCCGCCCCGTCGGTTGGGCCTTCTGGCCCCGCGCGGGAGCGGCCGAAGGTGGGTCGTAACGACCCCTGCTGGTGTGGCAGTGGAACGAAATACAAGAGTTGCCACTACCGGGAGGACCAGGTCACCGCGTCCATGTAGTTGGATCTCGTGGGCTGGGCGTGCCCCATGGGTTCAGGTGATGTGGATGGGGAGCGACGTTTGGCCGGTCGTTTGGTGGACCGTTTGGTGGGCCGCTTGCCTGGTGGCTTATTTGCGTTTGTTGGTGGATCGTGCGTTTTACGCTCGTGGGATTAATTTCTCAGCTCGGGGGAGGCGAGGTGTTTCCGTGGGGGATGTTCCCATGGAGGAAGCGTCGTTCCGAGCTGTCCATTGCGGTCTTCCTATTGGTTTCTTTGGGGTTCGCGGCCGGGGCCGCCCGGGCGCAGGTTTCCTGGCGGGCGCGGCCCTTACGGGGTGCTGGCGTGGAGGGCTTGCCTGTGGTTTGTACGCCGGACCCTGCGCTGGACCGGGTGGCACGGCTCATGTTGGATAGTGGTGTTGCTGGAGATTCGGAATCTCTTGAGCATGCCCTACGTTTTGAACGCACGAGCTACCCCATGGCGGAGCTGTTGATGCTTCCCCATGGTCTTGAGGGTGAGGATCGCCGTCGGGAACTCTCTCGGTGGATCAACCTGTGGGCCCACCGAATGGATGCGGAAGTGTTTTGTGGCAAGGCTTCCGCGGCCCGGGGCGCGGCCTTTGTGGTGGCACAAATGGGGGGCCGCATGGAGGTGAAACTCCGTGGCCGTTCTCCGACTGTGCGTGGCCGTTTGGCGCCAGCGTTTAGCCGGCCTGAGGTGTACTTTATTTACGGAACAGGGGTGTCAGCCCAACGCATTGTGACCGAACGCATGTTGAGGGAAGGCCTTGAGATTCCTGGCGTGGAATCCTTGAACGCTGTGCAATTGGTGGCCTGGGGGCCGGGCGGGCCCCGTGTGGTGAACGGCTATTGGAAGGGGGCCATGGAGCGCCCGCGCTTGTTTCGGCTGGGGACGAATGCCCGTTCCACGGTGAACTCCCTTCGGGAGGCCTTTGCGGTGCAGACGCTTCGTTGGAGCCCTTCGCTGAACCATGCAGCCCGGCTTCGGGCCCGGGAGTTGTGTGACCTGAATGCGGCCCAGGCCCGTGCCCACCATGGAACGAATCCCGTGGCCTATTTGCATGCGCATGGGTTGCGGGTGCGAACGGGTCGTGCCTTTGTGGGGCGAGCCAACCGTGAGAAGGCCGCTGTTGAGGTATTGTTTCGGGATCCGGTGGACCGTTTCTGGATGACGCTGCCCCAGTTTTCAGACGCGGGCTATGGGGGCGCCGTGGATTCGGAAGGGCGCTTTTGTTCCGTGTTGATGCTGGTGGATTGGCCCGAGTCTATGGATCGCTTGATGTAGGGGTTTCCCTAGGCCGACCCAGAAAACTGGATGCCAATGAAAAGATGGCCAGCGCGAGAATGGGTGTGAAGGAGATGGCGAGCAGATCGCCTGTGGCTTGCCGCAGGCTGTGAACGGGTACCCTTCCGTACCAGTGCTCCGTAAACGTGTGCTGCAGTAGCCACAGGGCGTTCCAGGTCAGCAGCCCCCAGGCCCAAAACCCGGCCCCCGCTGAGGTGAGGGAGGGTAGGAAGGCCAGCTGGGCGAGTAGGCCCAGCATGGCGAGTGCGCCCATGCGCAGGATCCCGGCGCTGGGTTGTTGTGGGAACTCCCATAGTTCCGACCAGGGTAGGGCCAGCGACGGGTAGAAGTTGTCTCGCCACAGGGAGAGCCCCACGAGGATGGCGCCGATGGAAGCGATGCCGCACATCCAACGGGAGATAGTGGAGGCACGGTATTGGGCACGCACCATGAGCGCCCCCGCGAGCAGTCCCAGCAGGGGGCTCATGAGGGGAAACTGGGGGCCCTGGAGGGCCCATGGGGGCCCGCTTGCCAGGTCGCCATTCGCCAGGCCATCATTTGCCTGCGTGCCAGTCCATTGCGAAAAGGCGGCCCATGCAAGACCCGTGATTGAAATGAGCGCGATGGAGCGGGTTCGATCGGAGATGGGTGCGACTGCGAGGGCGGCGATCAGAGCACCGGCAAGCCCTGCTGTGAGGCCGGGGAGGTGGAAGGTTTCGAGGCCGAGCCCAATGGCCATGGTGAATAGACCCAGCGCCAGGGTGCCCAAGCGGATGATGGTGGAGTGGGGGGCCAGGGGCCAGAGGTCCTGGCGAAGAATCGAAGAGGCGAGGTAGGGTGGAGTTTGGGTGGGTTTCGTTTTTGGAACCCGCTCGTCCACGGGGGTGGCATCGGCGTTTGTGGGTGTGGGAACCACGCGCAGGGGCAGGGTTTTGGGGGCGGGCGTTGGGGCGGAACCGTCCTGCAATAAACTCAGTTGGGCCGTGTTCTTGCCGCGGGTGGTTCGATTGGCGTGGCGGCGGCTAGGGCTGGACCCGCTCTTTCCGAAACCACTGGCGGCGGCCAGGGCGGTATGTTCGCTAATCGAACTCCGCTCCTGCCCTAGGGCAGGTTGGGCCTGGCAATTTGAACACGGTTGGTCAGCGGCCACCGTATTTCCACATTCGCGGCATCGGGTCATGGTCACGGGTGGGTTTCCTAGGCAGTTCAGATCGGAAGTCCGGCGTTGACGCGTTGCGTTTCGCCCACCCGGTGGATCGTACCGCAGATCAAGCATGGGGGAACCAGGATCGCACGTCGACATGTCATTAAGTGTAGTTAAATGTAGGTACAGTTTCAAGGCCGAGTGTTGGAACTTTCGAAGCCCACATCAGGGTTTTTTCGGTGGATCGGCGTATTCACCGAGGCGGCCGCTGGCTCCCCGCCCGGAGAGAGGGGCCCATCAGAATTGGATGTGGATGCTTATCTTGTGCCTGCTCCAGGGAGGGCTAAGCTGCTTGGGATGTCTCGATCTGCCATGTGTGCCCTGAAGCGTTTTGCGCTGTGCCTATCCATGTTGGTGTCTGTATTTGTCGTTGGTGGGTGTCGGACCCTGCAAAACGAGATGGTGTCTGCAGAGACCGCGTACCAGCAGGCCATGTATGACGATGCGCTGGTGTGGTTGGCGCACCTGGACGATCAGGTGGAACACATGACGGCTCGGGAACGGGTGCGCTTTCTTTACCTCCGTGGAATGACGGCCTACCGGGTCACGAATACCCATGACGCGTTGTACTACCTCTCCCTCGTGCGTGAGGAGGTTGCCCTGGATCCGGGCAGGTCCCTGCCCGACACCTGGCAGCGCACCATGGAGCACACGTTGTCCCAATTGGAATCGGGACCGTCTGGGGCGGGCTCTTCATCGGGCGAGTTAGTGGGTGAACCCCTGGGTGAATCGCTGGGTGAATCCCCGGGTGAATCGAGTTAGGGCCTGGCGCGTCTAGTTCACCATGGAAACGAAAGAACGGTTTAAGGGAGTGGCCCGGGTTGGTGCCCGACATGGATGGGCCAATGGACTGTCCGTTGGGTTGGCTCTGGCATTGTTCGGTGTGTGTTTGGCACCTGTGGATCATGCCCGTGCCGATGGGGCCGATGGGGCCGATGGGACGGCGGATCGTGTGGCCGCTTCGGTGCAGTCCTTTTACGAGCAAACCCGCGGGTTGGAAGTGGAGTTTTCCCAGTCCTACTACCACCGGCTGTACGATGAGTACGATCGTTCCCGTGGCCGTGTGCTCTTTGTGAAGCCCGGCAAGATGCGGTGGGATTATGAAAGCCCCCGGGGAAAGCTGATCCTGAGTGATGGGCAACGGCTGACTTTTTTTGAACCAGGCCCCAGGCGTGCGGATTCCCAGTGCATTCAGCAACCGCTCAACGGAAGTGGACTGCCGGATGCGTTTTCTTTTCTTACGGGAGAGGGGCGGTTGGAGCAGAACTTCCGCTTTCGACTCCTGAACAGCCGCCGCATGGGTTACGAAAACGGTTACGTGTTGGAGTTGCGCCCCATTCGACCCAGTTCCCAGTATGCCCGTGTTCTCTTTTACGTGCCCAAGCGTGACGGGCGTTCCACTGGCGTGGTGAAGCGGGTGCTCATCGAAGATGCTGCGGGCAACCGCAACCGGTTTGATTTTCGCCGGTTTAAGTGGAACCCGGACGTAAGCGCCAGTCGGTTCCGGTTTCAACCCCCTGCCCGGGTGCGCTGCCAGGGTTCTTAGACGGGGTTCTTAGATCGGGTTCCTAGAGGAGGCTTCTAGAAAGGGGAACTCATGGGTTGGGTAGGTGTAGTTGTTCGAGCCCGAGTTTCTTGGCCAAGGCCCAACTGGTTGGGGCTCCCTCTTCTCGGCCTGCGCGGGATTGGCTCTGCGCGCTTACCAGCCTGTCTGCCCTGAGCATCCACCGGTGAATCTCTGTGGGAGGCACCCACCCCAGGAATTGGGATTGGACACCTAGGGTTTTTGCCTGTTGCTCAAGCCGTGGTCGTTCTGGGCCGTCTCCCAGTACAATGAGCTGGGCATTGGACTGTTGTGCGGCTTGCAGGATCCTGTGAACGCCTTTCATGGGCACCAGGCGCCCCACGTAGAGCCAGGTTTGGTGGGATAGGGAAAAGCGCTTTTTTGGGGGACGTTCCAGTTTGGGAATGGGGGGCGGTGCCATGGGTTGGATCAGGGTTTTTTCTTTTGCTTCGTGCCGATCCCTTTGACGCAGCTCTTGTTGAAACCTTTGCGGTTGCTTGCCGTTTACGAACTGAAGGCAGGTACTTGCTTTCAGTATTTGGCGAGCGATGCTCCGACTGAGTGGTGTGGGCATGCGTTCCAATAACCAAAGGTCTGACCCATGGAAGACGGTTCGATGGGGGCGGCCCCGGGTGTGGAAGGTGGCGAGCCAACCGCAGGGTAGGGCCCAGTGGCTTTCCAGGGTGTCGCATTCTTGCAGGTGTTTTCCAATGGCCCTGTGCATGGCCCAGGGGGCGGTGAGGGCGCCTGGCCAGGCCCTGGGGTGCTTTAGGTTGTCGGGGACGCCGGCGCGGTAGAAGGTGGTTTGTAGTGATTGGGGCCGTAGGTACGGTACCCACAGGACGCGAACGCCTTTGCTGTCGTACGCGTCATAGGTTGGAGTGGGAAAGCGGGGCTCGGGCGCCAGTACGGTGACCCTGTGGCCCTGTTTGCAAAGCTGCAGTGCGCGGTCCTGCACGAAGGTGCCCGCGTGGTCTCCCCTAAACCGAGGGTAGCTTGTGGTAATGAGTCCGACGTGTTGGGGCACGGTTCATCCATTGTGCCGCGCGTGCGGGGATCGTCCACCGAAGTAGCAACATGGGCACGGTAAACCACGCATGGTAGCCGCGAATGCCACTTGCCTCATCGGCGTACACGGCGTGAATGGGCACCTCCGTGGTTTTGAATCCATGGGTGTGCAGCATGCCGAGTAGATCATTGGGGTAGCCGTAGCGGGGCCATAGTCGGTCCAGGGGAAGGGCCCGCAAGCAGGCGGTCGTGATGGCGGTGTAACCGCACTGGGAATCTCGAATGGTTTGCCCAAGCGCAAGCGTGGTTAGCTTTGCGAGCACACGGTTGCCCCATTTGCGGTGGGTGGGCATGCGGTGGAGGTGGTGGCCATCCATGCGATTGCCCTTGGCGTAGTCTACGTGGCCGCGCAGCAGTGGGCGCACCAGCGCGGGTAGATCGGCGGGGTCCATTTGCCCGTCGCCGGCCATGACCACGGCAAGGGAGGCTCCTGAGTTGCGCGCGAATGTGTAACCGGTGGAAATGGCACGCCCAACCCCCATGTTTCTCACGTGCTGTAGGAGTTGCACCCTAGGGTCCCTTAGGGACATCACCTCTTGGGCTGTGGTGTCGGTGCTTGCGTCATCCACCACGAGGATGGATTGCACGGGCACACCGAGTACCTCCGTTGGGACGGAGCGCAGGGTCTGTTGAATGAGCCTGGCTTCGTTGAAGCAGGGCACGACCACCGTGATGGATGGCGGTTTCGTGGGGGGGTGGGCTGTGTTAGGCTGCCGGCGCATGTGCGGAATCGTTGGATATGTGGGCGTGCAAGAGGCGGCGCCCATTTTGGTGGATGGCCTTCGTAGGTTGGAATACCGGGGGTACGACTCGGCAGGTTTGGCGGTGCACAATGGCCAGAGCGTGGAAGTGGTGCGGCGCTCAGGCAAGCTGAGGGAACTGGAAAAGGCCCTCCAGGAGACTCCTCTTACGGGTGCCATGGGTATTGGCCACACCCGGTGGGCGACCCATGGAAAGCCCTCTGAGGTGAACGCTCATCCCCACACGGCGGGGCCGGTGACGGTGGTGCACAACGGCATCATTGAGAACCATTTGGTGCTTCGCCAGGAGTTGCTGGATCAGGGAGTGGAGCTCCAGAGTGAGACCGACACGGAACTGGTGGCCCACCTTGTGGAGCAGCAGTTGTCCCAGGGGCTTGATTTGGTGGGTGCGGTTCGTGCGGCGCTCGCACGGGTGCGCGGGGCCTATGCCCTTGCGGTGGTGTCCTCCGCGGACCCGACACGTATTGTGGCGGCAAAACACAGTTCACCCATGGTGTTGGGCTTTGGCCAGGGGGAGATGTTTTTGGGCAGCGATATTCCAGCGTTGCTGCCCTACACCCGGGAGATGACATTTCTGGAGGACGGGGACGTGGTGGTATTGGAGGCGACCCGGGCCACGTTGACGGATCTGGAGGGGGGCCCCGTGGAGCGGCCGCGTCAGCATATTGATTGGTCGCCCGTGATGGCAGAAAAGGCAGGCTACAAGCACTTCATGCTCAAGGAGATTTTTGAGCAGCCCCGTGCCCTTGAGGATACCTTGCGTGGCCGGCTCGACCGTGAGGCAGGGGATATTGTGACCGCCGAGGTGGGGCTCAGTGACGAACAGGCGCGCGGATTTTCCAGGGTGACCTTGCTTGCCTGCGGCACGAGCCACCACGCGGCTATGGTGGGGCGCTACGCCATTGAGGAACTTGCAGGCCTTGCCGCCCAGGTGGAGCTTGCGAGCGAATACCGGGCGCGGAGCGCGGTGGTGACAGAGAATGAGTTGGTGGTGGTGGTGAGCCAGTCGGGGGAGACCTTGGATACCCTGGAAGCAACCAAGCTTGCCAAGTCGAAGGGCGCCACCGTGCTTGCCATTGTTAACGTGATCGGAAGTGCGATCCCGCGGCACAGTGATGGTGCGTTTTACACCCATGCGGGGCCAGAGATTGGTGTGGCCTCCACCAAGTGTTTTTCGACACAGCTAGCAAACCTGCTGATGTTTGGGATTTGGCTTGGGCGTAGGAGGGGCGGATTGAGTGCGGCTCGTACCCGGGAGTTGGTGGAAGGCCTGGCCCACATTCCCAGCTTGATGACCGACCTGCTGACTTCCATGAAGACTTCCATGGGCGAGATGGCTCGGCGCTACGGTGGGGCCCAGGATGTGTTGTTCCTGGGGCGTGGGGTGCAGTTCCCCATTGCGCTTGAGGGAGCATTGAAGCTCAAGGAAATCTCTTACATTCACGCTGAGGGGTATGCGTCAGGGGAGATGAAACACGGCCCCATTGCGCTTATTGACGAGCAGGTTCCCGTGTTCGTGTTGGTTCCCAGGGACGGCAACTACGAACGATCCCTGAGCAACCTGCAGGAGGCCAAGGCCCGGGGAGCCCGGGTGATTGCGGTGGCAAGTGAGGGCGACGATGCGGTGGCGGGGGTCAGTGACAGCGTGGTCGCTGTTCCTCCTACGGATCCGTTGCTGTTGCCCCTGTTGACCGTGTTGCCGCTTCAGCTGTTTTCCTACTACGTGGCCGACTTTAAGGGCACCGACGTGGATCAACCTCGAAATCTTGCTAAAACCGTGACTGTGGAATGACTTGTGACCGTGGAATGACCTAGTGGAGTGACCTAGTGGAGTGAGTCACTTCCGTTCACTTATCTTGGGCAGAACAACTTATCTTGAATAGGGGTACATCTTGGAACACCCAATGCAACGTCGTGTACCCATGGGGATGACGATGAAATGTGCGGCCCAGTTTGGGTTGGCCGTGGCGCTTGCTGTGACCTTTTCCTGTTCCGGTGACAGTTCTACCACCTGGTTGCAGGGGGATTTGCAAGGGGACCTCCCCGAAGCACTTTCGGAGTTGGGGCTCTATTCTTCCTCCGCGTTTCGCGGTGACGATGTTCAGGAGGATGGTGATCGGTTTTCCGTCGGTTCGGGCTCCGTGCACCGCTACGCACCCCAGTATCCGTTGTGGACCAATGGCAGTTTGAAGTACCGGGAAGTGGTGCTGCCAAAGGGCACTTCCATTGAAGTGGATGGGGCGGAGTTTACGTTTCCTGTGGGTAGCCTGTTTTTCAAGACGTTTGCGTTTACCGGAACAGAGGAAGGTTCTGTACGGCCTGTGGAAACCCGGGTCATTCGAAAAACGGAGGAAGGGTGGGAGTACGGGGGGTACCTTTGGAACGAAGAGGGTACGGAAGCGTTTTGGAACGATCTGAACCGTAGCGTGCGGGTCGGGGTTACGAATGGCGACGGACTGGAGTTTGAGCACCGCGTGCCCTCACGTTTGGATTGCCGGACCTGCCATGAATCCCATGATCGGGGTGTGGTGCTCGGTTTTGGGGTGCTGCAGCTGGATGCCCTGTTGGAAGGGGTGACCGATGGAGACGGCGCTGACGGCGCCACTCAACTGGAGTTCTTTGCGGCAGAGGGACTGTTGGAGGCTGTGCCTTCCCAGGAGACTTTGGACGCTGAAGGGCTTGGTTCCGTAGGGGGTGATGCACGGGAGGTGCTGGCTTATGTGCAGGGCAATTGTGTGCATTGCCACAACGGCGGCGATGGCCCCAATTCTGCGTTTAGCATGCGCCCGAAGGTGTTTTTTGATCACGTGGTGGGGGTTGCCACAACCGCCAGTGCTGCACCTGTGGGCATTCGGGTGGTTGCGGGAGATCCAGAATCCAGCGTGCTTTTTAGGGCCGTGGAACGGCAACAATCCTTTGTGATGCCGCCACTGGGGGTGGAACAACGGGACGACGCCATGGTGGATTTATTTCGAGATTGGATTGCATCCTTGGACGACTGAAACGGTCAAGGGTAGAAAAAATAGCTTAGATTGGAGGAGAGACGGATGGGATTTCAACGATTGTGGGTTTGTGGTGTGATGCTTCTTGCGACGGCCGTGGGTTGCGGCGGGTCAGACAGTACGGGCGGAGGTGAAACGGAGGCCCGCGTGGTGGGCTTGCGCTTCGAGGAGATCGACCTTGGAGATGAGGCTACGACGGTGACCGGGTTTCGGTTTGTTCCTGGGACCACCGATGAGATTCTGTTGATGGAACTTAACGGCACTGTTCGGCACTACCGGATCGAGGGTACAGGTGCGAGCGAGTTGGGAACGTTTGTGGTTCCGAACGTGCTTGAGCAATGGGATTGCGGACTGTTGTCGATGACGTTTGACCTGGACTGGGCGAACAACCACCTGGTGTACTTTGGACATTGCTTGAACAACTACACCTCCCGGGTGGCACGGATCACCTTTGACGGGAGCAATTATTCAGATGCGGCGGGTACGGCGGCTGTGGTCATCGATGTGGCATCCACCAATACTTCTGCTCCGGTTATCCATGCGGTGGGTAGTCTTGGCATGGAAACCGATGGTACGCTGTGGTTTACCCACGGCGACAAGGGAAGCCAGAATACGGCCCAGGATACAAGCTTGTTGTTAGGTGCCCTGCTTCGTGTGGTGCCGGATCGATCGGAAACCGGTTCTGGCTACACCATGGCCACGGGCAACCCCTACAATGGTACGGACGGTGCGACGGAGGTGTACGCGAAGGGGATTCGCCATGCCTTTCGGGCGACCCGTAGCCCGGATGGTGCCTATTGGTTTGGGGACGTGGGTGGTGGAAGCCGTGAGGAGGTGAACCGTATTCCCTCCGCGGGATTGAACTTCGGTTGGCCCACCTGTGAGGGCCCCTGCGATCCCTCGATGGACGGGTTCACGGATCCCTTGACCAGTTGGGCGCGGGATACGGACCACCCCTACTTTCAGGAGGACCCTGACACGGAGCCCACAACGGGGCGGGCGGCCTGGGTAGGGCAGTGGCACAGCGGGCATGCTTCAGATCCCTACGAAGGGTTGCTGACCGACAAACTCGTTTTTGGGGACATTTGTCTGGGCTGGGTTCGAACCATGGTGGTTGGAGAGTCCGGTGAGGTGACTTCCGATATTTCGGTGGGTCACCTTTCGCAAGTCACGGATTGGGTGCCCGGGCCAGATGGCTATGTTTACGCCACCACGTTTGGAACCTGTGACAATGGCTTTGGGATCAAGGCCCCGGGCCTTTGGAGAGCCGTTCCCCGTGTACAGGAGGTTCCCATCGAGGAATAGGGGCAGGTTAGGCCTTGCCTGGTTCGAGCTTACCTGTGAGGGCATCCAGCTTGAGCTTCCAGACCACGGCGACGGCTTCGAGGAAGATGTTTCGGCTCATTTTGCTCTGGCCTGCCCTTCGGTCCACGAAGGTGATGGGGACTTCCACGACCTTGAATCCTTGGTGAATGGCCCGAAAGGTGGTTTCGATTTGGAAGGAGTACCCTTCCGATCGAATGGCATCGAGGGGAATGGTTTCCAGTACGGATCTTCGGAAGATTTTGTAACCGGAGGTCAGATCGTGCACGGGTAGGTTCAGAATGGCACGGCTGTAAAGGCTTCCTCCCTTGGAGAGCACGTGTCGCCCCAGTCCCCAGCCCTCCACTTCGCCCCCAGGCACGTTGCGGGAACCAAGCACGAGATCTGCGCCACCTTCGACGGTGCGAAACATGGAGGGTAGGTATTGGGGATCGTGGGATAGGTCCGTGTCCATTTGGGCTAGAAACTCGTATCCCTGGGCCAGGCCCCAGCGAAAGCCCTCGATGTAGGCGCTACCAATGCCTAGTTTTGCGGCCCGGTGCATGACGTGAATGCGGGGGTCGCTCTGGCTGAGTTTTTTTGCAAGTTCTCCTGTGCCGTCCGGGGAATTGTCGTCCACCACGAGCACATGGCTGAGGGGAGCAAACTGAAAGAGCTTGTTGAGAAACTCGGTGAGGTTGTCCGCTTCGTTGTAGGTGGGGGTGATCACCAGGTGATCGGACCCTGAGGTGGCAGGTAGTGAGCTACGTCGTGGGTCTGAAGTGTGGGATTCCGGCGATTGGGATTCTGGCGGTTGGGGGGAGGAAGAAAGGGCCACGGTTATTGCACCATGGGCAGGTCACCGGTGACTTTTCCGTCGATGTCGGTGATGGTAACGTCACCCCACTTGCGGGCGGCTTCCTTGATTTCTGTGGCGTCTCCTACGATGACAATGGTGGCTTCTCCGGGGCGAATGTAGCGTTGGGCCGCTGTTTGTGCGGCCTGCATTGAGGTTCCTCCCACCTGTTGCCGGAAGCTTTCCCAATAGTTGTTGGGTAGGCCATAGGTTCGTGCCTCCGTCATGAGGCTGAGAATCTTCCGTGGGGTGTCGATCTGGATGGGAAATCGATCCCGGATGTAGTGCTTGGCGTTGTCGAACTCCTCCTGGGATGGCGGTTCCGTGCGGACGCGGTCCAGATGTTCAAAGAAGGCATCCAGGGCCTCGGCGGTGACTTCCGTGCGAACGGCGGCCCCTGCGGCAAAGGCACCGATTTGGGAACGTTCCTGCACAAAACTGTAGGCGCCGTAGGTGAGGCTCCGTTTTTCGCGCAGGTCCATGAAAAGGCGGGAGCTGGCGGAGCCACCCAACACCTGGTTGATGACGGTGAGGGGAATGTAGGCGTCGCTTGCCCGTTCGATGGCAAGGTTGCCGATGCGAATGACCGATTGCACGGAGCCGGGGCGGTCGACGATGATGACCTGTCGCCGGCTGTGTTCGGGGGGGGGTGCGTATTTCGGTTCGGCCACCTCACGGGGTTCCCAATCACCAAAGACGTTGCTTGCCACTTCGTTGACATGGGCTGGGTCCACGTCTCCCACCACGACCAAAAAGGCGTTGTTGGGGACCACGTGCCTGCGGTGCCAGATGAGGAGATCCCGGCGCTCCAGATCCTTCACCACCTTTCGTGTGGTTTCGATGGTGCCGTAGGGGTGATCCCCGTACAGGGCTTTTTGGAAGGCACGTCGGGCGAGGAACTGGGGCTGCTGCTGTTGCAGGGTGAGCCGGTTGTATTCGCGGGTCTTGTACTTATCGAGTTCCGGTGCACGGAATATGGGCCGAATGGTGACGTCCGCCAGTAGTTGCAGGGCGGTGTCCAGGTGTTCGGCCAGGGCGCGAATCCCGATGTGTAGATTCTCTTCGTCGGCATCCACCCACAGATCGGCTCCCAGGCCCTCCACGGCTTCGGCCAATTTGGAGGAGGACATGCCGGCGATGCCTTCGGGCATCATATCAGCCACCAGGCGTGCAAGGCCGGGTTTGTCTTCTGGGTTGGTTTCGGCACCGCTGCGTACGGTGACCTGGGCATAAACCAGGGGAAGGGTGGACCATTGGGCCACGTTCACTTCCAGGCCGGACCGCAGTTGGTTCTGGGTGACCTTTGGAAAGGCGAGGTTGCTTGTGGGGCCGCTTTCAGGTGCGGGCCTTCGGGTGGGGGAGGGTTCCGTTGGCTCTGCCGGTTCCACTGGGGCTTCCACAGGTTCCGTTTCTGGGGCGGCGGTGGTTTCCTTGGTTACCGGTGCCTTGGGGCCACACCCTGAAACGGATAGGGCGACCGAGCATAGGATTGCAATTGAAGCGGGCATAGGACTGCAAAGGTGTGTTGATGGTTCCATGGGTTCTACTTCGCGCTTTCGCTGTTGTTGGAGTTGGATTCTGTGTTCGAGTTGGCTTCAGTGCTGGGCAGGCTTTCCGTTTCTGCGTTTGGATCCGGGCCGGGGACTACAGAAAGAATGGTCCGGCGTGATCGGTCCAGGTATTCCCGGGCGACTCGCTTGATGTCCCGGTCGGTGACTTGCATGTAGCGTTCGAGTTCCTGGCGAACGGCTTCGGCGTCCCCCCAATAGAGTTCGTATTCCGCCAGGCGCTTGGCACGGGAGAGGTTGGATTGCATGCCAAAAAGAAAGCGCGCCCGGATCTTGTTTTTGGCCTTTTCCATTTCGCTTTCGCTGATGCCCTTCATGAAGACATCGCCCAGTTCGGTGTCGATGATGCGAAGGGCTGTACGTGTCCTTTTGCGTTTTCCAAGGATGGCCCACATGGAGAAGAGGTCGGGGCCCCTGCGGTTGTCGGTGGAGACTTGGACTTCTTGGCAGATCTCTTCGGATCGTACGAGTTCGCGGTAGAGGCGGGAGGCCTTTCCGTCACCAAGCACGATGGCCAGGATTTCCAGGGCGTGGTGATCGGGGTGGGTGCGTGGGGGAATGGGGTAGGCCACGTGGAAGGCAGGGAGCTCCGCGATGGGGTCGTAGGTGGTGGACACGCGGGGGCTTGTGGGCGGCGTGAACTCAGGGGGGTTAAAGGTGGGGACCTCCCGGGGTTCGATGAAACCAAAGTGTTTGTGGATCCAACCCAGGGCCTGTTGGGTGTCGAAGTCGCCTGCGATGCTGAGAATGGCGTTGTTGGGGGCGTAGTATTGGGCGAAGAACTCTTGCACGGCTTGTAGCGGTGCGTCGATGAGGTCCTGCATGTCGCCAATGGTGGAGTGGGCGTAGGGCCAGTAGTCGCCGTAGGCGAGCTCGTTGATTTCCAGCATGCTTTTCATGTAGGGCTGGTTGTCGTAACTCTGGCGCCGTTCTTCCATGACGGTTTGCCGTTGGTTTTCGAAGTTCTCGGCGGTGATGGAAAGGGAGCGCATGCGATCGGCTTCGAGCCAGAGGCCCAGTTCCAACTCGTTGGAGGGGAGGGCTTCGTAGTAGTTGGTGCGGTCGGTGCTTGTGGTGCCGTTCATGGTACCGCCGCGGTTCATGATGTATTGGAAATGTTCGCCCTTGCCGACGTTCTCGGAGCCCTGGAACATCATGTGTTCGAAGAGATGTGCAAATCCGGAGCGGCCGGGCGCTTCGTTGCGGGAGCCCACGTCGTAGTACACGGCGATGCCCACGTTGGGGATGGAACGGTCGGGGCTGAGTACCACGCGCATGCCGTTTCCCAGGGTGCCGCGGATGATTTCAATGCCGTCCAGGCTGTGGGTGGCGCGCTCCATCATGGCGGCCTTGGCGGCGGCCTTGGCGGCGGCCTCGGCGTCCGCTGCTGGGTTCACTCCATCGGCGGACTGTGCGAGGGCGGGCCCTGCCATCCAGGCCGCGAGCGCGCAGGGCAGAATTAGGGTGAGTTGTCTCATGGCAGTTGTTGTGGTGGTCATTCTGATCATGGCTCTACAGTTCATGGATCTACAGCGGACACTATTTCATCTGCTCTGGACTCGAATGCAAGGGAAACCGATGGAAGGATGCCTATTGCGGGATGTCCATGCGCGGGATCGTGGTTTGCTGGGTCGTTATTGGCTTGAGCCTGGCCTGGGGCGCCCTAGGGTACGGCAGAAGGTCATGGAGCATTTCGGTGAATAGGGCGGCTGTACTTTCCATTGGAACGGAGCTTACTCGGGGAGAGTTGGTGAATCGCAACGCGGCCTGGCTTTCCGAAAGGCTCACAGCACTGGGCCTGAATGTGGTGGGCCACCAGGTGGTGGATGACGATCTGGCGCGCATTGTGGGGGCCTTGCACCGACTTTCGGGTGAAGTGGATCTGATTGTGGCCACCGGTGGTCTTGGCCCCACGACCGACGACATGACGACGGAGGCGGTGGCCCAGGCGCTTGGGGTGGAGCTGCATCACCATTCGGGGGTATTGGAGAGGATTGAGGCCCGTTGGCGCGAGCGCGGCCGGACCATGCCCGCGTCCAACCGCAAGCAGGCGGATTTTCCCCAGGGGGCGACCTTGCTTACCAACCGGGTGGGTACGGCGCCCGGGTTTTTGGTGGAGCTGCCTCGATCGTCGGGGGAGGGGGTCTGCAGTGCCGTGTTTCTACCGGGCGTGCCCCGGGAGATGAAGCCCATGTTTGAGCAGCAGGCGGTGCCACTTCTGGGGCACCTGTTTTCGGGCGAGGGGCACCAGGAGCACTTGCGTACCTTCGGCATGACGGAATCGTTGATGCAGGATCGCCTCAATGGGGTGGAGGCGATGTTTGAGGGGGTGGTGCTTGGCTACCGGGCCACTTTTCCTGAGATTGAGGTCAAGGTGTTGGCCCGGGGTGAAGGGGCCAACGATCGGGTGCAGGGGGCGGTGGAGGAGGTTCGCCGTCGCCTTGGGGGCTTTGTGTACGGGGGGCGCCAGGACACCTATTCTGCGGTGGTGGGCAAGGCGCTTTTGGTCCGTGGTTGGACCCTGGGCCTGGCTGAATCCTGTACGGGGGGTGGCATTGGCCGCATGGTGACCGCGGCACCTGGGAGTTCTTCCTACTTTTCCATGGGGGTGGTGACCTATTCCTATGAGTCCAAGGAGGCGGTGTTGGGTGTGCCCCGTTCGGTGTTGGACGGGTTTGGGGCCGTGAGCGCAGAAACCGCGGAGGCCATGGCCCAGGGGGCGTTGCGGATCGCGGGGTCGGACGTGGCGATTTCCGTGACGGGTATTGCGGGGCCTGGCGGTGCCACCGACGAGAAGCCCGTGGGAACGGTGTGGTTCGGCATTGCCCAGGCGGGCAAGGATGCCCGGTCGGTCTGCTACCGGTTTCCAGGCGACCGTGAGAGGGTACGCACCCTGACCGCCTACGTTGCGTTGCGCCTTGTGCATCTGCTGGCCACGGACCGGGATCTGGAAGAAGCGGTGGCCTGGTAACTGAAGCGGCGGTTTGTGGGGATTGGCGGTCAATATCAGGTGCGGATTCATTGACAGCGGTGAAACGTTCAGGTACTGAACACATGCACAGTCGCTGTGGCGATGTGCAGCCTGTGGGTGGAAACCCAAGGAGCAGGCTCATTGAGGGAGCTCAGGAACATGGAATCAAAAAATAAGTCGGATCGTGACAAGGCAAACCAGGAGCAGGCGTTGAGCCTAGCGCTTGGGACGATTGAAAAAGCACATGGTAAGGGCGCCATCATGCGGCTTGGGGACGCCAAGGCTGCCGAGGGGATCGACGTCATCAGCACCGGCAGTATTGCGCTGAACCTTGCGCTTGGCGTGGGGGGCTACCCTGCGGGCAGAATCGTGGAGATCTACGGCCCTGAATCCAGCGGTAAGACCACCTTGACGTTGCATGCCATTGCGGAGGCCCAGCGTGCTGGGGGCGTGGCTGCATTTATTGATGCGGAGCACGCACTTGACCCGGGTTATGCCAAGAAACTGGGTGTGAACGTGGATGAACTGTTGGTGAGCCAGCCCGACAATGGGGAACAGGCCCTGGAGATCGCCGATACACTGGTTCGTTCGGGTGCGGTGGACATTGTGGTGGTGGACTCGGTGGCTGCGTTGGTACCCAGGGCTGAGATTGAGGGTGAGATGGGTGACAGCCATGTGGGGCTGCAAGCCCGCCTGATGAGCCAGGCCCTTCGTAAGCTCACGGCCACAGTGCACAAGAGCAAGACCGTGCTGTTTTTCATCAACCAGATCCGCATGAAAATCGGCGTGATGTTTGGTAGCCCTGAGACCACCACGGGTGGAAATGCGCTGAAGTTCTACGCATCCCAACGGTTGGATATTCGCCGCATTGGGGCGATCAAGACGGGGGATCAGGCCGTTGGAAACCGCACACGTGTGAAGGTGGTGAAGAACAAAATGGCGCCGCCGTTTCAGGTGTGTGAGTTCGACATTTTGTTCGGTCGAGGGATCAGCCGTAGTGGGGATGCGCTCGATTTGGGTGTGGAAGCTCGCATCGTGGACAAGTCCGGTGCTTGGTACAGCTACAAGGGGGAGCGTATTGGCCAGGGGCGTGAGAATACGCGAACATTCCTTGAGGAACACCCGACCATGTTGGATGAGATTGAGAATACCCTGTTGGAAAAGCACGGGCTTCGACCGTCTGCGGGTTCCTCTGTTAAGGATGAAGGCGGAAAGGGTGATGCTGCGAGTCGGAGTACTGCGGGTGCTGACACGCCGAAGGCTGCAAAGGCCAATGGGGCTTCTGCGCAGGCACGGGCCTAACGCACTCCTCAATCACCTCAATTGCGGAGCGCAGTAGTCTTCCGGAGTAGTGCCCAGACTACGTTGGGATTGAAAGGAACCTGGCCTTGGGGGGGTCGGGTTCCTTTTCTTTTATTGTGGGTCGCGGTATCGAGGTGCGGTGCGGGATCACTGTGAACAGCGGCGGGGTGTTTGGCGGATGCCCGTGCCTGGGTGTTTAAGCCGATATTTGCTGGTCTTGAGCCTGTTGGGGGTCCATCTATTGGGTTGTGGTGGATCCCAGTCCCGCCAGGTGCAGGCTCCACCGCTCGAGGATGTGTTGCCCAGGGCTGGGGATCTTGTGGATCTTGTGCCGGAGGGGGCCCAGTTGCTGGTGTGGGCACGGCCCAGGGTGCTGTGGGATTCGCCTGTGTTTCTGCCGTTGTTGAATGTGCTTGTGGACGGGCGGAGTCGCCTTGGTTTTGAGCGGCACACGGGGGTGGATGTTACCCAGGTGGATCAGGTATTGATGGCGGAATACGGCGAAGGGGTGTTCTGGTGGTTGCGTGGCTTTGCGTCCGCTGGGATTCGAGCGCGGCAGGCCGTGGGGCGGGTGGCACGTTCCATGGACGATGTGCAGTTGACCGAAACGGGGCCCTGGTTCCGGCGGGTGGGGCGCGTGGGGCTGCACGTGTTTGACGTGGGGCTGTTGGACGGGGACACGCTTTGCAGTGGTTGGGGGGTGCTGCGCGAGGGTGAGGCCCTGGCGCGCCGGGTGCGTGAGGGCGGCTGGCCCGCGGGAACGGGTGCACTTTTTGAAACCAACCGGCGCAGGCGTTGGATGGAGCAGGCCATGGGTGCTCCACTGGCTTTGGTGATCCCGGGTCGACTCCAACTACCTGCGGACACGGGGGTAGGTTTGTTGTTGGGTGGTGTGGAAGGCCTGGTGGTGACGCTGCAGGGTGGGGACCATGAAGGGGATTCGAGTTCTTCGCCTAGCAAGGATGGGACGGCCCTTTTGGACGTTTCCGTGCGTATGTTTGGGCGGTTCCCATCCACCATTGAGGGGAATCTGCTGACGTTGTTGAAGTCCCTGGGTGGAACCCCGCTCGGTGTGATGTTGGGGTTGCAACAGGCCCGTGTGTTGGCGACGGAATATGTGGGGGCGGCGGAGTACACCGAGGATGAAACGGCCATGATTCGGTTTGTGGTGCCCTCGGATGGGTTTGCCCACGGTCTAAAGATGTTGTTGGGCGCCGATCTGCAGTCCATTTTTCAGAACTGAGGGTCTCCTAGGTCGTGCTGCAAACGGGTCTGGCGCTCAGGCCTCACGGCTTTGCGTTCCCACCTGGGCGTGTGGGCGTGTGGGTGTGGGCTCACAGGGGAGCAGGTGTCTGGGGCCAAGCGGGCAATGGTCCCTAGAGTGGGACAGGGCAAAGGTGGTACTGTTAGGGGGTAGTGGTGACGCGTGTACAGAGTGCGGGGGTGGCCCGCTCGAGGGTTCAGGACCTTGCCTTGGTGGTGCGGTATTTTTCCGTGTTGGGTTTTGCCCTGCTGGGTATTGTCCTGTTGGGTTTGTTGGTGTGCAATGGAGCTTTGGCCCAGGCGCTTGGGCTTTCCTGTGATCGTCACAGCGCAGTGTACGCAATTGAACACGGTAGCGAGGGCCTTTCATTGGTGCAGTTGGATTTGGCCAGTGCCAAGGTGCAGCACCGCGTGCCCTTTGGTGCGGTGGACACGGTATTTGATGGTGGCTTCTTTTTCAGCCCATCCCTTGGGGTGCT
The DNA here is from genome assembly GCA_030427835.1 of Polyangia bacterium. Taxonomy (GTDB): domain Bacteria; phylum Myxococcota_A; class Polyangia; order Polyangiales; family JAUICN01; genus JAUICN01. The sequence goes on along the minus strand of JAUICN010000012.1, from coordinate 17,046 downwards.
TTTTGTGGCGGGCATGTCTGGAACCGAATCGGTGCTCGCGCAGGTGAACCCAGCCACCGGCGCGGTGGTGTCCCGGTTTGCCCTGGATGGTGCACCCGTGGCCTGGTCTCCAGATCCACAGCTTGGGGTGGCCTGGTCGGTGCGTTCCATGGGTAGCCGGTGGCAGGTGGTGCGTACGGATCTGATGACAGGCTCGCAGATCCCGGTGTCCACGTTTCCATCTGCGGTTCGCCAGGTGGATGGGCATTTTCGGGCTTACGATCCGGTGGGGCGCCGGTGGGTGTTTTTTGGAAGTGAACGTGGGGGCGCGCCGCTGATGGTATTGGTGGACGGAATGACCGGTTCGGTGCTGGAGCACAGGCGCCCGGAACTGCCGCCCGGTGTTGAAAGTTTAGGTGGCGTGACGGAGCTCGGCCGGGATGCGGCGTTTGTGATGGTGGAGCACCGGGGGCGACCCATGGCCCTGGAGTTGGATTTGGTGACGGGAAAGTCGTTGCCGTTTCGTATGGGTGCGCCGCTGGTGCACATGGAGCTCAATGGGGTGTTTGTTCCCCATGAGCGCAGCCTGTACCACCCGCTGGCGGTGGATTCGAAGTGGTCGGTGACCAACGTTGCCCTGCACACCACTACGCCGCTGCACCATGGTGAGGTGGAGCCCATAGCCACTACCCTGGCCTGCAACCACTAAATCGCGTCAGATCACTCTGAGGGCGGCTTACCTCCCCTGCTCGGATTGGGGAAGTACCGTTTGTACGTCCCCAATCCTGCGCTGCCGGGGCGCTCGCCCTCAGAGTGATCTGACGCGATTTAGTTCGCGTTTCGTCTGGTGCTACCGCGGGTTGTTTCTAACTTCTGGGCCTGTGTTTCCGTACGTCCCCAATCCTGCGCTGCCGGGGCGCTCGCCCTCAGAGTGATCTGACGCGATTTGGTTCGCTTTTGCCGCCTTTTTGTGTGGGATATTAATTCTGCTGATTATCTGCGCGGTGTAAAGTTATTTTCTGCTCATTTATTTCGGTAGGTGGGAAAAAAGTTCTCCGATCACGCAACTGGAGCAACCCGCTGACCGATAAGGGGGTGTCATGTCAGAGAACACCCAAAATCAGGTCACCGATGTTGAACAACTCGAGCAGTTCCTAGCCGACGCCGAAGCCCGCATGGCGGAGCAGAAGGAGCGTGTTCGCGGCCTGTTTGTGAAGGAAAATACATCGCCCAGGGATGTGCACCTTGTTCAAGCCGATGCCGCCAGTCAGCAATGGCTTGAGGGCACGTTGGACCGGTGTTTGGAGTCCGAGCAGGAGCGGTCTCGTTCGAACGCTAAGCCCGCGCCTAGCTCTCCCATGATCTGGGCCATTCAAGTTTAACCAAGCAACAACTGGAAAAAGAAAAAGGAGAAATAGAAATGGGAATGAAAATCAATACGCAGCCACTACCTGACTTCAACAAAATGATGGAGGCGGGAGACCTGGTAAAGACTGGTAAAGCCGACGACATGCATGAGGCCTGGAGGATGTTGCACGAGGATCCAGCACTGGATCCCAACGTTAAGACAGCCACAAGTACGGGGATTGCCTCAAAGGTTGGACAGAGCTCCCTCCGGCCTGTGGAGCTGTATCAAGCGTCTCCGACCATTCAGATTCCCGATGATGTTCAACTAACTCCAGAACTGCTTTTGTATGTTCTTTCTGAGCGGATGAACGATTTGGATGGGCAAATTGCGACGCACATGCAGTCGCTCAGCGGAGCTACCGCCAAGGCAAAGCAGCTCAGCACACAGATACAGGGCCTCAACGAGCTTCAGACGAGCATGGGCGATTCAAAGAAGATTGAGCTCGACACCCACAAGGTGGGCAACATGACCGCGCGGGATTTTCTAAAGAGCCGGGGAGTGGAGATTCCTGCAGGGGACGCGAAAATCAGCGTGGATCAGTTGAACTCCCGGGTGGAGGCATTGGGACAGGAGCAGAGTCGCGCCAACTCCAACAACCAGTTGGATATGATCAAGCTTCAATCCGCCATGGACCGGCGTTCGCAGTCGATTCAGTTTGTGACGAACCTTTTGAAGCAGATGCATCAAACAAATCAGGCAGTGATACGCAACTTGGTCTGAGTTTGACCGATAAGGGAGCAAAAGGAGAAAACGATGACCCAAGTAACACCCCATTCAGCCGCAATCCCCACGACGCCCACGGGCACCTTTGAACTGGGCGTTCCGCCCGATGTGCTTTCCAAGGCCTCCGTGCCCCACATTTCTGGCACGGAGCTGGAGGCTCAATCCTTAGGGATTTCAAGCCCCACGGGAACGGCCGTGGGTGAGGGCACTTCAGATGTGTCGGCCCTTGCCAACCTGGTGGGCCCCCAGGGCATGTCGATTCTTGCTGGAGTGGGTGACCCGGCCATGATCCTTGCGGCGATTGCCTCCCAACTGAAGGACCTGCAAGGCAAGCAGTTGGAGCAGTCGGCCACGAGCCAAGCCAACCGGTCAGAGCACGCCCAACAGGTGCGTCAGGAGGCTCTCGCGGCAGCTGAAAAGGCTTCCAAGAAGGCCAAGGGCTTTCTTGGCATCCATGGCAAGCTTGGGAAGAAGCTGAGTAAGATTGTGAAGGCCATCACGATTGTGGCCACCGTTGCGGTGGCTGCCCTGGGTGGGCCACTCACGTTGGGCCTTACGATTGCTGGAATGGCTATGCTTCTTGGCGCCGACAAGATTGCCGACTTTGCCGTGAAGACAGGCATCATTGGAGAAGAGGATAGGGCGAAGTGTGCCCTGTACCTGAAACTGGCGGGAGCGGCCCTCACCGTCGCGGGTGGGTGCTGCAATGGCCAGGGTGCTGGGATGCTTGCAAACGCTGCACCGAAGCTGGCGGAGCTCGCTCCTGCGATGGCCATTGTGTCCCGGGTGATTCAGGGCGCTGGTCAAGTGATTCAGGGTACGGATCAAGTGAAGGACGCGGCGCACACACGCCAGGCCAAAGAACACACTCTGGATGGTGAGGAGGCCGGCAACGAACGGGACGCCGCCACCCTTGAGATGGAGAGTTCCGTGGAGGAGCTTCAAGCCAGAATGGAGATGGTGGCTCGTACGAACTCCAAGATTCAGCAACTTCAGGAGGCCCAGTTTGCGGCTTCCATGGCGGCGATTCGTCAGCCGGTTTGAAATGGGTGCGCGTTGAACGTTGTCTAGGTATTTAGAAGGAACATAGGGAAAGAATCATGAACACGTATTTGAACACCAATCACAGTCAGTACTTTGCAAGCAACCAAGTGCCCGAACCCACGGAGCAGGGTGCCTCCTCGGGATTGACGGGCACGCTGACGGAGACCGTAGCGGCCCTGGCTGAAAACCTGGAGGATCAACAGCGGGTGGCTCGGAAGTCCAAGCGCCAGTCCCAGGCAGCCCAATTGGAAGCCCAACATGCGCAGATTCAGAAGCAAAGGGATGCCGCAAGAAAGCAGATGGTCGGTTCCATGGTTCAGGGCATCGTTGGGGTTGCTGGTGGGGCCGCAATGATAGGTAGTGCGGGTAAATCCCCCTTGCTGGATCCGACGATTGCCAAGGGATTGGCACAGGGTTTGACAGGGGCTGGTGGGCTCGCATCCACAGGCGCAAACTTCCTTGCCAGTGAAGACAAAAGCCGCGCAGACGAGTTGGGGATGGAAGCAGAGCAGCTGAAGGCGTCTGTGGCGGATCATGGTGATGCGGTGCGGGATGCGGATCGGATGCAGGAGAAGCTGCTCGACAAGTTGGATGCCCTACTGCGTAGCGAGGCCGCTGCGGACAAGGCGGCCACTCGCTAGGTCAGTGTTTGATATTGGGGGCGAGTGTTATCGCGGGTTTAGGTCTGGGTAGTGTCATGACTCCCCCCACGTGCCGGAATGGAAATGGTTCCATTCCGGCTTTTTTTTTGGCACCCCTCGGAGTGGGGTTGAGATCGCGTCGTCGCGCGGTAGGCTGCGTTCCTACCGTGACCATGAACGTGAAACTCGATGAAGACCTTTTGAAATGGGATGCTGCAGGGCTTGTGACTGTGGTGGTGCAGGATCGCCACTCCGGTGGGATCCGCATGGTGGCCCATGCCAACCTGGAAGCCCTTGAGCAAACGGCGGCCACGGGTTTCGCCCATTTCTACAGCCGCTCCAGGGGACGACTTTGGAAAAAGGGCGAAGAGAGCGGCAACGTGATCGGTGTTGCAAGTGTGCGGCTCGATTGTGATGGGGACGCGGTGCTGTACTTGTCGGATCCCCAGGGCCCGAGTTGCCACACAGGTGCAAACACCTGCTTTTTCAGGGATGTGACGGGTTCGGAAACGTTGCCTGCACTGCCCACCCTTGCGGCTCTTTTTCGAACCCTCGGAGAGAGGGCAGCCGGTAGCGGGGGCAAGAGCTACACCAAGTCGTTGCTGGAAGGTGGGGTGGAGAAGATCAACGGTAAGATCACCGAGGAGGCCCAGGAGCTTTGCCAGGCCCTTTCGGAGGAGAGCGGCCCGCGGGTGGCTTCTGAGTTCGGCGATCTGCTGTACCACTCGCTTGTGGGTTTGCTTGCGCGCAACGTGGACCTTCGTGATGTGATGGAGGAGCTGTCGGGCCGTTTTGCCCAGTCTGGGATCGAGGAGAAAGCTTCGCGAAAGGGGGCGCCACATGGTCAATAGTCGGCAACAGGATACGAATGCGCTGCTCCAGCCATTGGAGGGCTGGGCGCTCATCCTTGGGGTTTCGAGTGGCTTTGGTGCGGCCGCGGCTCGCACGTTTGCACGGGCGGGTTTGAACGTTGCGGGAGTCCATTTGGATAGGCGAGCGACGATGGGCCACGTGAAGTCGCTCGAAGCGGATTTGGGATCCACAGGAGTGGCGTTCCGTTTGTTCAATGTGAATGCGGCGGACGCCCGTCGACGTGTGGAGGTTCTGGACGAGTTGCAATCCGTCACGGCCTCCTCTGGAGGCTTACGGGTACTGATGCACTCCCTGGCGTTTGGGACGTTGAAACCCTACTGGGCAGAGGGGGACGCGACGGCCAGGATCTCCCAGGCGAATATGGATATGACTTTGGATGTGATGGCCCACAGCCTGCTGTATTGGACCCAGGATGCCATGGCGCGAGAGATGTTCTCGAGTCCTGCTCGGATTTTTGCCATGACCTCCGAGGGCAGTCGCACCGCGTGGCCGGCCTACGGTGCGGTGGGTGCAGCCAAGGCCGCATTGGAATCCCATGTTCGCCAACTTGCGGTAGAACTTGCGCCCCACGGGATCACGGCAAATGCCATTTCCGCGGGGGTTACGGATACCCCAGCACTACGCAAAATCCCCGGCCACGAAAAGATGATTGCGGATGGGATTGCACGGCACCCCTACGGCCGTCTGACCACTCCCGATGACGTGGCCGCCACGTTGCTTGCCTTGACCACACCTGCTTGCAACTGGGTATCAGGTAACGTTCTTGGTGTGGACGGTGCCGAACGGGTTTCGGGGTAGATCCATCGCAAACTGCGCTGATTGCGGGTGGATGAAGTTTCTGGGATACTAGGAATGTGGTCCGAACGCTGTATTTACGCACCTCTCTCAGTTCATTTTGGCTCTGTTTGTTTTGTCTTACCGTGCCCGCGGTGGGTTGCGGCGGTTCCCGTGGCGGTAAGGCACAGGAAGAGGAGCACGAAACCTGCGCAGAGACCTATGGGGCTTGCACACACGATCGTGATTGCGGTTTAGATCGGGTATGCCGTGAGGCGGTGTGTGTGGATGAAGGTGTGGACGGAGCGACTCCACTCTGCAGTTCAGGGTGCGTGCAGTCCGTTGATATTGAGGAGATTCTTCCCTCTGAACAGTGCCGCTGGGAAGGAGATCCCGTGGTAGCTAGCACCCACAACCAGGTGATGGTGACCCCTGTGGTGGTTGATTTTCAGCTCGACAGCGACTTGGATGAAAGCACATACGCTCCGTCGATTGTATTTCCCTCATTTCCAACCGCGAACTATGGAACTCTTCCTGGTTATTGGGCGCCATCGTACCTTCGCATCGTGGATGGTGGCACGTGCCAGACCCTGTTCACGTTGAATGGTCCGGGCGATGAGGTGGAAGGTGTTGCATCGGTAGCAGTGGGAGATCTGGATGGGGATGGTCGTGCTGAAATCGTGGCGGCAGCCTTTGGCGATGGATTGATTGCCTTTCGGTACGATGAAACGATGAAAGAGTTTGTTCGGTACTGGCACACAAACGACCCTGGCTATGATGGCAATGGTCAGGCCAATATTTGGGCCGGTCCCTCGCTTTACGATTTGAATGATGACGGGACTCCAGAGATCCTGTTCCATGAGTCCGTCTACGATGCCCAAGGAAATATCCTGGATGACGTCACCTTGGCTCGTGGGAACTACGAGCGTGGAGTCATTCCAGTCGTGGCTGATGTGGACGAGGATGGTGCGCCGGAGGTGGTGTTCAACGAGGGTGTTTTTGCGTGGGATGAGGTGAACCAGGAGCTGGTTCGCGAAACCTATTCCCCATACGCCGTTACGGGGGGGCAGGTGGCGGTGGCTGAAATGGGAGTGTTTCCAGTGTCGTCGCCTGTTGCGGGTCAGGACTATCCTGAGATCGTCGTGGTGCGCGATGAGTTGGTGTACGTGAAGACGATTGACGGCCAGGTGGTGTTTGGGCCGTTGCCGATTCCAGAGGGGCCTGTCTCCAACTCCAACGGCAACAAGGGAGGGGCACCGACTGTGGCTGATTTTGATGGTGATGGCCGGGCTGAATTCGCCACAGCGGGGGCGGATCGGTATGTGGTATTTGATCTGGATTGTCAGGATCCGGTGGATTTAGGGAATTGTGCGAGCGGATCTACCGACGGCATTCTTTGGGTGCAGGCCTCGCAGGATGCGAGCTCCAACATGACCGGTTCTTCGGTGTTTGATTTTGACGCGGATGGTGCTGCCGAGGTGGTGTACGCCGATGAGTGTTATTTGCGGGTCTATGATGGCAAGACCGGCGAGGTTCGATACAGTGCACCACGTTCGTCGGGCACCGCGTACGACAATCCGATCATTGTGGATGTGGATGGTGATTTTCGCACCGAGATTGTTGCAGCGGCCAATGACTATGGGAACTTGGTGTGCCCATCGACGGATCCACTGCGAAACAGTACGGTATTTGAGGAATCTCACGGCATTGTGGTGCTCCGGGATGTGGAAGACAGGTGGGCCGCATCGCGCCCGGTATGGAACCAACACGCCTATTCGGTGACCCACGTGGGGAATAGGGGTGAGACGATTCGCAGCAGTGAGGTGTTGCGCAACTGGGACGTGGACGGTTTGAACAATTTTCGTCAGAACGTGCAGGGAGACGTGGACGCTCTCGCGAATGCGGATGCCGCGGTGTTGCGTCCCGATTCATTGTTTGTCCCCTGCGCTGATGGGATGGCGACCATGAGTGCAGAGGTGTGCAACCGTGGGGCATTGCCCATGGGGCGTGGTGTGGTGCTCGCGTTTCGTGACGATCAGAATGTGGAAATTTGTCGGGGTCAAACATCGCAGTCCCTATCGATCGGGAGCTGTGAACGGGTGTCCTGTACGGGGCCGATGACGGAGACGTCCATGGATGTTCTTGCCGTGGCAGATCCGGATGGTGTCCAGTCTGAGTGCCTGGAAACAAATAACGAAGCTACGATGCGTGTGACCTGTTCGAGCGGTGTGATCTGAACTGGTTTTGCTGCGGAACTTGTTTCGATACCCTGTTTCGGCACGCTGTTTCGACATTTAGGCGAGGTATGGAAACTGATTCCAGGCGCATTGATGGGGTGATGTCCTGACGTGTATGTGTACTTCCTGCTTGTGGGAATGTGTGGGGCGCGTTTCCGTGCTTGATGGGTTCGATCTTTGTCGTCACTATGGGTAGTGATGCTGTACCGCCTGTGTGTTCTTTTCTGTTTCTTGGGCTTCTCTTTTTCTTCGATGGGCTGTGGTGGAAAGAGTGTTTCCAATGGAGATGCGGGGGCGGGAACTCTGGATGGTGGTGTGCCCGATGGTTTTATTGCCTGCGGCGACGGCACTTGCGTGGAGGGTGTTTGTTACAATGGGGTATGCGTTCCCACCTACGGCACTTGCATTGAGAATGATGACTGCGGTTTCGATAGCTTTTGTGAGGGTGGGGTGTGTTACCCCTACGGCGCCGGTACCGGAAAATCCACCAACGAGGACTGTTCCCAGGCGGTGGACATTGAAGCGATTCTTCCCTCGGAGCAGTGCCGTTGGACGGGGCAGGACGATCCTGAACCGGATGCCCATCATGTGATGGTCACACCGGTGGTGGTGGACTTTCGACTGGATGGGGACCTGGACGGGGAAACGCTTGCTCCCTCCATTGTGTTTCCGAGCTTTCCGGGAGGAACTTCGGGTGGTAACTCCCACTATCGGCGACCGGCGTTTCTGCGCATTGTGGATGGTGAAACCTGCGACACCCAGTTTAGTCTCACGGGCCCCGGAGATGAGGTGATGGGAGCGGCCTCTGTGGCCGTGGCTGATTTGGATGGGGATGGCCGTGCGGAGATTGTGGCCTCGGCCTGGCGGCGTGGATTGATCGCGTTTCACTACAATGAGGTCTCTGAAACGTTTGAGAAATTGTGGCACTCGGACGATTGCGCCGTTGACCCCCATGGGGAGGATGACCAGTGGGCCGGTCCTTCGGTGTACGACCTGGACGATGACGGCACGCCTGAAATCCTGTTTAGCGGGGTGGTGTACGATGCCCAAGGTTGTGTTTTGGATGCCACCTCTGTTGGATATGTGACCCACCGTCGGGGGTTGATTCCGGTGGTGGCCGACGTGGATGAGGATGGATCCCCCGAGGTGATTTTTGACCACGGGATTTTTTCCTGGAACACGACGACTCAGATGTTGGATCGCGAATCCTATTCGCCGTCTAACGTTGCTACCGGTGGCCAGGTGGCTGTGGCTGAGATGGGTGATTTTCCAGTGACCCTTCCAGTTATGGGCCAAGATTATCCCGAACTTGTTGTGGTCAAAAACGGACAAGTGTTTGTTAAAACGTTGGACGGACAGGTGGTGTTTGGCCCCTTGGGTATTCCGGGGGGCGGTGTGGGTGGTGCACCGACGGTTGCGGACTTCGACGGAGACGGTCGCGCTGAGTTTGCAACTGCCGGGGGTGCCCAATATGCCGTTTTTGATTTGGACTGTGAGGCTCCCTCGGATGTCGAGACCTGTGCGAGCGGGAGCACAAACGGAGTTCTCTGGAGCCAATCGTCCCAGGACAACAGTTCCAATGTGACAGGCTCGTCGGTGTTTGATTTTGATGCGGATGGTGCAGCTGAGGTCGTGTACGCGGATGAATGTTTTCTTCGTGTGTACAACGGTAAAACCGGTGAGGTGCTGTACAGCGCGGCCCGGTCTTCGGGTACGGCCTATGAGAATCCGGTGATTGCCGACGTGGATGGTGATTTTCGAACGGAGATTGTTGTACCAACCAATGACTATGTGACGGTGAACTGCCCCACGACGGACCCGCTGCTGTCCACGACGACGTACGAACGCAGCCATGGAATCGTGGTGCTGCGTGATGTGCAGGACCGCTGGGCTGCGTCACGCCCGGTGTGGAACCAGCATGCCTACTCGGTGACCCACGTGGGAGACTATGGGGAGACCATCAAGAGCAGCGAAGTGGAACGCAACTGGGATACGGAAGGGTTAAATAACTTTCGACAGAACGTGCAGGGCGATGTGGATGCCCTTGGCAACCCCGACGCCACGAGTTCTCCTCCGCCTGCCGCCACCGTGGCTTGCAATGGGGGTGTGGCCACCTTGGAGGCGCGGATTTGCAATCGAGGAACCCTGCCCATGGGGAGTGGGATGGTGCTGTCGTTCCGGGATGGAAGTGCGACAGGTACGGAGCTTTGCCGGGATCAAACGAGTATCGTGTTGTCGCCCGGGGTCTGCGAGACACTTTCGTGCGCAGGGACGCTGGCTGCGGGAGCAACCACTACGGTATTCATGGTGGCGGATCCGGACAGCACAGAGCGTGAATGCCTGGAGGGGAACAACTTCTCGTCGATGGATGTGACCTGCTCCGGCGGCGTCATCTAGACGGTTAGTGTTGGTAGAGGAGTTGGGTGGTGGGGACGCCGATGGCTTGGGCGAGGCGGTCGAGGGTTTCTAGGGATGGGGTGTGCCTTCCGGCTTCGACCCGGGCGATGTTGGGGCGGTGGATGCCGGTGCGGCGGGCGAGTTCGGCTTGGGTGAGTCCGGCTGCGAGGCGTAGTTCTTTGACCCGGGCACCGAGTTTTTTCCCTGTGATAGGGATTTGGCCCAGGGTGGTTTCTGGGGCCCCCTGCTGTATTGGAATGTCTGCTGTGGTGAGGGTCACGGTTTGGTGGGAGGCAAGGTGCACCCAGGCCTGGGTGGCATCTTCCGAGAGTTGGATGTCCACAATGGCGCTGCCGTCGTCTGCGGTGTGCACGGGGCGCTGTCGCAACACGCATTGGCCGTCGGCGGTGACGATGAGCAACTGACCGGATCCATCTGGGGCAAGGGTGACGAACTCCAGCCGTTGGGTGCGTTTGGGATCGAGACGACGGGCGATGAGTTGGGCCACTCGGTGGATGTCGGTGTCGTTGTTGGTGACCCAGCCGGGGCACATCTCGTCCAATACGTCGCGGGCGCCTTCCGACGGACAACCCGCGGGCAGGTGAACCGCCACCCGGGTTCCTTTGGCACGCAGGTGGGCCACGGTGGTGAGCAGCTCGTCCTCGTCCAGGGTGCTGGTTTGGCCGTCTACGATGACTACGTCCAGATCTTCACGGGTGGGGGCCGCCACCGAAGGGGTGCCGTCGCCGGTGCCGTCGTCGGTGGCGGCCGTGTTGGCATTCCAGGGGTTTCGGCTGGTGCAGGAAATCCCTAGGGGTTGCAGGGCAGCCAGCCACAGAGGGCTAGAGGGAGGGTGGTTGGTCCAAAGGACTGTGGAGATTTTCCTGCCAGGGGTGGTTTCGCCAGGAGGGGGCTTGGGTGTGTCCATCTGTGGAGCCGCAGGAAATCCTTGGTCCAGTTGGCCGTTGGGGGCGTCTGTCACACCGGTTTCCTACACTAGTTCGAGGGTTTTGCTCAACCAGTTTGGTGTCGGGAGGGCAAGTCTTGATGTTCTGGAGATGTTTTTAGGCAGCCTAGGGGAGCGGGCTCTGGGGTTCGCATTGAAAGAAACCACGCGATTGACAGGGGTTTGTGGCCTTGCTACCCCTCGGTCCCATTTCTCTGATACCCCACTGGGGTAGCAGGGCCTTCCCAGGAGTCCGTGGTGTTTAAATCGATCTGCGTTTTTACCGGCAATGCCAATCCTAAATTGGCCCAAAGCATTGCTGACTATTTGCAGATTCCGCTGGGCCAGGTGCGTGTGGCCCGTTTTGCGGATGGGGAGATCTTTGCTGAAATCCAGGAGAATGTGCGTGGTGTGGATGTGTACGTCATTCAGCCCACCTGCGCGCCAGTCAACGACCACCTGATGGAGTTGTTGGTCATGATGGATGCCCTCAAGCGTGCTTCAGCGGGGTCCATTACGGCGGTTTTGCCCTACTACGGGTACGCTCGGCAGGACCGAAAGGTGGCGCCCCGCACTCCGATTACGGCGAAACTTGTGGCTGATTTGTTGGGTGCTGCGGGTTGCGAGCGGGTGGTCTCCATGGATTTGCACGCGGGGCAAATTCAGGGCTTCTTTAACTTTCCATTCGATCATTTGTACGCCCTGCCTGTGTTCATGGAGTACCTGACCCCCCGGTTTTCAGAGAAACCTGTGTTTGTTTCTCCGGATGCGGGGGGGGTGGAGCGTACCCGGGCCTACGCCAAGCGGATGGATGCGGATTTGGCCATTATCGACAAACGGCGTGAACGGGCCAACGTCAGCGAGGTCATGCACGTTATCGGTGAGATCGAGGACCGGGATTGCGTGATTCTGGATGACATGATCGATACTGCGGGAACCATGACGAATGCGGCCCGTGTACTGAAAGAACGTGGTGCCCGAAGTGTGATCGCGGCGGTGACTCATCCTGTGCTTTCGGGCCCGGCCATTGAGCGGATTGCGGACTCTCCGCTTGAGGAGGTAGTGGTGACCGACACCATTCCGTTGACGGAAGCTGCTGTGGCTTCTGGCAAGTTTCGGGTCCTTTCTGTGGCAGGTACCCTGGGCGAGGCGATTAAACGGATCCATAATAGCGATTCGGTGAGCTCCCTGTTTGTGTAGGGGTTGTGTTTTGGGTGCCCTTTTGGGGTGCCTTGAGAAGTAATGATTAGAGAAACTCAAAGAAGGTAAAGAAGGTAATACATCATGGAAGCACAGACGCTGCAGGCTGAGGTCCGTGGAACTCGTGGAAAGGGGCCCGCACGTCAACTCCGAAAGGGAGGGCAGTTACCTGCCGTTCTTTACGGAAAAGGCGTGGAAAACACGGCTTTGAGCGTTTCGCCCAAGGCTTTTATTGGCGCACTAAAGTCGGAGTATGGCCACAACGCGGTCATTGAGCTCCACCTTACGGGTGGGGAATCTGGCGAGACTAGGGTGCAGACCATGGTGAAAGACATTCAGGTGCATCCTGTGACGCGAAGTCCTCTTCACGTGGATTTCTACGCGGTGTCGGAGGACCAGCTTGTGACTGTGTCGGTGCCGTTTCGCACCTATGGCCGTGCCCTGGGTGTGCAAAAGGGTGGCAAGCTTCAGGTGGTGTTCCGGGAATTGCCGGTTCGGTGCCGCCCGGCGGATATTCCTTCGGTGATCGAGGTTGATGTGGCGCCCCTGGATATGGGTGCTGTGTTTACTGTGGATCAGTTGGATTTGCCCCAAGGGGTGACCGTTCAGCTGGATCCGACCCGTCGTTTGATTCTCCTAGGCGAGGACCGCCGCAAGGTGGAGGAGGACAACGAGGATGGTACGGCAAAGGCGGAAGGTGCTGAAGGCGCCGAAAAGGCTGAAGGCTAGCCGGGTTGGCTCCTGCAGAGCTTGCCCTGCAGGAGCCGAACCTTTTCTTTGCGTCGCTACGGTTTGCGTGCGGGTTGAGCTGGCTTGCGTTTGTGTCGGGCAGGCATAGAGAGGTTTTGTGTCAGAAACAAAGCTGATTGTGGGGCTGGGCAACCCTGGGCCCGACTACGCCAATACCCGGCACAACGCGGGTTTCATGGTGGTGGACGCTTGCGTGGAATCGTTGCGGGGATCCTATCGTGACAAATTTGATGGGGTGTTTTGCAAGACAAGCTACCGGGGGCAGGATGTCGTGTGGCTCAAGCCCCTGACGTACATGAACCGTAGCGGGCAATCGGTGCAGAAGGCAGCAAGGTTTTTTAAGGTGCCTCCGGATCAGATACTCGTGGTGCATGACGAGCTGGATCTTGAGTTGGGAATACGCCGGCTCAAGGTTGGGGGTGGCCATGCGGGGCACAACGGGTTGCGGTCCATTGGCCAGTGCCTTGCCACATCCGATTACCACCGTTTGAGGTTTGGGGTGGGAAAGTCGCCCCACGGGGAGCCCGCGGAACGGTGGGTATTGCAGCCGTTTGCGCGGGCCCAGGACCGGGAAGTGGCTGATGGAGTGGAAGAATCCTGCCGCATGGTCCTTGATTGGGTTACCGACGGTGCTTCCGCGGTCATGAACCGATACCACTCCAAGTAGGGCCGGATCAGGCCTATTCCCTATTGCGCACCTCATTCGATCGGATCGAGTTTTGACCTTGATCTTTGGCCCTGGAGCCGCGTCGTACGTGCTCGCCGTAGCTTTGGCTACGCCTGCGCGCGCCTCCTCGCTCCAAAACCAAATCTACTGCGGTCAAACTCTCAATCATCTCAAATGAGGTGCGCTGTAGCTTATTGTTCCGTCTTTGTGGCGTGACCTGGGATTGCTGCTAGAACGGCCGGTCCTCGCTCCGGGTTGGTCTCGGGGCATTTTCCAGGAGGCTTGATACGTGGAAGAACTATCCATCAATACTAGCTCGCGGGACGTCGCTGGACGGGCCCGGGCGTATGAAACTATTTATATCTTGAGGCCATCAACTCCCAAGGAGGAATCCGAGCGGGTGAATGCCAAGGTCCAGGAAGTTGTGGAGCGCTTTGGTGGAAAAACCACCGCCATCTACAACTGGGGGTCCCGTCAACTGGCCTACTCTATCCAAAAGCACCGCCACGGCGTGTTCGTCTACAACTGCTTTTTGGGCGGTGGTGGCCTAGTGGCTGAGCTGGAGCGTAACCTTCGGATGATCGATTCGGTGATCCGATACCAAACCGTGAAGGTGGAGGAGGATGTGGTCCTCGAAGGCGTGGAAGTGGATCCATCCGATGTGGTTTTTGAGGCTGCAGAGCCCTTTGATGAGGGTGATGGGGATTCCATTGAGGATCGTCTCGGGTTCTCGCGCTCTCGCAGGGATCGTGATGACCGGGATCGTGGACCAAGGATAGATGCTGAAGCTCAGCCGTCGGAGGACAAGAAGGCCTCTGAGGAGGATGCAGCTTCTGATGAAGCGCAGGCTACGGATGCCGGTGCCCCGGGCGAGCAAAGTAAGGATGAGGAGGCCGCATCATGAGTGATCAAGAGTTCCAGGATGGCGAAGATTTTGAGGGCGAGTTCTTTGGTGGAAGGCGTAAGCGCACACGCAAACGGGTTCCCGCCTTTGCTACGGAGCCTGGTTTTAAATTTGACTACAAGGATCCCCAGCAGCTCAAGTATTTCATTACCGACCGCGGCAAGATCGTACCCCGCAGGGTGAGTGGACTGAGTGCTAAGCAGCAACGGGACTTGAATACAGCCATTAAGCGGGCTCGGAACCTTGCCCTTTTGCCGTACACGGCGGTGGAGTAGGCCATGTCGCACGTACAGGTAGTGTTGAAGAACGAAGTCGATAACCTTGGTGGGAGCGGAGATCTGGTTCGTGTTCGGGCGGGTTATGCGCGTAACTTCTTGATTCCCCGTGGAGTCGCGGTGCTTGCTACCCCAAGCAACATCAAGCAGGTGGAACATGAACGTCGTCTTGCGCTTAAACGTGCCGAAGCCCTTCGAAAGAAGGTTGAAGAGGCTGCAGTGAAGTTTAAGGGCTTGCGGGTTCAGGTGGCTAAGGAAGCCGGCGAAGAAGGCAAGCTCTTCGGGTCCGTTACCTCACAGGAAGTGGCAGAAGCCATGGCCCGTGCGGGTATCGAAGTGGACAAACGCAAAATCGGGATGCCTGAAGATATCATCAAGACTGTGGGTGAGTACCCCCTTTCGGTGGATTTGGGGCAGGGTGTGAAGCCAGAGTTCACCTTGGGTGTGGTTACCAAATCCTAGTTCTACGCTGCTTAGGTGCTGGGGCTGGCTACTGGTTTGATTCTTCAGGGATGTGCAGAAGGAATGCTTGTCCTACCTGGACAGTTATTCACAGTTTCTCCACAGGTAACCGATTCCTTGCATTGTTGTTGTTCTGCTGGAATTTTGGGGGTTCTGGGCCATAGGTAATGCGGTGAACTTGGAATTACGCACAGGTAGCGGACGCCCTCCAGCCGGCCGGGTTCCTCCCCATTCATTGGAGGCAGAACGGGCGGTTCTGGGCGGAGTGCTGCTTGAGAACGAGGCACTCAATAGTGTGGTTGAGATCCTGGGGAAGGACGATTTCTATTCGGATGCCCATGGATTGATTTTTGACGTGATGGTGCACCTGTTCTCATCGGGAACACCGGTGGACACGATTACGGTGCGCGATGAGTTGGAGTCCCGTAGCAAATTGAAAGCTGTGGGTGGCGATGAGCAGTTGTTGGAGCTCACGCAAACGATCCCAACCTTGTCCAATATTGAGGCCCACGCAAAAATTATTCGGGAGAAATCGGTGATTCGGCAGTTGATTGCTGCGTGTCACGAGGTCGCTGCCAAGGGGTATGGAGACTACGGAGAAACCGAAGAGTTTCTGGACATGGCGGAACGGGCGGTGTTTCAAGTCGCCCAACAACGGGTGCGCAATCCCTATGAACATATCAAGGAGGTCGTGCTTCGTACGTTCAAGGGGATTCATGACGCTGCGGAACGTGGTGAACGGATTACAGGGTTGACTACGGGGTTTAATAAGCTGGACGAGATGACATCTGGGTTTCACCCGGGTGATCTTGTGATTGTGGCGGGGCGACCTGGTATGGGAAAAACTGCGTTTGCATTGAATATGGGGACGAACGCTTGCGTGTCCCAAAAGACACCGGTGGCGGTGTTTTCTTTGGAGATGCCGAAGGAGCAGTTGGTTCGACGTATGTTGTGTAGCGAGGCGCGTGTGGATAGTACGCGCCTTAGGGCGGGGCAGTTGTGGCGGGAGGATTGGCCAAAGCTCGCGCAGGCCGCGGGGACGCTTAGTGAGTTGCCGTTTTGGATTGATGATACTCCCAGTTTGAGCATGACGGAGTTGCGTGCGAAGGCGCGGCGCATCCAGAGCCAGCAGGGTTTGGGTTTAATTATCGTGGACTATATGCAGCTGATGCGTTCGGGTTCTAAGAACGATAGTCGTGAGCAGGAGATCAGTGAGATTAGTCGATCCTTGAAGGCGTTGGCGAAGGAACTGGAGTTGCCTGTGATTGCGCTTTCGCAGTTGAACCGTGGAGTGGAATCCCGGGCAGCTAAGGATAAGCGACCGCAGTTGTCCGATTTGCGTGAGTCAGGGGCAATTGAGCAGGATGCGGATACGATTCTCTTTATTTACCGGGATGAAGTGTACAACCGTGAAGAGATGAATAACCGGAACCGCGCGGAGATCATCATCGGTAAACAACGTTCCGGACCCACGGGCACGGTGTACTGTGGGTTCTTCAGTGAGTACACTCGATTCGACAACCTAGCCGAAGAAGACGAGCCCTAGAAGCACTCTCCTCGAAGTCAAACTAAGTTTGCACTCCGCTTGTTGCCGTCGACCTGATTCAAACGAGCCATTGTGTTTAGGCAGGCAGCTTGCAGGGGGTTGGGTCACTCTCATGACTCGACCCAGGTTCGCGTTTGCGTTTGAGGGTTGGAAGGAAGCCTGACGGGTTGGATTCGGGAAGTTGTGGTTCGGAGAGCGGGTCGAGCGACCGTTTCTTGTA
>JAUICN010000002.1 GCA_030427835.1 Polyangia bacterium | reverse complement strand
CGGCCGTAAGTAGAAACGTCGGTCCAAACAACGTCGCGTCACCATCACCGTCCGGCCGGGAACAATCATCCGTGGTTTCGTCATGTCCGGGTATCGGTCTGTAAACCTCCCAGTTGCGTATTTTCTCACCTCCACGTCGTTTTTTCCCTTTTTCAGGGACACGCCTCCACGACCCTCGGGCGCTTTCATACGGCTTTGGGGGGACACGTCTTCGTGACCCGGGGGCGGGGGAAGTCGCGTGGGCACCAGGTGGGCACAGGAAAACAATCCACCTGAACCAGCAGATACTGCAACTCAAATCACTGTCTGGGCAGCAAGTGCCTAGGCAAGTCCTAGTTGGGCGGTCGCCCATTCCAAGTCGACACGAGCTTCCTCAATAGCAGCCGTAGGTCGATCTCCTGGATCCTTGAGGACGGCCTCGGCTTCTTCTAGCTCTAACTTCGCTTGAACAGCATCCACGTCACCATCCAAGACAAAACGCTCGGTGAGAATCTCCACTCGGTTAGAAGCAACCTGAACAAACCCAGGACCAACAGCCGCCCGTTTGCTGACCCCATCCACTTCATAGGTAAGAACACCACATTTCAATGAAGCCAAAAGCGGCAGATGGTTCGGCAATACTCCAAACTCACCATCCACACTGGGAGCAGCTATGGCACTACACTCCACCTCAAGCGCCATCCCGGAAGGGGTGGCAACCTCAAGCTGCAACATTTCGCCCATCAAGCAGCCTTCTCATTCATCTTCTTCGCAGCGGCCTTTACCTCATCGATATTACCCTTGAGGTAAAACGCCTGCTCTGGAAGATCGTCCAACTTCCCATCAAGAATCTCTTCAAAACCCGAGATCGTCTCCTCCACCGGAACGTACTTGCCTTCGAGACCTGTAAACTGGGTAGCCACAAAGAATGGTTGTGAAAGGAATCGTTGAATCTTACGCGCACGATCCACAGTCTGGCGATCCTCTTCGCTCAACTCATCCATTCCGAGAATGGCGATGATATCCTGGAGGTCTTTGTATTTCTGCAAGGTCTCCTGAACTCGAATGGCCACACGGTAGTGACGCTCGCCAAGTACACCTGGATCCAGAAGCGTCGAGGTAGAGTCCAAGGGATCCACCGCTGGGTAAATTCCCAGTTCTGCAATAGAACGCGACAACACCGTCGTCGCATCCAAGTGAGCAAACGTGGTGGCAGGCGCAGGGTCGGTCAAATCATCGGCCGGCACATAAATCGCCTGCACTGAAGTGATGGAACCCTTAGTTGTAGAGGTAATTCGCTCCTGTAAAGCACCCATCTCAGTACCTAGAGTAGGCTGGTAACCCACAGCACTAGGAATTCGGCCCAACAGGGCAGACACCTCAGAACCAGCCTGGGTGAAACGGAACACGTTGTCCACGAACAACAACACATCCTGCCCTTCCTCATCACGGAAATGCTCGGCCACAGTCAGCGCGCTCAAGGCCACACGGGCACGGGCACCCGGGGGCTCATTCATCTGTCCGTACACAAGAGCCGTCTTGGAAAGCACAGAACCGCCGCTCTCAAGCTTGGACTCAGCCATCTCATAATACAGATCGTTACCCTCACGGGTTCGCTCACCCACACCGGCAAACGCAGACACACCACCATGGGCCTTCGCAACGTTGTTGATCAGCTCCATGATAAGCACGGTCTTACCCACACCCGCACCACCGAACAGGCCGATCTTTCCGCCCTTTCGGTATGGGGCAAGAAGGTCGATAACCTTGATCCCCGTCTCGAACATCTCCACCTTTGTGCTCTGCTCCACAAACTTGGGAGGCTCACGATGAATAGGCGCCCTCTTACTGCTTTCGATACGTGGGCCACCATCCACGGGCTCACCGACCACATTCAAAATGCGTCCAAGGGTTTCCTTGCCAACAGGCATAGAGATCGGAGCACCGGAGTTTTGCACCTCGGCCCCACGCACCAAACCTTCGGTGGCGTCCATGGCAATGGCACGAACGGTGTTTTCTCCCAAATGTTGAGCCACCTCGAGCACCAGGTTCCAGGGCTCGCTGCTTAGGGTAGTATTGCTCACACGAAGCGCGGTCAAAATCTCGGGAAGCGCCCCTGCGGGGAACTCCACGTCCACCACGGGACCAATCACCTGGGTAATACGGCCATTTTGGCCCGTTCCGTTCTGCTCTGACATGGAAAACTCTCTCCTTAAGGGTTCGACAAACCGTCGCCGAACACCTGTTTTCGACGCGCGCACCTAGCATGTCAGCCGCTAGCGGTCAAAGCTGCAGCCCTTCCGGAGCGGAACCCTTCCCCCAAACCAAAATACCGGTATCCTAGCACCATGGAACGTTCCCGTAGATCGATAGCCAACCTACCCCTTGGGGTCATGCGAACAGCAGGCAGCTTTATCGCACGCAATCCCCTTGAAATCGCCCGGGCCCTCCGATCGCTCACGGGCATGCGTGTAGGGGTGCATCTCGATCTTCTCCGCTGGCTTGCTTCGGAAGCTGAGAAATCTGGCAAGGCCCAAAACATCACGCTGGATCCCATCCCCCCAGGGATCAAGGTAGGTGCCGACATCGACGCCATGAAGACCCCTGTTCGTGTCAGCGCCCAAGTCTTCATTGACCACATCCAGTTTGATGCCTCCCAGCTCCGCCTGGAAATCCGATTGGAAGACGTGCAACTCACCCTCCGTCGAGACGCCGCTACCCCAGTAGCCATGCTCATCAAATCAGGCGCGTTGGATCTCACCCGACCCGGCGAGCTCGTCAAACACCTTCCCAAACTCCCCGCATTTGTTTCAGACGCGTCCGGAAACCGTATCGTACTCAACCTCATGAAACACCCAGCGATTCGCAACCACAACCTTGGCCGCACGCTCGTAAGTGCGGCCACATCGATTGTCACCCTCCACGGCGTACAAACAGACACAAGCCATCTGGATATTGCCTTCAAAGCTATTCCCCGTGGCCTCTGGGCCGTGGGAGCGGCCGCAGCCCAGGTCACCTCAGACGTCCGCACCAACCTAAAGGGCACTCCCCTAGGAGACAGCCTCCGCCACCTCCGCCGCCTCCTCCCGCTCTAGTAGAAAATAGGGCCCTTCTGTCATCGGGCACCCACCTGCCGGGGTGAACGTGGGCCCAAAGTGTCATGACGTTCAGCCCTGCCCAACAGGAAAGCCCAACAGGAAAGCCCAACAGGGCACAGTTCGGCACGGCACAGTTCGGCACGCGGACGACGTCGTTTTCGTGGAAACATAGGGAAACCGCCCGGTTTAGGGCGGTGGCACGGCGATTGCAAAATCAGCTACTAGATGTTCCCGCAAAACACCAGTGCCAACAGACAAAACGTTTCGCCAATTCGTGCCACCGCAGCGAGCGCCACAGTGGTTCTATTCTTAATGATCCTCATACGCACAGCATGGGTATCGGACGACGGCACCATTACCCTACGCTCGGTACTCAACTTCGTGCATGGATATGGGCCCGTCTTCAACCTCACCGAAAGGGTTCAATCCTTTACCCACCCGCTGTGGTTCCTGTTGATATCTGCGGTCACCCTAGTGGTTCAAAACCCGTTTGTCGCAGTGCTCCTCCTTTCCGCGGTCTGCTCCATTTGGGTCGTGTGGATGATCTCACGGCACGTCGCCCGAAACACAGCTCTCGGCATGGCGGCCGGGCTCGCACTGGTATTCTCAAAAGCCTTCGTCGACTATTCAACGTCAGGTCTTGAAAACCCCCTTTCCCATGTACTGATCCTATCCATCTACGTACTGACTACCCGTATCAAACCAACCTCGACATTCTGGCCCCGCTATTCTGTCTACACACTCTACTCCATGCTCTATCTATGCCGGCCAGACTTGGTGGTCATAGCCACACCCGCAGTCCTATGGATCACCTGGATTTCTCGACACCAGTGGAAGTCCACGCTGGCAACAATTGCCCTTGGTACGATTCCCGCCCTGTTGTGGACTAGCTTTTCCATATACTACTATGGATTCCCTTTTCCCAACACGGCCTACGCAAAGCTGGGTGGTGGCGACGGCTTCTGGGACAAGGTCATTCCGGGTGTGCAGTACATCATCAACTCGGTAGGGAATGACCCGCTAACCATGGCAACCATCATCGCCGGCACCGTGGTTGCCTTGAGGAGCAACTCGCACAATCGAGTATGGGCACTAGGTATCGGCCTTCATCTTTTGTACATTCTGTATATCGGTGGCGATTTCATGTCGGGTCGGTTTCTCACCGTCCCACTACTGGTAGCAGCCCTGCTCTTTTCGCAATCCGACATCGGGCGGAAACACCTAGCAATTGTGGGAACCGCAGGTGCGCTTCTGGCAACAGCAGGTTTCTATTCAACCCTATGGAGTGACAGCACGTTTCATGAAAGAAAAGGATCCCAATATTCTGATCAGCGAGGGTTCTATTATCCAAAACGCGGCCTCCTCAACATCCAGCGCAATGGCTACCAAGTGCCACCATGGAAGCCGGAAAAGTTTGACGTGCAAATCCGGGGAATGCTTGGGTACAAGAGCATCTACCTTGGCCCAGGAACCCACGTCATTGATTTCAACGCGCTCTCGGATCCTCTTCTTGCCCGAATCCCCCCCTTGGCAAACCCAAACCGGATGCCTGGTCACCTGCGGCGACAACTTCCCACAAACTACACACAAAGCGTTCGTACCAACAGCAATCTGCTGACCGATCCACGTACAAAGGTACTCTACGACAAGATTCGATTGGTAACACGAGGTCCTCTCAACGCCCCCAATCGATGGAAGGCTATCCTCGATCTAAACCTTGGCCGCGTGCCAAAAGTCGACGACAAACTCTACCGGTATCACAAGGTACCGGCATCAAGTGAGCCCGTACAAGTCATCGAATCCAAACTGAACCGCCATGTTCCAGAAGGAACAACGTGGGACGCTCCCGGCCATGTTCGGTTTGATTGGGCTGTGGATATCGCCCTAGATCAACCCACTGACCTGAGAACGATCAACCTCAGCATCGACCACAACGATCTATATGTCGTTTCACTTAAACAAGGCGATCAATTCGTGGAGGTGGCCACACTTAAACCACGGAGGAGGCTTCGGGGAATGACTTCACATCAAGTCCGGATACCCGCAGAGCTCGACACCACAAGCATCGTTCGCCTCACCGCATCGGGGGGCGACTATGCCTATTCGGTAGGCAGCTTTCAAATCGTACGAACAGACCCTGCAAACTAACAAATGACCTGAGACTACGTAGACACCAGAGCGGCGAACAACGGTATCCTCAACGTATTTTCGATCTAAAACGCACGATCACGCAACTGCCAGCATCCTGGGCCGATAAGGGTTTGCAGGAGTGAAGTGTAGACAATGGGTGACAATCAAATACGAGCTAACACAAGGATACAAAGCGGCCCTTTTGGGCAGCAATCACATCCCGAAGTGTGGAAAAGTCAGGTTCATCTAAACAGTTGGGCCAGCACCCAGGCCTATCCGACCCCTGCACGACCCCTCGAAATGGACGGCATCATGGGCCCTAAAACCCGTGCCGCGCTGCGCACGTTCCAACGCGCACACCAGTTACCCGAAACCGGTCAACTGGACCCCCGCACCCAAGGCGCTCTTGAACAACAACTCAGTCTGCCAGAACCCGAGCTTGCACAACCCATCATGAGCCATCCAGACCACCTCCCAACAGCGAGTGTCGGCCTTACTCAGGAACATAAGACCTACGCCCATCTCGAAGCCAAGCTCCAACAACGCACCCCAGGCAACACCCAACATGAAATCATCTCCCCAGATGAACAGATCCAACAACTGCTCAAGGGCTACTACCAAAAAAATATCCAGGAATACGATCAGGAAATTTTTGCGCGCGTGCAACGGGCCAACAACCTCACCGAGTCCGGCGGAAAAGCACTGTGGTCCACCATGGCCACAACCGCCGGAGTTCCCGCTTCCTACGGGCGCGGCCAACTCACCATCGACGCACACCTCGAAGCCCTGAAGAAACTCTCCAACAGTGAGCTTCAAGCCCTTGGCCTCAACCAGGATCAACTACAAAACCTCACCCGCAAACTTGCAAACATAGGACTGTGGAACAGGGTGACGAGAGGCGTTCCCGCGCACAAACGAAATGTCATTTCAATCATCGAACAACGCTTAGGCATAGACGTGAGAAAGGTTCGGCGCCTCGCCCAGGAGGGTGACTGGACCACACTGATAGACAGGTATGGCGACACCTTTGAGCAAACCACCGGAATTTCCAAAGAACAACTTGGAGTGTTTGCAGCAACACATCTTTTCTACAAAGACGAATACCAAACCGCATTTGAGCGCGAATACAGGGCACTCACAGGCGAGACCTATACCCACCACACACGCCAGCCTAAACACATGGCAAGCGCGGTAGATCAGATAGCGAAGCAATACCCTGAACTCAACATTCTGAGGCAAAGTCTGAACGGTGAAAGCATGGGGCTGAGCCTCAACGGACGCGCTGCCGAACACCTCAAGGGCTGGCAAATGCGCGCCGCCTTCAACGCGTGGGGTGAGGGCCCCACCCGCAGACTACTCAAACGAATCGATCCCCTCACCACCCAAATCCGAAACATCACCAACTTCAACGCTGCAGCGGGGGTAGTACTCCAACCGGAAATGGAACTCCCACAAGACCAGCAAGCTTTGTTCGTTGGCCTGGTCGCCCGCATAAGGCACGGATTCCCCGGAAACTTCAAACGTATATTCGGAAACGTGAACAACATAGAAAGTCTAGAAGCCGCTCTCAAACCCTACCGATCCGCCCTGCATCGATTCGAAAGCCATCTTTGATGAAAGGTTTGAGAAAAACAATAACCACACCAGTGCACATCGTTTGCGTGCTAGTGGCATGCACAGCCTGCAGTCGGATTGGATCCACAAAAGTTAAACAAACGAACCAGCCACTCACTCCATCCAACACCAGCACAACGAACCAACCTACGAAGGCGTGTCCGTGTGCCACCCCATACGTACCAGAAGCTTTGCTCGTCCCAGAAGCGTACTCAGCAGGTTGGCCAACATCGGAAAACTCGGACGTCCGCACACTAGGTGAACTATTGCCCCGCCGCGCAGTGATCGGGGAAACACGAGGGAACAACAGGCGGTTTC
Source organism: Polyangia bacterium (assembly GCA_030427835.1). Lineage (GTDB taxonomy): Bacteria > Myxococcota_A > Polyangia > Polyangiales > JAUICN01 > JAUICN01. The sequence goes on along the minus strand of JAUICN010000002.1, from coordinate 378,479 downwards.
AAGCCTACCATATTCCCAATCAGGATGCCGATATGCCAACCTTCCAGGACATCGAGAAGTGGATTCCAGATGCCAACGATATGGCGTTGAGCTTTCCAAGCGAGGGCATCATCATCCTGGAAAACCTCCAAAGCTGCGAAGCAAAAAATGTGGTAGCGCTCACCTCACTTGGAGCACCACCACTGGATCGCTTCGGTACACCGTTCGGCGGTTTTCTACGCGCAGACGTTCTGCTGCAGAACCACCGCCCTACGGGGTCAAACCCAAAGGAAAAGAACTACAGCCACCTAGGGGCGTGGCAACTTAGGGACTCCAACCAGTGGGGCCGTGTTGACCTCAGCGGAGCAGGAACCTGGAAGGCGGCCCCCTGCACCAAACTACTCTGGGTCCTCAGCGACTACTACAACCCCTTTGATCGCTACTTCAAGCAGGCCCAACAAATCATGCTCTTCAGATTTGGAAACACCTCTCAAGGCTACGGCCTCGCCCACGTAGATACCCTGTACATCCAGTTACGAAACAGCCAAAACGTCAGTCACGAAAACACGCTGCACTTCACGGGCCCAGAAAACACCCCAGCAGCAAGCATCAAACTCACCCAAATCCGGGGCCCCCATCGAGGCAAAACCCTCCACTGCACCTGGACCAACAACGGCTACACAATCACCAACACCCAAAACAACTGTCGCTTCCCCTACAACGCACCTCATTTGAGATGATGGAGAGTTTGGCCGCAGTAGATTGGGTTCGGGAGCGCCCCGGCAGCGCAGGAGTGGGGGACGGTGAGGGCTCCACAAGAGCACGAACAAGGGACTTCCCCCCGACGAGCAGGGGAGGGCCACTGAATGGCCTCACCTCGCCGCAAAGCTAGTTGAGGGCTTCGGAGCCGCTAATAATCTCCATCAACTCCTTGGTAATGGCAGCCTGGCGAGCTCGGTTGAACTCGAGGGTAAGCCTGCTGATCATATCCTTGGCATTGTTGGTGGCCGCATCCATGGCGGTCATACGGGCACCGTGCTCAGAAGCCACGGACTCAAGCAGGGCCCTGAAAATTTCCACGTCCACGTACATGGGCAATAGCCGGTTCAGCAGCTCTTTCTGGCTAGGCTCGTAAATAAAATCTCCCTGTGCATCCTCAGGAATCTCCTTAAGGCGCACCGGAAGAAGCGTCTCGATCACAGGCTGCTGGCTGATGGCGCTTTTGAACTCATTGTAGACAAGGTACGCCGCATCCAAATCGGCATCCTCATACAGGCGAACGATGTATCTTCCAATTTCCGAAGCGCAGGTGTTCTGCACATTGTTCAGGATGTTGGTGAACTCGTGGTCAATAGTAGCTCCACGGTTGCGCAAGTATTCCTTACCCTTACGACCCACCACAGCAAACCGGACTTCCTTGCCCTGGGCCTCAAGCTCTTTCCAGTAACGGAAAGCCGTCTTGTTCAAGCTGGCGTTAAATGCTCCAGCCAAACCGCGGTCACTGGTGATCACCACGAGCAACACCTTCTCAACATTCCTGCGCTCCAGCAAGGGGTGCAGCGCCGCATCCTCCTCACAACGGGCGGCCACACCACTCATCACATCCATGGTTTTCACAGCGTAGGGTCGCATGTCCGTGATGCGCTGCTGGGCCTTACGAAGACGAGCCGCCGCCACCATTTTCATGGCACGTGTGATCTTCTGGGTGCTTTTAACACTCCCAATGCGCTTACGAATATCTTTTAGATTGGCCATGCGGTTATCGAACCCCTACTTCACTGAGATGTTGCTCCACGGAAACCGGCTTCAATGCAATCCTAGTTAGAGAACATGCCCGTTAGAAAATAAACTAGTTGGAAGATGAGAAGGCCTTGCCAAACTCCGTGAGAACTTCATTCAACTTGGCTTCAAGATCCTTGTCGATCTTGCCCCTGTTGATGATCAGCTCAAGCACATCACCATGTTGCGCTTTCACGTAGCCACGCATTTCCTTTTCGTAGCGGCGCACATCACCGACGGGAACCTCATCCACAAAACCGTGGGTACCCGCAAACACCGAAAGTACTTGCTCCTCCACGGCCATGGGCTCGTACTGACCCTGCTTGAGCAGCTCCACCAAACGCTCACCACGGGCAAGCTGCTGCTGGGTGGCTGAGTCCAAATCGGAAGCAAACTGAGCGAACGCGGCCATTTCACGGAACTGGGCAAGCTCCAAACGCAACGTTCCAGCCACCTGCTTCATCGCCTTGATCTGAGCGTTACCACCCACACGAGACACCGAAATACCCACGTTAATCGCAGGGCGAACACCAGAGTAGAACAGATCAGACTCAAGAAAGATCTGACCGTCAGTGATCGAAATCACGTTGGTGGGAATATAGGCAGAAACGTCACCCGCCTGGGTCTCAATGATAGGAAGCGCCGTAAGCGATCCACCAGAATCTGGGACCTTCTTGGCCTCAAAACCGTCACCCTTTGCGTCCGCTGCTTTGGTGGCATCGGACTTGGCATCCGGGCCAATGTAAATCTTGTCAGCGCCTTCCCGCTTCGCTTCCGCGCCCTTGGCAACGACCACCCACTCATCCGCCATTTTCGCGGCGCGCTCGAGCAAACGGCTGTGAAGGTAAAAGACGTCACCTGGGTACGCCTCACGCCCTGGAGGACGACGCAGAAGCAAGGACAACTGACGGTAGGCCACAGCCTGCTTAGAAAGGTCATCGTACACACAAAGTGCATGTTCACCATTGTCACGGAAGTACTCACCCATGGTGCAGCCGGTGTAGGGCGCAATGAACTGCAAGGGTGCAGTTTCAGAGGCACCTGAAACCACCACCGTGGTGTATTCCATGGCGCCATGCTCAGTCAGCTTGTCCACCACCTGGGCCACCGTGGACTGCTTCTGGCCGATGGCCACATACACACAGAACACTCCCTTGCCCTTTTGGTTGATGATAGTGTCCAGAGCTACCGCAGTCTTACCCGTCTGGCGGTCACCAATGATGAGCTCTCGTTGGCCACGACCGATGGGAATCATGGCATCAATCGCCTTAAGACCCGTCTGCAGGGGCTCGTGCACCGACTGTCGGGTCATGATGCCGGGGGCCTTCAGCTCCACGCGGCGACTATATTCGCTCTCGATGGGCCCCTTGCCATCCACCGGCTGGCCAAGCGCATTCACTACGCGACCCACCAGCGCGGGCCCCACAGGGGTTTCCACAATGCGGCCAGTACGCTTGACCTGGGAGCCCTCTTTGATGGCCCGGTCGGAACCAAAGATGGCCACACCCACGTTGTCAGCCTCAAGGTTGAGCACCATACCCACGACGCCGCCAGGGAACTCCACAAGCTCACCCGCCATGGCGCTCCGCAAGCCGTGCACACGAGCAATACCATCGCCCACCGTAAGGACGGTACCCGTTTCCACCACATCCACGGTATCCGCGTAGTTGGCAATCTGTTGCTTAATAATCCCTGAGATTTCTTCTGCCCGAAGCTTCATGACTCGTTCCCTTAACTTCCTATGTTCGATCTTTAATCAATAATTCTACTACGTGTGGTCCGACTGAAGAGCCTCTTCCACCTGGTGCAAGCTTGCCCGCAGACTCCCGTCAAACAGGGTATCGCCCACACGGGTCACCACCCCACCAATGAGACTTTCGTCCACGTCCGCATCCACCACGACCTGGCGCCCGGTCACATGTTCCAACACGTTCCTGAGCTCGCTGAGGTATGCATCAGACAACGCAGAAGCACTGGTAACTTTTGCGTGCACTGTGCCGGTCAACGCATCGGCCGCCCGGTCATAGGCCGCAACCAACTCGGGCAAAATCGAAAGCCGCTTCCGATCGGAAAGCAAGCAGAGCAAGTGGGCAACTTCCTGGGGAAATCCAGCCGCATCGGCCAAGCCCTTCCAGACCCTTCGGCGGGAATCCACGTCAAACCGAGGGTGATCCACCATTCGCTGAAGCTCCCCTGAGCCACGAAACATCTCGAGCGCTCCACGGAGCGCCTCACCCACCGGCACGATCTGCCCCTTCTCCTGAGCAAGGTCGAGTATCGCCTGGGCGTAACGCATGGAAAGTGCACTCACGACGTCGCTCCTCCCGATCCCACGGAGCCAGAACCACCCCACTGCTGGCCCCTGAGCTGATCAAGGTACTGCTTAGACAAACGGTCCTGCTCCGAGCTCCCCATACGTTGCTTCAAGATTTCTTCGGCAGCAGCCACGGCTGCCGCCACCGTCTCTTGACTCAGTTCCACTCGAATTTGCTTGGCCTGCTGCGCAATCACAAACTGAGCGTCCTTTCGCATGCGAGAAGCCTTGTGCTCCGCCTCCTCCACAATACGCTTACGCTCCTGCTCACCGGTGGCGATCACATCCTCCCGGATCTGCTTGAGTTCCTCATCCATGCGAGAAAGTCGCTCCGAATACTCCCGATGAATCGATTCCGCCTGCGCTTTGGCTTCTCGAGCCTCGCGAAGCGACTTCTCAACACCCTCACGACGGTTTTTCAAAAAACCAGACAAGGGCTTCCGGCCGAACACAACCAGCAGCAAAACAAGGGCAGTGAAGTTAAACACCGACCCCCAAAACTGCACACTGCCAAAAACCTCACCCAGGCCGACTTCGGCCCCATGAGCTTCAGTACCGTGAATTTCGACACCATGCGCTTCAACCCCATGGTCCTCTACACCGTGAACTTCGCCCTCATCGGCAAAAACGAAACCTGCGGGTACTCCACAGCCCACAAATACCAACAGGGCGAGGGTCCTTACCCGAAAAAGTCCTTGAGTACGTTCCATGTTCATGGTGCTCCCACCCGTGGCGCACTTGCCTGGGCCACCGCCGCCGACGTTCCCTGCAACAGGCGCTCCGCAATCGCTTCACCCAATCGGGGTGTTTCCTGCACCAACTGGCTACGCACCGACCCTACGGACTCTCGAAGCGCCTGCTGGGCCTTTTCAACTTCGCCATCGGTTTCTGCACGCACGCTCGCAAGCAACTCCTGCTCCACCCGCATGCCTTCCTTTCGCAGCCGTTCACGCTCCTGGGAAGCCTCCTGACGAACCTTGCCCATCTCCAAAAGAAACGCGGCTTCCTTCTCCTTGGCTTCCTTCTGAAGAGCCTCGGCCTCTGCGGTGGCACCGGTCGTTGCGGCTTCCCGTGCGTCGATCAGACGAAGCATGGGTTTAAAAACAAACCCCCTAAGAATAAAAAAGGTAAGAAAGAACAGGAGAAGCTGAACAAAGAGTGTCCCGTCTAGGTCAATGAGTGCTCCTCCGGAGAGCAACGTTGTCGCGGCGACGGCCATTCAATCACTTCCTTTACAGGGGCTACAAGCTCCGCCACACCCGACACCCTAGGGTTACGACGGTCACCGTCGCTCGGACGCAGCGGCCGGCTATTTAGCAGTGGCCCTAGGGGCGGTCAAGGGTGGTATTGCCCTGAAAAACCCGCTCGAAATGCGAGCCAGGAAAACCGGCCGACCCGCGCCCCTTTGCAAAAAAAACTATTGGTAACGGGGATGGGCCACCTGGCGGCGAAGTGCTTTCATGGCACTCCGTGCGGCTTTGCGGTTCTCCTCGTCCACAAGCGATGCCGGCACCGGCATATCCACATCCACAAGAAGCTGAAACGACACTAGAGTCCTATTTTCCCCGGCATTGGTCACCTTCCAGCGCGCATGAAAAGTAGACATGTTGCCCTGAACCATACGGCCCTCGATGAGGCGTTCACCCTCCTTGGGGGTACTGCTGGAAAGCCGCATTTGCGCCCAGAGGGAAGCCGCACCGTAGAGAATCGTGGCTTCCATGTAGACCATGGCATCGTCATTGCGGCGCGAAAGCACCCTAGATTGCTCAAAATGGGGCAAAAACTCATGGTAGTTGGAATAATCGCCCAACACCTGAAGTACCTTGTCCATCGGCGCATTCACCACGGCCTCGGCCACACCGTATTGAACACGAGACTCGGACCTCGTATTCGTGGATACAATGCTGGAACCGATGCGGCCGGCACGATCCGACGCCCAATCCGCCCGCGCCGTGTACCCCGTACTGAGGCTTGCAAATACCAAAATTGCCGAAAATAGGCTGGCTCCAACCCCTGGAGCCGCCCGATGGGCCCGATGCTCTTTTCCCTGCAGTACGTGTTTCATGTGTGTGCCCAACCTACGCCCATGGGACGACATATATTTCAAAACCATTCACCATTCCATGAATGTCCCCAAATACGTTCAAGATTGCTAGGTTCTTGCCCATGGCACCTGCCCACAACAGCATCGTTCTTGGGCTCGCCCTGATCACCTCAAACGGGTTTGCGGCAGTCCTCGGGGTTTACCCAACCGTGGCGCAAGCCCAGAACTCCACAAAAGCTCACCTAGTTATTCCAAACTTTGAAGGCCCCAACAGGGTGGCGGTGCGCAATCTGATCGTTCGAAACAGCCAGGCTTTGTCCCAACAGCTGAACTTTCAGGTGGTGGCGCGCACAGAGGTGGAACCGCACCAGAGCGCAGCCTCGAACACAAATACCCAACACCACGAAACCGCCACATCCTACGCCTCGGCCCATCCGGGATCTCAACTCTGGTTCCTAAGCGGTCGAGTCATGGGAACCGGGGCGCAAATCGCAGTCACCCTCACCCTCCACTCACCCACGGGCACCAACCTAGGTGAACAACTGGTGGGCCCCCTGGGAGGTCAGGGTACAACAAACCGAGTTCAGGAAGGCCTGCGAACCTTACTCACGCCCCACATCGGCCCATCGGCTCCTGGTGTTGAAGACCACGTCAGCAACGTCGACCAGGACACACAACAAGCAGCGCGAGACCAAAAACCCGAGGAGGAAACCCGCGCCAGGAGAAAACGCCACAAAAAAAGGCCCAAGCAACCAAAAGACGGATCCTCTGCACCCACACTAACCCTAGACGTGGGCCTGGGGTTCGGCCTACGCGAAAGTACCTTTCGACTCGTGAACGGCACCGATCGCACCTACCGGTCGGAGTACGTACCCTGGCTTCAACTGGACCTGTCTGCCCGGCCCTGGCGCCGGTCCCCCCTCTCTTTCGGGATCCATGCAGCCAAGGCCCTACGCATCCAATCCACCGACGATCTTGGGCAGGACATCCAAACCCACGCCGAACTTGCAGGAATCCGAGTGCTCTACGACGTGGTTCGATCCAACGACGTCACGGTCATGGCAGGTATCCAGGGCGGCGTGGATCGATTCGCCTTTGAGAACAACACCATTATGCCCACAACCACCTACATCCACGGTGGGCCACGGGTGGACGTGTTCTACCCCTTGCTTGGCGCACGCCTCCTGGCCCGGGCCAACCTAGGGGGCCACTACGTCTTTCACGACGGAGATCTCACCCCGAGATTCGCCCGGGATTCCAAAATATGGGCCTTTTCTGGAACCTTCAGCCTAGGTGGCTCCGCTCCCATCCACCGGCAACTCAGCCACCCGCACATCAGCGTTCGATACGGCGTAGAAGCCACCTACACCCGCTACGACGCAACACTGGATGGAAGCGGGGCCATCCTAGAAGAAACAGGCTTAGATGGGGTCGATCGCCGCACCCAGCTCGTGGCCACCCTGGGCCTCAACTGGAATTAGTCCCCTGGCACCAAGATTGCTGTGCTGCCTCATGTTGTGCCCCGCCGCCCTGAATCACAGAAATTCATTCCCACCCCCTGGGCAGCCCTGGCGGCCCTGCTTCCGTGCACGGCTCTACTGTCCTGCACAGCGATTCCTGGGGCTCTTCAGGACCTCAAAGACACGGGGTTCGAGGAACACCGCAACCAAGTGGCCCTGACCAACAAACTGTGCCTGAGCACGGATGCCCAATCCATAGCCCTCCAACACCGGGGATCACGGCCCCACTCTGTCGCACCAAAACTCGCGGTCTTTCACACCCGGGAACAGCTAGCAGGAATTTTTTCTCCTGAGGATACTTCTGCACCCAGTCCGTCCAACGGGCCACAGCAGAAAGATTACTTTTTACTCGCACAACGTTTTCCGAATCCCCAGGTGCAAGACAGATTCTTCGGCGTGGGCAGCGGCAGAACAAACATCCTGTCACCGAGTACCTGGAGGCCGTTCCCAGAAAAACCCCAAGAGCGCAGTAACCCATGGAAGTTCTTGGCTCCCCCAGCCCTAACCCGTGAAGATCGTGGTGGAGCCATCCTCGCCAACAACCCCGATCCGATAGGTTTCAAACGCTGCATGGCGTAGGACGATCTGTGTACCAATCCAAACAACCGCGAGTGCCGCACTCCAAGGTAGAAGTCTACCCCATCCACCGTTACCTCAAGTTCATCGCCTGTGCCTAACTCCAACGCCAACATTCTTACCTGCCGTATTCGAAGGCCAAGCGTAGCCTCGGCCGTACTCGATATTGCAAAGCACATGAGAGCGCGCCTCACCGATTGCAACCCGGTCGACGACCAGCCCGAACACTTCCTAGAACAATTGCTGGCAGAAAAGCCCGTGAGGAAAAATCGATGAGATCCGTCACGCCACTTCTCGCTCTTCTTTGCACGGCATGCACCGCCCTTGGCGCACCCCAGGCCACGCAAAAATCCGCCCACCACATCGTCCCCTACGCCCCCATCAATCTCGGCCACGGCTGGGAACTACAAAACGATTCACAACCCAAATTTTTCCTGCATTCCCAATGTGGCCGCATTCGCAGCAACAGCTTCTACCTGTACGGGCCAGAACAGCGCGATGCAGTCAGCGTTTTTTCAGTGCACTACGACTCAACAACGCGTCGAGCACACCTGAACGGACCACAGTCAGCCAATCTTCCACCCGAGTCATGCGAATCCTTCACGTTCAACTACGCAGAAACATTAAGGGAAACCCACGAAAAAATACATGGGGAAATCAACACCCACCTTCACCATTCCTTGGAAGAGAACATGGAGGAACAGATCACCAACCGTAGCCTGGACATTGTGGACGCGTTGTTCAGGGACACGGTAAAAAGCCGAGCCCCAGAATCCCTACTCCCCGTGGGCTTTGTGCTTGATCAGGAGCGCCCCTACCTGCGCCGTACCCGCTGTTCCGCGGTACTCCTACCCACCTATGATCGACCGATGCAACCTTTGATGACAACGGCCCAGGAATGTGTGCTTTCTGTGGACAACCCAACGGTCCAATTCTCTAGCAAGTTCCTACTCTTCAGCACCAAACACGACGTGCAACCCACCATGGCCATTGTTCATCGCAACTACGCACACCCCCAACACAACGTGGCTATTTTCTTCGCACCGACCTCAATCGATCCCGAAGGGTATGTCACGCCCGCTGAAGAATACCGAACGGCAAACAACGCATTCGTGATGGGGATGTCTGGCAACCAAACAGGGCGCCCCGCAAGGTGGGAATCACGTGAAACCACCTTGGACAACTCCCATTGGTTTTACAGCTCCACAGGGCCCGCCACTTTGCTACAGGAAGACGTGGGGGGCGGTCTCTTTACCCATCCCACAGGCAAACTTGCAAAAGACCTCGAGGGGCTCAGCGCATATGTTCTCCATGGGATTGTAAGTGGAGTGGAAGTGGACAGGCCCAGTGGCACGGGCCACTCAACCGCAGTCTCCATTGAGCAAAACGAAGATTTCATCGACTGCGCCTACGCGCTTGCTCAGCAACTTCAACCTGTGGAAGGGCGCGTCGTGGTGGACAAAACCACCTGCCCCCAGGGGTCCTCAAAACAACAAAGTTTACCGGGTGACGATCGCAGAGATCGCTTTGACCTACCGGACGAACCCGTGGAGCTGGAGATCGAGGATGTGCCCGCACACATCTTTGCGTGGGAACAGGTGCACTACTCGGCGGCAGCAGGCGGTGTCCAATACAGCTGGCGACGGGTGATTGAATTGAGCACCGACGGCCCCCCCCTACGGATCCACCTAGAGATGGGCCCCTCCCCAGACCCGTCGGAAGCAACCTTCGCCACCGCCTACCTGGCTAGCGCGCACCGCAACACCCACCAATGCCCCAGCACCTTCGGCACCTGCACCCATACCCCCCACAGGGACCCAAGCTGCCATTGCAAACGCGACACCCTGGAACTCGCCGCCAGGGACGCTGCACAGCTCATCTGGATGCAAATCCATGGAGAAAACAGCCCCGCCACCTATCCAGAAAACCACGTGCAGATCCAAACCCTCCTCAAGCACCTCAATACAGCACCCCGCACCACAACCCAACAGGCTGCTCCCATCGGCCAGTAGCCTATATGACCACTCCCAAGATCAGGTGCCTTACCGCACTGCTGCACCTATGCTGGGCACTGCAGATCGGCGCGTGCACCCCTGGAATATCCAAAACATCTGCTGAACAGAAGGGCATTCAAGGGGGCCTATTGCCCCATACACCCATTGACTTGGGTGGCGGGTGGAGCCTCTCCAATCCACCCATGCCCACGCTCACTCGGCACCTGGGTTGTTACAACGAGCATCGTATCATTCAGCGGCTTACGATCACGCTTCAGTACCAGAAAAAAGACTACCCCGTACAATCCGTCTTTCCCATCACGATACACCGTAGCTTGTGGGTGAACCGCTACTTTGTGGGAACAGACAAGGCCGGAAAGATTCCGCCAGAGGCCTGCGAGGACATTCACATGGATGAGCCCGAAGCACTGTGGGTCACCACAAAACGCATTGCAGATACCCTCAATACATTCATGGAATCGGGAGTCACCGTTGAAACCTTGCCCCGGGAAGTCGTCCAACGAGCAAGCATCATATTCCGCATGCTGCAAACCCAGAGCCACTCAAGCATCAAGCAAGCGGCGGAGCAGTTTCCCAGCGCCTATATTCTGAAAACCTACCCGGGCACCAAAGCAGACCACATGGGTGAACTCACCTGTTCCGCGACAGAAATCGATCCCATCCCACCCTACGGGACCGCAATTATCACCGCTGCAAGCTGCGTAGACGACATCGATTTCGAGCTAGGAACAGGACAGTTCGGAAGTGGCCGCCTCATTCAACCAAACCTCGTGATCACCCACCGTCAGGCTGCAAACGCTACTCCCCATATCGCTCTCGTTCTTGCGGAAAACGAAAGTGGATCCGCAGCACCGACTGCCCAAATTTCCCTCCCGGAAAGCACGCTTGGAACAACACGCTTGCAAATGGTGAGTATGGGAAACAATCACGAAGGTTTTCCTGTCGTGTGGTTCCCCAACTACGACTTCACCACGGAAGAGGCCCTGATCCTAACCAGCGGTCAAAAAATCACCCCAGAACAGATAGGCAGTGGATACCTACTTGAAAAGGACTCCCAAGAAACGCTCATCGGAGTTGTCACCAACGCAAAACCTATCAAAAACAAAGCTTGGGCGGAGCTATTTCAGATCGCCATTGCACCCATTCAAAATGCAAAAGATTTTTTTCTTTGCGCACGCAGGGAAGCGGAACGATATCGAACATCCCCCGATTTGCTGCGGGTCACCTGCCCTTCCGCCCAAGGGATGGAGGGTGACCAGGAGTTCAAAATCGGCGGGCTTCAGGTTTTGGTAACCGGTGTTGAATCCATCCATTGTCGGGTAGAAAACAATCGCACCCGCATCGTAGGTCAACGCACGATCATCGTCACCGACTCGGACACGTCACTGCCGTTCCGATACGAATGGATCGCCCAAAACCCCATCGACAACGGTATCCCAGGCAGGGAGTTCCATCTTGATTCCCCTCAACTCAACTACCCACCCAATCACGAACCCAAAAATCCATCCTCCTGGTTCGCGGGCCGCCCCATGGAAACCCGAACCCTAATTCCACAGTGCCCAAGCTACATGCCGCCGTGCAAGGAACACGGCGTAGCAACCTCAGATATCAGGTATCTAAACTGCAACTGCCACCACAACGACGAGGTCGAGTCCGTGGATCACCTCATCAAAAAAATTCAGTTCGATCTGGGAGAAGCCTCCCGCCCCTCGGACCACACCTGGAACGACGTGAAAAACGCCATCCTGGTGAACCGCTAAACCGCTACTGCCCAGGCTTATCGAGCTGCCAAATCCCTGGCGCATGGAGTTCCGCCACCACGTTTGCACCCGGGTGCACCTCAATGCCGTTGTTGGCCCGCACTTGCCCCTGCACGGTGCCGCCCAACACCAGGACATCGTCCACATGAACACTCGCGTCGACCATGGCCGCCGGGCCTATCACCAACGTTCCCTCGCCGGTGATCGTTCCCGTAAACTGACCATCGATCCGACAAACCCCAACACAAAGCATATTCCCCTGAAACCGGGTGCCTACCCCAACCACCACCGAAACCTGCGAACCCATGGAAACCACTGTTCCCGCCCCTAACCCAAGCGTCAACCCGGCCCAACTGCTAAACAAACCCCTAGATGAACGACACCAACCCAACCGACGCCAACCCAATAGGCACAAGCGCGGCCGAAAGCCGCTCAACGCCCAACGCCACAGCATCGGACGCCCCCGCATCGGACGCCCCCGCATCGGACGCCCCAGCATCGAACGCCACAGCATCAGGCGCCCCAGCGTTACGACGGGAATCCGTCACAGAACTACAAATCGGTGACAAGCACATCTGGATCGTGGGTACCGCGCACGTCTCAAAACAGAGCGTCGAGGAAGTTCGCCAGGTGATAGCCGAAGTGCAGCCTGATACCGTGTGTGTGGAACTGGACGCTGGGCGCAAGCAAGCCCTCATCGACGAACAACAGTGGGAAAAGATCGACATCTTTCAGATCATCAAGGAGGGCAAAACCCTACTGCTACTAAGCAACCTCCTGCTCTCCAGTTACCAACGGCGTGTGGGCGAAAAACTGGGCGTCAAACCCGGGGCCGAAATGCTCGCCGCCATCGAAGCAGCAAAACAACATGGAGCAGCCCTAACGCTTGCCGACCGGGACATTCAAATCACTCTCAAGCGAACATGGCGATCCATGTCCCTTTGGGATCAAATACGGGTCCTTGGTGGCCTTTCCGGAAGCGCCTTTGCGTCTCCAGAGGAACTCACCGAAGAAAAAATTGAAGACCTCAAGAAAAAGGACCAACTGGCCGAAGCGATGCAGGAGTTTGCAACGCAACTTCCCGCCGCAAAACGCCCGCTGATCGATGAACGGGATCAATACCTGATTTCCATGACCCGCGAGGCTCCGGGCACGAAAATCGTAACCGTCGTCGGTGCAGGTCACGTACCGGGAATGATCGCCAACGCAGAACTTCCTGTGGACCGAGACAAGCTCAACGTTGTGCCGCCCCCTTCCCTATTGGGGCGCGTACTCCCCTGGCTGATTCCAATTGCTGTACTTGGGGCATTCTATTTCGGCTACAGCAAACACTCAGGCGAGGGGCTTACCCAAATGCTCTACGCATGGGTCCTTCCCAACTCCATTTTTGCCACCCTTTTTGCCATTCTTGGCCGGGCAAAGTTTCTCACGGTGGTGACCTCCTTTGTGGCCTCACCGATTACGTCCCTGAACCCCACCATCGGCGCCGGCATCGTGGCGGGCCTGGTGGAAGCATGGCTACGTAAACCCACGGTGGGCGACTGCAAACGGGTCAAGGAGGACTCCAAAACCCTCCGAGGCATGTACAAAAACCCCTTCACCCGCGTATTGGTAGTTGCAGTATTGGTCACCATCGGGTCCGCCATAGGAAGCTGGACCGGCGCCACCTGGGTGGTTTCCCTGCTTTAGACGCCTCTGGACCAGGTGTGCTAAACACGACCCATGAACGGTGGAGAAATCCAAATTGGAATGATTGGGTGTGGAGTCGTGGGCCAGGGCGTGGTGGACCTACTCGCCAACCATCGGGAAACCATTCATCACCGAATTGGCGCGCCCCTGGCCATCAAACACATCGCAGTAAAGAACCCTCGCAAGACGCGAAACGGGATTAGCCCAAGCCAACTCTCCAACGACCCCCAAAAGGTACTCACGGATCCCGACATCGACATTGTGGTGGAAGTCATGGGCGGTATTGATCCTGCGCGGGGCTTCGTACAGTCGGCCATTCAACAACACAAACATGTAGTCACTGCAAACAAGGCGCTCATCGCGGAACATGGGCACGAACTGGTGGCCTCAGCCCAGGAACAGGACGTGGACCTCATGTTTGAAGCCGCGGTCTGTGGCGGTATCCCCATTCTCCGTATGATCCGAGAAAACCTCGCCTCAGACGAGTTCGAGTCCATTCGCGGCATCGTCAACGGCACAAGCAACTACATTCTCACCCAGATGGAAAGCCAGGGTTGGGATTTTGATAGGGCATTGAAAGACGCCCAAAAACGTGGCTACGCGGAAGCCGATCCCGCCCTGGACGTCAACGGTGGAGACGCCAATCATAAACTCACCATCCTATCCACCCTGGCCTACAAAACCCTGGTGAGCACAGACCAGATCCCCACCGAGGGCATCGAGGACATCACACTCGAGGACATTGAGCTCGGCCATCGAATGGGGTACCACATCAAGCTGTTGGCCTGCGCCGATCGGGGTGCGTCCGGGGCGCTAAGCCTGCGTGTGCAGCCCACCATGATCCCTCTAAACCACCCCTTGGCTGAGGTTCCTGGTGTGCTCAATGCGGTGCAAATCCAGGGAGCCGTCACGGGCCCCATATTCATCTCAGGGGAAGGTGCAGGCGGCGCCCCCACAGCCTCCAGCATCGTCAGTGACATCATCGATACCTCACGTAGCCTCCTTCGGGGCAAGCCCCGGCGTGTGGCCCCCTGGTCCGTGGATCAAGAACACCTCAATGCCGTTCGAATTCAAGGCCTAGAGAATCATCACTCCAAGTATTTTCTAAGAATGCACGTGGAAGACAAACCCGGAATTCTCGCCCAGATTGCCCAGGCACTGGGCCACTATGAAGTGTCGATCGAACAACTTTACCAGCGCGAGAATGCGCAAGCCGGAAACATCACCGTGATCATCATCACCCGAGCCTGCAGGGAACGGCAGCTCCAGAGCGCTCTCGTGCAAATTGAAAAACTCGAAGGAATGGGTGACGCGCCAAAACGGCTCCCCATCGAACCCTCGCCTGAGTAGAAGCCTCAAATTTCCAACGATCGAGATCAAAAGTTGAACAACGGCGTCATCTACGGGCTCACAGGGGGGATTGCCACCGGCAAATCCACCGTGGCCAAGATGTTCTCCCAGTTGGGGGTGCCCTGCGTCGACGCCGACAGGGTCGCACGGGAAGTCGTCGCCCCGGGCACACCAGGCCTTAAGGAAGTCGTGGCGAAATTCGGGCCCAGAGTTCTCCTGCCAGACGGCACCCTAAACCGCACCGCCCTTGCGGACATTGTGTTTGGGGATCCCAAAGCAAGAACCGACCTAAACCAGATCATGCACCCTCGCATTGCCATGGAAAGTGCCCGACAATGCAATGAACTGACCAAGCACAACCCATACGTACTGTATGAGGCCGCCCTACTTGTGGAAACCCAACAACAGGATCGATTCCATGGCCTCATCGTCACCACCGCCCCAGAAGAGATCCAACGCGCCCGCCTTGCGGCACGCAATCAACTAAGCACCCAGGAAATCGAAGCCCGGCTAAACGCTCAAATCACAAACGATGAAAGAATTGCCCTGGCGGATCACGTCATCCACACGGACACTTCACCCCAGGAAACGGAACGACAGGTCCATGAAGTTCACCGTCAGATCGTGGAACACCTTCAATAGACCGCTTCCGGATTACAACTTCCAACTCCGCTCAACTACCTGCAAGGGTCATGGAAGACACCCGAAACGTGGGGCACATGATGGAACTTCGCCGGTCCACGTCGTTCGCAACCCCATCAATGCGCTTCAGTAGCGCATCCAGGTTGAGTGAGATGGTGACCTCGTTCACAGGGAATGTAAGTTCACCGTTTTCAATCCAAAACCCAGAGGCTCCGCGGCTGAAATCACCCGTCACGGCGTTGAATCCAAAACCCATCATTTCAGTGACATAAAAACCTTTTTGAGTACTCGAAATCAACGCATCTCGGCTCAGATCCCCAGGTTGCATACAAAGGTTTGTGGTGGACGGGGCAACACCACCGCTGGATCCACGGGAAGCGCTGGCCGTACTTTCCTTACCCAGCTTCCGTGCACTGTAGCTATCCATCAGAAACGTTTTCAGCACGCCCTGTTCCACAACCACATTGCGCCGAGAAGCAAGGCCCTCACCATCATACAAACGGGAACCAGGACCACGATGAATCAAGGGATCATCGGTCAGGGTAACGTTTGAACTCGCGACCTCGGAACCTTCGCGATCTGCAAGGTAGGTGGACTTACGCCAAACCGCATTGCCCATCACGCATCCCGCAAGCAACCCCAGAATAGAACGGCCCGTATCCGGATCAAACACCACAGCCACATCCTGGCTCGGCACCTTTCGGGCACCGAGCTTTCGCACCGTACGCTCCGCTGCCAGTCGACCCACCTCCCCATTGGGGATCATATCCCCCAGATGGCGGCAGGCAGACCAATAGCTTCCCGTTCTCTTCACCTTGTCCCCATCCTCTGCCACAGGGCGCACCGACAGGGATGCGTAGGTGCCCTGAACCGAGCCCACAAAACCACCGCTTGTGACAAGGGTACTCGCCCCTTCCACACGGCCATAGGACGCACCTTCGCTATTCGTAATCCGCGGATCCTCGGAAAATGCGGCCTCCTCCGCTTCCAGGGCAGACGCCAAGGCGATTTCACCATCCACGGAAGAAACAGCTGCGTCGTAAAGATCCAAATCACCCAGGTTCTTTGGCTGACACAACTCCCCAGGCCGGCACAACTCAGACGGGTGAGGCACGCCAGCAAAGGGATCTTCCTCCGCCAACTTAGCGAGCTCCACGGCGTCCTCTACCAATCGCTGAACGCCCTCGGGCGAAAGGTCGTTGGTATGGGTATTGGCCACACGCTGTCCCACCATGACCCGCAGGCCCAGGGACCTGGACCCAGACTCCTCCACCAACTCCGGGGCCCTATCCCGAACACGGGTGGACAGGTGTTGCCCCCGCTGCACCACAGCCTCCGCCACATCTGCACCCAGTGCGCGGGCTCGCTCCACAGTTCCCTGCGCGGTTTCTTGATCCTGTTGCGTTCCCATCGACCTATCCATCCCCGCCACCCTATCCAACCTGAGTTCCACCCACGGTCACCGCAGAAATTCGAACGGTGGGGCACCCCACACCCACCGGTACGGATTGGCCATCCTTACCGCAGGTCCAAATCCCATCTGAAACCGCAAAGTCATGCCCCAGATGGGTCACCTTACGCATGACATCGGGGCCATTCCCGATCAGGTTCACACCCTTAAGCGGCGAAGTGAGCTTTCCATCTTCGATGAGATATCCCTCCGTCAGGGAAAACACGAAGTCTCCATTGGAAATATCCACCTGGCCTCCCCCAAACTTCCGAGCGTACACACCCCGTTTCACGCCGTGAAGCATCTCCTCGGGATCGTCCTGCCCTGCATTGAGCAACGTATTGGTCATACGAGGCATGGGATTGCACTGGAAGCTCTCACGCCGGCCATTGCCCGTCCGGTGCACGTCAAAGTGACCCGCGGAATGCCTGTCTTGCATGTACCCAAGAAGCTTTCCATCTTCGATGAGCGTCACGGCCTCGGGGCGACACCCCTCGTCATCCACGTTGATGCTTCCACGGCCGTGCTCAAACCGGGCATCATCCACCACCGTGCACAGGGGGCTTGCCACCATTTCGCCCACTTGCCCGGAATAGTTGCTGGTTCCCTTGCGGTTGAAATCTGCCTCAAGGCCATGGCCCACTGCCTCATGGAGCAAAATACCGCTGTCTCCCGGCGCCAGCACCACTTCCATTTCCCCCGCTGGTGCCTCCCGCGCATCCAACATAACCACCGCCTGGCGCACCGCCTCCCTGGCATGGTGTTCCGGCGTACGTTCATCGAGATACCCTAAGCCCACGCGGCCTCCACCGCCCGAAGAACCCGATTCCCGTTGGGTCCCATCTTCCAGAATAACGCCCACCCCAAATCGAACCATGGGCTGCCGATCGGTGGCCACGCGGCCGTCGCTCGTGGCGATCAGCAATTCACGCATCTCCTCGTTCAGGGAAGCGTTCAC
Source organism: Polyangia bacterium (assembly GCA_030427835.1). GTDB lineage: Bacteria > Myxococcota_A > Polyangia > Polyangiales > JAUICN01 > JAUICN01. The sequence continues at coordinate 360,403 of JAUICN010000002.1, read as the reverse complement.
CTGAATCACCCGCGTGTCCTCCGCACGCGCGGCCCGATCAGCACGTTCCAAAAGCAAACGTTTACTTTCACCATCCACCTCAAAGGAAAGATCCTCAACCGCATACCGGGAGGCTACCTCCACGGGCTGCAACCCTAGGGGAACACCACGGCCACCTGAACTGGCAATCTGACCCGCAGTGGTAGCCGCCCGAACCATGGCCTTCTCGCTGAAGTCCTCCACGAAGGCATACCCCGTAGCCTCCCCTTTCATCACCCGAACTCCCAAACCCATGGACACAGACCGACCCGCACGTTTGAGAATACCTTCGTCAAACGAGTAGCCGCCCCCCACACGGTACTCGAAAAACAGATCCGCGTAATCCCCTCCCCGCTGCAACGCCACGGAAAGCAACCGTTGAAGCAATGTCTCATCCACCGCGTGGGATCCGCCGGGAAGAAATGGAGCACGATACCTAGAAAGGCCCCCCCCCACGGAACCCCACAATCCACCCAAACCCGTTTCTTGCACCGTAGACACGGGTAGAAACTACAACCGGCTAGGGTCCACGTCCATCAAAGAACGCCTGCACAGCCTCCACCACAAGATGCACATCACCCTGCCCCATCCGCGAATGCATGGGCAGCGCAAGCACCTCGGAACAGGCTTTTTCGGTATGTGGCAGCTCTGGAAGATCTGGCACAAGGCGGCGCACCATGGGCTGCTCATGCAAACCGCGGGGATAGTACACCGCACTGGCGATTCCACGGCCGTGCAAATACCCCTGAAGATCGGCACGAACAGACCCCGGAACCCGAACCACATACTGGTTGCACCCATGCCCAGGGCCAATCCTAGGCGGAGAAACAAGGTCGCTCGCTACCAAACCTGACGCGGCAAACGCGAGGCCGTACCCGTTGGCGATCTGCCGTCGACGCTCCAACGAAGGGCCAAGAGCACCCAAACGCACCCGCAACAACGCAGCCTGCAATGCATCGAGGCGAAAGTTCCCACCAAGGGCAACGCTCAAAAATTTTTCTTCACCCGCCCCATGGGAGCGAAGGGAACGAAGCTTGGAAGCCAGGGCAGCATCTGAAGTCACCACAAGCCCACCATCACCAAACCCACCCAGATTCTTGGTGGGAAAAAAGGAAAAGCACCCCAGGTTTCCCAACGTGCCCACGGCGCAATCGCCCTTTCCGTTGGGTTGAGTTGCCCCGAATGCCTGTGCCGCGTCCTCCACAATGGCCACCTCCGGGCCCACCTGTTGCCGCAACCTGGGCACGTCCACTGGATGACCAAAAAGATGCACTGGAATCACCGCCCGGGTGCGGGAAGAGACCGCCCTAGCCACGTGGGCCACATCGAGATTGAAGGTGGCGGGATCCACATCCACGAACACAGGAGTGGCACCCACCCGCAAAATGCACTCCACCGTGGAAACGAATGAAAACGCGGTGGTAATCACCTCATCTCCGGGGCCCAACTCAAGGGCCATCAAAGAAACGAGCAACGCGTCGGTTCCGCTGGATACACCCAGGGCATGTTCAACATCAAGCCGCTGGGCAACCTCCTGTTCAAAGGCCTCCACCTCCTCACCGAGGATATAGCGGCCCGAACGCAATACCCGTTCCACCGCCTCCATGGCCCTGCTGTGGATCTCACCCGAGGCCGTCGATGCAAGTGCCACCCTCACGGGAAAGCTTCCTTCTCGCATGCCCCACAAGTGTCTACCCCGGATCGCCCCACCGGTTCGCCACAACGGCACACCCATCCCACGGGCCGTGCAGGAACCCCGACCACCAGGCGATAGGGCTCCACATCGTGGGTTACCACTGCACCTGCACCCAGCATGGAATAGGCCCCCAGTCGATTGCCACAAAGGACAGTCGCGTGCGCGCCCACGGTCACACCATCTTCCACAACCGTCCCCAAAAAATCCGCCCGTTGGTCACGAAACGCCCGGGGGCGCAAAACGTTGGTAAACACGCAACCGGGACCAAGAAACACCCGGTCACCAAGGGTCACCCCCGCATAGACAGAAACGTTGTTCTGAATACGCACCCCATGGCCTATGGAAACATCTTCTCCCACAAAAACGTTCTGCCCCAACATGCAATCCTGCCCAATTCGAGCACCCGTACTCACGTGCACACCATGCCAAATGCGGGTCCCGGCACCCAACTCAACACCCGGATCCACCACTGCGGTTGGGTGAACGACTGCGGTTGGGTGAACTCCACCGGAGGGCGTTTCCCCTTTAGTTCCGTCACTCACCGGAACCCTCATAGGGGCACAAACGCGTCGCTCATGTTGTCGTTGGCCGCGACCGCGCGGGTGGGCTGCTCAGGCATCCAAACAGGCAAACCACCATCCCGCAAGGACTGGGCACCCGCCTCCAAAACACGCACAACCTCTGCACCAAACTCGGCACCGGAACAGGGGATCTTCCCCTCCTCAATTGCAGAAACAAACGCCGTAAGTTGAGCCACAAGGGGTTCCTCCATGCCCTGACCGGAGCACACCACCTCCTCCTCCACACCCTCCACCGCCACATCACGGCCCTTGGGAGACAGATCGCGGGAGCCCACACCGAGCATGACGAGTTTTCGGTCCGGGGAAACATCATTAAACACCGCCACCCCCTGGGTGCCGATCACACTAAAACGCCGAACCTTGGTGGGGCACAGCCAGCTCACATGAACATGCATGCGCACCCCAGAGGGGTACCCCAAACTCGCAAATACCGTATCTTCGCGCCCATCCTGAAAGGGGTGGACTGAATCCTGCTCCGCATCCACACGTCGCTCCGTACCCCGCTGCAACAATCGATCCCCAAGGGCCATCACTTCCACCGGAACCTCACCCAACAGATAGTTCGCCAGGGCCACGTCATGGGGTGCCAAGGACCACCAAGCGTTTTCCTGACCGCGAACCACCCCAAGGTTAAGGCGCGCACTAGAGAGCCCCACGACCTCTCCCAGATCCCCCTTTGCAATCATGGAACGAAGCCTCTGCACCACAGGGTGAAACAGCAGCAAATGGCCCGTCATCAACCGCACACCAGCCATTCGAGCACGCAAAACCAAGTCTTCGGCATCCCCATGGCGCAAGCTCAACGGCTTTTCCACCAACACGTGCTTCCCCGCATCAATACAAGCACGGGCGATCCTCGCATGACTCGGCGTCGTGGTACTCACCACCACAGCGTGCACATCATCACGAATGAGCAACGTGTCCAACTCCGTGGACAAGAAAACCCCTTGGCCATCAGCGTTCTGGGAAAGGGAAAGCGACTTCAAGGATTTCCCATCCCTGTCACACACCGCCACCAATCGGGTTCCAGGGTGCTGCTGAACAACACGAACATGGTTCCTTCCCCACGCTCCTGCACCCACAACCGCGACACCGATCGGCTCCCGGCCACCAAATGTTTTCCCCGCCAGTGTCTTCCCGCCTAGGCCCACAGGTGCGACCTACCCCAATCCCGTCAACAACACCAGCCCCCGACAACAGCCCCCAACTAACGGCGAACCATGGGGCGACATTCTTTCACAAAAGGCCCTTCCCCCTGTTCCACGCAACTTCGATAGGCCTGTTGCGCAGAAAACCGTTCACCCATCCCTTGCAAAGCCGCACCCAAAGTCACCCACGCCCGGGCATCCTTCGGGTTCAAGCGTGTTGCACGATCCGCATGTTCGGCCGCCTCACGATTGCGACCTGCGGCCAGTAGGCGAAACGCCAACTCCCCAACGGCGTCCTCACGATCGCCATCCAGAGCAACCGCCTCCCGCAACAACGTCAGTTGCTTCTTTCCCCGAGCAGTGCGGGCACGTTCCAAAAGTGCGTCCACCTCGGCTGAACTTGCACCTCCTGAACCCTCCACCACAGAACCAAGTTCTTCACCAGGGTCGTCTCCGGGATCAACATCGGCTCCTGGATCGGGAACGTGCACAGGTTGCTCACCCACCGTTTCACCTGCCACACCAGGCTCCCGATCGGCATTGTTTTCGCCATCCTCAACTGAGCCGATTGGCGATTCGGGAATCAAGGCCGTGGGTGCCGCATCCGTGGCCGGATCTACAGCATCACCGACGGCAATGGGCTCCCCTGATTCACCTGCAACCGGCCACAACATGTCCTTGCCGAACCAGGCAGCAACCCCAACAACAACCACAAGAGCAAAGGCCACCCAACGCCCCTTTCGCTTGGGTTTTCCAGCACCTGCAACCTCAAACCAGTCCTCCTTCAATGCGGAAGGATTCCCACCGGATTCCAGGTCCAAGGCATCCTCTTCCCACACCGGATCGTTCCAAACGGAGCCCTCCTCCACGGGGCCAAAGGGCGACCGATCAGACAGCTCCGCAGGCGGTGCAATCGAAGACGGCGCGACAGAAGGAGCCGTCGACAACAGGGCATCAGGCCCAACAGAGGGCATGGTGGCTTCCTCCTCAGGCACAGAAGAGACGACCGCTGCTGCTTCGGCCACGCCAGTACCCACAAGGGTGCCCACACCGGGCGAAGTCCGTTCATCATCCTGGGTTGCACCCCCAAGTACTCCGGGACCGACAGGGACCGATGGGCCCCTCGCCAGCGGCGAATCCTCCACGTCTGCCGCAGGGGGAAAAGGGGAAGGAAGAACTGCACCGTACCCGCGCTGGGTTTTCTTGGAAACGGGTACCGACGGGGGGGGCACCCCCACAATAGTGTTTTCATCGTCCGCAACCGAACCCACACCCGCCTCATCGCTCGACTCTTGCGGGCCGGGAAGTTCACTTCCGGGGGTGTGCGCACCCGATCCACCTTCTGCAGCACCCACTGCAGGAAACGCCTCCGCCGGCGGAACAAATGCAGGCATCACCTGGGTGGCTGTTTTGGAACGCACAACCCCATCCACCGAACCATCCACCGGATGAGTGGATCCAGAGACCGCACCCCTGGGGATCAACGATTGTCCCCGATAGGCGTCCGCAGGGACCGGGGCTTCAAACGCCTGCGTGGCCTCCGGACGATCAAACGGAGAGGAGCCCCCTGGCGAATCTGGTAAAGCGGACCCCTCAACTCCCGCACCGGTAGCTGCCTGTTCGAGGGCGGGCGGCACCGACGTGAGGGCAGAATGACGATCGTGGGGCACCAGGGATTCCACCTGAAGGGAAGGTGACTTGGCACCGTTGTGGTCGGGACCACCTGCAGCAGGGCCAGGCACATGGTCAGGAGAATCACTCGCCTCAGGCTCCCAGGACGGCCGCGCCCCCGGCACCAACGTGTAGGGTTGATGCATACCGGGGGGCTTGGAGGGAACCTCCACTGACCCTTCCTTGGGCACGACACCGTAGTTCAATGCGGGATCACTCGGGTAGCTTCTCCCCGGGTCCACAACTCCGCCGTTCACCGCAAGCAACAGTTGGCCCTTCACAAGCTCCTGAAGGGCGGCCAAAGTTTCCAAGGGGTCCTGCCCTGCCAGGTCGATCACGTGTTCAAGGGATCGACGGCCATCGAAGTGTCGCAGCACCGTGTTCACCTTGTCCGGAATGTGGGATAGGTAATCCAACAGTCGGTCCCCATCCACTTCCATCACGGTAGTGAGCGGTGGCAATCCATCCACCAATCGGTCCCACTCGTCGATACGACGCATCCCCTCCATCAACAGCCCGCGTGTAGGCGTAGTGATCTGGGGTTCGTCGCGTACCTCCCGAAAATCCACCTCAAAATCGCCGTAGCCCCAGGTTAGAATACGGTACACGGCCGTTTCTCGACGCAAATCCCCAGCCTGAGCGTCAAGGACCTGCCCTTCCCGAAAATAGATCACACCGCGGTTGCGGCCCGAACTCACGTAGAGCACGCCCGTCTTGCGCCCCGCATCCACCGACTGCAGAAGATCCACCACCCCCATATCCTCAAGCGACCCCTGCATGCGGGCCTTTTCTGAGGGCGGACCCTCGGGCCCATATCGGCGATCCAACTGAAGCCGAACTCGAGTGATGACCTCCTTGATGTACACCGGCTTGGTCACGTACTCCACACCAAGCTCAAGCCCGCGAACCTTGGCATCCAACGACGCGTCACTCGAAACAAACATCAACGACAACGACGAAAACTTGGGTTCTTCTCGAATCTTCGAAACCAGACTGAACCCGTCCATCCCGGGAAGCTTCGTATCCGTCATGACCAGATCAGGAGTGGACTCGTGCATGGCACGAAGCGCATCCCCTGCGTTCTCCACCGCACGCACCACAAACCCCGCCTTACGCAAGCTGACCTCCAGCACGCGGCGGCTACGCAAGTCTGCGTCAACAATTAGTAAACTTAGGGAATGGGACACGACACGGGTAAGCTACGTCTCCCACCAGTGTCGAAGACAGGCCCACGCACGTCAAGCTTGAGACATATCCAAAAATGAGTGTCCCCCAGCCGCCGGACATTGCACCCAGTGGCTGGGGAACTTCTCAACATCAGCAGTACCCCAGGGGGACGGGGTACCGCCAAAACACAGAACGTAACCAAACAAAGATCGCCGTTTAAGGACATTCTTAGAATTGCATAAATAAAGAAATCATTCAATAAAACTGTATTTCGTTTCGAAGTTCGATCCTGAATCCCCAGGAATCTACCGGTGACTTGACCTGGATCCCGGTCAGTCGTTAGCGTGGGAAGGATGGCCAACCTGAGCTCCACCATTCGTTTCCTACCCCGCTGTTCGTCATCGCGTCGTACTTCGGGTCTTCGGTCCCTGCGCACCTGGGGAGTGCTCCTGGGCCTATCCGTAGGTGGCTGCTCGGAACCCACAGAAATGGCCATTTTCGATATTCAGCCCAGATCCGGCCCCGTTGTTGGGGAAACCCCCATCAAAATCACAGGGCAAGCCTTTCGAAACGACTCTGGCTACACCGTGTACTTCGGCACCCAACGGGGAGACGCAGTCACGATTCAAGAATCCGACACGCTGTTACTGAAGGCTCCGTCCCAAAAGGAAGCCGGCAGGGTGGACGTGGTGGTACTCGCGGATCATGGCCCCGCGTTCCGAATCAAACAGGCCTACGAATACGTGGCCGGCCCATCACCGCAATAGGCCCAGCACCACAATAGACCCAGCACCACAATTGGCCCAGCTGCTTGTCACCGATTTCCCCAGCTGTATGGTCCAGCGGACCATGAAAGCATTTCAACTTACCCGTCACGGCACGCCCGAAAAGGCATTTGAGCTCATAGAAGCCCCTGATCCCACACCCAGTGAGGGCGAAGTGCGGATCGAGGTGGAAGCCTTTGGCCTTAACTTTGCCGACGTGATGGCACGCCTGGGCTACTACCAGGATTGCCCACCACTGCCCACCATCATTGGCTACGACGTGGTCGGCCGGGTCACAGGCCACGGCGAGGGCGTGAACTCACCCGCCGTTGGTACCCGTGTGGTCACCATGACCCGCTTTGGCGGCTACGCCTCCCAAGTCACCGCAAATGCCCGGGCCGTGGCCGAAGTACCCGAAGACCTGGACGCCTGCGCCGCAACTGCGCTAGCCACCCAATACTGCACCGCCTACTACGCTGCTGAAATCTGCACCACCGTGCACCCTGAAGATCACGTGCTCATTCAAGCAGCGGCAGGCGGCGTGGGCACCGCCCTCATTCAACTGCTGAAGCCCCGGGGCTGCACTCTTTACGGCACCGCAAGCGCCGAAGATAAACTGGAGTACCTCAGGTCACAGGGAGTGCACCACCCCATCAACTACGCCGAACAGGACTTCGCACAGTACATCCGGGAACAAAGAAGCGACGCGGGTATCGACGTGGCCTTCGATGCCGTGGGCGGCAAGTCCGTTAAAAAGACACTTAACCTATTGGCCCCCGGAGGACGGGCCGTTCTGTACGGAGCCTCCACCATCGCGGGTAAGGGCAAGGGCAAAAGCCTCATGCGCCAGATCAACACGGCCGCAGGGTTCGGATTCTACAACCCCATTCGCTTCATGATGCAATCCCAAACCCTAGCCACCGTGAACATGCTACGCGTGGCCGATCACCAACCCCACGTACTCGAACGCTGCATCCACGGAGTCATGAGCCTCTACAAGGACGGAAAGCTAAACCCAGTCGCCGGCAAAACCTTCCCCGCCGAAGAACTAACAGAAGCCCACAACCACCTCACCCACCGACAATCCATCGGCAAAGTCGCCGTGAAGTGGCAACCCTGAAACGATAACCCAAGGGCTATCTAATATTGCGGAGCGCCGCCTCGAAACAAGCCTGTCGACCCACCACACAACTGGGAATAAACTCTGGTGCCTTGGAAAATGAGGAAAAGTAAAGGTCGCAACTGCTCTCCCCGGCACGGCAGTGTATTCCTTCCTGATAGGGGCTGCTCTGTGTTGCGATCTTCGCGCCCAAACATCCAACAAGAAAGGCTAACTCTCCCGCGGCGCATGCTACGATTGTTCCCTGCACGTCGTTCATCCTCCGACACGACTCGAACATCACCTTGCCCCCTGAAACACAGTGGGGAGCTTCCAGCAACGCGTCGTCGTGAACACTTTGTACGTCCGCGTACCGCCGATCGGCTATGAAGATACCTTCAGCATCAGCCTCCGCTCCGACATTCAACACCAGCGGATCCAAAGTACCCACGTACGTGGCCACGCGACCGTTGTAGGAGACCGCGTTGTTCAGGCCGACAACATAACCAGGTGCCACAACGGAATCACCGAACGACACCAGCTGGCTAAGCACCGCGGTGCCAAGGTACCGCACACCTCCCACAACAATCGCCCCGGCGTTCACCTGATCCGGCTCGACGAAATAGCCCTTGTCAACGGCAATCCCCTTGTACACCTTGAGCTTGGGCAACGATCCCATCCGTAGTGCATCTGGGCTCACCCACATGGTGCCCTCCACCAACACGTCCGGCTGACCATTTGCCGCGATAAGCGCCTTGCTCGAGCCGGGGTTGAGTTCGCCTGTCAACATGATCAGTGAACCTGCATGCCCTGGCTCAGGAATCTTCATTCCTGCGGCGCGCAACACATCCACATCCGATCGATTCATGAGTCGCACCACGTTTGGCGTCGGACGACCAAACTTCAACACCCCAGGAAACGAGTCGTTGTTCCAGCCAAATAGTTTGTCCAAAAAGTCGCGACTGTTCTCAAGGTCAAAAGGCAAGCTATCAATCTCGTGCGCAATGGCCGCAAACCTGTGCCCCTCTGCCACCGTCACCCGATCGTAGGGCGGGGGAAGGATCTCTCCCTCTAACAGGGTGTAGCTACCAATCGTGACCGGTTTCAGTGCAAACGGGGTACACACCCACGCGTCGTTGGGAAGATCAAACGGGAGTTGACCAACCAACGCATAGTTGGGAACGCAGTCCCTGTACCCAACAGGCACGCTGCTCACCCAAGTCGACCCATCCTCACGCAGAATCGACGTAGCGGAGTCCCCTTCAACAGAGTCCTTCGCAGTGGAATCAATCTCAGTGGAATCAAACGGCGTAGCCGAACAGCCCAGGGCTCCCACTGAAAGAAAAACGAGTGAAAACAGGACGTTCAACCATGAAATAAGTCGGGGGGGGAACAACATAGTGAATCGCTAAAGCAGAATTTGTGCCATCAGCGATCTGGCCTAAATTTTGCCCTACGCCAACAAAAAACCAACCGGACAGTGTGTTTTTTTCGTCCCAGTGGGAACGCCCAACCCCAGCGCTACCTATCCCAGCCGAGCACCCAGACCACGCCGATGACGTTGGAGTCCGTATCCGGCCGGCTGCCCTGCATGACCCCAACCCCCACAAACTTGGCGGTGGGGTCCAACGCGGGTTCCAGCCGGACCGCCTCGTCCAGCGAGGACACCAGCACCATCAAGGCAGATACCCGGGCGTAGGCCACCGCAAACTTCTTCAGCTCACGGTTGGCATCATCCACCACATCCTGTTGGGTCATTTCAGGATCCCCAAAGAACCGGGCCACCGACACCCGGGCCACTCCGGCCAAATGCTCGTCCGCCTCCAGCCAATCCGCACCACGGGCCTCGCGCATGTTGTTCAACATACCGAGCAACCGTGCTGGAGCGCCCTCCACATCGATGGGCCGCACCATGCGCACAAACAACTCCGTGGCCCAATAGCGTGGCTCACCGGATCCAGGCACGGACCCGGGCCCAGGCGCTTCCACCACACCCAAACCGTAGTGAGTCACATCTGGATTGGCCAGGTTCGCCCGATCGGAAGGTCGGGACATCCAACCACGGTGCACCTCGCCCGCGTCCGCGCCGACTCCCACGTTCTCAAGCACCATGCCGCTACCGTACCCAGCCTGGGAAACACGGGCCGCCGGGCCCAGGCCACCCTCAGCTTCGTGGGCCACCTTCCCACCGGTTGCCATCTCCCGGCTATGGGACAAGGCAACCGAATCCAGACCCCTATCCCGGATCAACAGGGTCATGCCCAGGTTGCCGCGTGCCTCAACCAGCCTCTGGCGCAGTGCCGCATCCACCTGTTCGGTCGATCGTGATCCACCGGAAGTCGTGGGCTCTAACAATAGGGCCTGTGGTGCGGAAGTACCCACATACACCGGAAACTCCGCCACGACCGCAATACCATCCAACCCGAGCGCCGTCATCTCCACCTGGTACATGCCTTCGAGCTGGAGCTGAACCTGAAGATCAAACCCAAGTTCCTCCATCTCCGTAATACGATGGGCAGATCCATCCGGTGCAGTAACCGTGACCGCCACAAGCTCCCGCGAATCGTGTACATCACCACGCAGCACAAGCACGCCTCCCATTTCCAGCACCCGTTTTACAGGTTCAAGCCGAACCCAGCGCTGGGAAAGCGCCACCACCGTGACCACAAGGCCCCCCCGCTTCACCATCGCAACCCCGAAATGGGTAAACACCTGCCGCGACAAGCGTTCGGCCACCGCATCCGCCACGCCAGCGGGTACCGAGCCAACACCCTTGGCACCCCTATTGCGGGGCTCCGTTTGCACCACCGTCACCACGTCAACCATACGCTCCACCAAACCCAGGTGTTGGCAAAAGAACCGTATTGTCTCACGCCGGGGCACAAGCCTTTCCACGGAGGCATCTCCGTGAACGCCCATGACCTGTGGGTCCACCAACCAATCTGCCAGTTGGGCCAACCGTCCGTCGCCCACAAGTGGGATCTCCAGCACCTGCGCCACCTCACCCACCCGGCGCTGCACTTCATCGACGTATCCCTCCGCCCCTGCGCGAGCGACCACGGGATTCGCCTGGGCCTCGGTGTGGTAAACATCTGCCGCAGATATCGGCGGGCGAATACTCGGGTCAATGGGCTCCACCACCGGCGCCAAAACGGGGCGACCACCACATCCACCACACAGCAATCCGGTAAACGCCAACCCTAAGTATGCCAGCACTACCGCAATGTTCGACCACCGATGCGTTGCACCCATGGGTGAAACGGTAACATGCTGCCCCCCAGAAATGCCCGACTTGTGCGAAACGCGCCCTACCCCCGAAAACTACTTCTCGGTCCGAACAAAGCGCTCCTCAAACGCTTCCGCAGACATGGGCCTTCCACAGTGATAGCCCTGGAGCACATCACACCCGTAGTCCCTTAGGATGTCTTCCTGGCAGTCCGTTTCCACCCCTTCCGCCACCACGCTCAAGCCCAAGCTGTGGCCCAGGGTCACAATACCGGAGGTGATCAGATTGTCGTTGGAGGGGCCAAGATCCTTCACAAACAACCGGTCCACCTTCAGCACATCAAATGGAAAATGCATCAAGTAGGCAAGCGAAGAATACCCCGTACCGAAGTCATCGATGGCCAGACGTACACCGAGCCTATCCTTCAATTCACGCAAGGTGGCCTCGGTCGCCTTGGTATCTTCCACAAGCATGCTCTCGGTGAGCTCCAACTCCAGGTAGGAAGGGTCCAAACCGGTCTGCGCCAATGTACTTGAGATCCACGTGGTCAGCATGGGGTGCCGAAACTGCCGAGCAGAAAGATTCACGGCAACTCGAAATCGCTCCGGAAGACGATCCTTCCATCGCGCCACCTGCCCACACACATCACGCAGCACCCAAAGGCCCACATCATCAATGAGGCGAGCGCGCTCCAGCACCGGAATGAACTCCGCAGGACCCGGCTTGTCGGGGCCATCCCAATGCACACGCAACAACGCCTCGGCACCCAAAAGTTCTCCGCTCCGGGCATCCACCTGGGGCTGGTAGTGCATGTAGAACTTACCGTCGCGCAGGGCCTCCCGGAGCTTTTGCTCCAACAGCACCAGACGTTGTTCCCGGCTGTGCATTTCCTGGCTAAAAAACTGGCAACCGCCGCCGTTTTCTTTCGCCAGATACATCGCGCTGTCCGCACACTTAAGAAGTTCCTCCCCATCGAGACCATTTTCCGGGTACATGACAATGCCCACACTGATTCCCACACGGAGCATATCATTCCAAGATTCCGTCACCTTCAGGACACCATCCTCAATACGGTGAGCAATGGTGGCGGCGTCCTCCACACCATCCACGTGTTCCACGATCACACCGAACTCGTCGCCACCCAGGCGCGCCACGGTCTCGTAATCACGAACTGCATTTCGCAAAGCTACGCCCACCTTACGCAAAAGATCGTCTCCAGCGTCGTGGCCAAACGTATCGTTCACCACCTTAAAGTTATCCAGATCCAAAAAGAACAAAGCAAACTGGGTCCCCTGCCTACGGTTGCGTGAAAGCACCGCCTCCAGCCGCTCTTGGAACGCCACCCGATTGGAGAGACCCGTCAATAGATCATGCCGGGCAAGGTAGGAAAGCCGTGACTCGATGCGGTTGCGGTGCACCGCATATTGCACCACACGACACAGCAGGGGTTGTTCAAACTCACCCTTCACCAAGTAGTCCTGAGCGCCATGCTTCAAGGCATTCAGCGCCATCTGCTCATCATCCATTCCAGTGAGAATCACAATCGGTGGGCAGCCCAACACATGCCGCAACATGGAGATACCCTCCAGGCCATGGGCATCCGGGAGAGTGAGATCGAGAAGCACCACAGAAAACGTGCCTCCCCTAACCTGAGCAATGGCGTCCTCCACACGGGTCTCCACCACCACGTCAGCATTGTGCAAGGACGATCTTTCCAGGTGGCGCTTCACAAGAAACGCATCGGCTGGATTGTCCTCCACCAGAAGCACCCGAAAGGCCTCGGCGGCACCCGCATGAATCCCTGCACGTACATGGGGCGAACTGGACAGTTGCTCCAAATCCGCAAGGCTGTTGATCAGCGCTTCCTCAACCCCGGTGGTAGACCGGCCGGAGGCGATAGGTATGGAAGACCGGGCCGGCGGCCGTGTGGACCGGGCCATTATCTTCGCTTCGGCGCTGCTCGATGATCCCATATCCAATACTTCAGCATCCGCCCCAATCGTCAGGCCTCCGCGTTAACGCAATATTACCAAAATACTGCATTTTCAAAAGAGATTTCACGCGTAGCTGCAGGTGATCCATGCACCTCCCAGAGGATCAGCGGCTGAACAAGCCCATATGAGTACCCCCAAACAGTGACAGGCCCAGTCGCCTACACTCGGAGTTCTACAAGTGTCGGAGTTGCGCCCAGCCCGATGCGAGCAACGCGCGATCGTCACAACGACTTTCGCAGTCCTGAATCAGGGACATGACATCCCGCCGACTCATCTTCACAGGGTGTTGCGGATTCAGTACCCGATCGTCGTGTTGAATCAACGATAGGGTTTTGGCGGCCATCCACAAAGGCAACAAACAAAACAAGCGCAAATCCCGTTCTTCCACGGGAAGCACCGACACATATTCGAACCCATGGTCCAACGCGGTCCAGGCGCGCTCAAAGATCGGAGCAAGGCACCGATGGGCGGCGGCCTCAAGCCCAGGTTGAAAAAGCGACTCCCCGTCCAAGCCTTCCAGCTCCAACATGGACCGGGGCACAAAACACACTCCACGGGCGCCATCTTCGGCCACGTCCTTCAAGATATTCGTCAACTGCAGGGCAAGCCCAAACTCCTCAGCACCAGAACGCAGAGCCGCCGCGTGGCTCGATCCCTCCCAGGCCAACACATGGACAAACGCCTCTGTCAAAAGGTGCCCGACAGTGCCGGCCACAAAATAGCAGTACCGCTCCAGATCTCCCATGGAGTGGAGCGTCACAACTCCCTGGTCGCCTAACGGTCGATGAGCGTAGACACCCATTCCACGGGCCAACTCTCCAATCCAGGGTGTACATCGATCTGTGAGTTCCACCGGCAAGGAGCGAAATACGCCAAGCACCCGACCCAACTCTAGGCACAGCCCGTGACAGGGATCCCCAGGCGTCGCCCATGGACGAAAACGTTGCACAAATACCGATTCACCTGCTCCCTGCTCCACCGCTAGCAGCAGATCGCGAAACAGGTCATCACGAACCTCAAGGGGAAGCGACGGATGATCCTCCACCGTGTCCGCCACGCGGCAAAGCAAATAGCCACAGGTCACCAGTTCCTTCAGCTCGGACCGCAGCAACGCAATGGGGAGCGCAAAGGTACGGGAAACCTCCTCCAAGGAACGGACACAAAACTCCCAGTCCGATTCGTTTCCAACGGACTCGAGGGGCGCCTCAAGGACAGAACGAAACTCGCCAGAAGATGATCCCAGTACACTCAATAGATACCCCCTGGAGCGATACCCCTAAAGGAAGAAATCAGGCACCAGTTCCTGACTGGGATCAATGGCGTATTTATCAAAATCTTCCACACCCGTCTCACGAAGGATGTCTTCGTCGATAAAAAAGTTGCCCGTACATTCTCGGCTGGGCCGACTGCAAATCGCATGGGCCGCATCACCCACGATGTCCGTCGTGCGCCCGCGCTTGGCCATATCTGGACCACCCAACAGGTTTTGCACCGCCGAGGTGTCGATCAGGGTCTTGGGCCACAGGCAGTTGGCCGCAATGCCCTGGTCCTTGAGTTCCTCAGCCCAACCCAACACGCACATGCTCATTCCATACTTGGTAATGGTGTAGGCCAACGACTGCGCAAACCAACGGGGATCCAAATTCAACGGTGGGGAAATATTCAGAATGTGGGGGTTCTCAGCCTTCGCAAGATGGGGAATACAGGCCTTGCCCGCAAAGAAAGTTCCACGAACGTTCACCTGTGTCATCAGGTCGTAACGCTTGGCTGTGGTACCCAAGGTGTTGATCAAATGCAGGGCACTGGCGTTGTTGACCAAAATGTCGATGCCACCAAAGGTCTCCACCGCCTTGTCCACTGCAGCATTGATTTGCTCCTCAGATCGCAGGTCCGTCTGAATAGCCAAGCCTTTGCCACCTGCAGCGTTCATTTCTTCCGCAGCGGTATAGATCGTGCCAGGAAGTCGAGGGTGGGGTTCCACGGTTTTAGCAACCACCACAACGTTGGCACCCTCCGCCGCAAAGCGAAGGCCGATGGCCTTGCCCAAACCACGACTCGAACCCGTAATAAAAACTGTCTTACCTTCAAATGAACCCATGGCACCATCCATGGCACACCTGGCCCAACGAATCAAAAGGTCGAATCACGGGGACCCTCCCACGACTACAGCTTGCTGGAGGTCAAACTTCGATTGGCCGCAGCGGACAGCTCCGTGTGGATCCCGCACTCGTGTTTTTTCCCCAGAATACGGCCTTCCCTTGGGTCCTGCCCCTCCACCGTGGGAAGGGTGGAATGAACATCCCCAATGGAATGATATCCGTCGGCCACCAGGGGATGTACCGGCAGGCCGTGCTCCCGAAGATAGGCATGCACGTCATCGTCATTCCATTGCAGCAGCGGATGCACCCGAAAAAAGGAATGGGCAGACTGCCCTTTCGCTTCTGGAGCATGGCCCTCCTCAACAAACCGTAAATCCTTTCGGTGATCCGTTTGGCTCCCACGCACACCTGAAATCCAAGCCCTGGGTTGCAACGTTCGGACCGCTTCAGCCATGGGCTCCACCTTGTTAAGCGCAAGGTAGTGCTGCACCCCCTCTTCCCCCTGCTCCCAAAGCTTGCCGTGAACGGCCTCCTGGTAGGCCGCACTCCACGCCGAACGAAACACACGCACATCCAAGGAGAACCGAGCCTTCAGTTCCTCCACAAACCGGTAGGTTTCCGCAAAGAGGTATCCCGTATCGATGAGCACCACCGGTACACGTGCCATGACCCGGGTCACCAGGTGCAGCATCACCGCAGATTGGGCCCCAAAACTAGAGGTCATCACCACCTGTTCAGGGCGGGCATCCTCCCAAAAACGGGAAGCGACCCACGCAACCACCTCCTGTGCGGTTGCCCCCTCCAACTCCCGATGAAAACGGGCAATCTCAGACGAATCGCTGGCGCCCATAGTTCCCCCGAAAAACGATACGGT
The DNA here is from genome assembly GCA_030427835.1 of Polyangia bacterium. Classification (GTDB taxonomy): domain Bacteria; phylum Myxococcota_A; class Polyangia; order Polyangiales; family JAUICN01; genus JAUICN01. Next base: position 344,066 of record JAUICN010000002.1, on the reverse strand, counting down.
CTACGCCGCGCCTTCCCGGTTGCCGTCCACCTTGGAAAAGTCAGACAAGGAAAAGCCAGGCAGGGACGCACGACGCCACAACGGCAACACCTCGTCAGCCGCAGGTTGGTAAGACTCCGAAAAATCCTCAAACGCAGAGAGGCTGGCCCGGGGATCCTTACCCGGTGCCATGACAAAGGAATCAAATCCACACCGAGCCATGTAGTTCAGTTGATCCCGCAACACATCGCCCAGGGCGCGCAACGTACCCGTAAAACCATAACGCTCACGCAAAAGGCGTGCAGCAGAATAACCGCGTCCATCGGCAAACTTTGGGAACTGGATACACACCAAATCCACATGGGGCAGCACATCTGCGTAGTCACCAGGATCCACCTCCCCCAGCACGCGCAAACCCACCTGCCCCCGCGCCTTCAAGGCGTCAGCCTCTGCCCGCCAACGTTCAAGCGTCACTGTCACCTGACCAGAACTGGCAAGAGCCTGGGAATCCTCCGCATGCACACAATCCTCTTGCACCACTTCCCAACGGGGAACGGTATCGGTAGGTGTTGCTTTTCTAATGATCTCCATAGACCGCATCCTTAAACGGTTGGGCACCCACCCGGCGGTAGGTCGCCAAAAACGACTCCTGGGGGGAGGTACGCAACCCGATGTAGCAAAGCAGTGCTTTTTCAACCGCATCCGCAATTTCGTGTTCCGTAAACGCCTTGCCCAGAATCTTTCCGATGGACGCGTCATTGGCCGACGAGCCGCCCAACATCAGCTGGTAGTGCTCCACACCCAACTTATCGATCCCAAGCACACCTAGATTGCCCACGTGGTGGTGCCCGCAAGCATTGATGCAACCCGAGATGTTCAACGTCACCTGGCCCAACTCGTAGAGTTTTTCCAAATCCTGGAACCGTTCGGTGATTCGCATGGCCACCGGGATGGAGCGTGCGTTCGCCAAGTTGCAAAAGTCCAAACCAGGGCATGCAATCACATCGGTCAGTCGTTGAAGATTGGGGGTCGCAAATCCTAGTTGGGTAAGTTCCTCCCAAAGCGGAGGCAACAGGGCCACCTGCACGTTGGGAAACACCACGTTCTGTCGGTGCGTCACCACGGCCTCACCCATGCTGTAGCGATCTGCCAAATCTGCCAGGGCATCCAAGTGGTTGTCGGTCACGTCACCCGGGGGAAGGGTTTCCCTTTTCATGGAAAGCGACACCGCCACGTACCCCGGCTTGCGGTGGCCCACCACGTTGTTGTCCACCCACGCAGAAAACGCAGGGTCAGAAGGCTTCTCCTTGGAGAGCATCAAAGACTCCACCGTCGGCGCCGTTCCCTGGAACACCGGGTACTCCGGTTCCTGGAAGTAGCTCTTCACACGCGCAATATCCTGCTCGCGCAACTGCAACGGCCCATCCTTGATGTACTGCCACTCTTCTTCCACGGCGTGTGCAAAGGCCTCGGCACCCATGGATTTCACCAGGATCTTAATGCGGGCCTTGTACATGTTGTCGCGACGCCCCAATCGATTGTAGACCCGCAAAATGGCTTCAGAATAGGTCAGCAGGTGCGCCTTCGGCACAAACGGTTGGATGCAGGGAGCCACAAAAGGTGTTCGCCCAAGGCCGCCACCCACGTAGAAGGCCAAACCCACCGTTCCGTCTTCGCCGCGCACAAGCCGAATGCCAATGTCGTGCACCTGAATCGCAGCCCGGTCTTCCTCCGCACCGGTCACAGCAAATTTAAACTTACGTGGAAGGTACGCGAACTCCGGGTGAAAGGTGGACCACTGCCGCAGCAATTCGCAATAGGGCCGCGGGTCCTCGATCTCGTCCCTGGCCACGCCCGCAAACGGATCGGAAGTGATGTTTCGAATGCAGTTGCCACTGGTCTGAATGGCATGCATCTCCACCTCGGCCAGTTCCTCCAGAATTTTCGGCACGTCTTGCAGCTTGGGCCAGTTGTACTGAATGTTCTGCCGCGTGGTGAAGTGGGCGTAATCCCTGTCGTAGGTCCGCGCGATGTGCGCGAGCTTACGCAGTTGTGCCGAGGAAAGCAGCCCATAGGGAATCGCAACCCGCAACATGTACGCGTGCAACTGCATGTAGAGACCATTCTGCAAGCGCAGGGGCTTGAACTCGTTCTCCGTCACCTCTCCCGAAAGCCTACGGCGTACCTGATCCCCAAACTGCGCCGCACGCTGCCGAACAATCTTCTGATCAAACTCGTTGTATTGGTACATCCGTCGATTCCTAACCTAGGCGTAGCCCCACACGCGCAGCGTGGCTTCAGGGCCAGCCGCACGAATTCGTTCCCGGGCGCTCAGGGTACCGAGAGCCCCATCGTCGCCCCGTTCCACCGCAAAGAAATACGGGTCGCAGACATCCCGCTGCTGCAAACCAGCCCACGCCAGTAACCCATCTAGGGATTCACCAGAATCCGTAGCTCCGCTGTCAAAAACAAGGGCATCCTGAAACGAAGTGGTCCAGGACCGATCGGCAGCCAGGTACACCACGTACCCGTCATCGGTTCGGTTTGCTGTAATCACCTGGAACTTTTCACCTGACATGGGCCGCCGACCTTAGTCTCCCGATGGCAACTACGCTCCAAAAAACCAGAAGCAAATAACCCATCGGGAATACCGGTTACTCTAGTGCAGTACCGGCCACAGCGCAAACCCTGGGTGAACAGCACCCTGTTGCTGGACACGGCGACTGGGCACAGCGACTGGGCACGGCGACTGGGCACACAGCGACCGGGTACGGTTCCTTGGGCGTAGGGCTACCGGGAGCTAGTCTTAGTACGTGACCCTGAAACCCACCCTGGCCTTTCTATGCCTACTCGTGCCGAGCCTCCTGATGTTCCAACGGGTCAGGGCAGATACCGGCACCCAAACCCACATCACCGCGGAAACAGCCGCAACCCCATCCCAACAAACCCACCCAACCACGCGCACCCCCTGGCGGACCCGCAGGCGAATAGGGCTCCAGCCCAACCATGTGGCTGCCGTGCGGGTGACCCCCACCGAATGGCCCCAGGAACCCCACAGCCCCCAGACCGTTGACATCGAGCGCATGTCCACCGCACTTCGGCAACTTTGCCAGGGCATGGGGCCACAACGTGCGCACCGCTACGCGGACTGGATGATCACCTACGGAAAACAGTTCGACACCGATCCGTTTCTCCTGGGCGCCCTACTCTACCGCCAGACGCTGGGGGGCTGCCGACCCAATACCCCCCAACATCTCTACGGTGGTGTGGGCCCCATGGGCCTCGAGCCCGCCATGTACCGCACCTCCATCAAGGGCGGCGCCTACCACTACTACATCAAAGAAAACAGCGCCTGGTCCAAAACCCAACTACCCATCACGCCCTTCATATTTGGCCCCGCACGCATTGAACGCACCCAGGAGAGCCTCTACTTTGCCGCCGCCTTCCTCTCCAGCTGGAACCACCAACACGAGGAAGTGGACCAGCACTACACCCAACAACCCCACCGGCACGCCGTTTCCCACTACATCTGGGGCGACCGCGTACGAAGCGCCCGGCAGGAGGACCGCCTATTCACCGATCGCCGGCGGCTGCTCCAATACTACGGTGCCCATGCTTCTGTGCCCCCCTACCCATTTCGGGGGGTCATGCTGGGCGCACCACTGGATGGCGCACCACGCGTACCCAGCAGTGGCCTCGGCACCGAAAGGGAGCACGGTGCCCGCAGGCATCGCGGCCTCGATCTGGAATCCATGCCGGGTGAACCCGTACGCGCCATGGCCAACGGAACCGTGATTTTCGCCGGTGTCGACCTTCCCGGACCCAAACACCGAAAACCCCTTGAGCCCAGCGAATACAACACCGTTCCGCGGCGAAGCCTGGGAGCCGGAGGGCGTTTCGTGTGCGTGCGCCACGCCACCCTCGAAACCCAACCACAACAGACCACCGAAACAGACACGCACGAACCCGTTACCTTTCGTACCTGCTACATGCACCTGCAAGAGGTTCATGTCTCCCGCGGCACCCGCCTGGCCCTTGGCCAACAATTGGGAACCGTAGGCCGCACCGGAATGCGCAGCTCTGCGGCCCACCTCCACCTTGAGTTCCACGTGGACGGCCAGATCATGGATCCCCTCGGGCCATTGCAACCCTTCCTACGTGGGCGCCCCACCGAACCCTAGACCACGTTGGAATTTAGACCCATCCATGAAAACCCTATCCAAGGGCGAAATCCTCGCCGGTCGTTTTCGTGTGCAAAGTGTACTCGGCACGGGTGGCATGGCCACGGTCTACCAGGTCACCGACTTGGCATTGGAACGCACAAATCCTCAACAGGCCACCAAGGCCGCCAAAGTCCTTAAATCCTCCCTCGTCAACGCCCATCACGCCGCAGAACGGTTGCGTAGGGAAGGCGCCCTGCTCCAACACCTAAGCCACCCCAACCTGGTACGCACCGAAACCTACGGTGAGCTCGACGACGGGCGCGTCTTCGTGGTCATGGAACACCTGGAGGGCAAAACCCTACGCGAGTACCTGAGTGAAACTGGGCCTTTGCCGCTGCACACCGCTCTGGGATTCGGCATCGCGATTTGCAATGGCCTGCAGGCGGCCCACGAAGCAGGCGTGATCCACCGCGACCTAAAACCCGAGAATATCTTCATCGTTCCACCACAGAACTCCCAGGAGCATGAGCACCCCACGCCCCTGCTCAAACTGCTCGACTTCGGCATTGCCAAGGCTTTCGATCGAGAACGCCTTACCCACACCGGCCAGTTCCTCGGCACCCCACGCTACATGGCCCCGGAACAACTGCAGGACGACACCCAGGTAACCCCACAAACAGACGTCTACGCCGTTGGCATCGTGCTCTACGAAATGCTTGCAGGAACACCCCCCTTCACGGGAAGAACCGCAACCGATGCACTGGCTTCCATTCTTAGCGGCCAGGTAGAACCTCTACACCAGCACCGCCCAGACCTACCCCAGCCACTTGTGGATCTCGTACTCACCGCCATGGCCCGCATCCCCGACGTTCGCCCCAAAAGCGCCAGCCTACTCAAGCGGTCCCTGCAACAACTCCTACCCGCCCCAACGCAGGCTCACAATAGGAACCAAGAACCCGCACGAACTGGACCCATGGGCACCGTACCCCACCCCTCGGAACACCCAGCGCAACACACCGTACAACCCACAGTGCAACCCGCCTCAACCCAGGCCCAAGCCACCTTCGATAGCCTCCCCTTTCAGGCCACCCAAGAACAGCCACGGCCCGAGAGCAAACCAACACGACCAGAACAGGGGTCACCCGCACCCCAACGAAATGCACTGCCCGCAACCGTTGCGTCCAAACCCCAACGGCCCAACGATCCATCCATCCCCTTGGATCTTCAGACCGTCCGGCGCTCCACCCAGAACCGCACAATCCGGCCCCGCACCAACCTACTGGGTACAATCCTACTGGGCACAGGCATTACATTGCTCACGGCGGGCGCCGTTTTCGCCGCACTAAAGTTGATCGCGCGCTTTTTGTAACAAGCTCTGATCGGCGGCCGTCCCGTCTTCGGGGTAACTAGCCACCCCCACGCTCACAATGGGCTTGGGGTGTTCCTCCGAATGGCTAATTTCGTGCGCATCCAAGCGTTCCTGAATACGCCCGGCCACAACTGCAGTGCCTTCCTTGTCGGTTTCCGGCAACAACAGCGCAAACTCGGTGGAGCCAGAGCGAAACATGTGGTCGATACCCCGAATACAGGATCTCAATACGTCCCCGACCTTGCCAAATATCTCAGCACGGGTCACCGGGTCCGTCGCCATTTGAATGGCCCCCGCGTTCTTCAACTTCACCAACACACAGGAAAGATTGTGCTTGTAGCGAGCGGCGCGGGTTAGTTCATAGTCCAAACTGATATGCAGCTGCAGCTCCGTGCCCGCCTTTGTCTCCGGGTCGATGACGTCCGCATTGCGCACCAAGGCCCGGGCACGGGCGGCCTCATTCTCGGCGCTACGCACCCGGATTAGGTTGCGAATGCGCTGCTGCACCTCAAACACACGGTAGGGCTTGGTAATGTAATCCTGGGCGCCCAGTTCAATGCCCTTCGCGCGCAACTCGTCATCATCCACTGGCGCCGCCATCACCACCGGGATCCGGGAAAGGTCGTGATCCTCCTTCAGGATCCGCAACACCTTCAGCCCGTCCATGACCGGTACCGCAATGTCCATCACCACGAGATCCGGGCGGTCCCGGGCGATAATATCAAGGATCTCCTCCCCATTGGACGCAGTGATCACCTCATAGCCGGCGTTCTCACACACCTCTTCAAGGAGTTTCAGGTCGAAGGGATCAGCTTCTGCGAGTAGAACCACGGAGCTCATGAAAATTCAATGCTCAGCCTACCATGGGACTTCCTTCCGCCGAAAGAGTTGTTTCACCCCTACCCGGGGGCCCGGCCGTGGCTGAACCCGTACTTGACGGCGCCCGGGGGGTGGCGGCCCACGTACTGCACCGCGTGGACGATCAGGGCGCCTTTGCGTCCCGAGCCCTGGACGCGGAACTTCGCCGCGCCAACCTGGACACCCGGGACTCCGGCCTATCCACGGAGCTGGTCTACGGGACCCTCCGGGCCCTGCCCCAAATCGACGCCGCCTACGGCCGTTTCCTTCGGCAGCCCCCAGAGCAACTGGACAGCTGGCTTAAGGCCGTGCTTCGCAGCGCGACCTACGAACTCATTGGACTCAAACGCAAACCGCCCCATGGCGTGGTCCATACCTCAGTGGATATCGTACGGATGAAACGGGGCCAATCCCTTGCGCGGGTCTGCAACGCCATTCTCCGAAGGGTCGCTGAAAACGCCGATGACCTTCCCTGCGACCGTCACCGCCTCAGCGTTCCCGAGTGGCTTGCACGAAACCTGCGGGAATCCCTAGGAGACGAGCGCGCGGAGACCTTCCTTACCGGTCGAGCCCACCAAACAGAAACCGGACCTCCTCCCATGGGCATCCGCATTCACCGCCACCGGACCACACGGGACAGGGTCATCCAGGCCCTGTCGGCCCAGCGGCCCAAGGCGACTCTTCAGCCATCGCAGCTCCTGCCCCACGCTATCCTGGCCAAGAGCCTGGGCAATCCCCGTGATCTTGGGCCGTACCAGGAGGGGGATTTTTCCCTACAGGAACTGGGCGCGCAGCTCGTCACCGGCCTCGTTCCCCTGAAACCTGGAGAGAAGGTAGCCGACCTCTGCGCGGGGCACGGAGGAAAGACACTCTACTTCCTGGAACGCCTCGAAAACACCGGGAGCAAAGTCGTGGCCATCGACATCGACGACCGTTCCCTGGATAAGATGGTTCCCGCGGCGGAACGCATTCACCTCAACACCGCCAATCTCCAATGCCTTGCCGTGGACCTCACCGTGGGGACCGCAAACGTCCCCCAGGACTTCGACGTGGTCTTTGCCGACGTCCCCTGTACCGGCCTGGGTACGGTTCACCGGCGCCCCGAAATTCTCCTACGCGTTGAAAAAGAAGATCCAAGGCGAATGGGAAAAATCCAAACCGCAATCCTCGCCCGAGCCGCCCAACTCGTCCGCCCCGGCGGCACCCTTTGGTACAGCGTGTGCTCACCCACCCAGGAAGAAGGCCTTCAGGTCGCCCAGGCCTTCGAAGCCCAGTGCCCCCAATTCCAACGCATCAATCCCCAATCCAACGCGAGTACAGCAACAACGGATTGTTCTGCTCCTGTAGAACGGGACCCAGACGGCGCCCACCGTATCGGCCCCTGGCTCGAGGACTGCGACATCTACCAACTCTTCGGCTGGAACAACCCCATATCCTAGCGTCCTGCCCTAAAAGAACACGCACCTATCCACGTAAAAAAACGACCCAGGTTCGAAAATTAATCAATCATTTCAAACGTACTAGTACGATCCGACACCGATCCGTGGAGCGGTTTGAAAATCCGTTTCGGTCCCTAGCTATCCAACTCCCAAAGCCAAACAAGTTTGATGAGACTGAAGAACTTGGATCTCAGGGTTTGACACTCCATGTCCCTGCCACTAGCTTCCGCCGACACTGGAACTCAAAAAATTGGGTTCTGGGATCGGGGCGTAGCGCAGCTTGGTAGCGCGCACGGTTCGGGACCGTGAGGTCGGAGGTTCAAATCCTCTCGCCCCGACCGGCCGCAGGACACTGTTGGCCACAATCAAGCAACACAGCCAGCAAAACAGATAAACAAACAGGTAAACGAGGGGGAGCAAATGGAGGCACAGATGAAGGGAGTAACGCCGATGAGGGTACTGGTGGTCGACGACGATCAGGCCATCTGTGAGTACATGGAAACGTTCCTCGCAAAGGACGGCTTTCAAGTCAAAACCCTAACCGATCCCCAGGGTGCCGAACAGGAGGTCAAGGTGGGTGGCTACCACCTCGTCGTATTGGATCTCATGATGCCCCAGATCGACGGCCTGGAACTCCTACAACGAGTTCGCCGCATCGACACGGATGTGGCCGTCGTAATTTTCACCGGCTATCCCTCGTTTGAGACGGCCGTGCAGTCCATGAAGCTCGACGCCGTGGACTACCTAAAGAAACCCTTCAATCCTGAGGAGTTCCGCGAGGTCGTCAACCGGGTCATGCGGAAAAAGGGACTGCTACGCACCCCCGAAGAAAACCTCCACCGCGTCATCGGCGAAACCATTCGTAATCTCCGCAAGGATCGCACCCTCACGCTCAAGCAAATGGCCCGCCGAACCGGTCTCAGCGTATCCCTACTTAGCCAAATCGAACGTGCCGAATCCAGCGCGTCCATCAGCTCCCTGTACAAGGTAGCCACCTCCCTCGAGGTGCGCATCCAGGATCTGTTCGGCGAGTACTAGCCACTCACAGTAACAAACGAGCCTGACGACCCAGTCTGACGACAGGGCGGCCAGGCAATCAGCCAGACGATTTAAGGAGGTCACGTGGGTCCCGTTTACATGACATTGCTGTTCTTCGGAACATTGGGTTTCTTTGCATGGTCGGCAGCCCGGCGATGGCGGCAGCTTACGGTCGGCGTGCCCGAGCCCCGTTTCACCCTGGCAGACGGCGAACTGATGGGCCGCATTCGCGACACCGTGGTGTACGCGTTTGGCCAACTGAAGATGCCCAAGTACCGCCTCGCGGGCGTGGCCCACATCATGATTTTCGTAGGCTTCCAGGTACTTACCATTCGAAGTCTAATGCTCGCCGCCCGCGGGTACGACCCCTACTTCGACTTCTGGGGAATCCTGGGCCAGGAATCGCTTCTGGGCCAACTCTACGGCTTCGCCAAGGATACGGTAATCGCCATGGTGCTCGCAGGAGTGGGCGCCTTCGTGTACCTGCGAGCGGTCGTCAAATCCCAACGCATGACCCTCAGCACCGAAGGCCTGGTCATACTTGGCATCATTGGCACCATGATGATCGCAGATGCCGTGTATGACGGCGCCTGGTTTGTGTTGCAATCCCGGGTGACCGGCGAACCCCTGCACCTCCATGCCGAATGGTTGGGTTCGAGCCTCTCCTTTCTGTTTCAAGGGTTGGATGAAAGCCTCCTGACCGTCATGGCCCACGCAGGATTCTGGGTGCACATCGCCCTGGTACTCATCTTTCTCAACATCCTGCCCTTCTCAAAGCACTTCCACATCATCACCGCCATTCCCAACGTCTTCGTACGGGATCGCACCCCCAGGGGCGCCCTACCCAACGTGGAGGACTTGGAAGGCAAAGTGGAACGCGACGAGCCCATCGGCATTTCCAAGGTCACCGACCTATCCTGGGCCCAAATCCTTGACCTCTACACCTGCACCGAATGTGGCCGATGCAGCGACAACTGCCCCGCCTACACCACCGACAAAAAACTCTCCCCGAAGCACCTCACGCTTGCCCTGCGCGACAACCTGTACGACGCCGAAGCCGCACTCACGGGAGAAGAGCCCTTTGAATGGGCCAATGCGAACCCGCCCATCGGTGAAAAAGAGGAAATTCACACCTTCCCCAAGCCCCCCGCGGACGCCTACTTCCGTGCCGAACAGGGCATCGAACTCATCCCAGGGATCATCAACCCCGATGTCATCTGGGGTTGCACCACCTGCGGCGCCTGCGAGGAACAATGCCCCGTCATGATCTCCTACGTGGACAAGATCGTCGGCATGCGCCGGGACCAGGTCATGATGCAGGGAGAAATGCCCGCCGAACTGCAACGCCCCTTCATGGGAATGGAAACCAACGGCAACCCCTGGAACCAATCCGCCATGGATCGTGGCAACTGGGCCGATGGCGAAGAGATTCCCCTGATCGCCGACCACCCGGACGCCGCCGTACTCTATTGGGTGGGCTGTGCCGCCAGCTACGACATGCGTGCCCAGAAAACCGCCAAGTCCATGGCCAAGCTACTCAAGAAAGCCGAGGTGGATTTTGCAATCCTTGGTTCCGAGGAAACCTGCACCGGTGACCCCGCACGGCGCGCGGGCAACGAATACCTCTTTCAGATGTTGGCAGAGCAAAATGTCGAAACCATGAATGGTTACGGTGTTGGCAAGAAGACCATCGTCACCACCTGCCCCCACTGTTTCAACACGCTGGCCAACGAATACCCGGACTTCGGTGGTAAGTTCGACGTGGTCCACCACACGGAGTTTCTCAACGGCCTCATCGCCCGAGGAAAGCTCGTGCCCGAAAAGTCCGTCCAAGCGAAAGTGGCCTTTCACGACAGCTGTTACCTCGGCCGCTACAACAACGTCTACGAATCCCCCCGGGAGGTACTCTCATCCATTCCAGGGGTGGAACTGGTAGAGGTAGAAAACGCTAACCGAAGCAAGGGGCTTTGCTGCGGCGCGGGCGGTGCCCAAATGTGGATGGAAGAGCAGAACGAAAACCGGGTGAACAAAAAACGCACCCTACAACTGCTCGACACTGGCGCAGACACGGTCGCCAGCGGCTGCCCCTTCTGCATGACCATGCTCACCGACGGCCTCAAGGCCTACGAAAAAGAAGAAGAGATCGCCCAACTGGACGTGGTCGAACTTCTGAGCCAATCGGTACTGTAAATAGGCGTGCCTGAGGTCGCACAGCAGGGTTGGTTTCCCGAAGGTTACGGCTGGGATCTACTGCAAATACTGCTGTCTCTGGTGGCGATCTGCTTGCTCGCTTGGATAGTCCTGAAGTGGGGCGCAAAGCACGGCATGGGCAACCTGCGCTGGCTACACGCCAAGGGACACACCTCCAGCACCATGAAAGTTCTTGAAAAGCTTCCGCTGGACGCCAAGCATTCCATATGGCGAATCCAGGTCGACAACGAGGAGCTGCTCGTGGGCACCGGCGCAAGTGGGCCACCCACCCTGCTCCGATCAGAATCAACACCGAACGGGCCAGAATCCAGCGCCGATCCCTCCCCGACGGATTGAATCCCGTCCACTTGAAAACACAGGGAACCACACCATCTTCTAAACCATGGCATCGCCTACCCTCTCCACACTTCTGCTGCTCGGCCTTTTGGCCCTGGTACCCTTTGCATTCATGGTGGGAACAAGCTTCGTCAAACTGTCGGTTGTTTTCTCCATTCTCCGCAACGCCATGGGCACAGGCCAGGTTCCATCCGGCACCGTGGTCACCGCACTCTCCGCGCTGCTGTCGCTCTACATCATGTATCCCGTTTTCCTCGATGCCTCCGACCAGGCCGGGGGGCTCAGCGCCCAATCTGTTGTTGCGGGGGTTTCCGGCGCGAAGATTCCTTCGAAATCAGGGTCCTCGAAGTCGAGCAACAACCAGGATCTAGATTTCACCGCCCTTTGGGAAAAATGGGACAAGGGAAAGGAACCCATACGGGACTTCCTCGTGCGCAACTCCGGAGCCCGAGAACGGGCGCTGTTCGCAAGCCTTGCCCAACGTGGACGACAGCCCCGGGGCTCAAACAATAGTGCAAAGGCTACCCCACACTCCTCCATCGAAGAGACCGACTTCATGGTGGCTCTTCCTGCCTTCCTGATCACCGAACTCAAGGAAGCTTTTCAAATGGGTTTCTTCATCTTCATCCCATTTCTTATCGTCGACATGGTCGTGGCCAACCTTCTCCTGGCACTGGGCATGCACATGCTTTCGCCCACCACGGTATCCCTACCGTTTAAGTTGCTGCTCTTCGTAGCCGTGGATGGATGGTACGTACTCACCCGTGGCCTGGTACTGGGCTACTCCTAGACCACTTCGGGAGTTGGCAGTGACCCAGTTTACGAACTATCGCGTGAGGCGAATACGCCCCAGGTAGATGTCATCCAGCCCAGGGCGGGTACGCACCTCAAAAAAAGCAGGACGATACCCGGGAGCAAAGGCTGCTGCAGGGTATACCCGTTGTTCGGGAAGACCCGGAATATCAAACCGCCCCCTGAAATCTACCCGGGCACGCCCCAGCAACGGTTCCCGAAACTCCCGTTCCGTGATCCGCCCCGTCAGATAAGCGGTCAAATGATCGCGCATGAACGTTCCTGGCCGTGCAACCACAATGCGACCTGTCGTCAATGGGCGGCCGGTGGCCGCATCATGCAGGGATCCCCATGCATTGGCCCCCTGATCAAAACGAGACGTACCTGCCACGCGCGCGCCGTCTCCCAGATCCGTGTCCGCGAACTCGTTGGAAGTGGCCAGGTCCCGCATGGCCCCCTCATCCAGGTTCAAAAGCGGGGGCACTTCGTCTTCGCCCTCAGCGCCACCCTCTGTGGCCCCCGCAATCCAGATTCGGTAGGTGCCCGACCCTCGAATCTTCGTGGAATTGTCCACCCCAACCACAGCGGCTCCCTCCGGTACCACAAGCCGGCCATTCGCAGCCTGAAGAACGCTCCCCTTCCTATCCAGCACGGTGATCTGAAATGGGGGATCCACGTGAAGTATGCGGTCTCCTGATCCGTCTGCCCGTGCGGGAAGCCCGTAGAAATGAACCGAATGACTTCCCTGACCAGCGAGCACACCCTCATAGGAATAGCCCTGCACCAACCGTTCAGCGCCCAACCGAGGCGTTCCGACCTGTCCGCGAACCACCCGTCGTTTCCAAACCGGGTTGATCCGCGACAGGGGCTGCACATGAATGGACTCTCCCTGGCCCACTGCGCCACCCACCCCAGAATCCACACGGGGAGCTACCAACCCAACCAAACTGCCTTTCGAATCCACCGCAAGACCGCCGGACAGCCCCGAAGGAAGCCCTTCATCCAACTGATAGGTGAGCAGTTCATCAAGCCCATCACGGGTTCTTCGCGCCACAGAACGACGATGCACCTGGGCCCCCGCGCTCCGCTCCGAGAACCCAAAAAGCCATGTGGGAGCACCCACCCGCAGGGGCCCCGATCCAGTTCCCTTGGCCAACGGAACAAAGGGCAAACGTGTACCCGAACCTAGGGAGCGCCCCTGCAAATCGGACCGCACAAGCAACAAGGCAAAGTTCTGATGAAGATCCCCCTGCACCACTTCCGCCACCCATCGGGCCTGTGCAGGTTCACCCAAACGATTGGACGCCATGAGAATGTATTCGTTGTCCCCAGAGCGCAGGGAACCAGAACGCAGGGAACCAGGCAGCACACCCGGTGCAGCGCGCAGGTATCCCACCGAATCATAGGTGGTGAGAACCAACCCCCTTGGATGAACAATCACGCCAGTGCCCACGTGGGACTGATCACCTGTGGAAACAATACGCACAGAAGCACGAACCCCCGCCTGAAGATCCGCAAGTTCCAGCTCCTGGCCGCGAACATCCTCACTCCTCAAAAAGAACGGTAGGCACAATAACACAAGACACACTCGCCACCGCACAGGCCTGCCTGCGGTGACAATGCCAAAACCAAATCCACCCCTCACGGCACACCCACAAGATCCAGGGAGCGTACAATCCGTTCCACTTCCTCGGTCTGCTCCAAACTGTAGGCATCCTGGGTCGTAATTACACGAATCACTCCACGACCCCGAAGCGGAACATACGTATCGGTACCCAGCACCACCCACGGCAGGGCGCGAGGGGTATCGAGCGGGGGCAAACGGACCAACGCGTAGTGGGCACGGGTGGCATCTTCCTGACCCAGAAGGGTTACGGTCTCCACCTCAAGCACCCGATACCCCAGGTGCTGAGTCGCTAGGGATCGTTCCCGTTTCGCCCGAGCAACACTCACAAAAAGGTCCTCGGACATGTGACTCGGCACCTCCATCTGTTCGAGATGCACCTCAGGGGTGTGCTCCCCCAGGGACGGGCGCTGTGCAAAAACCCCCTCCTCCGTCATATCCGCAGTCCACCCACCAGGAAGGGTAAGCGAAACCAACCCATCCAATGCTTGAATGCTCTTGGGAGGGCTCATACTCGTGGCAACGTGGGCCCAGGCGCCCGCCATTCCCAGCACGGCCACAGGGGCCGCACTCCACCCAAGCCAGCGGGGAAACATCCGCATGATCCCAACCCCAGGAACTCCATCGCTATCTTCCGCAGGGACAACACCTACGGTGAGTGCCTCACGCGTCAGCTGAAGGATCAGGCGATCCACCAACAAGAGCACCACCAGTGCACTCACCAAAGACACCGACAACATCACCCACGGAGAAACGTCCCCACCATCGATCCCCGCAAACGTCGCGCCCAATTTGGCGAAACCATTGACTAGAATCGAGCCCACCAAACCAAGCACACTCCAAAGTTCACCACGACCCAGAACACGGTGATCTGATGCAAACCTAGAACGACCCATTCCATACCCAAGCACCGCCGCGGCAGCCACGTGCACCAGGGCATGGGACGCCAGTCGCGTGGCCCCCTCCAGGGGAAGAACACCCTGATGGGACAATACAAAGTCCACGTTGGTGACCGTGACCACCCCCAATGCGGCCGCCGTTGCATAAACCACGCCGTCGATCGGATCATCAAACTCGTCTGTCAGAAAAACCGTAAAACGTACCGCAGCAAAGGTACAAAGCTGCTGCAGTACCCCATCGACCATCACCATCGCGACGGCTTCGGAAAGCACCGACCGGTGCTGCCAGGCCTGGGTTTCAAAAAACTGACGGGCCACGGGAACGGCCACTGCCATGGCCAAAAGCGCCCCCAATGCGCCCACACCCGCAACCACCCATTTGGGTTCTGGCTCAAGTCGATCGAGCCGGTACACGTAGCGCATCCAAATGGCAGTGGGCACAAAGGCTAGCAAAATGCCCGTTAGAAGGGTGGTGGGAAGCGCGTCCGGTGCGGTGTGCCCTACCAGGGCCCCGTACCCCCAAAGGGAAGCCAGGGTTACAAAACCCACCAGTGCAACAATCTCCACCAGGCCTGAACGCCCCCAACTAAACTGGATGGAACGCAGGGCCTCCACCCGGTGCGGCGCGCAGTAGAAACGGCCCCCAAGCGGCATGGACCCGGCCGCCTTGCCACAAACACAGCAGGGCCCTTTTTGTAGGTGAGGCATCGGCATAGAACTCGCAGATCATACCCTACCCGGCAAGGCAACCCACACCGGCAACCCACACCGGCAACCCAGCCGGGCCCGACTACTCGTAAGCTTTCGTGCGGAAGGTCAGCACTGCACAGGGTGCGTGCCGAACCACCTTTTCGGTCACGCCACCAATCAGGGTTCTAGAAAGGCCGCTCCGACCCCGCTTTGCCATGATGATGAGATCGGCCTGCTGCTGTTCTGCGTAGTCACAAATGCCCAACGCGGCGTTTCTTGCCACCGCCGTGGCCAGCTTCACCTGGGAAATATCACTCAATTTCTCCCTGCGTATGCGTTCCAGCTCCCCATGAATCGTGGCTTGGATTTCCGGTTCAATTTGGGCCTGGTCGGTCTGCGGATCCTTCTCCACCGGTGCAAAGGGGGCCGTGACCATTACGTAGAGAAGGTGAACCTCCGCGCCGTGCAACTGGGCTTCCAACGCGGCGGTTT
This sequence comes from Polyangia bacterium, assembly GCA_030427835.1. Classification (GTDB taxonomy): domain Bacteria; phylum Myxococcota_A; class Polyangia; order Polyangiales; family JAUICN01; genus JAUICN01. The sequence continues at coordinate 328,176 of JAUICN010000002.1, read as the reverse complement.
CCGCCGCCAGCTCAGACGCCAACGAAAAGTCAGTAGGGAGTAAGACACGCTTGTACATCAATCTACGCTTCCTCAGCCTCGTAGGAGCCGATACCGTATTTCTTCATCAGCTTACGAAAATACTTCCTGTCGATATCCGCTTCCCGTGCCGCATGGGAAATATTGTTGTTGTTTCGCTGCAACAAATGGGTGATGTAGTCCTTTTCGAACTCGGTCACCCATTGCTCCTTGGCGTTCTTGAACGTCCCTCCCAAATTGATGGAAGGGCTCTGGGATTTCAACGCATCCACCTGGGTATCCTCAGGAATGACCGCGATGGGCTGTTCGTTGTGGGAAATATGATGGGGTAAATCTTCCGATTCAATGACAGTCGATTCCGCAAAACTCACAGCCCGTTCGACCACGTTGTGAAGCTCACGAACATTGCCTGGCCACCCATATTCCAAAAGCCGAGCCATGGAAGAAGGTGAAATGCTTCGCACCTTCTGCTCTCCACCACGATCCCGGTTGAAGTTTCCCGATTTCAGGAAGTGCTGAATCAACAACGCAATATCCTCCGTACGATCACGAAGGGGCGGCAACTTCAACCGAACCACGCTCAACCTGTAAAACAAATCCTCCCTGAATCGCCCTCCCCGGACTTCATCCTCCAGATCCCGGTTGGTGGCTGCCACCACACGAACATCCACCTTGATCGGCTTTTGTCCGCCCACGCGTTTTACCTCACGTTGCTCCAGCACACGCAGCAACTTGGGCTGTAGATCCAACGCGAGTTCCCCCAATTCATCGAGAAACACCGTGCCGCCATGGGCCATTTCAAACACACCCTGTCGGGTGGAAACGGCCCCCGTGAAGGCACCCTTTTCGTGCCCGAAAAGTTCACTCTCGATCAGATTTGCTGGCACCGCACCGCAATCAAACACCATAAACGGCCCCTCACGGCGTTTCGACTCCTGGTGCACCGTACGCGCAACCACTTCCTTGCCGGTTCCGGTTTCACCCTCCACCACAATGGTGGCGTCCGTGGGAGCAATCTTTTCTAGGATGGCATAGATCTCACGCATCTTGGCATGGCGGCCAATCATCTCCCCCATGCGATCGCTATTGGAGGGCACCACACGCAGCCGTTCATCCACGGGTTGAAAGCGCATCTCAGATTTCCCCAAAAACACGCGACAATCCTGGGCGAGATAGGCCTCCTTGATGCGAACTCCGTTGACGAACGTTCCGTTGGTGGATCCCAAATCCTGGATGACATATTCGTCACCCTCCAATCGAATGCGGCAGTGCTGACGACTCACGGTTTCATCGTCAATACAGAGATCATTGTCCTCCGATGCGCCGATAAGCAGGTTGTCCCGTTCAAAGACATGCTCCTGCTGCTCCCCCTTACGAGTGACGATGATTCGGCAGCGCCGAAGCGTGACAGTGGGGGCACCGCCATCCAAATACGTCACCTTGGTATGAACAACGTCCAAGGGTTCCATCATGATCACCCGATGGTAGGAGAGGAGCGGCCTGGGGTCAACAGTCCCCAGTTCAAAATCGCCCCACCCCCAAAAAAAAGCCGGCTACTCCACCCGCCTTGGGTGGGTTACCGGGCGGTATTTCTTTTTGAGCTCCGCAATAAACGCTTGATACCGCGCGTTCCGAGCCTCCTCCCACAGCTGGGTGCGAATGCGAGCCTCAAGGGCCCCATCGTCCGGCTCCGTGTTTCGCCGCCCGGTCAGCATGGCCACACTAAAACGGGACCCAAGTTGAACGACAGGCGTAAGTTCACCCAAATGTTGAAGCGCAAACACCGCTTCCACAATCGTCGCTTCCACACGACGATCCCTCAAGGTGCCCTGAATGCCCTCCACGGTGAAATACCCAAGCTCCCCCGAACGTTGGCGCGTCTCCGGGTCCTTACTATGGGCCCGGGCAAACCGCTGAAACGCCTTCAAGTCCTTTGCAGCCAACGCTTCCCTCGCGGCCATGGCCTGCTCGCGGGTCTCAAACAGCACATGGCTCGCACGACGCTCCTCCGGTAAGACCAATGCCTCACGATGGGCTGCCAAGTACTCCTGCACCTGCGCGTCCGTAAACTCGGAAAAAGGCGTCACTTTCTGATCGACCTCACGCTCAATCAACACCGCGACCGCCGCACGATTCAACGTATCTGTAAACTCAGAATCCTCAAACACTCCTGACTTCTTGGCGGCGAGCACTTCCAAGGACTCCTGGACAAGCACCCCCAAAAACGACTGCCATTCCTCCAAGGAAACCTCAGCCGCAGGCCGGTGGGGGTACCGTGCCGTCCATGCACGTTCCAAATCCGCCCCACGGATCTGGATTTCACCCACCTCCGCCAGGAGGGTATCGGTGGATCCATCGTCAGCCATCACCCCAGGGGCAGAAAACAACCCAACGTAAGCGACCAGGCCCAGAACCCGCCATGCCAAACACCTAGCGGTGAGGTTCATTCCAGTACCGCACACCGTCGGACTCCGCAGTCAACTCAGAAACCACAACTAACTCAGAAACCATAACTAACAGAACCGCCCGCAAAGAAACCGAGACCCGCACCACCCTCGATTCGAATCATGAGCTGTTTCATCGGCTTAATTCGCAGGGCCAAATGGGGCAACGCCAACCAGGGCATGATATTCGGGACACTTCCGCCCTCGGTCCATCGACGGGCCTTCAAGTTGTAGTGACCACCGTCCTCCCCATCCCCTACGGAGGTCGCGTCGCAAAACGCAACCTGATCAGCAGGGTTTGCAGGCCCATTGCAGGCAGAGTATCCGCCGTTGCCATCAGGATGGGCCTCGGTCCGAAACAGGTTGCCCATGACCAAACCAAAACCCACACCGATCCCGTACTCGAGCGCCACCACATCGTTAAACGGTGTGGACCACAACAGGGTGGCCGTCAGGTAAAGCGCGGACAGATCACTATCGATAATCTCCACATCCTCAATCGGATCCCCGGTGGCTAGGAACGGCCCACGGCCGCCGTAGTCCGCCCACCACACACTTGCGACCATATCGAAGTTGTCCTTGCGGTGCGTAAACTCCACACCAAAAGCCGAATTGTTCACCGGGGTATTCTCCTGGGTAAACAGATCCAGCAGGAGCTTGGGAACAAAGATATGCCGGTACATCAAACCGGCAAAAAAGTAGGCCTCGTGGGGATCCTCATGGGGGTCGGTGGGGCTCAACGCTTTTTGAAACCCGGTTTCCTCCTCAAGCATGGCTTGCTCATCCCCGAGCAGCATCTTCTGTTCTTCCTCGAGCGTGGGTGAAGCCTCGGAACTCGGCCCAGCGCCAGAACTCGGCCCAGCACCAGAACTCAACCCGGCCCCAGAACTGGACCCAACCTCGGAGGGCTGAACAGCGGGTATGAAATTAGTGTTCGACTCACCTTCCCATCCATCACGCCCATTGGGCTCTGCCGACTCCCCATCGACCAGGGGGCTCTCAAGCGAAGGCTCCTGAACAACAGGCCCTTCCCCCTCCGGGTCGACCTGGGCAAGAGAAACCAACGGGGAACTCAAAAGAGCGGCCCCACCAAGGGCCAGAACCAAACTCAAATACCGTGTCATCGCGCCTCCCTGGAGTGTGGGGGATCTACTTCGGAAAAAAACCTGTGCAATCGTTTCGCAAGATCCTCCGGCCGAAACCAATGGATCATGTGACCCACATCAGGGAGGGTCTCCATGCGAACATCCCCCAACCAGGAGATTCGTTTGTCCTCATCGGCAGGCCGGTAGCCGCGCTCCCCCACAATCGAAAGGGTGGGCCGATCCACATGACGAAGAAAACCCTCAAAAACACCCTCAATAAACGGTGTGGGCGAAATGGTGCGGTGCTTTGGGTCAAACCGCCACTGCAGAAGTGTTTCACCATCCGCCCTACCAGAATCTGCCGACCCAGGATCTCCCGACCCAGGATCTGCCGACCCAGGATCTGCCGACCCAGAATGGGCCTTCGTGGAATGACTGGCCAAAAACTCAGCCAATTCCCCCTGAAGTTCAGGGTGCTGTACACGCATCCGCCGAATGGCTTCCTGCAAACCCTGAATCGGGCGAAGCGCACGGCCGCGTTGTGCCAGATGGGAATCCAACGCCCCTCGAAGCTGCCGGGGCGCATCCAGTGGGCCTAGGAAGGGCGGGCCAAAACCCTCCACAAGCGTCAACGTCTCCACCATCTCGGAACGAACGCTCGCGTACATCGACGACGCCACCCCACCCATGGAGTGCCCGACGAGGTGCACCGCCTCCTTGGAAATCTGGGGCAAGATCCCGTCCAAATCGAAGATGTAATCCGTAAAATGATACCGGGTGTGATCCGCACACCAGTCGGTTTGCCCATGGCCACGCCAGTCCAACGCCCACACCCGCCAACCCTGTGCACAAAGCCGCTCCGCGACACCGCTCCAGCTCCAGGCCATATCCAAAAACCCATGGCAAAGCACCACGGGAGTGCAGTGAACCACCTCTCCAGTCGGCACCCATTCAATCAAATGGTGCCCCAACCCATTCGCCCGAACCCGATGCTCCCTAAGCGAAAAAGATCCCGACACTACAAAACCCAGTCCACAGATGTCGGAGAGATTTTTTGTTGAGGGCGAGCGCCCCCGCAGCGAAATCCCGAAGACGTACGGCGCTGTACTTCGAGGGATGTAGCGAGGAGGTAAGCCGCCCTCAACGAAAAAGATCCCGACATCAGCCTACAATGTCTCTGAATGTCACCAGTACCAACATCGACAACAAAAACACAATCCCGATGGTGTGCACAAGGGCTTCTAGACGTTCGTTGGGGCGCTTGCGCGTCACTAGTTCGACAAAAAGAAACACCAAACGTCCGCCGTCCAGGGCAGGAAACGGAAGTAGGTTAAACATGCCCAGTGCAACGGAAAGCAAAATCAGAACACGCACGTACTCCGCGGGGCCTTCGTGGGCTTGATCGCTGACGATCTTTGTCATCCCCACGGGCCCGGTGAGTCCCTCCGTGGAACCACGTTTCATCATATCCCCTATGCCCGCGATTTGCGCGGCGGTGATGCGAATCGGCAACATCACGGCCGCCTTTGTGGAATCCCAAAGGGGCATGGGCACATAACGGCGCTCCGACTGTGGCACCACACCGATCACACCGCGACCGTCGTTGTCATTGGGCACGATTGTGAATACGGGCAGGCGAACCCCATCCCGTTCCACCAGGTATTCCGTGGGCTGGCCGCCGCGTGGGCTGGTCACCTCGATCAGGTCTTCCACGTTCTCTACGGCGCGGCCATCTGCCTGGAGAATTACGTCACCCACCTGAAGGCCCGCCTGCTGCGCTGGAAACCCATCCGAAAGTTCACCCACAGTCATGGGTGACTTGGCCACATCCTCAGGCCACCCGGTCACAGCCAACCCAAAAGCCAGTAGGGAGGCCGCCAAGTAGTTGGCTGCGGGCCCACCCGCAATGGTGGCCGCCCGGGCAAGCCAGCTCCGGTTCTGAAACAGCGCCGGGTCGTTGGGGTCTTCCTTGTCCTGGGGGTTCATTCCAGCGATTTGCACGTAGGCAAGGAACGGAACGATACCGATCTGGAACTGGGTTGAGCTACCCTTGGGCCGAAACTTCCAAATCGCTGGGCCAAATCCAATGCTAAATTTCAAAACACGCATGCCCGAGCGGCAAGCAACAATGTAGTGACCATACTCGTGCACAGTCACAAGAATAGACAGGCCCAAAATGGCAACCAAAATATCAATAGCAGTCATAGGAACTCGGTAGGGAAACGGCATCCCCAGACATGAGGAGACAGCAACATAGCGCAAGGATCTGGGGGGTCGAGAGGTCGTACCGATCCCAGGGCGTAACCCAGCTGGCGCTCCTACTCTGCAGTTTCACATGGCCCGGCTGCAGCACCCGTACGGCCCAGAGCCCTGCAGACACGGCCAATGGGACAAACCGCCCGTGCAACCCCGCCCACTGCCAGGTACCCGCCACCCTGTTTGGGTCCGCGGATGTGTTGATTGTTGACCCAAACGGCAAGCCCTCAGGATTGCTGTACTCCAGCCAATGGCTCCCCGCACCTGACACCACAATATCGAGCCCAGCCAGTGCCCCAGAAACTGGCACCCCAGAAACTGGCACCCCATCCCAAGACACCGCCGCCCCCCCAAAAGATGACCACGAGTCCCGCACTCAACTGTTTGCGCCAGACCGAACCACAAGCCTCGACAGCTCGGTGGACTACGCCGCGATTTTCCGCCCGGCGATCGCTCCATTCAAACGGGTCACCGCCCTGGACAGGATCCTGCATCGCGCAAGCTACGGCAACACCCCGTTGCTTGGCGTAGGAAACCTGCAAGCCCAACCCGTTGCAATACACCGCTACGAAGTCTCCGACGATCGCCCCAGGGAAACTGAAGCACCGGGCAGGGATCGTTTTTGGGCCAGTGTTCCACTGGACTTTTCAAACTCAACGCGAGTGGCCTTTCCCACAGTCGCCCCGGACACGCGCCTTCTCCATGTGGACTCCTTTCCAAGGGTCGACCTCAAGTTCTTCAAGGACAGCGCAGACAACCACTACGCGGAGATCCAGGGAAACACGGCCGGCATTGCAACGGTACGTGTGTCGGTGCTGATGGATGCAAGCCAAGCCTATTTTGCGGGCCCCCTTCCCCAAACCCAACTTCCAGGAACGCCATTAAAAAGTGTGCCCACAGACGTCGCACAAAGAGCCTTCCCGCTGTTGAAGCAAATTGGAATCCAACGCAATGCGCCCACCCATGTTGCCGTGGCAAAACTCGTGCAATACTTCCGGAGCTTCCAGGAAACCCACAGCCCTCCCCAAAACTCCGGGGACCTGTTTGTGGATTTGGTGCGCAGCAAAAAGGGCATCTGCCGACACCGGGCCTACGGGTTCACTCTCCTGGCCCAGGCCCTAGGGCTACACGCACGCTTCGTACGCAATGAAGCCCACTCCTGGGTGGAAGTGGGGTTTCCCAAGGCCAATCCCAGCGACACCAATCGAAGCTCCTCAGGCCAATCCCAAGGAATGGAGGCGCCAAGTATCGAGTGGAGAAGGATCGACCTTGGAGGCGCCTTGGACGGGCTGCGACCGAGCGGCCTGCAACACATTCCACGCTACGTGCCAGCCCTTGCAGACCCGTTTCCACAACCCCAAACCTACCTGGCAGACATGGAGCGGCGACAAAGGCAAGTGCGACGTGCTGGAGCCAACGCGCCCATCACCCACCCAAACCCAACCACACGGCCCAACGACAGGGCCCTACCAAACGAAGCCTCCTCGTTCGATCGGACACTCACCGCCACAACCCAAAAGGGCACGCCAGAAGCGACCACACCACAGACAACCACACAAGAACACGGCAACCCGTGGCCCACCCGGGGGCACTCCGCCTACCAAGTTCACCTAGCTGCCCTAGAAAATGCACCGGTACGGGGGAGAACCCTCTGCCTCAAGGGTCATCTTGAGCCCAAGCGTCCAACCCGTTCCCAGGGCAACAACAGCATGGTGGATATTCCCGTTGGCGTTTGGCTTGTGGCCCAACCCAGCGGGTCCTCCAGCAGGCCTAGGTTTCTAGGAGTGATGCGCACACAGCCGGGCGGCCACTTCAACGGAGAAGTCGACGTTCCATCCGACATCGCAACCGGTCACCAAACACTCCATCTCCAGCCCATGGAAGATGCCACCGCAGACCACTGAAGCAGAGTCGTTCACTACGCCGGTACCGCCAGGCCCCTGTCCAACAACTGTTGATTGAGGTGTGCACCGGACTTGGCAAGTGTGCCAAAGGAGACCTGTTTCTTGGAGTACATCACGTGGGCAATGTAACGACCGTACCTGTCGGTGCGTTTGGTTTGCACGCACAGGGTGCTTCCCACGGGAAGCGCACGCCTCACAAACTCCGTCGCCCGTAATCCCGCAGGCTCACTACCAGGTGGGGTGTCCACACCGGCCAGTCGAAGCCGTTCCTTTTTGAGCACCCCAAAACCCAAATCCAGGGTGATCACCAACGTATCACCATCCACCACGCGATCGAGGGTGGCCCTGTACACATACCTCGGATCCTGGGGCCGCTTCAGCGAGACCGTGCCGGGCGATCTTTTTTTGGGTCCTGTGGTTTCCAGGTGGCGCTTGCTGGCGATCGCCTCATTCAGGCGTGCCACACCTAGGCCCCCCTCCGATGCCAGTTCTGCGTACCACGTACGCGGCTCGGGTTCGTCGATGCGCGCCAGCAGCCGGTAGTGGGACCAGGTAAGGCGGGGGTACGTGGGCAAGGTCCCAAAGGCCTTTGCAAAACGAACCGCCTGGTAGAGGGTGTCGGGGTGAACGCCCAGGTCGCCGGCCAAACGGTGGGTCCAAGCATCTCCGTGAGATACCCGGTTCTGCGCCATCGCCTGCCGCAATCGCTGGCCCAAGGCCCACTGGGTTTCCACCACCGCCTGCCGCACTGCCGCCTCCGCCCGCCCACGCCCCTGGGCCAACACCCCCTTCAGCTCCTCAAGCAAAGCAAGGTAGGCCGGATTCACAGCGGTCGAATTTTCACGATTTTCCAAATGATTCTGCGGCATCCACCCATTGAACCAAATTAAGACACATGCCGAAAGGCATTTTTCGACACGAAAAAATCCTTCACCCACCCCAACCCAGTCACATCCCCCCAAAAACACCCATTTACAGCCAAATCCCAGCCCTTAACCCTTGAAATCATTCACTAACACACGACCGTGGGTCGTTTCTCGATGGAGAACGTTGGGGATGCCCGAAGTTGGCACGCTCCATGCTTGGCAGGCTCACAATGACTCGAATCACCCAGGGCACACTCCAACTAACCACAGTATTGTTCGCAACAAGTTCCCTCATGAGTTGCTCCCTAGAATCCAATGCGGTTCACGGAGCAGCAAAGGGGGTGCGCCTTCGGTGGGAGCCAACCGTCACCACGCTGAACATGACCGATGAACAACCCGCTGTAGCTCGCGAATTGATCGCTTGGTTCTTGCAAGACGCCGCAACGGTACTTCCTCCAACATCACAGCGTTTGGCGAGCTGGTCCCAAGACTGCGAAACCCAATTCCGAGATCTTGTGAACCACCCCCTTTCACACCTAGAAAGATTTCATCTGCAATGGGATCTCATCAACGAGCTCCCCACAAACGGCCCCATCTCCCACTACTACACCGACCCAAGAAACCTACGTGACACACAGCACATCATCTTTGACGGCATCGAAAGCCAATCCGCGCTGCTTCACCTGTTCCGGGAGCCAGCCCTTGGCACATTGTTAATTGCCAACCGGCTAGCCAGGGCGGTTGCAGCGTCCTGTGGTGCCATCAACGCCACCGATGCCTCCCCTGCTGCCATCTACGGGCAACTCGCTATCTACGGTGCGGAAGTGGAGAACGCGCTTGTTCTCCAAATGGGTGGCACAACAGGCATTAAGAAAGGCAGCACGCTGGCAGAGTGGCTGGATTTCCATCAGTCACTACAACCCGAAAGAAATCTCCCCATGACACCAGCCATCGCCTACCAAATAGAGGGGTTTGACTACCATCGGATCAACGCCATCCGAGAGTTCCACAAAGAAGGCGATCAGCTGTCCATAGACTACGCGACCAGTCCAAAGGAAACGGTAAAAAAAATCGAAATCCATCTACGAAAACGTACCCAGTTCATCACTGAAATCAGCAGTGCCCTACGGGACCAAAGCGTTCAGATCATCACGGCGCCAACATCCCCCGTGGCAAAAGCAAGGCTCAGCTACCTCATGACAGAAATCGGTTCACTGCACACCATGAGCATGGATGTGGGTCCTGGATACGGGATTCCCGAGGTCGAACACTTACACTCCCAATTTCGAGCAGAAAACAACACTTTGTTCTGGATTGTCGGGCTTGGAATGCCTGCTCGAAAGTCCCTGGAGCATCAAAAACAACTCACGCCAGGATACTGGAAACAACCCATTGAAAACCAGTGCGAAGAACTTGCGACCGCCGACATGCTTGCCTGGGTGGAGAGCCATGGGGATCCCGACGTTGATAAATCCCACATGGGAGAATTCCTCCGACTGGAAAGCTGCAACTAACGCACTCCTCAATTGACGTGATCGAGGAGTGCGTTAAGGAGCTTCTGGCTTCATGGACTTTAGGCGGGAACGCAACCGTGCGGCATAGCCTTCCTTGTTCTGCTGCCGGGGTCGGGAGATCGCGAGACCATCGGCAGGCACATCCTGGGTTACCGTCGTTCCCGTAGCCACGTAGGCACCCTGGCCCACGCGCACAGGGGCCACCAGTTGGCTATCGCTACCGATGAACGAGCCGTCCTCCAAATGAGTCACGTGCTTGTTCCAACCGTCGTAGTTACAGAAAATTGTCCCCGCCCCGATGTTCACACCCTCGCCCACAACACCGTCCCCCAAATAGGAAAGGTGCCCAGCCTTCGAGTAGGCACCGAGGCTCGTGTTCTTCATCTCCACAAAATTCCCAACTTTGGTGTGGGGTCCGAGTTGGGTTTTGGGGCGCAAGTGGGCAAACGGGCCCACAGAAGCCTTCGTACCAATATGGCAGTCCCTGGCCACCGTGTACGGCAGCAACTGTGCACCCTCTTCCACCGTCACGTTCTCAAGCACGCAGCCCACATCCACGTGTACCCCACGCCCGATCTCCGTAGAACCCCGCAGCACCACCCCCGATTCGACCACAGAATCCTCGCCAATCGTCACGCTAGCCTCCAGAGAAATCGATCCAGGGTTTCGCAACGTCACCCCATTGCGGGCATGGGCCTCCCGCAGCCTCTCCTGCATGCATGATTCCGCCTGGGCCAGCTGCCATCGATCATTGACGCCAAGCAGTTCATCCATGGGCCAGTCGATGGACGTCACCACAGGTCCACCAGAAGAAGTCGCCCCCACTGCCCTGTCCACAATATCCGTAAGCAGCAGTTCCCGTTGCGCGTTCTCCGTGGTCAGTGAGGGTAGCGCCCCACGAAGAAAACTCGCACGAGCCGCGTAGATCCCCGGGTTCACCTCAGCAATGGCCTGCTCCTCCACACTGCAATCCTTTTGTTCTCGAATCGCCTGAATGGTTCCCTTTCCGTCACGCACAATCCGGCCGTACCCGGTAGGGTTTTCCAATCGCGAGGTCACCAGAGCCAACACTGCAGAATCCTGCTCCAACCGATCGACCAACGCTCGAATCACACCGCTCGGCACAAGCGGGCAGTCACCGTAGAGGATCACCACAACCGGATCCTCACTTGCGACCGGTTCAGTCCCGCACACTACCGCAAGGGCAGCTGCTCCGGTGCCGTTCTCAGGACCCTGCTGCACCAGTTGCGCAGAAACTCCCCAGGATTGGCCCAGGGCTTCCACAACGGGTGCCACCTCTTGCGCACCGTGGCGTACCACCACACAGAGCCTGTCAGCGCCGGCTTCAATGGCGGCTCCCATGGCCCAACCCACCATCGGTCGCCCCGCAATGCCGTGCAGCACCTTTGGCAGTGCGCTTTTCATGCGCGTACCCTGGCCCGCAGCAAGAACCCAAGCCTGAAATCCCTTCCCACTCATGGCAACTCTCCTCTACCGTCAATGCCGTTGTCCGCAACACCATGGGCGCGCAAGCCCGAACCCAAACCCGCACCTGCCGCATCACGATCCGTTTCACTTCGAGCGTGAAACAGCTCAACTCCCACGTGGTGCAACAGATCAATACCATTCGCGCCAGGCTCAACGGTAGCCACATGAAACACAGCAAGTCCACGACCACCACCGTGGTCCCTGAAGTTCTTCACCTGTTGTGCGTCCCACTGGGCCTGGGCCCGTTGTTCCCCCAACGTCAGGTCCAGTCTCTCCATCAGCCCAACCCCTGGTTCCACATTCGCTGCGCCACGCCCGGCGGTCATGTCCTGAAGAAGTCCATCCAACTGTGCCCGTAACTCCTCGGGCCGTTCTTCACCCGGCACCACACGATGCACACTGTTCACGACCAGTGCTCGCGCGTCCATATCCATTTCCCGCAGACGGTTGCGAAAGTAACGCGCCTCGTCCAGCGCCATGGGATCTGGGCTGGCCACAAGCACAAACCCCACCCCCGGCCCCCGCAACGTTGCACTCACACGCTGGGCCCGTTGTCGGACCCCCCCAAACAGGGCGTTTACCTCCGAGATGAACTGCGCCAGTTGGCCCAAAAACTCAACACCGGTGAACTTGGAAAGCCCCTGCAACAACAACTTTGCACCACGGGTCAACAGGTTCAGTGAAAATCTCCCGCGTCCCTCCATCGCAAGTGCAAACCAACGGGTCGCTGGCGAATCAAGTAAATCCGTCAACCGTTGGGGAGCGTCGAGAAAATCCAGCGCGTTCGACGTGGGCGGCGTGTCCAATACAATCCGATCCCATTGGGTATCCTGGTGAACCGTGTACAGCCGCTCCACCGCCATGTATTCATGGGCAAGGTTTCGAGAAACATAGCTGTAGATCTCGTTGTCAAAAATCGCCTGGGCGGCCCCCTCCGTTGAGGAGTACTGGCGAACAAGCCCATCGAACGTCTGCTTGGCATCCAACATGGCCACGTGAAGCGAACCCGCCTCACCTTTCACGGCGCCACCCGCATCCCCACGCACCGCACCACGGCCGCCCCACACACACGCATCCACCTCCTGGGGCTCGTTACCCACCTGCTTCAACCCCAGGCTATCTGCCAGGCGTTTCGCAGGGTCCACCGTCAAGCAAAGCGTGCGGTAACCCTGTCGCGCAAGTTCCATGGCAACCGCAGCAGAAGTGGTCGTTTTGCCCACGCCACCGGACCCAGCAAGAATCACCAAGCGCCGATCCTGAATCACATCCAGAAGCACCACTGAAACCTAGAGCATTGGCCCCACCACGGCGAATCCAAAGCAAAAACTAATCCAGATTTCGGGCCAGAGGAGCACCCAAAATACGGAATACGCCCTGAACCGAGTGGTTCAAGGGCTCACGGCCGGATCGCGGCCTGCCGGCACACACCAAATACAGGGGCTGGCCGTCCATGACCAGGGGCTCAAAAACAACCGTCCTATCCTGCAGGGCACCCGGCCAACTGATCTGAAATGACGGATCCTGCGAAAAGGGCGCGTAGGCCGCCAGCTCCTCGCACACGGGTTCAGGCCCCGCATGGGCCAGGAGCAAACCATCCACATCCGCAAGCGCGATCGCCTCCACGTCCTCATGGCGCCGAACACGATCCAGCTGAAAACAAAGGGCCCGAAACGAGTTTTCGCTACGTCGAGTCCTACGTTCAGAATCCATGAAATCGAGCGTACACCACAACCCCAAAGGGCCTCCAATTCCTGGACCGTGATTCCCGCCCAAGCCCAGGGTAGCGCTAATTCGACGTCAACCGCTGGCGCGCAAGGGTGGCGTGCACCTCCCTCACAATATCGAGCGCCCCCTGATCACGCAGTGTAGCCGCCACATCGTCACCCAGTGACCTCGCTGCAGCTCGCCAATCCGTAGCTTCCGGCGTTTGCACATCCGAAGAAGCATGAAGCACCTGAAGGCCATCAGGAGTGCCCACCATGGCCCCCAGGGTCAACCGGCCCCGGTCACCATCAAACTCCGCATGGGCGGCAACCGGCACCTGGCAGTTGCCCTCCAACACTTCCAAACAGGCCCGTTCCGCAATGGCTTCCACCCACGTGCGCTCGTCGGCAAGGCCCTGCAAAGCCCCCACAAGATCCTCCCGATCTTCCTTGCACACCACCGCCAGGATCCCCTGCCCGGCGGCAGGCAAGCACACACCCTTGGGAATCGATCGAAAGTTCACGTCCAACTTCAAACGGCGAATCCCCGCCGTGGCCAATACGATCGCATCAAAGGCCCCTTCCTCCAACCGCCGCAGCCGGGTCTGCACGTTCCCACGCAGCGGTCGAACATCCAAATCCGGCCGGTGCCGCTTGAGCTGGCAAGTACGTCGGAGCGACGTGGTACCCACCCGAGCACCCGATTCCAAATCATCAATGTCCTCGCCCCGCAGCGTCACCCAGGCGTCGGTCGGATCCGCACGAGGCGGCGTGTAAAGAAACCGCAATCCCGGTGTAAGCAGAGCCGGCAAATCTTTCATGGAGTGCACGGCGAGATCCGCGTCCCCATCAAGAATAGCCGCGTCCACCTCCTTGATGAACAGCCCCTTACCACCCACCTGGTGCAACGGCCGATCCTGAATCTGATCGCCACGGGTGGTCCGTTCCACCAACTCGACCTCACAGCCAAGGTGCTCACAAACCGCCACCCCCACCGCGCGGGCCTGCACCAGCGCCAGAGCACTTGAACGAGTGGCGATGCGTAACGTCTTACCACGAAAGCTCACTTGTTCTCCCCTGAAGATTCCACGTCGGCAGCCACATCGTTAATTCCAAACAGGCGCCGTGTGGTGTGGATCAAATCCGGATCGCCACAACTCCCCTTCAACTGTGTCACCGGCCCGTGCAACACACGGTTCACGATCGATTGGGCCATATGTTCAAGAGCCTTCCGTTCATCTGTAGAAAGGGACGAAAGCCTCGGCAACGTTTTTCCCAGCTCCGTATCCACCGATGAACGCACCTGCTCACGCAAGGCAAGAATCGTGGGCTGCGCATCCAAAGACTCGCGCCACTGCTCAAAGAGACGTGCCTCCTCCTCCACGATGCATTCTGCGCGCTGGGCCTCCTCACGCCGCCCCTCCATGTTCTCCTGGGCAATACGTTGAAGGTCGTCCATATCAAAAAGATACGTATTGTTCAGATCTCCCACGGCCGGTTCGATATCCCGTGGCACCGCAATATCGATGAGAAAAAGAGGACGGTGCTTCCGTCGCTTCACCACCTCCCGCATACGCGACTCGGTCAACACCGGCTCCCGCGCACTGGTAGAAGAAATCACCACGTCCGCTGTCAGAAGCGCCGAGTCCAGCTCCTCCGGGGGCACTGAATCCACCCCAACCCGCTGGGCCGCCGCCTCGGATCGCTGGGCATGCCTGCCCACCATGTGGATGTGGGCCCCGTCCTTCTTCAGGTTCTGGGCGGTAAGTTCCGCCATTTCACCCGCACCCAAAAGCAACACCGTCCGTTCGTTCAAGTCCCCAAACACCTTGCGGGCAAGCTCCACCGCAATGGAACTGACACTCACGGATCCCTGGGCCAGGCCCGTCTCCGTACGCACCCGTTTTGCAACAAACAGGGATCGTTCAAAACACCGATGGAGAAACCCTCGTGCGGTGCCTGAATCCGCAGCCACCTGAAACGCCTGTTTCAACTGCCCAAGAATCTGCGCTTCGCCCACCACCAAAGAATCCAAACTGGAGGCCACCCGAAACAGGTGTTTCGTGGCGTGGGCATCGCGGTGCCGGTACAAATGGGGCGCAATTTGCGTTGCCGGAGCACGCGACTGCAAAAACTCACTCACCGTCTCGGACGCCTCATCAGGGTGGGGGCTGGTGGCGTACACCTCCACCCGATTGCACGTACTCAACACGGCAACCTCACGAATCACGGGGCGCTCCATCAAATGGCGAAGCAAATCACCATTGGCCTCAACCCCGCCCGAGACTTGCTCGCGCACCTCAATCGGCGCCGTCTGGTGCGACAAACCCACAATAATCGGGTGGGCCCGCGGTCCCGTGGGAGTCTGGGGGGTCATCCCTCCACCCCCGAGCCACCGATGGCGTAACCCACAAGCACCACAAGCAATCCCACAAACCCAACCACCGTCCCGACAGCCGCCCGGCGGCCTTGCCACCCCGCCACCACACGCATGAACAACACCGAGCCAAAAAACACCCAGCAAAACAATCCCACAAAACGGGAAACCGTAAGGCTCCCCAGGAACTCACTTCCGGTCACCATGGCGCCCGTCACAACACCAAGCGTGAGCAGCCCAAACCCCAGGCCATCCATACGTAGGCTCCAACGATCCAACGCTTGTAGATCCGGCAGCCGCTGAAAAAGCCCAGACACGCGCTTGCTGCGAAGCAAACGTTCCTGAATCAAGTACGCCGCGGCCGTCGCACAGGCCAGGGCAAACGCCGCCACACCAAACACATTTGCACCAATGTGCACCGGAAGTAACGCGGAATGCCAGTGGGGCGGAACCGGAACACCGGGCGCCATGGATCCCGACCCCTCAAACAACACAGATCCCTGCGCCAGGCCCGAACCCACAAAAAGCAACAACGCAATGGGCGTCACAAAGGCCCCCAGAAGAGAGACTCGCTGAAAACGGCGAGCCCCCAAATAGGCCACACCGATGGCAAAAGCCACAACCGACGACAGGCGGTGTGCAAACAAACCCTGCACCCCCCCCAGGGAGGATTGGCTCACCACAAGGCTCATACGAACCAACTGAGCCACAAGTGCAATGCCAAGCACCACCACCGCAAGCTGCTCCACTCTCTGTGAGCCCCGCAGAAGCACCGAAACAAAACCGCCAAAGGAAAACGCATACAGCGCAGTCACAACCGCAAACAAAACAGCATCCAACGTTTGCGCGTCCATGGAACCCTCAGTCGTCCCCTACGAGGACTTCTTTTCCTCAATCTTGGAAATCAACTGGGAGATATCGGTGCTCTTCTTTGCCCTGGCCACCAGCTCATCGATCAAGGGTTTTGCAACAAACCCCTCCACCACCTCATAGGCGTTATCACCCAAGATCACGGTGCCCGCCGCGTACTCACCGCCAGAGGAAACAACCTCCTCAAGCACTTTCACCTTACCCACGAGCTTCGATTCGTCTCCACCACCCGCAACCTCGCTTAGGAACCGAAGTGCCGTTTCCACCTGAAATCGAATATTTGCGGGCAATAGGGTCATCTTATCGTCATCGATATTGACCCGTTCCTCAGTGAGCCACTGATCGAGCGTCTCCTGGGACACAAACAAGCAGTTGGGGCGAGGGTCTGCCATCTCCCCAGCCTACCACAAGTGGCGGCAAAAACATGGCCCCGGCGAGGGGATGGGGGCCATTGCCCCCAGTGCAGAATTGACAACCCACCCCGCGGTGCTTACGTAGTAGGTACGACAGCGCTGAATAGGTTTCAGTCAAGGAAGGAGGGCCTTCATGGCCTCAGACAAGGTATTGACAGTCAACGACATCAACTTCGATCAGGAAGTACTGAGCTCCGACGTACCCGTACTGGTGGACTTCTCAGCCACATGGTGCGGCCCCTGCCGGCAAATCGCGCCCCTGATCGACCAGGTGGCTGACGCCTATGACGGGCGGGCCAAGGTGGCAAAAATCGACATCGACGAAAGCCCAGGCACGGCCCAAAAATACGGCATCCGCGGAGTCCCCACCCTGTACGTATTCAAGGGCGGAGAAGTGGTGGGCCAACAGGTCGGAGCCGTTCCCAAGAACACCATCGAGCAACTTGTTGAGGGCGCCCTCTAATCACGAAGGCAGTTCCTGATTTAGCGAAAAAAGGACTCCTTCGGGGGTCCTTTTTTCGTTGCTGGCCATTGCAGCAACCCGGGCACACCCAACCCAGCACACCCAACCCAGGAACCGCAACTACTGCCCGGTACTACCGAACCCGCCCGCACCCCTCACCGTGGACGGCAACGTTTCCACCTCAGCCACAACAATAGACGGAACCCTCTGAACCACGATCTGAGCCACCCGATCCCCCGGGTGAATGGTAAAAGGCTCTTGCCCAAGATTGGCCAACAACACCTTCACTTCGCCGCGGTAATCCTCGTCGATCGTTCCGGGGCCATTGAGCACCATCACCCCATGCTTGTAGGCCCAACCCGAACGGGCACGTATTTGGGCCTCATGATCGGCAGGTAGGGCCATCGCAAACCCTGTGGGAACTAGCGCGCGCTTACCCACCCCAAGAACCAAGGGCTCCTCAATGCATGCGTGCACGTCCCAGCCCGCCGCACCCTCGCTTGCGCGAAGGGGCAACTGGGCAGTCGGCCGAAGCCGTTGGATATGCAAAAGCAATTTCGTTTCCATGGACAATAGGCCTGGGCCGAGGAATGGAAAGGCTACTCGGTGGGCTCAGCAACCGCGGGGACCTTGGCCGCTGGAGCCTCTGCACCTTCGCGGCTCTGATCCCCAGCACCCTCACCACCACCACCGTCACGGCTACGTGCTGGCCTGCGATCATCGCCCTCACGGCGTGGGCGCCTGGGCCGATCCCGGTCACCATCGCGACCACGGCCTCCATCACGTCCGCGACCACCGTCACGTCCGCGACCACCGTCGCGACCACGGCCTCCGTCACGTCCCCGACCGCGATCTCCGTCCCGATCGGACCGGGCCGGACGCTCCTCATAACCCTCAGGCTTGGGCAGCAACTCTTTCCTCGAAAGCCGAATCTTTCCTTCACGGTCGATCTGGGTGACCTTCACCTCGATCTCATCACCCAGGCTGTACTCGTCTTCCACGTTTTCCACGTGCTCCCAGGACATATCTGAAACGTGAAGCAATCCGTCCTTGCCTGGCGCAAGTTCCACAAACACCCCGTAGCGTTCCACGCGGCGAATGGGTCCAGTGAACACCATGCCCTCTTCTGGCTCGAGCGTAAGTTTCTCGATCCATTCAATGGCTGCACGAATGGCCCCTGAATCAGAAGACGCGATCGATACCGTGCCGTCATCATCCACATTGATCTGAGCACCGGTCTCTTCGATGATCGTCTTAATCATCTTTCCACCAGGCCCGATGATCACTCGGATCTGATCCGGCTTCACCTTAATGTTGGTAATGCGTGGGGCGTGCTCAGACATCTCCTCACGGGGTGTGGAAAGGGCCTCGTTCATCTTGCCAAGAATGTGCAGGCGGCCTTCGCGAGCCTGGTGCAGCGCTTCCTCCATGATCTTTCGGCTGAGCCCCTTGATCTTAATGTCCATCTGAATGGCGGTGATTCCGTTTTCGGTTCCACACACCTTGAAGTCCATGTCTCCCAGATGGTCCTCATCCCCAAGGATGTCGGTAAGCACCGCGTACTTCTCGCCGGTCTTGATAAGACCCATGGCCACACCGGCTACAGGGTTCTTAATGGGAACACCCGTATCCATCATGGAAAGGGCACCACCACAAACACTCGCCATGGAAGAGGAACCGTTGGATTCCGTAATCTCACTCACGATGCGAATCGTGTAGGGGAACTCTTCCCTGGATGGGATCATCTGGCGCAGGGCGCGCTCCGCAAGATGGCCGTGACCGATTTCACGACGCCCAGGCCCACGGAGGAACCGGGTCTCCCCCACGGAATAGGGAGGGAAGTTGTAGTGGAGCATGAAGTTGTTCCAGTAGTCCTCCACCAGATTGTCAATCTTCTGCTCATCGGTACGGGTACCCAGGGTAGTCGTCACGATGGCCTGGGTCTCACCGCGGGTGAACAGGCACGATCCGTGGACCCGGGGAAGCAACCCAACCTCAATGTCAATGGGGCGTACGGTCGTGAAGTCACGGCCATCCACACGGCGCTTCTCGTCGAGCACCTGGCTACGCATGGTGTTGTACTTAAGGTCGCCGTAGGCCTCCTTGATGTCCTTTTCCCCCTCAGGGAACTCAGACGAAAGCTGCGCAACAACCTGCTTTTTCACCTCATCCAACTTGCCGTAGCGGGAATGCTTGTCGTGAATGTTAATGGCTTCCGTCAGCGGGCCAAGACCCACCTCAGCCACACGCTTATCGATAGCTCCATCACGGGATGGCGGCGTAAAGGGCCACTTCTCTTCACCGATGGATGCACGAAGCTTTTCGATCACATCGATCACGGGCTGTATCGCCTCATGACCAAAGAACAGGGCCTCCAACAACTCCTCTTCACTCAGTTCCTCGGCGCCACCCTCCACCATCACAATGGCGTCGCGGCTCGCAGAAATCATGAGGTCACAATCACCGGCCTCGATCTGCTCGTAGGTGGGGTTCGCAATAAGCTCACCGTTCAAACGGGTCACACGAACGCCTGCCACCGGGCCATCCCAGGGAATGGGGCTGATGTGCAACGCCGCGGAGGCACCGGTCATGGCGAGCACATCCGAAGGATTAATCTTGTCTGCGGACATCACCGTGGTGATGACCTGAACCTCCCGCCGGTAGCCCTCGGGAAACAGGGGGCGAAACGGGCGATCGATCAAACGGGAGGTGAGCACCTCGTTGTCACGCAACCTGCCCTCGCGCTTGAAGAACCCGCCGGGGATCTTGCCCGCAGCGTAGGTCTTCTCCATGTAGTCCACCGTAAGCGGTAGAAAATCAACTCCGGGACGATCCTCTTTCGCTCCACACACCGTGCAAAGCACCATGGTCTCACCACAGGTGATCATGATAGATCCCTGGGCCTGCTTCGCGATGCGGCCTGTCTCAAATGTAATGGTCTTGTCACCGACCTGAACGGTTTCTCGAATCATAGTCCCTCCTCTTTCCTTCATTCTTTAAAATCTCTGGCCGCGCCAAGCGCGATCGTTCCTCCCGCAGGGGAACTCACACACGCTTCCATGGCGCCCAGCGCTTCCATGGCACCCAGCGCAAGTACGGCACTCAACACAAACGCCCCAGGTCACCCTGGTGTTCAGGGCTCCGTGCGACTACAGCAGGGAACCCAGCGATCACTTACGGATGCCAAGCTCGGTAATCAGCTTCTGGTAGCGATCGAAACTCTTACGCTTCACGTAGTCCAGAAGACCACGGCGAAGGCTTACAAGCTTCAACAAACCACGGCGGGAGTGATGATCCTTCTTGTGGGTCTTGAAATGATCCGTAAGGTACTGAATTCGCGTAGTGAGCAGTGCAACTTGCACCTCAGGGGATCCCGTATCGGATTCATGGGTACGGAACTGTTCTACGATTTTACTTTTGTTTTCTGGATGTAACGCCATGGCCTCTGCCCTATTCGTAACTTCTCTTTTTGGGCGGCGCAGTATGGCGGCCGAGTCCTACTCGGTCAAGGATTCCAAATACGACCACGAAAGGTCTGGAAATTCGGCGCTTCGTAACTGGAAGAGGCCACCGGCGTGGGCCATGGTGTGGGCTCCGTGAAACAAGCCATTTTCTCAGCTGTTGCCCTCTTTTTCGGCTTCTTCGCAATGCAAAACGGCGCAAAAGCCCAGGAACGCGACTTCCAAACCTGGTCCATGGTTGCCACAAGAGCGGATTTTTCAAACAAACTATCCCTGTGGATGGACAACCACGTACGGCAGGGGCCGGATTCTACGCTCATGATTCTTCGCCCGGCCCTCGGGTACCGGCCCACGCCCTGGGCCACCGCCTGGGCCGGCTACGGTTGGTTTCCCAGATATTTTGAGGATGGCAGCCAAGCCTCCCGCCACGAACACCGCACGTGGCAACAACTCTCCCTGCACCTTTCGGAACCCACGTTCGTACTGGCCTCCCGCTCCCGTTTTGAGCAGCGCCTCTTCCACACTTCAAGCCAGGTCGGCCTGCGCGCCCGGGAACTCATTCGGGGCATGGCCCGGCTCTCCAACACCTTCTGGGCCGTGGTGACCGACGAAGTCCTGTGGCAACTGAACACGACGGACTGGGGCCTGCAATCAGGCTTTGACCAGAACCGTCTTTTCCTAGGCATCGCCTACTTGCCAAACCCCCACCTGCGCATCGAGGTGGGCTACCTCAACGTCATCGTCCCCCGAAAAGCCATCACCACCACAAGCCACGTCCTTTCCCTCAATGCATTCCTAAGGTTCTAACCGAGAACACCTAACCACCCACGGGAATGTGTTGGCGCAGGAGTTTGGTGCGGTCCCGGGCAAGCGGAAGTCGCGCAACGCTCGGGTGATCGAGCACAAGTTCATAGGTACCGTTGCCCACCGCTTCCATCGAACGGATCCGGTCGATACGCACAATGGCGCTGCGATGGCACCGAAAAAAAACATCCCAAGGAAGCTGCGCCTCAAGCTGGCTAAGGGAGAGATCCAACGAAAAACGATCCCCGTCGGTCACCGCCCACACCAACTCATCTCCCATCTCAAAGTAAGCAATATCGCTTACCGCAAGCACCGTAAATCCACCCTCGCATCGCACGGCAAGGCGATCGAGCATCTCCCTCGATTCCAGGGGTACTTGCGACTCCAACGGGTCTTGGGGTGTCGCCGGGCTCCGCCGCGCCCCCGGGGGCACCTGCGCAAGCTGGGCCCGCACCCGTTCGATGGTGCGCTTGAGCCTTTCCAAACGCACCGGCTTCAGAAGATAGTCCACCACCCCCGCATCAAAGGCCTTCAACGCGCCCTCGTCGTGAGCAGACACCATCACAATGGGCAGTTCCGGTCGCTGATTGTGCAGCAACTCCGCAAGGGCCAATCCATCCGGGCCCGGCATGCGTAGATCGAGAAATGCCAAATTGATCGTTGCATCGCCCACCTGTTCCATGGCCTCACGCGCATGCCCCGCCTGGGCACGCACCTGAACCCCCTCCAGGCCCTCCAAAAGAAACGCCAGTTCATCCCGAGCCGGAGGCTCATCGTCCACAATCAATACATGCAAAGAAAGCGTCATGGGCGGTACCCTCAGCCTACACCGCAGAGGTAAAGGCACCAAACCCCAGGCATCAAACCCCTGGAATCAAACCCCTGGCATCAAACCCCTGGCATCAAACCCCGGAAACCCTAGGAGCCCTGGGCGGCCCCGGGCGGAAGTTCAAGCCAAGCACGCATCCCCGATTCGATGGCCTCCAAATGGGGCCCCGCCCCAGGCCCAAATCTGCGCGTCAAACGCCTCCGCAGCGTCTCAAGGCCAATGCCGTTGCCCGTCGTATCTCCTGAATACCGGGGCCCCCCATGCAAGTTGTCCACCTCAACCCGCACACGCCCTTCCTCCATCCTCGCAGAAACCCGCACACGCCCGGGGCCCTCATGTGCGGCCACCCCGTGGCGAACCGCATTTTCCACCAACGGCTGAAGCAACAGGGCGGGAACCACCACACCCGCAAGTGCATCGGGTAGGTGCATTTCGACCGTGATGCGATCCGCCCCAAGCCTGGCCTGCTCAATCGCCAGATAGGCGTGGGCGTGATCGTATTCCTCTTTCAGCGTCGCATCCTCAGGGTGGGAAAGCAGGTACCGATACAGGTCCGCCAGATCGTCCACCAGCGACCGTGCCCGGTCCGGGTTGACCCGAATGGTCGCCCGAAGCGTATTCAGCGCGTTGAACAAAAAATGGGGCTCCAAACGTTGCCGCAACAACTGCAACGCAGATTGATCCGCATCGGCCCGGGCCTTCACCAACGCCACAGCAGATTCCTCGCGGCTGATCACAAGGCGCGCCACGGAAACAAACAACGTCGTCCCCGCCGCGTTCACCACAAACTTCGTAAGGTGGGCGGGCCAGGCGGGTAGATAACGGGCCGCGTGACCCACAGCGAGCAACCCCATTCCCACAATGACCAAATGCACCGCCTGAATTCCCAGGGCGGTAAAAAACACACGGGTTGGAGAAAACAGCTCCGGCCGGTGCTTCGCCACAAGTCCAGCAAGGATCCCATCCACCGAAGAGGCCACCAACACCCAGGGCGCCGTCTGTTCATCCACACGGGCCGCAAAGAACAACCCCGAGGCCACCCCCGCAACCGCACCCGCCTTACGACCACCAAGAATCGCCGCGATAAGCACGCCCACCGTGCGCACGCTCACGTACTCTCCCATCACCTGGAAACCCAGCGTCGTCCCCCAAATGGACAGGGCCAATCCAAACACCAGGGCCGCCGCCTTTTCCCGGCGCGCCCCAATCCCCAACACCCGATCCCGAAGCGGCGGCAACAGCACGGCAAACAGGGCAGCTGCGGCGAGCAACCCCATCTTCTCTGCAGCCTGCAACATCAGGGCAAAAAGATTCATAGAGCTACCAACCTAGCAGGAATCCGCCCACCCCATCCCGCGGGCTACTTTATGGCGTCCACAATGTCGGTCCACCATTCCGAATCACCGATCAAATCAATGATTGAAATCGCCTCCGCAGCCGCACGGTCAGCACGGGTTCCCGCAAGTTCAATACGGCCCGCAAGGTAACGCCCAATGGCCAGCCGGGTCGCCCACTCCGCTCGAGCGCGCTGGAAATGCTTTGCAGACTCCACCCAGCGCATGGCCCATATCTCATCCGAAAGCCAATCCGCGAACATCTCCTCGGGAACACCCACCGCGGTAGATCGTGTCTGGGCCCGATCGAACGCATCCCCCCAGGGGAGCTCACTGGGTGCAAACTTCTTACCCAGATGGAGCACCCGAATACCGTGGGCAAACCATTCAAGGGCCACCCCAAAACGGGAACCATCCACCCCGTCTTCAAGCATCTCCGCCGCCTCAGAAGCCCACGACAGGCCCTCAAGTGCGGGAAACGAAGGCGCGTCCAACACCGATTCCGGTGTTTCACCGGAGCGCAAACGGCTCAACAGCCCCTCCTCCTGGGTAGCCCAAGTGGAAAAGGCCACAGATTTCCTTGGGGCCAGGGGCACACGACCATCGATCCGTCGGTCCGCAGAAAGCCGACCCCGACCATCCACAAGCGACCCCTGCGCACCCTCCGCCGTGATCTCGGGGCGATCCCCCAGGGTGCGGCACGGGCAACGGTGCCACGTGGTCACACGACCCCCAAGGGGCGTCGCCGTAAGTCCATAGGGAAACCGCCGGCAACCCTCCGGCTTGGCGGGCTCCCCCAGGGAGGCGTGCAGCTCACAACGATCCTGGGTACGGAACAGGCAATACCCATCCTCACGGGTCTTCAGCATGGGCTCGTCAAAGCCAGTTTCATCCGCTCGCGCCACCACATCCAGGGAAATCCGTTCCAGATCCTTCACCTCTGCGCGGGTAAGTGGGCCAAGCCCGTGCAAATCCGAGCAACACAGGCCATCCCCAAAACAGGTGTAACGTGCACCCTCCCGAACCAGCAGGGGACGTGTCTTGGAAGATTTGGACACAGCAGTTTTGGGTACAGGCGATTTCGATGAAGCGGGCGATGGCGGCATAACAGGAACCTCAATACAGCAGGGCCGTGCTTACACCACCCAACCCCCCCCGGACCACCCAAAAAGCATCCCGTTTGCCCGAACCCTGAAAACCCTCTGCCGGATTCTCATGGGCACCAGGCCACCTGTGCTAAATTGGTAGCCAGACACCATGGCCCGTCCCGGTACCATACCTCCCCCAGGAACCCCCCTGACCCACACCTCCCCCCTCGTTGGGTACAACACCAATGTGCGTCATTCGGGAAAGCTGTATCACCTGCAAACAGAAGACTCGGGGCTCGCCCGCCCCCACATCATGACCCACCTGTTCGCAGATGGTGGTCGCATCATCGACTCAAAAAAAACCTCCTACGCGCACCTTCTGGAAAACGCCACAGGGAGCTCAGCGGAAGGAAACCACAACCCAAACGACCTCGAGGATCAGATCCGCGCCCTGATGAAAGAGCAGCACAAAGCCGTATTCATCGCACTGCGCGACGGCGTGTACGACGCCCAGGAGCAAGAAGTCGCAAAGATCATGGCACAACGTCGCAAGACGGAAGGCGACGTGGAGATCCAAGTAGACCTGGACGACCTAGGCGGCGTATCCCCCATGTTCAACGCACCGTCGCCGGCCCAACTCCAAAAGCAGGCCCAGTTGAAAGCCAAGGAAGAAGAGCTCTCCATCTTCGACGACGTCACCCACGAGAAATCCCTGGACGAAGTCATCCTGTCCTACCTGGCAGACGAGTCCAAAGACTCCTAGACCACCCACACAGATCGATTTGAACTTGGAGTTGAGTGCGAGCGCCCCGGCAGCGGGGGACGGTGAGGGCTCCACAAGAGCACGAACAAGGTACTTCCCCCCGACGAGCAGGGGAGGGTACGGGCTCTGAGAGAGCACGAACCCGCAGTCAGCCCAAGTTCAAATCGATCTAGGCTAGGATTTGCTGGAGCTTGGTAGCCAACATCGCATTGCCAGCAACCTTGAGCTTACCCTGGAAGTAAAGCCCCATGGCAGACCCGGGATTGGCAAGAATACCTTTCCAATCATCCACGCTCATCTCGATGGTGCAGTCCGCAGCACCCTGTTCGCCCTCGCGAACCCCAGGGTTCTCTTTCATGTCCACAGTCCAGGTGCCGCCATCATCGCCATTCAGCTTGAAAAGAAACACGGCCCCAACGGTCTTGGCCTTCTCAGGATCCGCTGCAATCTTGTCGGTGATTCGGCTCATCAATTCAGACATGGACTCTCCTTCTGCGCGTGCGCAATGAAACAATGGAGTAGCATCGGCAACGGCACCGCGCCACTGCCGAAACACGGTACCACCGCCGAAACACCGCTCCACCGCCGAAACGCCATGTCACCACCGAAACACCAGAATATCCGGCGAAAAAAAAGTAAGGCCTACGAAAAGGAAGAGAAGTCCGGATCCCGCTTCTGCAAAAACGCCGTCATCGCCTCCATCACCTCGGGAGACTGCAGCCGCTCCGTAAATACCACCACTTCAGCATCGATCCGAGCCATGAGACTCTCCAGATCCTGATGGGCGTACAACTTCTTGGTTTGGCGTAGGGCCTCTGGCGGCAACGCCACCAAACGCTCCGCCTGGGCTTGAATGTGCGCCTGCAGATCGGCACCTGTGACCCGGCCATTGGCCAAACCCAGAGCCACTGCCCGATCCGCACTCACCGGTTCCCCCAAAAGCATAAGTTCTGCGGCGCGCACACGGCCCAAAAGCATGGGAAGCAACAGGCTCGAGCCCGCCTCCGGCACAAGCCCGAGCTTCGTGAATGGATAGGTAAACTGGGCATCCTCTGCCACGTAGACCAGGTCACAGTGCAACAACATGGTGGCACCCACACCCACCGCATACCCCTGCACGCCCGCCACAATGGCTTTCGGAAAGCTCGCAATGGCCTTCACAAACCTCAGGGGAGCCGGGTTTTCGCGGTTCCATTCCGCAAGCGAAGCAAAATCGCCAATATCGTTGCCGGAACAAAAATGTTCACCTTCGGCGCGCAGCACCACAACACGAACCGCAGGGTCCGTGGCGAGCCCCTCGAAAACCTCGGTCAAGCGAACGTACATGGCACGCGTAATCGCGTTGCGCCGGTCGGGGCGGTTCAGGGTGATGGTTGCGATCCGGTCGACCGTACTAACCTCAATGGTGTTTGCTTCTTCAACATCTGACATTGGCCACTACTGCTCCATGGGGGTGTTTGAAGGTTGCCACCGCAACACGGGTTGCCGCGCTGCACGGGTCTCATCCAACCGCCCCAACCGTGTATGGTGAGGCGCGGTTTTCACATGTTCGGAATTGGTTTTCGCCTCTTCCTGAATAGCGTCCATGGCATCCACAAATGCATCCAAGGACTGCCGCGTTTCAGTTTCCGTGGGCTCCACAAGCATGGCTCCCTTCACCACCAACGGGAAATACATCGTGGGTGGGTGAAAACCGTAGTCGATCAAACGCTTTGACACATCCAAGGTCGTCACACCGGTTTCCTTGAGATGACGGTCGTTGATCACCACCTCATGCATGCAGGTTTGGTCAAAAGGCACGTTCCACAGCTCCCCAAGCCTCGCCCGTAGGTAGTTGGCATTGAGCACCGCAAGTTCACTGACCTGCCGCAGACCTTCCGGCCCAAGTTCTCGAATGTAGCTGTAGGCGCGAACCATCATCCCAAAATTGCCCTGAAAACTGCGGAGCCTCCCCACAGTCTTCGGACGATCGCGATCCAACCTGTAGACACCATCCCCATCCCGAACCACCACCGGAACCGGCGCAAACGGGTCCAAGTGGGCCCTATACGCCACCGGGCCACAACCAGGCCCACCGCCGCCATGGGGAGTTGTGAAGGTCTTGTGCAGATTGAACTGCATCACATCAATTCCCAGATCCCCCGGGCGGGCCTTACCCATAATGGCATTGAGGTTCGCACCGTCGCCGTACACCAACCCACCCTTGGCGTGCACCATTTCCGCCACTTGAGGAAGATGCGTCTCGAACAAACCCACGGTGTTGGGGTTCGTAAGCATGATGGCAGCCACATCCTCCGTAACCAACGGGGCCAGGGCCGCAGGATCCACAATCCCGTTCTCACCCATGGGAAACGACACGGTTTCCAGCCCATTCAGGGCGCAGGAAGCCGAGTTCGTGCCGTGTGCCGTATCAGGAATCAACACCTTCTTCGGGCTTCGCCCCTGATCCCCATGATAGGCGCAAATCATCATCAAGCCGGCCAGTTCACCCTGGGCACCTGCCGCGGGATGCAACGAAACCGCGTCCATTCCGCAGATCTCCGCCAGGGCACGTTCCAAGCGAAACATCAGCTCCAACGCCCCCTGGGAATCCTCCTCAGGCGCACATGGATGCAAACCCGCAAACCCATCCAACCGGGCCGCCCACTCGTTCACCTTCGGGTTGTACTTCATGGTGCAAGAGCCCAGCGGGTACATCCCCTTATCAATGGCAAAGTTCTGGCCACTCAACCGAACGTAGTGCCGAAATACCTCTGGTTCCGAGACTTCGGGCAGCTCAGGCGCCACCCCACGAAACTGGGCCCCGAAAGCCGCCTGGGCATCCACCGCAGGCACATCCGATTCCGGTAAAGAAGCGCCGCAGCGACCCGGGGCACCCCGATCAAAAATCAATGGCTCGCTAAACCCTAAATCCGTGGCACCGCGTCCTGGCATGCAATTCTCCAAAGCCCTGTGTAGGTGCCAAGCCCCCTTGGCGCAAGCCAGCCAAGCCACTAGGCTGAGTTCCGATGGGGCTGTTGGACCGCAAATTTCTCTACGTCATGGGCAAGGGCGGCGTGGGAAAAACCACCGTTTCAGCCAGCCTGGCCCTCGCGGCGGCACAACAGGGCAAATCCGTCCTCCTGTGCATGTGCAACGCCAAGGAGCGCCTCAGCCATTTTTTGCATGTGCCACCCATCGATCACCACCACCACACGGTCCACCCCGGAATCGACGCGGTCAACATAGTTCCCAAGCAGGCCCTTCAGGAGTACGGCAACCTCGTACTCAAGCTTCCAAGCCTCTACCGGGCCCTATTCGAAAATCGCTTCATGGAACCGTTCCTGCGGGGTGTTCCCGGGCTGGAAGCCTGGTCCATGCTGGGAAAAGCATTCCATCATACCCGGGAACAAAACCCAGATGGAACACCTCGCTACGATCTGGTTATTGTGGACGCCCCCGCCACCGGGCACGGAATGGACATGATGCGCGTCCCAAATGTCATCGAACGGGTGGCTCCCCCCGGCCTACTCCGTCAGGAAGCTGCGGCAGCAAGATCCCTATTTCAGGATCCAACACAGACCGCAGCGGTTCTAGTAACTTTGCTTGAAGAAATGCCCGTCAACGAAACCTGCGGCACGTTCCACTCCCTTGAAAAGGAACTGGGAATCCAGGTGGGCCTCCTTGTGTGCAACCGTACCGTCCCTCGCCGCTTCAACCCGGACGAACACAAAGCGCTCCATGTTCTTCACGGGCAACCCGGAGCCGCCAAAAATTCTGCGCGACTTTCAGCGGCTCTCTACCAAATGGCATTGGCGGACGAACAACAACGACAACACGCACAGTTGGTGAAGGGAATCAACTCGCCGCACACACCCACAGCCGCACTACCCAACCTGTGGGGACAGGACATCCATACCGAGCAGCTGCAGGCCTTCGCAAATCAACTCGCGGTCTAACGGGTGGGCAGGCAAACCGAGCTACGGCTACCCATGGCCTCACCCACACACTCAAAACCGTTCGCGCAATCGTCATTCCTCTCACACCGTGAGTAACAAATCTGGGATGGAATGGGGGCGTTCTCCAGGTTCAAGCACGCACCGTTTCCAGGGCACTCAGAATCATTGCTGCAGTAGGACGAACACATGTGCCCCACGTGTTGGTCGGCGTTCATCTCCAGCTGAAAGCACGCATCCGCACGGCCCTCACACTCCGGTGTGCGTGCACAACCCGCATAGAGCTGAATGTAGTCACTTCCCTCATCAATGATGCAGCCAGAAAACCCCAGGCCAGAAAACCCCAGGAACGCCGCAATCATACCAACTACCGCGAAAATCCTACCGGCGGACAATCCCGCACCGGCAGACAATCTCGCAGAGCTACATCTTTGAAGAAACGAATACAACATGGGGAATCACCTGTTGAAAGGCTTACGTCTAGGGTGAGGGGATCATTCCCGAAAGTCGAGCATGGGATGTGGCGCGCTGCGTCGTCATCATCGGTCGAGGGGGAAATGAATCCGCTGAAGCGTCGATTCGGAGCCCAACCGAAGCTCCCTGTTTTTCGACCCCACGGACGCACAGGCAATCACATCCCCACGCTGGATGTCCTGCACGTCAGACGACCCGGAGTTCCGATCCCGTTTCAGTTGCACCATCCGCGCAGGCCCGTTCGTTTCGGATTCCCCATCCAGCACCCCATCCGCTGCAACCTCATCCAATCTAGAACACCCGTCGCCGCAGACGCGCCATTCAGATCTTCCCTTGTGACGAAGCCGGGAACCCACCACACGAAACAGATCTTTCTCGCCGCCCACAGCATCCCCCAGGTGCCCCTCCTCACCACGAAGGGTGAGATAACTGTAGGTCACTTTTTGATCACGCAACCCAGCTCCCCGTGCAAGCTCCCCCAAACCCTGGGGCATGCGCCATGGTTTCTCCCCATGGCACCAATGCCTGTCGGAACCCAACATGGGGCAAGGCCGATCTGTCAAACAGGGACCAAACACAAACACCCCGTTGTCGCGCGCCACAAGCAAGTCGCGAACACCGTGCAACATGCGAGCCACCCGGCGCAGGGCAGGCTCCACAACCACCACCGCGCCCCCAGGGCGTAGGGTCTTCACACACTGCTCCAACCGGGCCGCGATCGGTTCGAACTCGGGCACTCCCGAATCAGAAAGGTCCAACCATTCATTCAGTGTGGATCCCAGCAGCACCACATCAAACCCTCCTGTGGGCGCCACATCGTTCACCGGTCGTTCCCGAAGGTCCGCCACTCGGGTTTTCAGGGTGACCTTGGGCCAACCCATCGTTCCCGCGGAAGCCGCCAACCGTTCCATCACCCGCAGGGCCCCTGAACTCGAATCCACCGCAGTAACATCCACCGCTTGAACGTGGGGCGCTGTGGACCGCAGCCATTCCACAAAGGACCAGGTAGCGGTTCCTAGCCCCGCTCCCAAGTCCAGCACCCGAAAGGGTGCAGCGCCCTGGTCCGAATCCGCTGCGCCCTGGGCCAAATCCGCAGGCGGAACAAACCCGGGCGCCTGGGCAAGTTCCACGAGCGGTCCCCAAAATTTTGCCACATCGCGCGCAGAAAAAAACCTCAGCTTTGCAGCCAGGAAGCCCGCATCCTGGGCGCTGGAAACATCGGAAAAAGAGCCGCCCGCCGTGGCCCCCTGTTCCTGCCGGTTGTAGAGGCGACTCAACTCACCCACGTTTTCCCCAAGTGCCGTTGCCCTAAGATCCTTCGCACCAAGAACGCCCGGAGCCACCTGGTAAATCCAATCCACCAACCTCTCCCAGGATGCTTCCCAGTTTCCATCGATTCGGCCATCACCCATACAGCCCACCGATATAGCATTTGTGGGGTAACTTTTAGTGCTACAACCCCACAAAGCCGTGGCAGCCGCCGACCAGACAACAAACCCCGGAAAACTCAGCCGGGGAATATGGATCACCCTTTGGGCCGTGACCCTTGTTGGCATGGTCGCCACCCTGTGCGCCATTGCATTTTGGGCGCCTGTGGAGCTGCAAATGGGGATCGTGCAGAAGATCTTCTACGTTCACGTGCCCAGCGCCTACGCCATGTACCTGGGCTTTTTCGTAAGTGCGGTGGCAAGTGCCATCTACCTGAAAACCCACCACCCCCGGGCCGACGCCTGGGGGCAGGCCGGCGCCGAAGTGGGCGTACTCTTCTGTGCCATCGTGCTTCTCACGGGCCCCCTTTGGGCACGCAAGGCCTGGGGCCTTTGGTGGACCTGGGATCCGCGCCTCACCACCACCATGCTTGCCGGAATGGTGTTCGCCGCCTACCTGGCCCTACGGAGCCTTGGTACCACCGGCGAAGTGGAGCGTCGTTTTTCCGCCGGCATCGCCATTGTTGGCATTCTCGACATTCCCCTCATCCACTACAGCGTGCAGCGTTGGCAAGGCCAACACCCCCAGGTCATCAGCAAGGGCGGTGGCGGCCTCGATCCCACCATGGGCGCCACGCTCGGCATCAGCATGGCAACATTCACGGCCCTCGTGGCCTTGCTGCTCTGGACACGGGCCCGATCGCTGGCAGAAAACCAATCGATCACGGAGCTTACCTGGGCCGTGGAAGATCTAGAACACGAAGCCGCCCATCCCGTGCAGGAAACCCAATGATCCAACCTCCCCCAAACCTCACCCATACAACTGTGCACCGACGGCTCCAGGTGACCTTCCGTGCCGCGGCCATGGTGGCAGGCAGCTTTCTTACCGGAACCATCGCATTGGCCCAGGACGACCGGGCCACCTCCTTTGTGGCGGTAGACGGCCCCATCACTGAAAGCATACCCGGGGGCCCCCTACTTGCTACGGCCTACATTCTGGTGTGGGTTCTTCTTCTCGGACTCGTGCTCGGAATCCAACGCAGCCACCAGAAAAACACAGAGAAGCTGCAGGAGCTTCAAACACGCATCCAATCCTTGGGTCCAACGGCCCGTTCGCCAGAAACCAGTTCGCCAGAAACCAGTTCGCCAGAAACCAGTTCGCCAGAGGGCACTCCCCAGGGAGAGAACTCCTAGGCAAATGCCAAACATTGCCCATATCCTGTACATTCCGGGGATCCTACTGGTGGGCTTAACACTCGGGTTTCGGCTGGGCGCAAAGGCGGCACGCCGAGAACTGGAAGAACAGAACCAACGCAGGCGACGATAAACCAGAAACACGAAGAATACGCACCCTCCATCCACCCTTGCGGGTGGAACCAGCAAGCAAACAAGGCAGAAAAAAACATGTTCGATTTTTCACTCACCGAAGAACAAAAGGCCCTCGTCGACAACGTTCGTAAGTTCGTGCGAGACCGTATCACCCCCATCGCTGGAGATTGCGACCGCGACAGTAAATTCCCAGACGACGTGTTCAAGGAGGCCTGGGAACTGGGCATCACAGCACCCACCATCCCGGAGCAGTGGGGGGGCTCGGGGCTTTCCGAAACCGATCACGTACTTCTCACCGAAGAAATCGCCTACGGGTGCAGCGGAATTCAAACCAGCATCACCGCCAACACCCTGGCTGCCACGCCCATTCTTATCGCTGGAAGTGACGAGCAAAAAAAGAAGTACCTCGGCCAACTGACCTCAGAGCCCATCTACGCGTCCTACGCCATCACGGAACCCGGCGCCGGAAGCGACGCCTCCGCCATCCAGACCACCTGCACGCAGGAGGGTGACAGTTGGGTCATCAACGGCCAAAAGTGCTTCATCACCAACGCCTCCTGGGCATCCTGGTACATCGTCTTTGCAACCGTAGACGTGGGCCTTCGCCACAGGGGCATTGCGGCGTTCATCGTGGATCGCGACACCCCAGGCGTAAGCCTTGGAAAAAAGGAAGACAAGATGGGTCAACGCGCAAGCGACACGGCCACCATCATCCTAGAGGACGTGCGTGTACCCAATAGCCAGCTACTCGCAGCCCCCGGCGAAGGTTTCAAGTTGGCCATGCAAACCTTTGACCGAACACGCCCAGACATCGGCGCATCCGCATGCGGCATCATGCGCCGATCCCTTGAAGAATGCCTGGCCTACGCAAACGAACGGAAAACCTTCGGCGTGCCCATTGGGCAACACCAGGCCATTCAAACCATTCTCGCGGACATGGCCATGAAGTACGAGGCCACACGCCTACTCGTGCTGAAGGGCGCCTGGATGATTGACCAGGGCAGCCGAAACTCAGTCGTCGCCTCCTACAGCAAGGCGTTCGGCGCCGACAGCGCCATGCAAGTCGCCACCGATGCCGTGCAAATCTTCGGCGGCAACGGCTACATGAGAGACTACCCCGTGGAAAAACTCATGCGCGACGCAAAAATCCTCCAGATCTACGAAGGCACCTCCCAAATCCAACGCATTGTCATTGCACGCAATTTGCTGGCCAGTGGCCTCTAGACGCCGATTCAGAAACAACCGAATCCTGGTCGTCGGCATAGGGTTGGCGATCAGCGGATGTGAACCCGGCTGTGGATCCTCACCCGAACAGGTTGTTCCGGTCCAGAGTCCTTCAAAGCAACAGCACAACGGGGCACCCAACGGCTCTGTGAAGAACACAGCCAAAACAGGCCACGCCAAACCCTCACCCCCAGCGGGATCGAAATCAGAATGCCCGCCTTTTTTATATCAAAAGGGAGCCGCGCTTCCACACCGTGACCTTGCCCTAGCGGAAGGTCATACAACGCTGCAGGTGGTAAGTGCACGCCCCATCCAGTTTGAAACCATCACTCCCAACAGGGCCCGCTATCACTGGTGGCCCAGTGCCCGGGAACAGGCCCAGGCCCCTGCCGCAATCCAAGCCACCTATGCCGTGGCCTGTGCCCTCGGTTTCAACAACGTTCCCCCAGCCCTGGAAGCACCCATCCCATACAAGACCATCGAACAGCGATGTTCGGTACGAAGCGGGGTCGACGTCACCTGCGGCGCCGTGCTCGATCGGTTGCGCAAGGACTCCCACGGAAACGTACAGGGTACCGCCACGCCCTGGCCCAACGGGACCCGCGCCTATGGCCAGGAACCCCACAAGCGAATGCAACGGTGGATGAAACGCCTCAGCAAGGGAGCGGCCCAGGAGCCTGAAAAGTACCCCCGCTACGACGACATGGTCGCCATGATCGTGCTCGACTACGTGACGGGCAATTGGGGGCGCCTCGAGACTCGAACCTGGCATGGGCTCCCCGACCAGAACCGGATTTTTGCCTGGGGATATGCCCGTGCGTTTCCGGAACAACTTGGAAGCGAAGATCATCAACAGCTCCTGGATCGACTGCACCACGTGCAGCAGTTTCCAGAACATTTCGTAACCCGGTTGAGGGAACTTCCCCTAGGTCCGCTTGAACGGGCAATACAAAACACATTCCCTCCGGACCCAGCAAACGAAGCGCGCCTCAACGGGTGGTCCGAACGGCTTGCAACCCTACGATCCTACGTGGGGATGTGGACAACACAACTGTGATAACCTCTCGCCCATGCCACCCGAAATACAGACCCACCTCCCCTTCGTTGCGCGAGCAAAAAACACCATACCGGTTCACACCCTAAGCCCCAAACAATGGAAACGGTGGTTAGGGAAACAGCCAAAAACATGGAAAAACTGGGTCAAGGCATCCGGGTTCGAAGGTACACCTGGCACCCATTGCTTAATACCCAACAGCAACGGAGAACTTGCCGCAGTGGTCTCCGTGGTGGCTGACCCGATCGCCGATCTCGCACAGCTACAGCAAGCACTTCCGAAGGGAAAGTACAAACTGCTATCGCCCGAACCCGATGCAAACGGGCAACGACTCAATAGCCAAACCCTGGGCTGGGCCCTGGGCGCCTACCGTTTCGACCGGTACCGTTCCTTCACCCAACCCAAGAGGCCATCCTCATCCCAACAGCTGCTCTGGCCCGCTGGCGCAGACGCTGCAGAAACAACACGGATCTACCAGGGCATCGCGCTCGGCAGGGATCTCATCACCACGCCCGCAGAAGATATGGGCCCGGCGGATCTACAATCCGTGACGGAGGCGTTGGCAAAGCTTCACGGGGCCAAGTGCACTGTGATCCAAGGAAAGAAACTTGAAAGCGAGTTTCCCTCCATTCACGCCGTGGGACGGGCAAGCCACCGGGCGCCTCGGCTGATCGAACTTCGCTGGGCCCCAAAAAAAGGTACGGAGCCAGAAACCACACCAAAAATCACATTGGTGGGCAAGGGCGTCTGTTTTGATAGCGGAGGCCTCGATCTCAAGCCTCCCGCGGCCATGAAACTCATGAAAAAGGACATGGGCGGCGCCGCCACCGTTCTAGGCCTGGCCCATGCTCTCATGGATTCCGGCATACCGATTCAGCTTCGGGTGCTGATCCCAGCAGTAGACAACTGCATTTCAGAAACCGCATTCCGACCCCTCGACGTTCTACAAACCCGCCGGGGCATGACGGTAGAAATCGGAAACACGGACGCCGAGGGGAGGCTCATTCTTTCAGACGCGCTCACATGGGCTGGAGAAGAGAACCCTGAGCTCATCGTTGACATGGCCACCCTCACAGGCGCGGCAAGGGTAGCCCTGGGTGCCGATCTCCCCGCCCTATTTTCCACGGATCCAACCTGGGCAAGCGCCCTGCTAGAAAGCGGCAACACACACCAGGATCCACTATGGCAAATGCCTCTTCACCAAAAGTACCGTACAGGGTTGGACAGCACCGTGGCAGACATCAACAACATTGCGTCCGGCAGCTACGGCGGTGCCATTACAGCCGCCCTTTTTCTTCGGGAGTTTGTACCCAAAAACACGCCCTGGGTACATATTGACACCATGGCCTACAACAACGGATCCAGGCCCGACTGCCCTGTGGGTGGAGAAACCCTTGGCCTAAGGGCCCTCTACCATGCCCTCCAGAAGCGCTATGGAAAAATGACGACCACCAACCATTGACGAACCGCTAGGAACACAACAGGGTAGCCGCCATGACCGTTGTACGTTTTGAACCCGCAGGCGTGGAAGTGGATGATGTTCAAGTAGGCACCGCACTGGTGGATGTGACCGACGAACATCCCGAGTCCCGTGTTCCCTACTCCTGCCGTTCCGCAAGCTGCGGAACATGCCGTGTACAGGTCCTGGAGGGTCTGGACGGCCTATCTGAAATAGAAGACGAGGAACAGGACGTGCTCGACATCTTCGGGGACGGACCGGACGTACGTCTCACCTGCCAGATCAAGTTGGCGGAACCCGTGGGAAAAGTAACCCTACGGGTGCTTGATGCCGACCTGGCCTAACGGAAAACTCCCTACACCACACAGGGGTCATACTCCGCTTCAGGCGGACTCCACTTCGCCAAGGCCTTCCGCCGTGCGGAGGTACATCCTGGCCGCACGGTGCTCGGGTTCAACATCGAGCACCGCTCGCCATTGAAACACTGCAGACTCCACATCTCCCTGGGCGAGCCGAACCACACCCAGGGACAAGCGAGCTGCCACGTAGTTGGATCGGAGGGCAACGGCCTGCTCAAGTTGATGGGCGGCAGCCTCCAGATCACCCCGCTGCCGATGCAGCGTAGCAAGTCGCATCCGCAAATCCGCATATTCAGGGCAGAGCAACACCGCCTTTCGTAGCTCCGCCACAGCTTCGGAAACCGCTCCGGCGTCGTTGTAGGCTTGGGCCACCTGCACATGAAGGTTGGCAATCTTGCCCTTCACAAAGCGATCCAAACCGGCGTCCGTACTCTTGCTATGGGAACGGGCATTTCGGTACACCACCCTGGCTTCATCGTATTTGCCAAGTTCATTTAAGGTCACCGCCAAGTGCAGGGCCGCTTCCGTGTAACCTGGATTGATGGTCAGGGCATTGCGGAACGCATCACAGGCGGCCCCAAAATCGTCCCTCGAGTGATAAATCAATCCCAACATGTTGTAGACGTCCGCAAATCGAACTCCCGAGTCCACAACCTGTTCCAAATGGTCTACGGCGCTTTCAAACTCGCCCCGTTCATAGTGCTCCCGCCCAAGCGCCAGGGCCTGCTTTGTGGATTCCTGCACCGACATCACAACGGCTCTGCTGACGAGGAAGTGATAACCGAGGGAGCCGTGACCGGGGAACCCAATCGATTCAGGAACCCCTTCGCACGCCGCCCCTCGTCAGTCTCCGGGTAGCGCTCCCGGATAGCAACAAACATCCTACGCGCCCGATCACGATCCCGGTCTTCCATGTAAAGTCGCCCCAACAACAACATCGCCTCCGGCTCCACCACACTCCCGGGGTAAGTTGTCAACATTCCCTGCAAACGCCCCATGGCCCCCAGGCGTTTGCCCTTGCTCACGTAATACCGCGCCACGTAAAGCTCATGTCGGGCAAGCCTGCTAAGGCACTTCTGCTGCAACTCACGGGCCTGCTCCGCAAGTTCATTTTCAGGGTAGTCCGCAATGAAACGCTGCAATTGTATCAGCGCATCCTTGGTGGCAGATTGGTCGCGCTCGTGGGCGGGCGGCGCCAAAAACCAGTCCCCAGGGATCTGCTTAAAATAGGACCGTGCAATCTGAAACCGTGCGTAGGGAAGCTCTGCATGGGCCGGGCGGCTGCGCACAAAGCGGCGATAGGCCTCCACCGCCTCCGCATACTTCTGCTGGCGAAACATACAGTCAGAAAGGCGAAGCTCCGAAAGAGCCGCATACCCGCTAAACGGAAAACCTTTTCGAACCTGACGAAACGCGGGTTCCGCCTCCAAACAGTTGCCCCGATCAAAATCCTTCATGGCCTCCGCAAACGCCACCTCTGCGCCCTCGGAGTAACTCAAATCGGCAGTATCCTGTTTCGCTCCGCAGCCTGCGCCCAGGGCCACAGCAAGGACAGCGCCAGCAGCCAGAAAAAGGAGACCCGCAGGGCGACAGCTGGGGTTCCAAACCAAATGGGAATGGGATTTGGGCAAAGCCCCAGGCACGTAGCCCCATAGCCCTGCCGCTGCAACCAACCCCTACGGGGAAACCAGGATCTGGCCGCACGGACAGAAAATGTCCTACCGGCCGCCCGAGTCACCACCTCCAAACCCTGATCTTCATAGTAAAAACTCCGTAAAAATGGTTGGCACAGGACTTGATATGCAGTTCTTGCGAGCCTATGACACGCCGCCGTTGACCTGAAGTAGGTCAATCGAACCTTCAAATCAAGAAGCCCCCACATGAGTCTCCACCCCGCAAACCCAATTCTTTCAAACTCCGTGGGGCTAACCGTCTCCCTAACGGTCACACTGCTGAGCGCCTGTTCCATGGACCCGGCTTCCCAGACAAAAAGCCCCGAAACTCCAGGGCCCGGCGTTCACGTATCCCACGTCAACGCGCACTGGAATTTGGGTCTAGTGGAAGACAACCTCTATGCCGAGCTACAAATCCACAACGTTCGCAAGGCAGGTTCATACCAAGCGAATAAATCCCAATGCGGGGATGCCGAAATCTCGTTGGTGCTGCAACGGGAAGAGAGTGCCCTCTACGACAACCTACGGTTCTACAAGGTAGAAAACAGCGAAGAGCAAAAACACATATGTGATATCGAGACCGCGATAGAGGGCTCACCTGACAACACCCTGCCCCCAGGGTGGACCACCGTCGATCATAAGTCCGAGCACGATGATTTGGACCTGGGCGACCTGAATCCCAAGGACTGGGTCAAAGCTTTTGAAAACCTGGCCACCCATCTCTCCGAAAACCACGATGCCATCGCAATTGGAAACGCCCGTTTTCACCTTGGCGTTCTGGCAAACAATCTGGCGCGTGCCTATGGGAACGAATCCCGCACTGACAACATGGTTCTCCAGGAAACATCTCAGCACATTGAGATCCGCAAGGCTCTTACCCAAAGCGATGCAATCGGTGCGGGATACAACCACGACTACGATGGTCACTACTGGAGCGATTGGCCCAACGCCGAAAAAATCCTGATTGCGGTTCCCAACCATAGCGGGCGCGGACACGACGCCTTTTACAGCAACGAATAAACGACTTGCGGAAACCCAGGCCCCACAGGTCGACTCAAATCCAGCCCGCTGGACAGAAAATGTCACACCGGCGACATGGGTCACCATATGAAGTCAATGCTTTCAGCGAAAAACACCCTAAAAAAAGGTTGGCACGCCACTTGATATGCAGTTCTTGCGGACCTATGACACGCCGCCCGTGGCCCAGAGTGGGCACAAGAAACAAGCAGTAAGGAAGTCCCCCCATGAACCGCCCCCCGTACCTAGCCCTGGCACTCGTTGCCGTACTGTCCTCCCAGGCCTGCGCCCTTGAGGCAGCCAGTTCACAGACCAAATCAGGCGACGTTACCCCTGACGAAAACGAAAACCCAATCCACCCCGGCGCCTACGTTTCAACCGTCGTGGATTACATCGAAGAGTCCTCCTACCTAAATCACTACATAGGCCTCCGCTTTTTCCCTGTGAAAGAGGTAGGTACTGTTGCGTCCAGCCTTGCCGACTGTGAACGAAGTGAGTTGGAACTCATCATCCACCACAACTCCAACGTTCTGCTCGACGATACCGTTACCGCGTATGTAGTGACCAAGGGCACCAATTCACGATTTGAGTCACCTATCTGCAGAACCGCAGCAACCATCAAAAACGGCACAATCTCCGAAGACTGGCAAGTCCTGGTTGCGGAAACGCCCGTAGAGACTCCTGAAAAATGGGTCGCCGTACTGCGGAACGTGAAGACTGCCCTCACAGAACAACTGAGCCTCAACTTCACAGAGAACCACAGTCTTTTTCACATTGGAGTACTCGTGAACGAGCTTTCCAAAAACGCCCTCAGCGATAAAAACACCATCGAGGAACCCGTAGACACGTTTTTCAAAGTACAAACCCTACTCGAATACCACCATCCATTCGACGGTGACGGCTGGCACGGGTGGCCGAATGGAGGGCAGATTCGTATTCCAAACTCCGTGACCGGAGACCGACAGGGAACAATCATCGACCGACTCAGTGGCGACAACGACTAGAACCCTAAACGCTGATGGAGCCTTTTCGGAAATCGCTTTGGCCGATTTTCACGTTAACCACCGCAGGCTCGGGGCAGGCAAACGCCTGCTCCAGGGCCGCGGCCAGGTCCTCCGACTTCTCCACATAAAACCCACGGGCACCGCACGCTTCCGCCACCTTCTCATAGTGGGTGTAGGCAAGGGTGGTGGCGGGAATACGCTCCGGGCCAAACATCTCGCGCTGGCCCCGTAGAATTTGCGTCCACCCCGCATCGTTGCCGATCACGGCAACCACCTTGATCCCCTGCCGGGCCATGGCTTCCCACTCCATGGCATGCAGACCAAAAGCCCCATCGCCGTACATGAGAATCACCTTCGCATCAGGCCGCGCGAGCTTGGCTGCCATGGCGTAGCCCGGGCCCACACCCAGGGTGCCAAAGGGCCCTGGATCCATCCACACACCGGGCCATCGCACGGGCATGGTGTAGGCCGCGCTGGCCACAAAATCGCCACCGTCGCCCACCACGACCGTATTGTCGTCGACGTACTTGGCCACCTCGGAACACACCCGAAGTGGATTGGGAGGCGAATCGGCAAGCTCCATTTCCATGCGCATGGCGGCAAGCTTCTTTTCTTCCGCCTGGGTCACCGCTTCCATCCATGGGCCGGTGGTTGTGTTGGAAACCTGCTCCGCCAGCGCCCGCAACGCCAACCCAGAGTCCGCGATCATACCCACATCCACGGGGCGGTTCCGCCCAATCTCCGTCGGGTCCAGATCCACCTGAATCACCTTGGCATCCTCCGCCCAGGTACCCGTGCGGCCATAGTCCAAACGAAAATCAAAAGGCGTACCAAACACAAGCACCACATCCGCCTTGCCCAAACAGAACCGGCGAGAGCGGGAAAAGAAACACGGGTCCCCAGGCCCAAGCGCACCGCGGGCCATGCCGTTCAAAAAGATGGGCATGGGGTTCTTCTCAGCAAAGGCATACAGTGCATCCCGATCGGAGGACCATCGAAACTGGGAACCCACAATCGCCATGGGGCGCTCCGCCTTGGACAGCAGTGCAGCGGCCTCGTCCAAGGAAGCTTTTTCCGGAGCAGGAACCGCACGGGTCCGGTATTGAGTCGCCCGCACCATTTGCTCGTCCGTGGAGAAGTTCCCAAGAACATCCAAGGGCATCTCCAGGTATACCGGGCCTGGAACACCCGTCATGGCATGGCGAAACGCCGTGGTAACGTACTCCTCAAGGCGCCGTGTCTCGGTCACAGTGGCGGCCCATTTGGTAATGGGGCGCATCAACTCCACGTGATCCATGTCCTGTAGCGATCCCATATGCCGGTTCACCAGGGGCCCTGCCCCACCGATGCACACCATGGGCACACCGGCGCTCTTGGCATTCGCCACCGCGGTCACCACGTCGGTCAGCCCTGGGCCCGCAGTCACCAGCGCCACACCTGGTTTCCCGGTCACCCGAGCATAACCATCCGCGGCGTGGCCGGCCGTCTGTTCGTGCCGAACATCCACCACACGAATTCCCTCATCCAAACAACCATCGTAGATGTGTTGGATGTGTCCTCCGCAAAGCGTGAACACGTGGTCCACACCTTCCAACTTCAGGGCGCGCGCGACGATTCTTCCACCATGCAACATCCACCACGGTATGAACCGTCAAAGGAATGGAAACAAGGAAGCCGGGGCGCAACCTATCCCCATTCACGGCTAAATTTTATCTATCCGACCGGGCAGACAGGATTCCGGGCGCGCTCCAGGCGGGCTCGCTTCCTCTCCTTTGCCGCGATCTCGCGGGATTTTTCCTCAGGCGTAACCGCATGCAACAAAGGAACCTTGACCGGACGGCCAGAAGAGTCGCGATTGACGAAAACAAGGATGGCATTGGCGCAGGGTGTAAGGCTCGACTCGGAA
Source organism: Polyangia bacterium (assembly GCA_030427835.1). Taxonomy (GTDB): domain Bacteria; phylum Myxococcota_A; class Polyangia; order Polyangiales; family JAUICN01; genus JAUICN01. The sequence continues at coordinate 285,635 of JAUICN010000002.1, read as the reverse complement.
GCACGCTCGCGCAGCACCTCCACCTGAACCTCCATGGAGGTCCCAAACGCAGCGTTAATCCAACCCCGAAGGCGCACCACATCCCCCACACAGATGGGCGCAAGAAACTGCATCTCGTCGATGGCAGCCGTCACTGCAATGGTGCCGCAGTGCCGTTGGGCCGCAATGGCCGCACAGATATCGATCCAGGAAAGAATCGTTCCACCAAACGCCGTGCCAATCGCGTTCGCATGTTGCGGCAACAGCAACTCCGTCATCTCGGTATAGGAATCCTGCACCCGTTTTCCAGTTTCCATGGTCCCCACCATCCTAACTCACAGGCGAACCGTACAGGAAGAAGTACAGGTCTCATGCACAGTCACACGGGCCAAACGACCCCCAGGGGGATCAAACCGCTGAGCCACGTAGTGGGCCAACAGTTCGCTGGTGGGGTTCTCCAGGCCCGGCACATCGTTAAGCACCTTGTGATCCAGGGCCCTGTGAAAAGGCTCCCAGGCGCGGGCAAGCTCTGCAAAGTCACAAATCCACCCCAACTTTGGGTCCAGCTCGCCTTCCACCACCACGGTCACACGGAAACTGTGCCCGTGCATCTGGAAGCACTTGTGATCGGGGGGAACATTTGGCAACCGATGGGCGGCCTCAAAACGAAAGTCCCTAGAAATTTCAGTGATTGGCTTGGATGATGTCATGGCAAGACCTAGGCCGCTTCGGGATTTAGATGAACGAATGATCGGTGCCCAGCGGAACCTCCAGGGCGTGACATTCGACGACACAATGCCGAGTATTGGTGAGGAGACTGGAAAGTCATGGTGGTTTTGCTGGGTGCCGAGGGTCGATCAGATAAATTCCGAAACGGTCTAGGCGAGCCCAGGAACACCCACACTAACCTGCCCTGCATGAATGCCAAGGTGGGCAAGAGCAGTTTCCCAACGCTCCTCCAGGGGGACATCGAAAACCAAGTCCTCCTGAAAATCAACCGCCAGCCAGGATCCTTCCGCCATTTCCTGATCCAGTTGGCCAGGGGCCCAACCCGCATACCCCAACAACAATAGATAACGGTTGTCCACCGCCCGAAGCGGTCCATCTCCCAGAGGGGCAGAACCCAGAGGAGCAGAACCCAGCGATTCGGCACCCGCCCCACAAAGATGCGCCAGCACGTCCAGGTTGGGGCTCACACACACCCGTTCATCAACTTTCAATAGAGATCCGTCGAGCCCATCACCGTCCTCGACGGTACCTTCCTGAAACTCCGACTCCAGCGTGCTCAATAATGTTGGACCCGCCTCAAAAAGAACCCACCCCTGCTCCGGCATCACCGGCCCACCCAGCAACACAGGCAGTTCAGGTGCCCGAATATGTGAGCTTTCTCCCAGGTCAAGTTGTTCCCGCAGCTCATCAAAATCCAGGTCCGCGGTTCGATTGAGAAGAAACCCCAGGGACCCTTCCTCACGGTGCTCCATCAAAAGAACCACACTTCTTCCAAACACCGGGCACTGCAGTGTGGGAGAAGCCACTAACAAACATGGCTTAAACAACGAGCTCACTACCCCATGGTGCCGCTAAACCGCTCACAAAGGTAGAACTTAATATCCGCACCCCCAAACACCCGTGGACCAGAGCTAAAAGAACCTGTAGATCAAAAATATGGAAGAAGTTGCAAAAGGGGTCCACCGCGCCACGCCGCGCGCCCTTTTGCGGGGTGTGGCCCTATGTGGATGGACGGCGGGCGTTCTTGGGGCCTCGAGCCTCAAAGTTGCAACACAACGCCTTCAACCGGGCCACCGCCACCCCGAGGATACGGATTGGAACAAAACCACGCGGGTTTGGGCCCAGGGCAACTTGCACATTTTGGGCGTTCGAGCCCTCCTGCACGGCCCCACCCACGATACACGGTCCACCCCAACCCTTGTGGTGGCCAACCACCGATCCCCCCTGGACATCGTTCTTCTCCTCCAACAGTTCGGCGGGCACTTCGTAAGCCGCGCAGACCTCAAGGATTGGCCGCTGCTAGGAAAAGCCGCCCAACGGGTGGGCACAGTCTTCGTGGATCGTGAAGACCACAACAGCGGCGCTCGCGCCATTTTCACCATTCGCTCCCTGCTCAGGCAAGGGCAAACCGTGTTGGTGTTCCCGGAAGGAACCACCCACGCGGGTGACGAAGTGCATCCATTTCGCTCGGGGGCCTTTGCCGCCGCAAGGGATGCCAACGCCACAATCATCCCCGTGGGCATTGCCTACCCTGAGGGAACCGAGTTCGTGGAGCATTCCTTTGTGGACTACGCACTCCGTGTCACCCAACGTCCACGTTTGGAAGTATCCATGCAAATCGGCAACGCCATACCCAGCCAACCCAAAAAAAGCGCCTCGCTCACGAATACACCTTCGGTGAAGGAGTTTGCAGACCAGATCCGCCAGCAAGTCCAGCAGCTCACCCATCAGGCCCGGTCGCACCTGACTTAAGATCCGTCGTGTTCTTCCCGGGTTTGCATACAGATAGGTATCGAAGACTTGCGTGTATTCATCACAACCCTGAACTGATACCCTACGTCGAGAGGGGGGCATGGAGACAGGTACAGAACACAACGGGTTTCGTACGCTTGTGGAACACCTTCCTGTGCCCGTCGTGGTCGGCGAGTTCGAAGATCTTGAAGATCTGGGGTCTTTTCGCTTCACCTATGTGAACCAAGCAGGCTGTGACCAACCGGTTCTCGTAGAAGGCCTCCAACAAAATTTGAACCAACGGATTGCACAGGCCCTGCCCGAGTTTCACAAAAGCCAGCACCCGTTTCTCTACCAACACATCCTAAAAAACCAGCAAGCCCAGGAGCTTCCCCAAAGCCGTCTTGAGGACAATACCGGGACCCGCCGCCTATTTGACGCCCAAGGCTTTCCCCTGGGGAACCTCCGGGTCGCCATTATTTTTCACGACGTAACCGATCGGCAACGGCATGCCAATCAACTCGAGGGGCTCAACCTAAATCTGCACTCCGAACGAAGACGCCTCGCACTGGCGCTCGAAACCAGCGAAATGGGCATCTGGGAACGGGACTTGAGTTCCGGCAACACCACCATGGATTCACGCTGTGCTGAACTTCTCCAGGTGCACCCCAGCGACAGCCTGGACCAGATTTTCGAACGTGTTCACCCAGAGGATCAAGAAGAGTTTTTGGCCAAGGTCCAACGGCTCGTCCGTGCAGAGAGCCAACGGGAACACTGGCTCTATCGATTGAAAAACACGACTGGGGAATATCGATGGATTGAATCCAGGGCGGTCACTCTCAAAAACAAAAAGGGAGAAATCGATCGCACGATGGGGGTCTGTTGGGACGTCACCGAGCGACAACGGGTCCGGGAACAGAACCGTCGCCTACTCGAAATCGTGGAAGCCACGCCCGATTTTATCGGAACAACATCCTTGGAAGGGCGTGTGGTTTGGCACAATCGGGCGTTTAGCGAATGGGCCCAAACACCAGACGTCAACGAGGGCAACTACACGGCCAGTGATTTCTACCCAGAAGACGTCTCCACCAGGCTCAGGACCGAAATCTTTCCCACAGTATTGAAAAAAGGCATGTGGCAAGGGGAGTCGATTGTCCAATCCCAACAGGGCTCCACAAAACCCGTGAGTCAGATCATTCTTCTTCACAGAGACACCCAAGGGAATCCAACGTACTTCTCCACAGTGATGAGAGACCTCACGGAACTCAAGCTCCGTGAAGAAGATCTAAAGCAGTCCAACGCGGACCTGGAGCAGTTTGCCTACGTGGCCTCCCATGACCTGCAGGAACCCCTGCGTATGGTGAGAAACTACTGCGAACTTTTGGCCTCTGAATACACGGGAAAGCTCGACAAGGACGCAGACCTATTCATCCACTACGCCGTGGACGGGGCACGTCGCATGCAGCAACTGATCAAAGACCTTCTCGCCTTTTCGAGAATCGATCGCACAGGCGGCGTGATGGAAGAGGTTTCCCTAGAAAGTATTCTTGAAAATGCGACGTTCAATCTCGCCGCATCGATTAAGGAAAAGGGCGCAACGATCACTCACCAGGAACTACCTACAATCTACGGAGACAGCAGCCAACTGACCCAGCTCTTCCAAAATCTCATCGGCAACGGCATGAAGTTTGTAAGAGACAAATCACCTCACATCCAGGTGACCGCGAAGGAATCACCCAGAGCGTGGATCCTGTCCATTTCGGACAACGGAATAGGCATGGACATGAAGTATGCTTCCCGGATTTTTGATGTATTCCAACGGCTCCACGGAAAAACCGAATACGAAGGCACCGGCATCGGTTTGGCCATATGCAAACGCGTGGTGGAACACCACCGTGGAGAAATTTGGGTGGAATCCAAACTGGGAGAGGGATCCACGTTTCATTTCACCGTTTCAAAGTCCCTGCGGGAGGATAAACCTCCATCGCTTTCGCCTCCCAGCTCGAGCGCTACCGCGAGCCCTACTGCAGGCCCTACTGCGGGCTAGGAAGGTCTTCCGTTCGCACGCTTGGATCCTCGGTCACTCCCAAGGAGTAGTGCGCATTCGCGCCCTCCCGATAACTTCCAATCCAGACTCGATAGGTTCCAACCGGAATATCCATCGTGGCCGCAGGGTTACGATCCGTGCCACTGTCATCGTCACACCAAACAGAACCGACCGTACCGTTTTCCTGGTCGTCGGCCACGATGAGCGTTGTATCCTGGTCAGAACGGACAAGCACCCGCAGGTCCGAAATGGCGTCCTCCACCACCAACAAGTGATCGGGTGTGTTGGAAATCCAGCCACGGCAATGACCGCGCAGCTCCCGCGCGTCGATAAGCCCACCCGAAACACCACGCAGCACCCGAAGTCCTGGGGAAAATCCGGGACGTAGAGTCAACGTTCCAAAGTTCGCTCGGTGGGTGTCGGACCCGGCCTCCGTGGACACATCCCCTGTGCCCCCCCCTTGGCCATGGGTAGGGGGTTCAGTCTCCGGTGCTCGCCCATGTGTGGCGTGGGGCAACGGGACTTGCTGGGATGCCCACACCGGAGACTCCAAAGCCTCGTCGCCGGCCGTACCGTCCCCGGATCCCCCTGCACCCGGCTCCCTACCCGTACCGCCGCAGGCGCCGTTAAGCAGCACCAAAACGGTACACGCACCGTGTTTCCACCCACAAACCGTTCTCCAAGCACTGAATTCGTTCACTTTTCCATTCCCCATCTGCAACACCGGTACACCGATATTCCATGATACCAGTGTACAGAAATGAATGGAAACTCGAGAGGTTCCGTAACACTATGGTCCGGAGAACACACCATGACGAAATCCCTACTAGTTCCAGCGCTATTCATCACCACGACACTTTCAGGCTGCTACCGAACCTGCCCCTCAGACACCACAAATGTTCACTATCGGGCCAACTACCGTGCGTCCGCCAACGTGGGGGGCTCCTCTTCCACCAGTTCGAACTCCACCAATAGTTCAAACACAACAACGAATACCAGTGCCCAGGCCATCCCGGTCAACCAGCAAACCAACACAACCCAAAACCAACAAAACACGGTGCACAACCAGCAGGATAGTTCATCGGTTCAAGTAGTGGATCAATCCACAAGCTCAAACCGGGGCTACCGCACCAACGCCTACGCGGTTCAACCCACGCATCACAACCACGCAGCGCACCACAATCAACACGCCAGTGCACACCATGCAAGCGTTCATCACAACAGCACCATGGCAGCAAGCCAGGGCACACCAACCCGCACCAGCACGGCACGCACCAGCACGGCACGCGGCAATACAACACGATCCCGTTCTGGCACCGCCACCGTCCGGCAAAACCCACGCACCGCATCCTCCACAGGCATTGCCACCAACACCGGTTCCTCCACAGGCACCGCATCCTCCACCGGAATCGCTTCCAACACCGGGTCTTCCATAGGTACAGCCTCTTCCACAGGCATCGCTTCCAACACCGGTTCCTCCACAAGTACCGCATCCTCCACCGGAATCGCTTCCAACACCGGGTCCTCCACAGGTACAGCCTCTTCCACTGGCATCGCTTCCAACACCGGGTCCTCCACAGGTACAGCCTCCTCCACCGGAATCGCTTCCAACACCGGGTCTTCAACCGGAGCAAACTCAACAGGGATCTCCAGTTCTACGGGCCGTTCGACCAACCCGGGGCGATCCACTGGCGCGGCTGCTGCGGCTCCCCGGCTGCAATGTCAGCTCACCACCACCCGAACAGGGCGCGGCGACATCCTCATCCTAAACGGGCGGGGTTGGTCCGGGAGCACCCATGTCAAAGTGGGCAACCAAAACGCTCAGGTAGTACGCCGTACGGGTAACCAACTACACATTCGTATTCCCAACACATCCAACGGCGGAATGGTGAGCATCCGCCAGGGCACCGCCACAAGCCACTGCGGCAACGTTCGCATCCAATAACTCCATTGGAGCAACCCGTACTACGCGGCACCTGCCCACAGGGATCCGCCACCCTCGTGATCGGCCTCGACTGTGCCGACCCATCCCTGGTTTTCGACCGCTACGCAAGCGACATGCCCCACGTACAAAGCCTCATGGGCCGTGGAGCGTGGGGGCCCATGCACACCTGCACGCCTCCCATCACAGTACCCGCCTGGGCTTGCCTGACCACAGGCCACGACCCGGGATCCGTGGGCCTCTACGGATTCCAAACCCGACAACCCAACAGCTACCAACATAGGTTTTCCACCGCCGCCGACCTCCAGGTTCCCCATATTTGGGGCCACTTCTCCTCCCACGGAAAACGCAGCATCCGGCTCTTTGTTCCACCCTCCGTGCCACCCGCCCTTTCCCCGACGGATCCGACGGAAGCGCTCTCCTGTTTTCTTTGGGACCCCAGCTCCAGCCTACCCTGGGCACATCCAACGCAGCTAGGCACGGAACTTGAAGAACGGTTCGGCCCCTACGTTCCAGATGTGGAAGGGCATCGAAGTGGCAACACCCAAAAGATCCTCGCATCCCTCTATCGCGGCACCCGGCAGCGCTTCAACATGGCCCACCACCTGTGGACCACGCGCCAACCCGACTTTTTGATGATGGTGGAGATTGGCACGGATCGGCTCCACCACGCGCTTTGGCACCGCATGGATCCCAACCACCCCCAATACGATCCAAGCCATCCTCTCGCCCAAGAGGGGCGCCGTTACTACCGCTACGTGGATGAACAGGTCGGGCGACTGATATCGGCCACTTCCCAGGACACCAACATCGTCATCGTCAGTGATCATGGGGCGCAACCCATGGTCGGCGGGTTCTGCATCAACACGTGGCTCCAGCAGAAGGGTTGGTTGCGTCTCAAGCAACCTCACCCTGGTGGAGAAACACCCACCGCACTCGATCCCAACAAAGTGGATTGGAACAACACCCGCGCCTGGGCCCAGGGTGGCTACATTGGGCGCATCCAACTCAATGTGATGGGCCGAGAACCCCAGGGGGCCGTGCCCGAACAGGAAATGGAAAAAACCAAACAGAGTTTGATCGACGAACTACAAAGGGAATCGAAAGATCAGGGGACAACGATCCGTACCCACGATCCGTCCCGCCTGTACAGGCACGCCCGGGGCACACCTCCGGACCTCATGGTGGAGGTGGACAACTACAGGTACCGGTGCCTGGGAACCCTGGGCCACGCCTCCTGCTGGGTCGCGAACAACGATCAAGGGATGGATCCGTGCAACCACGCCCCGAAAGGGATTCTTGCACTCGCTGGCCCAGACGTTTCCATCCGCGGAGAAATCCAAGGGTTTCAGTACCTGGATTTTGCCCCCACCCTCTGCCGCCTCATGGGCGTACCCATACCCTTGGATCTCCCAGGGAAGTCACCCGTTGCAGAAAACCTCGCTGGGATCGAAGCCGCAAACAGGCTATGACCGGTGCCCGATGACGACCCACCTTATCTTCGGCGTGGACGGCGCCGATCCCGATCTCATCCACAGCATGGGGCCAGAGCAGCTACCCAACCTGTTTCGATGGAGAGAAGAAGGAACATTTGCCGCACTGCAAAGTGTACAGCCACCCGCAACGCTTCCCAACTGGACCACGTTTCTCACGGGAGCCAACCCCGGGCGTCACGGCGTATTCGATTTTACCACCCGCAAGGGCTACCAGGTGGCCTTCACCGGAGGCACCGTCCGTGCCCTGCCCACATGGATCCGAACCCTCGATGATCAGGGTCTACGCTGCGCCTGCCTGGGCTTCCCCGGCACCTGGCCACCAGAGCCCCTGAAACACGGAGTGTTCATCAGCGGTTGGGATTCTCCCGTGGCTTTCACCGCAGACACCAGCTTCGTACATCCTCCCGAGCTCCACAAACGAATCACGGAAAAGTTCGGAACCATCGCCTTTGACGACGTCAACGAGTTCGATGCAGAACAACCCGGGTGGCATCAACGTCTTCCAGATCAACTTTGCAAACGCATCTGGAAGCGTACGGAACTGGTGCAATGGATCCTTCAACAGGGCCCCTGGGACGTGGTGGCTGTCTATTTTGGTGAAACGGATACCGCAAGCCACCATCTCTTCAGTTTGCACGACCCTTCCTCCCCCCGGGCACCCAAAGGAGTCCGATCGCACACCGAAAGCGGCCTCACCCAGGTGTACACAGCCATCGACGAATCCCTGGGCCGTCTCGCAAATCAGGTTCGAGCACAGAAAAAATCCCCGGTGGAAATCACGATCGTCAGCGATCACGGCTCCGGCGGTGCCTCCGACAAGGTGCTCTACCTCAACCGATTGCTGCACGAAGCAGGATTCCTCCAATGGAAGTCCGCGGGCACCACAAGGTGGGCGACGCGCCTGAAGGACGCCGCGTTAACAACACTTCCACCCCAGGTTCGCCAGGGCCTATTTCGGGTGGCAGGGAAAGCACTCCCAGGATGGTTGGAATCCCAAAACCGTTTCGCCGCCATCGACATGGCACACACCCGAGCATTCAGTGACGAGCTCAACTACTTCCCTGCCATCCACCTCAACATTGTGGGCAGGGAACCCGAAGGCACTTTGTACCCCGAGAATGTGGATGCCCATGTCCTAGAACTGCAAACCTTCCTTCGGAGCGTGAGGGATCCCTGGACCCACAAGCCCGTGTTTCGCAACGTCTGGAAACGGCAGGATCTCTTTCACGGTCCCCACGTGGAACGCGCTCCCGATTTGTTGTTGGACCTTCACGAAGACAACGGCCACACCTACAACTTGCAACCCTCTGCCACGGCCCCCGTGGGCACCGGGCCCTGGAGAAAGCTTGCGGAAACAGAGTACTTGGGCCGCAAAGGGCGCAGCCTCCCAGGAAGCCACCGGCCCAGGGGGGTTTTCATTGCGCACGGCCCAACCGTGGAACCCTGCGGGGAAATCGACGCTCATATGGTGGATGCGGCCACCACCACGCTCGCCCGTATCGGACTCACCCACGGCATGGAAAATCTCCACAGTTCCGCCGAAGGCCGCGTTCTGTGGGAGGCGCTCCGCGAAATCACACCGATGGCATCCAAGTCCCAAAACCACAGACCAGGCGTGGCCCCCCAGGGCCCTTCCGTACAAAGAAACAGGTTACTCGGCCCCGAACCATCTCCCACACCACAGCCGAACAAGTCTACAGCACAGCCGGAGAAACTTGAGGAGCGCATGCGCGCCCTGGGTTATATCGACTAACAAGCAAGGACCCAAACCCGGTGGATCCGCACCCACAGTACATTCACGTGGCAGCCCTGCCGTTCCCAACCCCCCAGGGCACCCAAGCGGCGATCCACTCCATGGTGTGTGCATCCCACCAAGGGGGGCACGACGTCCAACTCATCACACACCATCGGGGCGAGCCTCATCCCCCGTTGCCCTACCCACACTTCCGCCCGGGAACATTTGCTCCCGGAAGGGGGTTTCGTTCTGGAGTATCCGTTCAACGACTTCTCGACGACGGTCGCCTGGCCCTACGTCTGCGCCGCCACATCCGTCCAACCGGCTCCGGTGGGAGCCGCGGATCCGCACAGGCAAAAATATTCGTGGCCCATCACGTCGAGGCCGCGTGGATATGCCTGCAACTCAATCTGCGTCCCCTGATCTTCCTGGCCCATACGGAACTCGGTTCCGAACTGCCTACCTACTTTCCAGGGGGGCCACAGAATGTACTCACACAGGCTGGATCGATGTTGGAGAGGTACCTCGTGCAACGGGCAGATCGCACGGCCGCCGTTTCCACACACCTCGCCAAAATTCTGCAAGAGCGTCACGATCGTCCTGTGAGCACCCTGCCAATCCCCTGGCCACCCGCCTACGAGGCATCCACAAACCCAACTCCACCCGCAAGCGCCGCCTCCACAGATGCGACGCAACCTGACCACGTTCGGCTGACATACGCCGGCAACCTGGATCCCTACCAAGGATGGGAAACCATGTTGGACGCCCTGGTGGAACTCCGAGCGCGCATCCCCAAGCTACTTCTGAGCATACAAACCCAATCCGACACGGCCCCCCTATGGCAATACGCAAAGCGGCGAGGAGTCGACGATCGGGTGGAAACCAACCCCCTTCCTGACCGAAGCGGCTCTGGCTCCAGATTTTTTTCGGGGAACGCCATCCTTGTTCCGCGAAAAACACCGGGGGGCCTCCCTGTCAAATTGCTGGAAGCCCTTCGTACGGACCTGCCCGTGATCGCGGCAAGGCAAGCCACACAGGATCTGCCCGTGGAACACCTAGTCACCGGATTTGACGGGGAAAACCCCCAGTCCCTTGTGCAGGCAATCCTCACCGGGCTCACAAAACCCCCTTCAACTTCCCAAAGAACTGCCTACCTGCGCCTACACCACAGTACCCAGGCCTGGGCAGAAGCCATCGAAACCCTGGCAAAAGATCTCCTGCAGTAATTTCGCGACCGAGGCCCCACTCCGTAACATGGCTTGGATGACCCGCGCCCAGGCGGCCTGGGATCGCCTGATACGACCATGCATTTGCGGCCCGTCAACACCAAACCCAATCCAAGCCAAGCCGCTTCACAGCAAGCGGAGCAACAGGACAGGAGCGCAACCCCGCCGTCAGGCCTCCAACAAACACCAACGCGGCAGTCACAAGCGCGGCAGGCGCAAGCACGACAGGCACTGGCGGAACTTCTGCTGGGTGATGCCCGACTACCCCTGCCCAATACAACCGATATCATTCATGGGGTAGCCACCCTATGTGGCACCCCCCTCCGCAAGGTCACCCTACCCCTCGCCGACACGCCTGCCGAAATCGCATTTACGCGCCACAGGAAACATTTACACGTAAGTTGCTACGAAACCCACGCCAACCCAGATGTGCGAGTCAGCCACCGGCCTGTACCCATCGCAGACATGCTCCATTTCCTTTCGGAAACACTTGAGGAGCTCGTGGTACACGGATCCGACCAGCGATTACACCGGGCCATGCTGCATCGCGCTCACACCGACTACACAACCGAACCCTCCCCCGAGCCCGCACCCACATTGCACCGTCAAGGGGGCCAGCAGGAGGATCCAGGCGAAGCCCATCCCCTATCCTTCGGTTTCCGTATTCAAATCCCCACCTACAGAAACACAGGTGCAAATGGAGTGTACAGAGCAGACACCCACGCGCTGCTTCTCGATGGAGATCTGTGGCTATGGAGCCGTGGGAAACGGCTGAACGTGGCTCGGGGCCCCATTCTATTGGCCCTGCAACGTATGATCGCGGGGTGCGTGGCCCTCGTTGATGCCCATCAAAACGATCGAAAGCTTCTTACGAAACTCACCGCGGGAAATTTCCTATTTGGGGTTCAGCGTAGTGACAAGGGCGTAGTCAACCTCACCCTCGGTTCCGACCATGGAAAGCCCAACACCATACCCCACCTGGATATGCACGACCTGGTCCACCCCGTACTCCGAGTAGGGGCAGATATTATCCGTGCACTGGTCAACGCCGATCGCTCCCAACTGCGAAATCTACGCATTCGAAACATGCGAGATCAGGTAAGGCAGCTCCGAAAATCACTCAAGCAGGCACGCCAGGCCACCCAATTGACCAACATCGAAGTGGATCGATGGCGCACCGAAGGGCTCATTGAAAGCCAGGATTCTCCAGAAAATGACCAGGACGAAAGAAACGCCCACATAGACAACTCTCCTAGGAACGCCTCAGGCAACCTATCCACAAACGGGAGCCAAGCTACCGAACGAACATTGCGATTTGGAGAACGTTGGCAAATCGAGGTGCCCGAGTTGGACGCATGCTCCACCTTCCTATGTGGAGACAGGCTGGTACTCGCGACTCCTCGACGTGCCTTTGCCCTGGATCGCAACAACGGTGACCTGCTTTGGTCCCGCCCCACGCCAGGCGGCACGGCCTCCATGATTGGAACCACACTGTTGCTGCAATCTCCAGAAGGGGAGCTTGAGTTCTGCGACGTGGAACACGGCGATCTTGTCGCGCGCGGCAACATCGAACCCCAGGGCCTATCCCTCAGCCCAGCACTGCGAGGCGGAGGGCCCAAGGACCCCCCGTTGGCACTGGTGACAGAGGGCCCCAACCGGTTGGCTGCACTCGACATGCGTCACGGGGAAATGGTTTGGCGCCTTCATACACCCGGATCCGGACCCATACGGCTGCATCGTTGTGGGCGAATCCTTCTCGCAGTATCGGGAGAGCCCATGTTGCAAGCCCTCGACGTGCGCACCGGCGAACCCCTGTGGCGAACATCCACTGAGTTGCCCATCCTTCACGCTCCCTCCGTAGTAGGGGATACGGTCACCGTAGTTGCCGGCACAAGCAATCACACCTCCTGTGTCGCACTACACATTCACCTGATCAGCGGCGAGATTCTTTGGTCCACACCCCTAGATCAAACCGTAACCGCGGGGCCGATCGCCACACAGGTGGCCATGATTGTACCCACCATGGATCGCAAACGTGGACAACAACTGGTGGGCCTACATCGCGTGACCGGCAACGAACTCTGGCGGGTAAAGGACCCGGGTCTTTTCGCAGGCGCTGCATCCCTACGCATGGACAACGATCTTATGATCAACTCACCCAGTGGGCTGTTTGCCTCACTGGATACGAAAACCGGGGAATACCGCTGGAGCCAAGTGCTGGCCGACTATTCCACCGACGAACTCCCCAGAACACTGGAACCCATTCTCCGGGGAGCTGCACTTTTCGTGCCTTCTTCAAGGGTTCACAGTCTACGGCCGTCGGATGGCCTACCGCTCGGCCCCACCCTCGAATGCGATTTAGTGCCTGACTTCCTCCGTGTGGATGAGCGTGGCTGGATCTACGTGGCAGAGGAAAGTGGGGTCGTGTCCGCACACGCCCCCGTTCCCCACCTCAAACTCATACGCTAACGCACTAGCGATGATGGGGGTGATGCCCACCCCGACCCAGGTGACGCCCCGGATGGGGGCGCCTTCCATCGTCATCATCGTCATCGTCGTCGTCATCGTCACCATCATCAAAGGCCTCCATATCGCAGTACATGGCCTCCGGTGGATGGACAAACTCAAAGGATGAATCCACGTTGGAGTACCTATCCTCCACCTCAGAAACCCGCCCCCCATCGATCCAATAGGTTCCGCTTTCGGCGTTTGAATCATCCCGATGGATGGCCTCACAGGAGGATGCAGCGCACCCAAAGGTCGAACCCAATCCATCGCAAGGGACCGTACAGGCAGTGGAGGTCCTACGGTTCACCATGGACTGCACGTCAGATGCATTCAGTTCACTGTCGTACAGCGCCACATCGGACATCCATCCACGTACGTTTTGGCAGTTGTCGTACCCACCATCCACGCGGTCCTGCTCCTGACCCAGTACAAAAGATCCACCGTCCGGGATTGTGTACCCCGCCCGGAACCCATTGTAGCGACCCACAACTTCACCATCCACATAGACACGCACACGGCCTCCGTCGCTCTTCCAGGAGACGGCAACGTGATGCCATTGGCCATCCATATGCCCCTTGTATTCACCGGACTCGAATGGGTACCCCGTATTAAAGTAGTACCCACCCACATAGACCCGTAGGTCGTATCCATTTTGGTTCCAATCCGTAAACACCAAAAAGGCATTGTGGTTGGAGTTGCTGGTGGCGTAGGAGATATGTCCCGGCTCACGATGCACACCACGGCCCACCTCTTCTGTGGCATCCCTCCTGAACCAAAACCCCACGCTGACTTCCGTTGCCGGAAAACCATTGAACGGAGAAACCACGGCACGGGAGTAGTCTTCGTCACCCCAGAATGCGGCTGTTTGTCCGCCAGGATCGGATGATGCCGCTCCAAACACAAGGCCATCCGTAACTCGAGCATCGTAGCCATTGCCCGTGGCATCCTCGGCGACCTGGCTCCCAACCCCATCGCTCAATGGCCAGTGGGCCAGTGGGCCCAGAGCCATATTGGGCCCACAGGGGTCACAAGCATCAGGCGTTCCGTCGCCATCGCTATCCAATCGATCATTCTGGTAAGCGACACTTGGGCACAGGTCACAGGCATCCGCCGTACCGTCCCCGTCGCCATCCAGCCCGTCATCGCCCGCCGCACACATGTCGCAAGCATCAGGTACACCATCACCGTCTGCGTCCTGATCGTCATCGCCGCCAGCACAGACGTCACAACCGTCAGGCACCCCATCCCTGTCGCTGTCCACACCATCGTCATAGGAAGTGCAAATATCGCAGGCGTCAGGCACGCCATCCAGGTCCCGATCCACCAAATCATCGCCCTTCAGGCACACATCACAGGTATCCGGAACAGAATCGCCATCCATATCTTCTGAATCGTTTCCTCCTGGGCAGAGATCGCAGGCATCCGGAACACCGTCGCCATCCGAGTCCTGGGTATCGTCACCCTCCCGGCACAGGTCGCAGGCATCCGGAACGCCGTCACCGTCGCCGTCCAGCGCGTCGTCCCCATAGGCGCACGTGTCACAAGCGTCTGGAACACCATCCCTATCGGAATCGTGGGAGCCCGAAGGGCACGCATCGCAACCGTTGGGCGTACCGTCCCCGTCGTCATCCATACGATCATCAGAGCCTGGGCAAACATCGCAGGCGTCTGGAACCTGATCCATATCCGCATCGGCGGTATCGGCCCCAAGCGCACAAACATCACAGGCATCCACAACGCCGTCGTGGTCGGCATCCGGACCGTCGTCGTCGGCACCTTCGCATTGATCACAACCATTGGGAACGCCGTCCCCATCATCATCAAGACTGTCATTGGATCCCCAGCATCGATCCACATCATCACAGACCCCATCGTGGTCGCTGTCCGAGACACACTGGGGCGCCGGTTCCTCCTGGGGGTCATCCCCTCCGTCGTCATCCCCTTCGTTATCATCCTCTGCGTCGTCATCCCCTGCATCATCATCGTCGCCTGACGGATCAGAACCATTTGCATCCGTATTTCCGGGGTCAGAATCCTCGTCACCCTCTTCAGAGGAATCGCCGTCATCCGAGTCAGGCGTGGGGTCATCATCCGGTCCTACGGAATCGTCGTCCGAATCTTCAGAGTCCGTGTCTCCGTCATCGTCGGAGTCGGTATTTCCAGAACTCCCGTAGCTCGTCCCGTGGCTATCGCCGCCACCCACGTGCTCGTCATGCACAGCATCCACACCTTCGGCCATCTCCTCTGGGTTCATCGCAGCAATATCATCGAAGGGCAGACCATCTTCCGCCTCACTTGGTGTTTCGCGACTTGCGTCCTCGGCGCTACAGCCCCCAACACCAATAACCAATCCCGAAACCAACAACGCCGTCCAGAAGACCCGCTGCGTATCCATCCTGTGTATGAAAATGTTCCCCATCTGTGCCCCCTTTACAGATTGAGTGGTGGCACCGAGCAGCCATGGAGAAACCCAGGTACACCGCGCCAGACAGTTCATTATTTCCGTTAAAAAAAGAAAAATACAGTCACCATAAGGGAACTGGGCAACCCAAACAAGCGACAAGTACCTGAAAATAAAAGAGATATTGAAGTGAAGATTTGTTCAGTATTGTGACTTCAAAACGACTTCAAAACAACCCAGGTTGGTTTTGAGGGCGCCCGGGTTTGCGACAGTACACCAACCAGGGATACCTAAAGACGACGGTGCTGAAGGCTTGGGAGCATCGCTCGCACCGCGTCAACTCGGTCTAGCTCCACGGGCGCCACGGCCACACCAGGGCCCTCACCACATTGGGCAATGACAACACCCCATGGGTCCACAATCATGGCGTGACCGTAGGAAAAGCGGTTGCCAAAGTGTCGGCCCGTTTGAGCTGCAGCAAGCACATAACACTGGCTCTCAATCGCCCGTGCCCGTAGCAATACATGCCAATGCTCCTTACCCGTACTCAACGTAAACGCAGCAGGTACAGCAAGCACACGGGCTCCACCGTCCACCAGTCTCCGATACAACTCTGGGAATCGCACGTCGTAACAAATACTTAAACCCATTCGCCCGGCCACCGTATCGGCCACCACCACATCTTGCCCGGGCACCATGGAGTCCGACTCGCGAATCGCCGTGCCATCGTGCAAATCCACATCAAACAGATGAATCTTCCGGTAAACCGCCCTTACCTGGCCATCCGCGTCCAAATGAACCGCCGTGTTGTACACCTTGCCTGGCTCCGTACACAGCTCCCAAAATCCACCCAACAGCAACTCCACCCCGTGACGCACCGCCAACGAGGCACACCGGGCAAGGATGGGCCCATCCCCCGAAAGAGACTCCGCCACATCCAACTTGCCATCTCCCGGCCCCAAAAACCCAAAACACTCCGGCAAAACCACCAGCCGCGCCCCACGAGCACAGGCCTGCTCCACGAGATCTTCCACGCAAACCAGATTCGCCTCCACGTCCGCAGTAGAAGTCATCTGCACCACCCCAACCAACGTTTGTGTCATGAAAACCGGAACCTTCGCATGGAGACGTTCATCAATAGGCCAATACCGATCATGGTGGTGAGTACGTTGGATCCGCCGTAGCTAAACAAGGGCAACGTGACCCCCACCACCGGGAGTAAACCACAGACCATTCCCACGTTTACAATGGTTTGCCAAAAGATCATGGCGGTCACACCGATGGCCAACACCGCGGCAAATCGGTCCCGGGCCTGGCTTGCAATACGAATGCCCCACAGCACCAACACAAGATAGAGGCCCAGGAGAAGAAGCACCCCCATGAAACCCTGCTCCTCTGCCCACACCGCAAGGGGAAAATCGCTGTGTTGATCCGGAAAGTACTTGTAGTGATTCTGGGTACCCTGAAGAAACCCCTTACCCCAAAGGCCGCCACTTCCAATCGCAATCAAGGATTGGTGCGTATGCCAACCAATGCCCAAAACATCCGCATCTGGGCTCGCAAACGCCAGCAACCGATCCCGCTGGTAATCCTTGAGCACGTAGGTGTAGACCAGGGGGGCCGTGACCACCGCAACAAGTGCCACTGTGGCGACCGACCCCCAATGCATTCGAACCAACGCGAGCACGCTGAAGAAGATGAACGCCAGGATCAATGCCGTTCCCAAATCCGGTTGGGAAAGGATAAGCAACGAAGGCACCCCCAACAGCAATCCAGGCACGAGCAGATCCCGTAGGGTTAGCCCATCCGACCGAACCTCGTGCTGAAAATGGCGCGCCAGGGCCACCACCAGCACCACCTTCATGACCTCGCTTGGCTGAAGAGCAAAGGAACCCACCTGGATCCAACGAGTGGATCCGCGCACGGTGGTCCCCAACAAAAACACCAGAATCAACAGCGCCAGCCCCACCCCGTAAATCACCCAGGCGTGCCGATCGAGCACGCGGTAGTCCACCACGGCCACAAGCACCGCCACCCCCGCACCCAGGGTCAACCAATAGATCTGCTGCAAATACAGGCCACCCAGGGTTTCCTGATGGGAACTGGTGGCACTGTAGAGATTGATAATCCCAAGCACTGCAATGGCAGACACCACCACAAACAACACCCAATCAAACTGGGTTGTGGCGTTCCGAGAAAGGTTCATGGGGCCTCACTCAAGTAGTCGTGAAGAATACGCACGGCCACAGGAGCCGCGTACTTTCCGCCCGCTCCCCCATGTTCAAGCACCACGGCAATCGCATACCTGGGGTTCTCCACCGGCGCATAACCCGCAAACCATGCGTGGTCGCGATCCAAATCGGGCCCCCGCCTGCCCTGGTTGGCACTCGGTGAACTCGGGCGCCGCCCCCCCTGTCGGGCCACCTGGGCCGTACCCGTTTTCCCCGCCACTTGAATCGGCCCCTCGATACGGGCATCGGCAGCTGTACCCTCGGCATCATTCACAACCCCCACAAGCCCCCGCCTCACCTCCTGCAAGTGTTCCGAACGAATCCGGACCTTCCTCACCTCAATGGGCCTGAACCCGGAGTGAACATGGCCTTTCACATCACGCACTTCTTCCACAAGCTGGGGCTGGTACAGGGTGCCTCCATTTGCAAGCGTTGCGTAGGCCGACGCTACCTGCAGCACCGTGGCCCGGGTATTGCCCTGACCAATCGCCGTATTCAGCGTGAAACCCAGGCGAAAACGCCCAAAGCGATTCTCATACCATTCGCGACTTGCGAGAAACCCTGAGGCTTCGCTATTGATGCCAAGCCCCATCACCTTGCCAAAGCCAAACTCCCGCGCGTACCAGTTGAGACGCTCCAACCCGAGCTGTTCTGCAAGCTCCCAAAAATAGACATTGCACGACTGCACAAGCGCGTGACGTAGGTCCACTTCTCCGTGAACACTGGTACAGCGCAGCCTCTGATTGCCAATCTCGTGAAAACCCGGGCAGGTGTATCGCTGGGTGGCCTCAACATGGCCATCTCCCAATGCCGCCAGAGCCGCAAAGGGCTTAAACGTGGATCCAGGGAAATAGCTTTCATAAACCGTCTTATCGATCAGTGGTCGGTAGGGATTGGAAGACAGCTCGCGGTAACGCGCCACAGACATACCAAGCATCATTTCATTGGGGTCATAGGAGGGCTTAGAAAACAAAGCCGCAACACGCCCCGTATTCACTTCCACCACCACCGCCGCACCCGAGGGGTGCCTGTGAAATGCCCGCTTCACAATGCGCATCAAATCCACATCCAAGGTGAGGCGAACGTTTTTTCCCGGTTCAGGTTCCGTGCGATCCTCCTGCACCTCCCGAAGGGAAACACCCCGCAAAACACTCGGCGAGGTACGCCGTACACGGCCACGCCGGCCCCTCAATTGGGGCTCGAGGGCCTGCTCCAACCCCACCCGGCCCACGCGATCTCCCATACGCATGCCGTTCTGCCTTCCCAGGGCAAGTTCCTCGGCGGAGATTTCGTTGAGATAGCCAATGGAATGGGCGCCCAGTTCCTTCAAGGGGTACACCCGCAGGGGCACCGACTGCACACGAATATCCGCAAGCTCCGTGGCATGGGTTTCAAGTGCCGCAACCTGGCTGCGGGTGAGATCCGTAAACATCATGACCCGGTGTCTTTTTCTCCTGTCCGGGATCTGAGAAAGGCGCAGGCGAAACCCATCGCAATCGCCGCCATCAAAGCCCATGTAATGACAAAACCGTTCCACAACGTGATCCGACATGGCGGCGGGAACCACCGACACCACGTAGGAAGGTCGGTTGGTAGCCATCTCCCGACCCTTCACGTCCAGCAACACGCCCCGCTCCGCCTCAAGCGACTGGGTTTGGCTGATATTGTCAATCGCGATGGCCTGGTACTTGTCGTATTGAAAAAACTGCAACTGTACGAACCGGGCAAAAATCACGACAAAGACAAACAGGACTGCAAATGTCATCCACCGGTAGCGACCACGAAACTGGCCCACTTCCCTGCGCTGGGACAAAAAGCTCATGAGCCCTGCACCCGATCCCCGTGGATCCGTTCCCCCTGACGGTGCCCTGCCCACAAAAACACCCGCGCTGCGAACCAAAATACGACAGGGGAAGCCACCGCCGTCACCAAACCACCCAACGCAATGACCCAAGCCACGTAAGACGCCTGATGGGCAGGGATGGGAACCGTAATCTCAAAGATGCTGCGGAGGGAAAACACAATACCCTGCCCAGCACAGGCCAACATCCAAGTCAGAAACAGCTGAGAAACGGGGCCACGAACCAAAAAGCTCACTCCCGCAAACCGGCCCACCACAAACACCAACATATAGGTAAACGTGTGGGGCCCAAGGGAATTGCCAGAGAAGAGATCCACCAAGTAGCCCAATACAAACGTGGTCCCCGCGGCCAGTCGCAACGGGGCCAGGCCACGGGAGGCCTGCCCCTGAACTGCCAAACTAGAAGACACCGACCCAGAAGACATCAGCCCACCTCCGGCACCACCACCCCCTTCAGAAGATGGGGAGGACGGGGAGGACGGGGAGGACGGCAACGTATGCATGGCCAGGTAGACCACCAATGGAAACACCAGGTCTGGGTGCAACCAAACCTTCGAAACAAGGGTGGCACCCACGCCCTGCACAACCAGCAGCAACCAACCCAATACAATGCAAAAAAGAAAGCCCATGGCAGTTCCGTTCCTGGGCCTAGTCCGCTGGCAATCGGCGGGATTCGTGACGCAGCACCAAGACCTCGTCCAACTCTGAAAAACCAACCACCGGGGTCACCTCCACCTCTTGATAGAGGCCAAACTCCTTGCGATCAACCCTGGCAACACGCCCGACCGCAAGCCCCTCAGGAAACCGGGCACCCATACCGGAAGTGACCAACAGGTCTCCCTTTTTGACGTCGTGCCCCCGCTCTAGATACTCCACCCGGCAGGCATACCGGTTGGATTCCCCCGTGCCTCGCAACATGCCCCGGGCACCTGAGCGCTTCACCACCACATCCACGGCGCTGCTCCGGTCCACAGTCAACAGCACATCGCTGTACCGCCCCCAAACCCGCCGCACCTGGCCCACAAGACCATTGGGCGAAACCACCGGCATGCCCGCCTGGATCCCGTCCAAGTCTCCCCGGTCCAAACGCACACGCATCACCCGAAAGAAGGGTGAAACCTCCTTGGCCACCACCTCCGCCGTAAACCCCGGAGGCTGAATGGTTTCCCGAACCTCCATAAGGCGACGGAGCCTCCGGTTCTCCGCAGAGACCTCTGTCAACTGGCGCAACCGACGGCGTAGCCGGGCATTTTCGTCCACCAGTTGGTCGTTGTTACGTTTAACATCCACAAGCCACAGGTACTCCTGGACCACCGAAGAAACACCGCCCGCGGCATGGCGGGCCGCGTACTGCACAGGGGCGCTAATCTGCAAGAGCAGCTCATCCAAGCCGCTGCGTTCCTCCACACGCACCAGGTTGGCACGCAAAAAGAAAAACGGAATGAGCAGCAACACCACCACCACCACCACATCCCGAACTTTCTTAAACAATCCCAAACGTGTGCCTCACCCAATCTGCCCAACAAACCAACCTGGACACCAACTCAACCTGGATACCAGCCGAACTAGATCCAGCCCCGATCAAGGGTCCATGCCCTGACTAGGAAATAGTGACTTCCTTCAAGAGGTCCAAATGATCAAGCGCTCGCCCAGAACCGAGCACCACCGCAGACACCGGATCGTCGGAAACCATCACAGGCAACCCAGTTTCCTCACGCAGCAACACATCCAAATCGCGCAGCAGGGCGCCGCCACCGGTAAGCACAATGCCCTTGTCCACGATATCCGCAGAAAGCTCAGGGGGCGTACGTTCCAGGGCAGTCATCACCGCCTCCACAATGGCATTGATGGGTTCACTCAAGGCATCACGGATCTCATCGGAGCTCACCAGTACGGTCTTGGGCACCCCCGCCACCAAATCCCTACCCTTGACCTCAAGGCTTTGTGACTCCTCTGTGGGGTAGGCGTTTCCAATGGTCACCTTCACACGCTCCGCAGATTGCTCGCCGATCAGCAGATTGTATTTGCGCTTCATGTAGGCAACGATGGCGTCGTCCATCTTGTCGCCCCCCACGCGTACCGACTGGGAATACACGATACCCGCAAGGGAGATCACCGCGACCTCCGTGGTGCCCCCACCGATATCCACCACCATATTGCCGCTGGGCTCCGTAATGGGTAGGCCCGCCCCAATCGCGGCTGCCATGGGCTCCTCGATCAAAAACACATCACGGGCCCCTGCGCTCTCGGCACTTTCTTTCACCGCACGCTTTTCCACTTCGGTGATCCCAAAGGGCACACAAATGATGATGCGCGGCTTCACAAAGGACCCCTTCTTGCTAGCCCGGGAAATGAAATAACGAAGCATGGCTTCCGTGATTTCAAAATCCGCGATCACGCCGTCACGTAGGGGCCGTACCGCCTCAATGCTTCCCGGCGTACGGCCCAGCATTTCCTTCGCCTCCGCGCCCACCGCAAGCACCTTCTTTCCGCCACGGGCATCGCGCTGCACGGCCACCACGGAAGGCTCACAGGAAACAATACCCTGACCCTTCACGTAGATCAGTGTCGTTGCGGTGCCCAAATCGATCGCCAGATCGTTGGAAAGAAGACCAGAAAAAACTCGGAGAGCCATGATTTTGCTCCCCATTCCTCCCTACGGCACACAGAGCGGTACCGTCAAAGGAATGGAGCCACCTGACCTATCACCCGCCCATCCGCCGATCAAGCACCCAGAGCGTGCCGCAGGAGAACGGATGAGCAGCCCCAACCGCACCAGAGCGTCGGCCCAGAGCATCAGCCCAAAGCGTCAGCCCAGCACCCGGCCCCCTGCCGCTTCAACCCCGCTGCATGATGGGAACATATTTGCGCTCGTCGTACCCAAGGTAGATCTGCCTCGGGCGAGCGATTCGCTGCTCCTCATCCGTCAGCAGCTCCTCCCACTGGGCGATCCAACCGGGGGTGCGGCCGATGGCAAACAGCACCGGGAACATATCCACTGGCAAACCCAGGGCCTGGTAGATAATGCCTGAATAGAAATCCACGTTCGGGTACAGCCGGCGAGAACCGAAATAATCATCCTCAAGGGCAATCCTTTCCAGCTCCACTGCCATGTCGATCAAGGGGTTCTTGCCGACCTCGTCGAACACCTGGTAGGCAAGCTTTTTGATCACCTTGGCCCGTGGGTCGTAGTTCTTGTACACGCGGTGGCCAAAGCCCATGAGCCGCACCTCACCCCGCTTCACCTTTTCAAGGTACTCCGGGATCTTCGCTACAGAACCAATCTCGTGGAGCATGCGAACCACAGCCTCGTTGGCGCCTCCATGCAAGGGGCCGTAGAGCGCCGCACAGGCAGCGGCGGTCGCACTGTAGGGATCCACCTGGGACGACCCCACACTGCGCATGGCATTGGCCGAACAGTTCTGCTCATGATCTGCGTGAAGAATGAAAAGTGTATCCAATGCCTTTTCAATCACGGGGCTCGGCCTGTACTTCACCTCCGTCATCTTAAAAAGCATGCTCATGAAGTTACCCGCGTAACTCAAGTCGTTGTCCGGGTACACGTAGGGCAAACCCCGACGGTGGCGGTACGCATAGGCGGCCAAGGTCGGCATTTTTGCAATCAAACGGTACATCTGTAGACGCCTCGTTTCCGGGTCGGAAACATGCTTGGCATCTGGGTAAAACGTGGAAAGCGCGGCAACCGTGCTGGTCAAAATCCCCATGGGGTGCGCGTCGTAACGGAATGCATCGATGAACTGACGAATATTTTCGTGAACGAGCGTGTGATACGTGATGTTGTGAACAAACTCATCCAAGTTGGACCGATTGGGCAACTCGCCATTGGCAAGCAGGTAAGAAACCTCAAGGAACGAGGCGTTCTCGGCCAGGTCCGCAATGGTGTAGCCCCGGTAGCGCAGCACACCATTGGCACCATCGATGTACGTAATTTTGCTTTTCGTCGACGCGGTATTCGTGAAGGCAGGGTCGTACGACATCATGCCAAATTCGTTCTCCTCCACCTTGATCTGGCGTAGATCCATGGCTCGAATCGTCCCATTCGTGATGGGAAGCTCGTAGGCTTTTCCTGTACGGTTGTCGGTTACCGTCAATGTTTCTTTCGACCCGTCCTTAGACATTACGTAGTGCTCCTCTTTGATCACGAGATTCCCCTAAAGTGAAACACGTTGCAAGTGTTCCAATTACAGCGGAACGAGAGCCTAGAACCAATCGGGGACTACGTCAGGTTTTCTTAGGCGACACCCAAATCAATACCGCCGCCATGCCCAGGTAACTGAACACTTGAACGCTTGCACTCAACTCAATGGACAAATGGAACAAAAACGCCACGACCATGGCCAGGCGCCGCGTGGGATTCCACAAAAGGCCCACGGAAAGAAACAGCTCCGTGCCAATCGCCAACGGAGCAAAGAAACTGTGAAACTCCAGGGTGGAAGCCCGGGCCACCAGCCCTTCCACAAACGGAATGCCCTCGGCCACACTTCCTTGCACATGGTGGCGGTACCGCAGTACCCGATCCCAGGTCACCACACCGGAACGCCAATCCGGGTCCAGGGCCTTGCTAAAACCAGAAGCAAAATAGGGAATCACCGCAAGGCCCCGCAACATCCAAAGCGGCCACAGCGGTACATCCCGCACATCCAACGCGGGTTTGCCCCTCCAACGTCGGATCCACACATCCAACGCAAAGGCGCGCCCCGTGTCCACAAAACTTAGGCAACCCAAAAACACCAAAAGGAAATGACGGTTGTGGCGAAAAAAAGTTTCGCTCAAAAACAGGTTGTAGGCGAGCAACACAAACGTCATGGGGGTCACCACACGACTCCATAGCCCCACCACCATGCAGGTCGCCGTAATGCACGCCAGGATCAGGATGGCGAAGTAGACCGACCGCGACGCCTCTGGATACCAGGAAACCCACGGGTCATAAAACACGTCGCTGTAGGCAATGCCCTCCCCCATGCGCTTGAGAAACGGCTTCAGGTGCAGCCACACCAACACGCCAAGAATCCCCCTCAGTGCACACAGCGCACGCACATTGCCCCGCGCCCCCAGAAGCGACTGCACTTGCGAACCACACCGCACCCACAACGTTGCCCCAGGGGAGCTCACCGAATCCAGCACTTTGCCCGTCACAGATCACACTCCGGAGCCAACTCACGAGGGGCGGAACGGAACACTTGAAACTGGGGTTCCCGCCGGTTGTGCACGTACTCGATGCGGGCTTCCAGGTATTCCGTTTCACAATCGTTGGGGGTATGACGAGACACCCAGTGAAGGGCCTCCTGAACAAACGCAAGCGTGGAGCCCACCCCCGAATCGGCGCGCCGAAAGTTCCAAGGGTTCCGAACCCGGTCCCGCACGAGCACATCCCAATGGTAACCCTCCCAGCCTTCCCGGATCGAAACACGGCGGCCGTCCGGAAACACCCGCCAAATCTCCCCCCGCCAGATGCTGGATTCATTGAAAGGCTGATACCCAAAATGCACGTGGGGATCGTCATAGGCACGGACCACGAAGTACACCTGGGCGCCCCACACCACGGCGATGAACAGCGCCACAGCCCACGTGCCTGGAAACACGCCAGCCGGGCGAGAATCGGTTACCTTCCCTGCCATGGCCCTGGTGTACGACATTCTGCATGGGAAGAAAGACCCCACACCCATGGAGCCCGGGTCCATGCAACCTGGGCCCATCCAACCTGGGCCCACCCAATGGGCGCTATTTGTTCACGGGATCCTGGGCACACGTGCCAACTGGAGGTCCATTGCACGCAGCTGGGTGAACGCACAAACCACAGGCCCTGGCACAAGCCCCGCACGAAGAGCGGCCGTGTTGGTGGACCTACGGCTCCACGGGGAATCCCAGTTCCAACCGCCACCCCACACACTGCAAGCCGCCGCCCAGGACATCGTCGACCTGTTGCCCAGGCTTCAGCACGAATTGGGGGGCCCGCCCCTGGCCATTCTCGGGCACAGTTTTGGAGGAAAAGTAGTCACCCTGGCAACCCACAGGGTGGCCACATCCACACAGGCAGGGCAGCTGTGCCCAAAACAACTGTGGATTGTGGATTCCGCGCTTTCCGCAAACCCCAACCCTGAAGGGGCCAGCCGCGATGAAGCCAACAGCGCGACGAACGTGAGCAACACCAGCCGCATCCTCCGTGACCTCACCCAACTCACCCCCACCTTTGCTCGCCGGGATGACGCCGTCACCCAACTGGTGCAGATGGGCCACAGCACGGAAATCGCGCGCTGGCTCGCCATGAACGTGCGCCGCGACAGGGCCCAGGAGGGGCAACCCTTTCGACTGCAGTTGGATGTGCAGGGCATTTCCAGTTTGCTGGACGACTACTTTCGCACCGACCTCACAGACGCGATGCAGGAGCTCACCCAGGCCTGCCAGTGCCACCTCCTATGGGGAGGCCTTTCCAACACCGTTTCCCTGTTAGAAAAGCAGGCTCTCGGCAGCATGGGTGCGACACACACCCACACCATTGAAAACGCCGGCCATTGGGTCCATGTGGACGCCCCCGCCGAACTCGGTGCGCTGATTCAACAGCATTGGCAATGAACCGGATCCAACTGACAAAGCCATGACCATGGGCTAGGACCGGCTCCGTGGTCCAAACCCCTACCGGAGCCAAGCCCGTCGCACTCCTACGGCTGGAGCGGGACATCCTCACCGGCATGCAACCCCGGGACCTTGCCCCGGCATTGTGGTTTGCCGCCCGTTCCTCGGGGATACGTCAGCGGGCCACCCGGTGCGTTCAAATCAGCCTACGGGCCGCACAACACCCCGTCGCCACAGTCACGGGGCAACACCTCACCGCCCAGGGAATCGCGCGCCTTTGGCACCCCCTATGTGCGATGGCCGCCGACCGAATCCACACCCTCGGTGAACTTGCCGCCAAACGATGGGTCGCCGGTATCCCACCAGAGAAATCCACATGGCTGGTTCGCCTGGCCCAAACCCACAAACGTATTTGCCTTGTCACCACCTGGCCCGACGTCATCGCCCACCCCCTTGCCATGGAAATAAGCAAGCAAATCACCCCAGTGGAGGTGGCCCTCTGCAACCAACTGGAAATGGCCAACCTCACCATGCCCAGGACCCAAAGCACGGGTGACGTTGGCAGGCCGAACATGACCTACCAACGAACCACCGGGCGGCTGTGCGCGCCTATTCTCAGCGAACAGAGCATGGCCCCGGCTCTCCTAGGGTGGTCACACCAGCAGGATTTGGACCTGGAGGATTGCACCCAATTCAATCAGGCCCACCCGGTTAGCTCAGCCAACCCAGCCAACCCAGCCAACCCGGTCAACCCAGCGGCACAGGTCCATCGATCCAAGCACACCACATCATACGTGCAGCAACCATGACTCCACTGAACGTCCAACAACAACTCGCACACCGCACCCTGCTTGCCACTGGGGCCACAGGGTTTCTCGGCAAAGTATGGGTAGCCCAGTTGCTCCAGGACGTACCGCAACTTGAACGCATCGTATTGGTCATGCGCGCCGGTACCCACAGCACCGCCGAAGAACGCTTCCAGGAAATGGCGGAACAATCCCCCGCCTTTCGGGCCCTACGCACCCATTGGGGGCCAGAGTTCCGGGAGCAACTCGCCAAAAAAACCCTCGTACTCGACGGAGACGTCACCCTACCCCTGTTGGGATTGGACTGGCGTTGGGTCACCCCCCTGCTGCGCCAAATCGACGTGGTCGTGAACCTGGCGGGGCTTACCCATTTCAACCCCGACCCCAGGCAAGCCTTTGCCACCAACACACAGGGGGCACGCCACGCCGCGGAAATCACTCGACACACCCGTGGCATACGCCTCATCCATATCTCCACCGCATTTGTGGCAGGCAACCTGCCACAGGGGCACCGCGGAAAAACAGTGCCCCCTGTGCAAGAAACCGTGCGCCCCGCCCACACCCCCAACGGCACGAACATCAGCGCACGGGAGCTGCGGGAAACCTTCAAGAAAAAATGTATGCCTTCCCAGACGGGTGCAGACACCAAAGCGGCGCGCCAACAGCGCAAGGCTGAAACCACGCAATGGGCCCAATCCCTGGGCTGGCCCAACATCTACACCCTAAGCAAGGGCATCGCAGAAATGGACCTCTGCGATTATCCCGACATCCAAACCACCATCGTACGTCCCAGCGTGGTGGAATCCGCAAGGGCCTACCCCTTTGCGGGATGGAACGAAGGCGTCAACACCTCCTCACCTCTGGTGTGGCTGCTTTCAACTCCCTTTCGGCGCTTTCCCGCCAACCCAAACCACCGGTTCGATGTGGTTCCAGTGGATCTCGTTGCCCGGGGCATGACACTCGAAGTGGCCCACATTCTAGAAGGGGCAGACCTCACCGGCCCAAACACAGACCCCAATACAGGCACAGGCACACCCGCGGGCACAAAAACGGAGCAAGAACTGCCACGCGTGGTGCATCTCTCCTCGGGTACACGCAACGCACTCAACTTTGAGCGAGCCATCGAACTCACCGCCATGGGCGTGCGGCTGCTGCACGATCAGGCCAACCAGGACCTGGCCGAAGGCCGAGAACCCCTCGCCCGAAACCTCGGTGCCCAAATCGCTGGCATCCACACCCTGGACGCCATTGCACACCACGCCCCGGAACACTTCCTACAACGCCTCAACCAACTGGAAGCCGGCCTGAGCTCACTGCTGCGACAACTCGGCCGTGCCACCTGGGCAGACAAACTGCACAGCCGTGTGACCAAACTCGTACAACCTCTACGCCGCATCCACACCCTGCTCAACCTCTACCGCCCCTTCATCCTCGACAACGACTACCACTTCGTGGCCGACCACATCGGTGAACTCTCCGATCGACTCCCCGAAGACCAAAAGCACCTCTTTGAGTACGACATCGAAACCCTGGATTGGCGCACCTACTGGGTGCACACCCACGTCCCGGGCCTTGCCCTGTGGAGCCTCCCCCTCATCCACAACCGCCCCGTCCCCAACGACGGCCCCCTGCCCGCCACCCAAGCCGTTGTGGCACACCAAATGCTCCAAAGTGGAACATGGAGCGTTCCACGTGACGTCACACAGGACGCAATCCCCGGTCAGCGCACATCAGCGCACATCCAAAACCAGCGCGTTTCCTGATACTGGCCACACGGCCGCTATTGGCACAGGCGTTGCATTACTGAGGAATGCTCACATCGAGCCCCACCCAAGGAGAAACATTGATGCCCACCGCAATCGCCAAAACCCCCAACCTAAAAATCCATTCCATCTGGATGTTGGCACTCACTCTCACCGCCTGCGCCACCGAGCCTGGGGCCGATCCCAACACCACCCATCTGACCGAGGACAATGCTGGAGCAGCCACCGCCCTTGAAGAACAAAGTGCACTCGAGCAACGGCAAGCCCCCAAGGACGAACCCACCCCTCTCGAGCCAAGCTCCGTCTCCTTCAACGAAGATCTACAGAACGTCTCCTTCGTCATCACCGACGAAGAAACCGGTGACGTGTTGCTCGCCGGCGGCGACGAATCCAACTGTAGCCGCATCGGCGGCTGCACAGGCTTCCGCCCGGGCTCAACCGCGGCCGGGGGCGCAGTGACCTACAACCCCGGATCCGGCTCTTCCAACTTCTGTGAACGCGAAATCGTCAACAACGGTGGTTTCTTCGGACCGGCTCTCCACCAACTCTCCGGCAATGCCAATATCGACACCATTGGGTTCAACAACAACCCGCTGAATACCGTTGTTGCGAACTCAAACCTAGCACCATACCAACAGCACGGGCTTTCTTCCGCACGCCGCTTCGAACTCCTCGAACAGATGTGGAGTATTCAATCACCTGACAACCATGCCATCATCCGAGGGCACAGTACGATTCTCACCGGCTCACTGACCCAAGCGGCAAAGCCCAAGCAACTCTACAAGCTCTCGGCAAATCTCATCGCGGGGTCCTACGACGTCAGTACCGCTCCATTTTGTTTCGGCCTTACCACGGGCGGGTCGATCAACGGCGAAATCCAAGGCTTCTTTCCAAACGGCGGCTGGAGCGGTTACCGCGGCTCTGGCGACTACCACGCAAAGGGCATCTATTCGAACGCCATGGCGGACGCAGTCAGCATGAACTCCGGCCACCCGATTGGGTGCGTAGGCCACAACGGCCTTCCACTAAATCGGTGGGTCAACATCACAATGCAGTTCACCACACCCACCAGCATGAAACACTTCGTCGCCCCACTCGCAGGGATTGTAGTAGGTGGACCAGAACTCGGCCCAACCGTACTAGCCCCGGGAACGGTCATCCCACAGAGCCTCCACACAGAAGAACGTGACTTCTTCGGGATCAGGGATCTCAGCGTCACCTTCAAGGAACCCTGCTAACCACCATCTAGCCCCCAAATGCAAAAAGGCAGGGCGCCCCAGGGCCCCTGCCTTTTTCTTTGCCCCTACAGCACACATCATTTGATGCGACCTCAATTCGACCCAGGGTCGAAAATTGATCAATAATTTCAAGGGAAATGAACCCATTCTAGGGGCGGGCATGGGGTCGAACGGCGGAAAGAAAGCCCCAACGCGGCAGTCGTGTCCGAAAATGAATATCAGCATGTGTCTTATTTTCGACAATGAAAAATGGGATTGAAATTATTTAGGAAAAATAAAAAATTTGACCGCAAGCTAGATGGGATAGGGGAACGCTTGTAAGTAAACAGACGGACACCTCAAGGGACACCAGGACAGGTGGCCTTCTTACGGACAGCCCGTCGTTGACAGTCCTACCCCCATCCGCCAAGCCATCACCTGGGCAACCGTGCGGTCGGCAACACGCGGCGCCAGAGAACACAGGGCGCCAGAGAACACAGGCGCTAGAAAATACAGGGCAACGGGAGAGTGGGCATGGGGAACATATTCATCACAGGGGCGACGGGATACCTGGGCTCCTACGTACTCGATCATCTAAGCCGGCATCATCCCGATGCGCGTTTCACCATACTCACCCGCGCCAAGGACATACCGGAGGCCGAAGAAAAACTCTGGAGAGGGCTGCAACTGCACCAAACCGCCGAAGAGTTCTGGGAGACCCTGGGCCGCGTCACGTTTGCACTCGGTGATCTCACCGCACCGGGCCTCGGGCTCGACGAGGACGTGACCAAAGAGATTGTCCAGGACACCGAATCCATTCTGCATATTGCGGCTTCCCTCAACCGCAAATCTGAGAAAGCCTGCCTCAACGCAAACCTACGCGGCTCCCTACACGTGGCCCAATTCGCCAGGGCCGTGGAAGCCACCCACGGGCTGCGCCGCCTTACTCAAGTATCCACCGTGGCCGTGGCCGGAAAGCGGCATCAAGAAGTCGTGGAGGAAGACACCTCCATCGACTGGAACCGATCCGACTACGACCCCTACGCCCGGACCAAGAAGTATGCAGAATACCTATTCCAGGAGTTGCTGCCCAACACACCCCGGCTTGTGTTGCGCCCATCCATTGTCATGGGTGACTCCCGCCACGAACGCACCTCCCAATTCGACATGGTACGCGCATTCTGCGCACTGGCAGACCTGCCCGTCCTCCCCATGGACCCAAACCTGCATCTCGACATCGTCAACGCAGACTTTGTGGGAGCAGCCATCGCCACACTCCACCAAAAGGCCACCCTGCAACACACGATCTACCACCTCTCCTCGGGCACAGCCTCCCCAACAGCGGGCCAGGTGGCACAAAGCACAACACCCAAGGGCAAACGCGTTCCCACATTCCTGCCCTCCCTAGAGCCCTCATTTCGCATGGCCATCAACGGCATGAACTCCCTACCCGCCAGAACCTCACAAAAACAGATTCGGAATCTCGCCCACATGGGGGCATTGCTGAAAGTGTTTTGGCCCTACGTCACATTCGACACCGTGTTCAACAACCAACGTGTGATCCAGGAAACCAACCTGGCCCCCACGTCCTTCACCTCCTACGGCCGAGCGCTCTACCAGTTCGCCACAAAGCAAGGTTTTAAATACCCCTACGCTCCCCTCCCGGAACGTCGCGTTCATTTAAAAAAGCCAGCCCATCCTTTTCGAGCCATTCCCAAAAACGACGTGGAGCGCACGGGTGCAGAACGCAAGAGTCCAACGCCCCCCAACGGCTCTACCCCAAAGGTTCGCCGGCCCGCTCCCCAAAGGCCCCAACCATGAGGTCATCACTTCACCTCGATCCAGATCTACTACTGCAACACACCATGGCAGGCTTCGTGGAAGCGGCCCGGATCCGTCACAAACTCAACAGGCATCGTAACCCGACCCCCCAATACCAACCCGGGAAACCCCTAAAGCTATTGCTTGCAGGCTACAGCGGAACCCGCAACACAGGTGCCGACGTTCGCGTGGAGGAAATGATCCGCCAGTTTCGCCATCTGCTGGGCGACGACCATGCGGAACTCTCCATCCTCACCATCGATCCAAAGCAATCCCGCAACTACTTCGCCACCGCGCGGCAACACACCTTGCCAAAAATCTTCCCCCGTTTTCTGTTCGACACCGTTCACCACCAACACGGCGTCGTCACCTGCGAAGGGTCCATGTTCAAATCCAGGTTTGCCAATGCACTCTCCACCATGATGGTCGGCAGCCTGGGCCTGGCAGCGGCAGAAAACAAACTCGCCATCGGTTACGGCGGTGAAGCCGGTGCCATGGATGCAAACCTCGAAAGGCTAGTAAAACGTTACTGCGCCGACTCCTTCATTCTCACGCGCAATGAAGCCTCCACGCAAATCCTTGGGGGCCTGGGCATTCAGGCCGAAAGCGGAACAGACACCGCATGGACGTTTGAGCCCGCACCCGCAGCGAACGCGAGACGCCTACTGGAACAACACGGCTGGGACGGCCACACCCCCATTCTCGCGCTGTGCCCGATCAATCCATTTTGGTGGCCTGTCAAACCCGATCTCGGGCGCACCGCCACCATGGCCCTAGGCAAAGTACTCAACCCCCAAAAGCAGGACCCAAGCCACTACGCTTCGGTATATTTCCACGCAGACGGAACCTCCATTCGGCAAAAACAACAGCGCTACATCGAGTCCATCGCCAACGCAGTCCGTGAGTTCCGCAGCAAGACCCCAGTCTTCCCAATCCTTGTGGGCATGGAGGCACTCGACCGGCGCGCCTGCAACGCGCTGCAAGATGCACTGGATCCCAAGGGCGATTCCACCACCCCAAGCACCCCCATGTTTGTTGCAGACACCCACGACATGTTCACCCTAGTGAGCATTCTACGGCAATCCAGCTACGTGGTGTCCTCACGGTACCACGCCATGGTCACCTCCATGCCGGGCCTGGTTCCCTCCATTGGTATCACCATGGACGAACGCATCAAAAACCTCATGGACGATCGCGGGGAGCCCCAGTGGTGCCTGAACGTGGACGATCCAGAACTTGCCGACCACCTCCTACAGGCCCTGCAGCAAGTGCAAGAACAACAGGAGCAAACCAAGGAACGAATCCGAGAATCCGTACTACGCAACCTGGAGCGCATGGGCCGCATGGGCATGCGCTTCGTGGACCATATCCGAGACACCCATCCGGAGTTTCCACTCAATCCCACGTTTGGTAGCCATGGGGATCCCCTCAAGCACCTGCCCTCACTCTCCGCCGATTGCCGCCATCTTATGAACTAGACCGCGCACCCGACATGCAGTTCCTACAAAATCTCGAAACCCACCTGCACAAACACCCTGGCGACCCCGTGCTGTTTGAAATGCAGGGTTCCAAGCAAGTTTCCATCACCGGGCGGTCACTTACCGCACTGATCGCCGCCGGCCGAGGCACGTTGCAGGGCCATGGCATCAAGCAAGGAGATCGGGTCGTACTCGTGGCGCCCAACTCCGCACGTTGGGTCGCGGCAGACATCGCCATCCTCGCCGAGGGGGCCATTTGTGTGCCCATGTACGCCCGGCAATGCCCGGACGAACTTGTGGAAATGATGCACGACTGCGAACCACGGGCAGTCATCTGCGCGACCGAAGAGATCGCCGAATCCATTCGACAGCGATGGGGCCGGGCACCGCTGATCACGTTCAATGCATTCTTTCCCACACGCCCTGCAGACGGCTCGGCAGACACCATTCCCTTCCACTCCACACCGTTCCATCAGGGAAAGTCCAGCGACCCGGTCACCATCATCTACACATCAGGGACAAGTGGTGCTGCCAAGGGCGTGGTGCTTACCCGCTCCAACGTCGACCATATGCTGCCAGTCACAAGTACGGCACTGACGGAACTGATGAAGGGTGAACCTGAACCCCACCGCGTATTTCACTACCTGCCCCTGTGCTTCGCGGGCTCCCGTATGGTCCTGTGGACGCAACTCTACCGTGGCAACCCCATCTGGCTTTCCACCAACCTTGACAACCTCAAGGACGAAATGACGGCCGCCAAACCCCACTACGCCCTCAACGTTCCAGTCATGTTGGAACGCATTCGCGACGGGGTAGAAAAGAACATTCGCGCCCGTGGTGGCTTGATTCACAAACTCTGGAGATCTGCCAAGGCCGCCCACACACGGATACGGGAGGGCAATCCCAGACGTGGTGATCGATGGCTACACCGTCTCGCCGAGCGTGTGTTGTTTCAAAAAATCCGCCCCATGATCGGTCCGAACCTAAAGGCGTTCATCTGTGGGTCCGCTCCGCTGTCACCCGAAACCCAAAGGTGGTTCGAGATGTTGCAACTGCCGGTCTTACAGGTCTACGGCCTTACCGAAACCACCGCCATCGTCACCATGGACAGGCCTGGCCTTGCAGAGCCTGGGCGGGTGGGCGTTCCCATTGAGGGCTGCGAGACCCGCATCGACGAGGACGGCGAACTCTGGGTAAAGGGCCCCCACATCTTCGCTGGGTACTGGAATCAAAAGGACGCAACCCGAGAAGCATTCAGGGACGGTTGGTTCCAAACCGGGGACGCCGCGGACAAGGACGAGCAGGGCCGCATCCGGATCATTGGGCGTACCAAGAACATCCTGGTTCCCAACTCTGGGCACAACGTGGCTCCCGAGCCCATCGAAGACAAACTCAAGGACACCATTGAAGGCGTGGAACACGCAGTCGTCTTCGGGCACGGAAAACCCTTCCTTTCCGCCGTACTTTCAGGCTCCAACCTAGACGCGAGCAGCGCTGAAAAAGCGCTGGAGCAAATAAATGCGAGCCTCCCCCACTACCGACGCATCCGCAAAATTCATATTACTCGGGATGAACTTACCCCTGAAAACGGCCTTCTCACCGCCAACCAAAAACTGAAACGACGTGCCCTGGAACAACACTTCAAGGATGCCCTCGATCAAATCTACGCATGACCTACCTACACACCCTTGAAGAACACGACATTCTCGAAGTGGAACTCTGTGCTCCACCCTGCAACGAAATTGGCACCGGCATGCTCGCAGCCCTGGAGGGCGTGGCCACAACACTCAGCCGCAAGGACCCCGCACCGCCCAAGGTGATGATCCTCCACAGCAGCTTGAAAAACGGGTTCTGCGCAGGGGCAAATCTGCGGGAACTCAACGATGGTCTCATCGACTCGTCATCAGATGCCTCAACCGAACAACAGCTGCGCCAATTCATTGATCGAATCCATCGCGTCGCAGACCAAATTGACCAGGCACCACTCATCACCATTGGCGTAGTCCACGGTACCGTCTTCGGTGGGGGTTTCGAACTGGCGCTCACCTGCGACATGCTCATCGCCGAAAAGAGTGCACGCTTCGCATTTCCCGAATCCCGTTTGGGCTTGATCCCCGGCTTCGGGGGCATCCCCCGCCTGGAACGGGAAGTCCCAAACGCAGTCATCCGAGACCTTCTCTTCTCCGGCCGCAGCATCCGTGCCAGCCGGGCACATGAACTGGGCTGGGTCGCCCAACTCGTCAACAACGGCCAAGGCCTAACCACCGCCCGTCGCCTCGCCCTTCAGTCCGCCAAGTTCGACCGAGAAACCATCGCCCAATCCAAACACTTCGCCAAACCCCACCCCAAGGAACGCCTCCACCAAGAAAAACAAACCTTCCTAAACCTGGCCCAACGCCCCGCCCTAAAAAAAGCCCTCCAAAAGTTCACCAACAACAACACCCCCCACCCCTACCTCCCCTAACCCCCTCAAGGGTCATCCATACCACCACCTCTTGCCGGCCCCTCGGGAAGGGACAGTGCAGACGGTTTGGGCAGCAACAATACGACGTGGAGGACCCATGCCCGGGTATCGGACCATCCTCCCCACCCGTTGCGTCTACCACCCCATTTTCTACCCAGACCTATCCCAACCCATGTTTCTATTCCCCTTTTTTCTACCCTGGGTAGAAACCCAATCGGGTGGGGCCGCCACAAAAAGGGGTGGGAGGGACAGTTTGAGAAAAAACAAAGCCCCAAAAAGTCACTGTGGAAAGGATTTCATAGTTCTCAAACCACAAGAACGAACGTTGCGCCTTGACTGGAACCCAAACCCCATAAACCCTTACGTCTCACCTAAGCGAGGGTGGCGGAACTGGTAGACGCGCTGGATTTAGGTTCCAGTGTCCTAGGATGTGCGGGTTCGAGTCCCGCCTCTCGCACTACCCCACTTTTTTGGGGTTGAACGGACAACAGGTTGCGTTCACAACCTGTATGTGAGTAGGTGTCGTCGGCTAGCTTCTCGGTTCGGATGGATACCCGCGCTGGCAGTATTCGTTGCAACCACCGTGGGAGCCCAAGACGCCGATCTCAACCGAGCTCGAGCCCGGGAGCTGTTCTCCAGTGGCGTAAGCTATGTTCAACAAACGAAGTACGAAGAAGCCCTGGCGGCTTTCCAAGAAGCATACCGCCTGGCTCCCCATCCCAGCGTACGGTTGAACATGGCCCATTGCTACGAGGCCCTTAACAATCCAATACCAGCCATATTTCACTACGAATCCTATTTGTCAGAAACTGAAACCACCCAAGAGCAGAGAGTCAACATCGAAGCCAGCATCGACGCACTCGAAACGAAGGTAGGTACCCTGGTTCTTGACGTGAGCCCCGACGGATCCGAAGTCGTCATTGACGGTATCGAAAAGCGCACCGCCCCTATTCATGAAGCCATTCGCCTTGCGGTGGGCGTGCACCACGTGAGTGTCCGACACAACGGGTATGTCACGGCAGAAAAACAAGTGATGATATGGGGAGGCACCCCGACCCAAGAGCAGGTTACACTACAGCGCACAAATCTACTCACTCCCACGGTACCCAAAACCCAAGTGGCGACACGCCCGGCTCAACCCATAGAGCCCCTAGCCGCCAATCTCGATTCAGCCGAGGACACGGACGCAACACAACAACCGTCAAATCTGAAAGCTACCGACTCCAACAAGCCATCTTCCGCCGAAGCAAACCAGGTATGGTGGCCCGTTGTGGTGAGCGCAGGGGTCTCGGGTGCCGCATTGCTATCTGCAGTAATAACGGGAGTGTTAGCCCTATCCGCAGAAAACGATTTCGAAAATGTGCTCGATCAACTCGATGACCCTACCCCAACCTCCGCGGAAAGGCTTCAACTGCAATCCGATGGGGAACAGGCCGCTGACCGGGCGGACCGCCTTGCGCGCACAACAGACATACTTTGGATCTCGGGAGCCGCTTTTGCTGTTAGCGCAATCCTATTGCACGTGGTTGGATCAAAGAGAAAGTCAGATACATCCTCCCAAGAAGGACGAGGCATGTCCGCGCTAAAAACTCAGTTCATACCCCTAAGGCAAGGCGCTGCCATTACCCTAGGATGGGCCTACTAGTCCTGGAACCAACCGAGGAACATTGTTGTGAGGATCTGCGCTAAGGGCCTGTGCTCCTGACGTGGCTACCTTTGCCTGCTCAACGACCTGTTCAACCGCCACGTGAAGCTTCGTAAGTGCCTCATCGGCCATCAATTCCAAAAGCGGACCACGGGTCTTCAGGAAATAACTTCCAGCAAAAACGATCGCCCTGGAGTCTTCCTTGGTGGCATTCTTTGGATCTGGCAGCTCGCTCAACAAAGCGAGTATGCGAACCTTCATCTGACTTAGTTCAAGCACCGGGACATCGTAAGTGAGTATTGCAAACGCGTCATACAACTCTGGGTTCCCGTACTCATGGATGACAAACTTCTCGATGGCACTTCGTAAGGCACCATCAGTGGGGTGCCTCCCGATACGATTCAAGAACGCAAGACCCAACTGCCCAGGCTGTCGGGTCGCAAGCAAATAACGGTAGGTCACTTCCCAAGCGTCTGCCTCATTTAGAAGAACACCACGTTCTACAAAACCCTTCGGACCTAGGCACGCCAACTGACTTGCATGCTGGGCTTCATGCAAGACTATCCACGCCAGATGCGGCTGGGCAAAGAGAAGATCCTGGGAAAACTCCATACGAACATTGCTAGCCCTATCAAAGGCCATAAGAGCGTCGACTCCAGCTGGCATCGACGCAGGCACGGTTGCCGGGATCACACCACGTTCGATCTGTCCGATGACCCAATCCACTGTATCGGCTGCGCTAGGGTTGTTCGAGCGCCCATCAATACACTCGGGCATCTCAAACCAGCCGCCTTGCACATTGTTACCTTTCACCACCTCTTTGACGGATTGAAGGGCTGCCACGACTGCCGAACTAGCATCGAGCCCCTTGGAAGTATTCGAGCGCCCAGTATCTGCGGCGCATCCAGCACCCAGCACACATCCAAGACCAAGAGCAAACCAAACCTGCATCGCAGAAAGATGCGTGAGTGAGGGTGATAGAAATGGTTGAGAGCGGTTCATGGTAGGATATTTACCCACATGTAGGTCTCAGAGAGACTACGTGCGGCAGTACCCTTCCACGCAGCACCTTTCATGCCAAGTGGATTTCCCCCACGTTTTGAGCCGCCAACCCCCAACTAAAGGGTAGAAGTGGTCACAGCTGTCGCCAGAGATGGGGCTTCCCGTGGCTTATCAGCCGGCGACGGCTCCAAACCCAACGGCGGCCCATCACCCGCCGGCTGCCCGTCACCGAGCGGCCGGAGTCCCGCGTCCCGAAGCAAATCCAGGTCATCCTGCACGTCAGGGTTGCCCGTGGTCAGAAGTTTATCCCCGTAGAAAATGCTGTTTGCACCGGCAGTGAAACACAACACCTGGGCTTCTC
Source organism: Polyangia bacterium (assembly GCA_030427835.1). Taxonomy (GTDB): domain Bacteria; phylum Myxococcota_A; class Polyangia; order Polyangiales; family JAUICN01; genus JAUICN01. The sequence goes on along the minus strand of JAUICN010000002.1, from coordinate 246,598 downwards.
GGCTCAGCTCCGTCCTACCTGCACTCAACCGCACCACGGACTTGGGCATGGTAATACGTGCTGTGGCGCACATGCGCACGAGCTCAAGGGGATCAATCGGTGGTTGATCCCCAAGGGGTGTTCCTTGCACCGGTACCAGGGCGTTCACGGGAACACTGGAGGGCTGCGGCTTGAGGTTGGCCAACGTTGCAAGCATGCCGCACCGATCATCCACAGACTCACCCATACCGATAATGCCACCGGAACACACCTGCACCCCCGCGTTCGATACCCGCTCCAACGTGGCCAACCGTTCCTGGTAGGTACGGGTAGAAATGATCTCCCCGTAGAAAGACTGGGATGTATCCAGGTTGTGGTTGTAGGCCGTTAGCCCAGCCTCACCCAAACGGCGCGCCTGATCGTCGGTCAACATACCAAGCGTTGTGCAGGCTTCCATTCCAAGCGCTCGCACACCACGCACCATAGAAAGCACCCGTTCAAATGCCGGTCCGTCCAAGGCATCACGCCAGGCAGCACCCATACAAAACCGTGTTGCCCCGTGACTCCGGGCGGCCCGCGCCTTCTCCATCACTTCGTCCACCGACATAAACCGCTCCGGTTCCACATCCGTGTTGTGCTTGGACGACTGGGGGCAATAGGAGCAATCCTCAGGGCACCCGCCCGTTTTTACCGAAAGCAACGAACACAACTGAACACGATCGGGCGCATGATGAGCCCGGTGCACGGTCTGTGCCCGAAACAGAAGCTCCGGAATGGGTAGGTCGTAAACCGCGCGAACCTCGCGCAGGGACCAGGTTCGATTCCCGGCATCTTGGTCAGTGGACACGATCAGAGGCTTTCCATGTTGCTCACAAATTGCAACCCAGAGCATCTTTGAACCAAAGTCTCAAAAGCCAAGCGTTCTTTAAACAACGGTTCCCAAGCCAGAAACCCGTTCAAAAGGCGTGACTCCAGGCGCAAGCGATGCTCGAATGGCCCAGTCGATGCACACGCCGCAAACGCCGAGACAGAAATCTCCACCCCGCACCCCAATGTCCTCTTCGGCGCATGCAGTTCCTTTCCGCGGCAGTCAAAACGATATCCGTGCCATGCCCGCACTGAGCGGGCTTGCCCTGGGTGCAGCCATCGTGGAGTTCGTACTCACACGCCTACTCGTGCCCCATTGGCAGGGATGGGTAACCCATGGAACAGCCCTGCAGTGGGTACGGCTCGCAGAATTTGGCCGAAACCTTGTCGTCGCCGCTGGCGTGGTCGCACTTGCCCACGGTATGTGGGGCCTGATCCACGCACCCGTCTACCGGGCACGCCGTTGGGGGCTCGCGGTTTTCACAGTCATCCTTATCCCAATCATCCTCTGGTTCGGGTGGCTCCCGTCAGTACATGCCCAAAACGTCTCCCGGGTGGTCCGCCTGCTGCTCACAGGCGCGGGTATCTCCTACGTGCTTGCAGTATTGCTCGCCTTCGTCGGAGTGCGGCACACCCGGTTCCGGCTACACCGGTGGATCTTCGTCATGATGGCAGTCTCGGGAATGTTTGCCTTTGCCGCACTCGTGAGCTCCCTGCGAGGCGTGCAATGGGCATTGGATAGGGAAACTCTTCTAAACGTCGGTGAGCTCGGCTACCTATGCTCCCTGGTAGGATGGTCCATCTGGGTGTTCACAGTACTTTCCTGGCCCTCGCGACGAATCGCAGGCGGTACCGCCCTCGCGGTCACCGCCATTTTTGGTTGGATCGTGTACCGCACAGAAGGGCAATCCCTGAATACATCGTTTCACGCGATTTCGCTCTACGCGGTGCAACATCTACAACTATTCGCCGATTGGCGTGGTTGGTGGCCACTTGTGTATCTCCTTCCGCTCGCCATGAGCGTATTCGCTGCGTGCGGTTGCTGGATCGCCTCCGGGTTTCGCGGTCGCGCAGTACGTGGCCTACGGGTCGACGGCGTAGGCATCCGACAAATTGGAACCGGGATCGCCCTATTTGCCATGGCAGGTTTCGCCCCAAGCACACCCATCCGCTGGCTCATGCTCACCCTCAGCATGCTGCTCATGGTCCGTGGAACCGTAGGCTGCACGGACCCAGCGACGCCAGACCCAGCGACGCCAGACCCAACAACGCCAGACCCAACAACACCAACGCCCCAGGCCTCAAATCAAACCGCGGTCTAAGTCAAACTAGCAACGGCGGTAGCGATGCGGGCAAGGCCCTGATCGATCGTGGCATTTGCAGTGGCGTAGGACATTCGCAAGTAGCCCGGTGCACCAAACGCTGAACCCGGCACAAGCGCACAGCGCGCATCCTCAAGCAGCCACTGGGCCACCTGAAGATCGTCCGTAAGCACAGTGCCTGAAGGCGTAGTCTTCCCAATCAAACCGCCCACGTTGGGAAACGCATAAAACGCCCCCTCGGGAACCCGACATGAAATTCCCTCAATCCCGTTCAGCCCATCCACGATCTGGGTGCGACGCCCCTGAAAGGCTTGCCGCATGGCTTCCATCGGCTCCTGGGGGCCGGTAAGCGCTGCGATCGCAGCGTACTGAGCCACCGCCGCAGGGTTCGTGGTGGACTGGCTCTGAATCTTGTCACAGGCCTTTGCCACAGGCTCAGGCGCGAGAATCCAGCCAATCCGCCAACCGGTCATGGCAAAGGTCTTGCTGACCCCATCCACGATAATCAATCGGCGACGGAGATCTGGAGCCACCTCCAAAAGAGACTTCTGAACAAAATCACCATAGGTGAGGCGAGCGTAAATCTCGTCGGTGATCACCCAAACGTCATGACGTAACAGCACCTCTGCGATTTCAGTCAAGGCTTGCGCATCGTAAGCCGCACCTGTGGGGTTGCTGGGAGAACACAGCACCACCGCTTTCGTCTTCTCCGTGATGGCTTTCTCCAAGGCCGCAGGCTCCACACAAAAACCGTTTTCCTCCGAGGAATCCACAATCACAGCCTTCGCACCCATGAGCTCCACCTGGGCCGGGTAGCTCACCCAGTAGGGGGCGGGAATCACAACCTCGTCACCCTCCTCAAAAAGGCATGTGGCCAAATTGAAAAGGGAGTGCTTCGCACCCACGGAAACCACCACCTCAGAAGGATCGTGCCCGTGACCACCGCGACGGGCCTTGGAATCAGCACAAATGGCATCACGCAGTGCGGGAATCCCCCTGGCAATCGTATACTTGGAGCAACCCTTGCGAGTCGCAGTGACCGCAGCCTCCAGGATGTGCTCAGGTGGCTCAAAGTCGGGTTCCCCGACACTGAAGGAAAGAACATCCACACCCTGAGACTTCAGCTCCTTGGCCCGTTGGGACACAGCAACAGTGGCAGAGGGTTGGATGCGGCTAAGGCGTTGCGCAAAACCAGGCATGCGCCGGTGTTAGCGCACAATGCATGGCGAGGAAAGGTACCGATAACAAGGAAACAACGCCTATCACGCGTCCAGCATGAAATAGATCAAAACACCGGTCACAGAGACATAAAGCCAGATTGGTAAAGTCACCCGAGCCACTTTCCTATGAGTGGAATACCGTTTTCGAAACGCGAAATAGAACGTGGTGAGAGCCAGCGGAACCACGGTGATTGAAAGCAGAATATGACTGATCAGAACCGTGAAATAAACCACACGGAGTGCCCCCGTACCCTGGTAAGGCGTATCCCCATGAACAGAGTGGTAAAGCACATAGCCCACCAAAAACACCGTGGACGCCAGGAAGGCTGAAATCATGAGGGTCCGGTGCAAGTTTCGCTGCCCCTTACGAATCGCGCGATAGCCGAGAACCAACAATACCGCCGCGGTGGCGTTCAAGCAGGCATTGACCGCCGGCATAAACGAGAGATCCAACCCGTCCTGAGATGAACCTGAATGCAGCAATAGAAGCCATGTGAGAAATCCCACAGCCGCAAACGAAACCGTCCCGTTCGCTGCGTAAAATACCCGGTCCGACATGGAAGGCGTCATGGCCCCAGTCTAGAGCCCCGCAAAGATTCTGCTAGGCTACCCCCCTGGAAGGTGTCGAAATGGATGTAAAAGCTGGAATTTTCATGGGGTTATTGGGCGTTGTGGCCATGGGTTGCACACCCAAATACCCGAACTGCAAAAAGGACAAGCACTGCGAACAGGGCGAATTCTGCGTGCAGGGGCAATGCCAACAATGCCGCGACGACACGGACTGCAGCGAAGGCCAGGTATGCAGCGATGGGGCCTGCGAAGCCATCCTGGGATATTGCGCAAACGACCCGGACTGCGCAGAAGGCGAAACATGCACAAACAACCGATGTACCGCAGTAGCCACCGCGGCACCCATCGCCACGGATACCACAGGAACCGAAACCCCAGCAAAGTCAGAATGTGCCTTTAATACCATCTTCTTCGCCTACGACGCAGACCAACTGGATGGGGGTGCGCGCGACCACATCCAGTCCAACCTGCAATGCATGCGTGAGAAAAAAGTGCAGCGCCTGCACCTCACCGGGCACGCCGATCCTAGGGGCACCGAAGAGTACAACCTTGCCCTGGGCGAACGCCGGGCCCGCGCGGTCAAGCAATACCTGATTTCCCTGGGAGCAGCATCTGACGCGGTTTCCCTCTCCTCCATGGGAGAAGAGATGAGCTCGGGCGAACACGAAGAACATTTTGCGAAAGAACGACGGGTTGAGGTGATTCCCCAGTAGAACCGCTTTTCGGATGAACGCACCCTAGACCTGGGGTAGGACTGCCCCATGACCAGCTCGCAACCATCTTTCGCACGAGGGCAAAACCTTGTCCTTCTGTTCGCAGGCATCCTGTGGATGGGGGGGTGCCTATGGACCACCCGTGGCCAGGGGAGCGACCTCCAGGGGCAAATCAGCCAGCAGGACGAAAGGCTTGCAACCATAGAAGCCAGCATTGAAGCCCAGAGGCAGGAGCTCGTCCTGGACGTACGGCGTGAGGTGGACCGGGCAGAAGAAAAAATGCGGGAGTTGGAAAACGTACTCCAACAGGCCACCCAAGTAGTCACACGAAACAGCGCCGATCTCGGCTTGGAAGTCCAAAACCTCCGAAACGAGCTTGCACGGATCGAAGGCACCATTGCCGAACTGAGCAACGTACAGGCACAACTAAACACCCGCCTTGGGGAATTCTCCCACCGGCTGGTCCGCATCGCCGATCAGGCGGGCCTGGACCTTCCCATTGATCCGGGCGAAATCCCAGACGATCAAGCCGAACATTTCACAGAGGGGTACAAGGCCCTGCAGGCCAAGGCCTACTCAAAATCCCGGGGGCTATTCCGTGAGTACGTCCAACGGTATCCCCGGGACGAACAGGCCGACAACGCCCACTACTGGATTGGAAAAAGCTACCTCATCCAGAACAACCCATCCAAGGCCCTGGCTTCCTTCCGTACGATTATCACCGACTACGCCGCCGGGGATGCGGCCGACGAGGCCCTGCTTGACATGGGTCACGCATTCCTAACGCTAAAAGCCTGTGGCGACGCCCGGGATGCCTGGACGGCCCTACTCCACGCCCATGCGGATTCCCCGCTCGTATCCCGTGCACAGACCCAACTCCGGGAGCTGGACCGACGCCCCTCCAGCCGCTGCCAATAGACCGGCGGCCAAGCTGGCTCGTCTGGCTGGTGGTTCGTCTGGCTGGCGGTTCGTCTGGCTGGCGGTTCGACTAGCTGGCGTCTCACCTAGCCTCTTGCCCCAAAATCTCTATTTCACGCTGTTTTCTAGGGATCACTGACCTGGCACTACCCTTGCTGGACGGGTTCTGGAACCGGTTTCCCGGAACGCCTATGACCCACAGAATCCTCCCCAACACCTTGGCCGGCCCAAGGTGCCTACTGTATTGCCTATTCCTCCTCGGGAGTTGCACCGCTGAAATCGCTCCCGCGCAACGGCACGCCCAGGAAAAGCGAGTGCTTCTGCAGTACTCTCCAGTGATACAATCCGTAACCATAGGGCCAGTTCAATACGTGAACTGTCTCGAGCAAGACACCGGCGGGGACATCTCACCCTGGAAGGTCTGGGAAGCTCTTTGGTCACGTTGGGACATCACCCTCAACATGGACGCCATGGTTCCTGCTGTCGGCGGGACAGAAATAAAACGTTATTCATTCTACGCGGTGCGCTCACGCACCGAACGTCGCATTGCCGAGAGCAACACACCCATCGAGAAAGAACGTACCTGGTACGCTTTTCTCCCGGAAAGCACACAACACAACAGCCGCCCCATCGCTTGCCGCTCCGACGTAGACTTTATCCCCGGCGACATTTCATCCATCAGCCATTCCATGGTCGAGATCACCGGAAACCACTTGGAACAACGGCACATCCCAGTGGTGGTGGCCACCGAGCTCATTGCAGGTATCCGGAGTTTCCTGTCACCCATGGAATCCTCGATCACCGACTGGAAAGCACCCAACACCTGGTCCCCATCGAACGATACTCGCGCCGTCTTGGCCACGGAGATCCAATGGGCGTTGGAAGAATCCGTCCGGCTATCGGAACTAGCCGGAGTATTCCAAGAAGCCGCGAACGGTAGCGCAGCAGGCATGACTCCGTTGCAGGCGATCAAAGACAGTCGCGCGCCCACAGTCATTCCGAAGGACCTCCGGTGGAACTCCCAACGATGCGATGTGTTCGCTCACCGCTTCATATCCATGGAGAAAAAGCTCCGCACGCGGCTGACTCAGGCATCCACAGAATGGCTAGACACAAAACACGGTTCAACCCTAGGGCGAACATCCCTGCGCGATGCAGCCGCCACCTATTGCAGAGACCTTCTCTCCGACGAGCAACAACCGGTGAGCGACGGGCGTTCTTTGCTGCAGCTGACGTTCGAGCAACGGCGCGACATGTATTGCACCAAAGATACCCAAGGACCCCCCCAGCGCATCGGAGGCAAGGGTGTGCGTATTCGAGTAACCCACCGCCACCGTGAGGGAAACCAGAGTACATTCTTTCTTGTACTCTTTGCCGTGCCAGGGAACACACCAGAGAGTGCATGGACCTGGCACCTAAAGCTCGCCGACCCAGACGGGAGCCCCTGCGATCGGGGCGACATCCCTGTGAACTCGAACCTAAACAACCCCGTGGTACGTGCGGCCGTAAACTACATTCTAACGCGCACACTGCGAGAATGGGGGGTGACCTGGGAGGGAGTACTCAACGTCGACCGGATCCCCCTCGCACCCAAACCTGGAAAGGTAATCCGAGAGGCCTTCCAGTGGCTCCCAACGGCACGGGGGCCTTCCAAGGGTCGAGGTGCCTTGATCCAAGAACCCAAGATAGCGGAACTCAACACCATGGCCGCCCTGGAGTTTCCAGACGCATTCCACCTCCTCCTGCGAAGTCATACCCTGAAGCAATTTTTCCGCGCGGTCCGAGAAGATCGTTTGGTCAATGACACAGGGCCTCGCCTGGACCTCGCCTGGTCCGAGGCGGAAAGCACAACAGCGTACACTGTAGAAGCCGACCTGGAATACCTAGGTGGACAGGGCCCCATGGGATGTTCCCAGCTACCCTGGATCTACGCGCAATCCTGCGGCGTGGGGGCCAACAGATACGTGGCGGCTCACACGATTGAACGGGAAGACTTCGCCGAGTTCTGCATGTCCGCCTACGATCAACTGGGAAAAAACAACACGATCTACGGTGTCGCAGGATCCTGGAGAAATCTTTTACATCCCGTCATGCGCACCATCGAACGCCGCTGCCTAAGCACCTCTGAAACACGCGCCTCTCCTCCTGTGCAAAAACCCATCGAACTCTCCGGGTTCACCCTCTCACTGCTGTGGTCCGACCTGGAACCCCTACTGAACCCCCAAGATGACAACTGGAAGACTACCCTAGACACCTGGGTAGAAACCCTGAACACCACCAGTGCGAAAACCGCAGCACGTCAAGCCGTAGGCAGCTACCACACATGCTTGTCCCTAAATTCCAACCACACCGTCTGCGTTCAACAGGCAAAACAAGTGTTCTGGTCCTTTAAGAAATAGCCACGCAGGTGTCTAGAATACTCTTTATGTTTCTTGCGCTAACTCTCGGGTCCTGTGCTTCAAGAGGGGGCATACCCGCGAACACAAAGCGCGTAGAAGATCTCTACCGACCGGTAGTGCAAGGGCTCGCAGTAAAGTCATCCACGACAGTTCGATGTCGCATCCCAAGAGGCCCCTTCGTCAACGCATCATTGACCCGCTGGACATTTCAGGTTCGTGGAAAGAATCGTATTCGAGAAGTCCACGTCGGTTTATCCAAGTTCCCCCACGCTTCAAACAAGGAAGGTTTTGGCCTCGGCATTCACCACACGGACCCACCCGAAAACGGCGATTCCTGCGTAGACGACTACGCCGAAGGAGCCGACTCCTTTGCCTGGCAGCTCGGTTCCATGATTACAAGGCAAACACAGGGTCTTGGCGGTGTACCCTCCCAACGGTGGACCAGCGCAGTTCAGGGCGCCACAGCCCAATGGAATGCCAACAGTTCCTTTTCCGTGGGAAATAAATCCATTTACCGAGAGAAGCTCGTTCAGGGCCTAGAAGACATGATCCGCCGCACTTCCCTTGCCGAGTTGGGAGTCGGATTGCTTCGTCACGATTCCCCCAACGTTTCCACAGTTGCCCACGAAGATCGGGAGCAGGCCGTAGCGAGCGCGTTAAAATGGTGGGGTGGCAGTTGCGTTGCAGTGGGCTACCAAACCGCAGATAGCCTCGCCAAGGCCATTGAAAAAGAGGTCCTGAACACCCACAAAAGTGATCTACGCCCTGCGGTAATAGCGGTACAAAACTACTGCCATCAACTGAAGGAGAAATACACGTTTGGGGCGGCCAGCCCCATCCTAACGGTCACCACAGGGGATATTGCGGGCGGGAACTGCATCTCCGAAACCAATGGGAACACCAAAGGGGGGCGCACCTACGCCTACGTGGCCGTCCCCTTCAAGGTGACCTACCGCAGGCAAAAAAGGGAAATCCAGACCGCCACCGCATACCTCACCCGTTTCAACGGCGCCCGTTCCCGCACCTCACCATCCCTTGGCTTTTTTTGGAACACGCTGCCCAACGAAAACCAACCCTGTGGTGGGCTCCTTCAGCACGGCATTTCAGATTTTGAGTCGGGAACACGGGCCATACTCCGCCTGCTACGAGAGAAAGTTCTCCGCAGTCGGTTCCCTGCAAAGCCCCCCGGGGACTACCTTGGAAGTTTCCCAGAGGAGCTCACCCAACCTGCCTTTCATCAAACCATTGTTGCGCTGTTGCAATCTCTTCCGCGTTCCCTCTCACTACTGGAATCCACGGGTCGTGGGGAAATTCAAGCCCACGCTCAAGACATGGCACAGGCCTGGGTATTCGACATTCACCTATGGCTCCGTGCAGGCCTCATCGACCATTTTCTGAAGCTCCTAAAGAAAAAGTCCTACAGCTCAAAATCCGACCGTGGCCTGTGGAAGGAATATTGGGAAACTTCCGAGAAGTTGATGGGATTTCTAATTGAAGATGATCTCGTCTATCTACAATCGGGGCACCCCCTCTCATGCGAAACACTACACATACCCTACGTCGTCGCTTGCCACGCCGGCCACAGCTTGCTCCCGTCCATCGTAGACTGGGGCTCACACAACACGCACTGCAAGGAACGCTACACCCAGTGGGGTTCCAACCAGCCCACAGAGTTTGAACAAATACAGGCTGCGGTGGCAGATCGATGTCATCGGTTTATCACCGGAACCAGCTCAGCTACGCCCGTCAAGTCCCTGAAGCCCATGGAATGGGCTGAACTACGCGGCATCGCATCGAACTATTTGCACTACCTTGATCCAGAAAAGATACCCGCAGGTCGTGAACAGGCTCGCAAGGAGCCTGACCCTAGGGTAACCCAAGCGCTGCTCCACATGTTTGCCACCTACGAGTCCTGCATGTGGGAACAGGAGAATCAAAACGTTTGCGAAAGTGCGGCAAAGAAGGCCTTCTGGAACGAAGCCAACACCTTCAAAAAGTAGCCACCATCAAACCCTATCGAAAATAGGTCCCGAAGCGGTCTAGCGCTCTTTTGAAAGTTGCTTGAGTTGGCCGAACAACTCTTTTGGGATTCCGTCTGCCAGGCCCACGTAACCGCGAATGCGCGCCTTCTTGTCCACCAACACCACATGGGTGGAATGGAGAATATCGTAGGCGCCATCGCTTTGATCCTGGCGGTCGCCAATCGCGGTTTTGAACCCCTGGACAGTCAGCCGGCGAATCTCCTCCGGGGCCCCCGTCACCAACGACCAACGTTTGAAATCCGCCTTGTAGCTCTTTCCGTGGCGAGTGAGCTCCTGGGGCTTGTCATGCTTCGGATCCACCGTAATGGACAACAGCTGAACGGAATCCAAACCTGCAGTTTGGGATTGAATTTCAGACATGCGCTTGGAAAGCAACGGGCAAATGGTGGGGCACCGGGTAAAGATAAACCCCACTGCGGTTACCTTTCCCAATAGACGCGCCCGCGAGTAGGGTTGCCCGGATTGATCCTGAAGATGAAACTCAGGCACCTCTCCAAGAATCGGAAGCGGCGTGGGCGGCGTGCAGGCCACCAGAGCCAGAAAAACGACCAGCAGCCCGAGCCCCAACACCCTCCCAAACAGCACCCGTACGTTCACCGCAACACAACAACAGCAAAAACAGCCGGAAGATACAAAAGCGAAACCACAAAAAGCTGGCGAGCACGCTTGATGTTGTCGCTATCAAGAAACGCTCGGACTGTGGCCCCAAGGTACGCAAGGCCACCCACAAGCGCGACCACGCTGTAGACCACACCCACTGTTCCGGTGAGTGGAAGCATCATGGACAACGGGATCAAAGACGCTGCCCACACAATGGCATAGCCAAGAGAAAACTTACGGCCATGCAACTCAGGCAAAACCTTAAGCCCTGCCTTTGCGTATTCCTTCTGCCGAAAAATGGAAATGGCTATGAAGTGCGGGATTTGCCAAATGAAAAGAATGCCAAAAAGGATCAACCCAGGAGCCCCAATCTCACCGGTGGCCGCAGTCCAACCAAGCAAGGGTGGGATGGCACCCGGGATCGCTCCCACCACCAAAGCAATCGGCGTCATCCGTTTCATGGGGGTGTAAGCCACCACATAAATAAGCGTCGAGCCCGCCGCAAGAATCGCCGTGAGCGGGTTGACCGCCCAGGCCATCAACGGAACCGCCACAAGGGCCAGTACAAGCCCAAACCAAAACGCGGGCCGGGGCTTGAGCCGCTGATCCGGCAGGGGGCGTTTTCGGGTTCGGGCCATGAGCCGATCGCTGTCGCGCTCGATCCAACAGTTAAACGTATTGGCAGCACCCACGATGAGCGCAATCGAACCCAAGGCCACGATCACTTCCGACCAGGCCATTCGATTAGAGGATAGCCACATGCCACTTGCCGCGGTGAGCACCACCATCACGGTAATGCGCGGTTTCGTAAGGGCGGCGTAGTCGCGCGCGGTCTGCAACATCCCTACGGGGGATGGCACCGGGTCCGAGGTCTCCAGGGAAGCCGCAGTATGTAAGGATGGGGACATGATCTTCAGCGCACCAAATTAGTTCGAGGCCAGAAACATAGCGGCCACCCCACCAAGTGCCAAGAGCAGGCCGGCCCCGAGCACAATCCAGGAGGACAGGGGCACAGAAGTTCGAACCCGCGTCGGCGTGTGCACCCCGTCCACAGGCAAACTTGGCGCGTTTTGCAACAATCCCTTCCTACGGGTCTTCGCAGACTTTGTGGGGAGATCCGAAGCATCCTCCGGCGCATCGTCCGGGAGGGCTTCGGGTATCTGGGAAGGCTTACTTCCCCGCTTCACCTCCTCCAGCGCTGCGGCAAACGCCTTTGCCGTGGCAAAGCGTTCCCCCTTTTTCTTTGCCAGAGCGCAGTCCAACGCCTCCTGCAAACCCACGGGAAACGTTCGATCCGGAGCCCGTTGCTCAAGCGTCAACGGCGTACCCTTAATGTGGTGTTTCAGAAACTCCATGGGGTTCTGGGCGTCGAACGGAAGCTTTCCTGTGACCAGCTCAAATAGAATGACACCCAACGAGTAGATATCCGTGGCCGCATCCAGAATTTCACCGCGGGCCTGCTCAGGGCTCATAAACTCGGGCGTGCCAAACACCATGCCCTTTTGGGTCAGGGCCATGGATCCAGGCCGCATCTGCCGTTCCGTCACCTTGGCCAATCCAAAGTCCAACACTTTTGGAAAGTCCTCGATACCGCCCTGGGTCGTCAGGAAAATGTTCTCGGGCTTCAAATCCCGATGAACAATACCCACCTGATGGGCCTCTTCCAGGGCGCCACACACCTGAATCAACACATCGAGCGCCCGCTGGGGGGCCATGGGACCCTCGGAACGAACGGCCCGGGCCAGGTTCTTGCCCTCCATGTACTCCATCACGAAGTAGCAGGAGCCGTCCTCCAGCTGATCGTAAAGAAACACCCGTGCGGTGTTCGGGTGGGAAAGGTGGCTCATCGCCCGCGCTTCCCGCCGGAAGCGACTCACGAGGTCCGTGCGGGAAAGGAACTTCGCATGGAGGATCTTGATGGCCACCATGCGATTCATTTGGGGCTGGGACGCCTTGTAGACGGCACCCATGCCCCCCGCGCCAATACGCTCCAGAATCCGGAACTGGCCCGCAACCTCTTTGCCGATGTAGGGGTCGGTCACGGGGCCGACTCTAGCAGAGTTGTAAAAAAAAGTAGCCTCGGGACAGTTCAAAATGTGCTCAAAAAGCTGTGTTTTTGTGGTTTCGTGGCCTTTTTTTACCGTTCCCACACAACTGGTGCCCCCCTGGACCGATAAGGGGGCATGCAAACCACCAGTGCATCTTCCGGGCCAAACCCGTCTTCTTCCGATCCAAGCCGAAATCACTCCCTGGAGGCCGACCGCCAGGCCGGGTCACGGGATCGCTCCCGGCTGGAAAAAACCAGGGAATCCGATCGAAAACGGTCTTCCAAGGGAGATCGATCATCCAAGGCATCCAAGGGCGGAAACTTCGCAGCCCACCTCATGGCCGGCGGGCGCCCAACCGGCGGGCGTGATCGATCGGGCACAGGTTCGGAAAACGGATCCCCCCGGGAACAGGAACTCCAGATGGAAGACAAGGCGGAGGGTCTCAAATCAAGCCTGCCCCTCGAATCTGCCCCCTGGTGGCTGCCCGCCGTTGCAGAACCCACCGCCGCTGCCACTGCAGAAATGACTTCCCACACGGCCCACACCCAGGCTGAAGTTCAGGCCATGGCAGACAAGGTACTGCACTCCTTCCGAATCGGAAAAGCGCAGGTGGGGAGCACCGCACACCACGTGGCGCACATGGAACTCACGGTAGACGGCGAGCCGCTCAAAGTGCAGTTGCTGGCAGACGACAACGGCGTCTCTGCGGAGTTCGAAAGTGAGTCAGGCGACGTGCGCGGAGCCCACCGACTCGCCGACGCTCTCAAGCAGGCCATGGACGCACGGGGGCTTGTGCTGGAATCGGTGGAGGTAACCTGAGGGAAGCCCCAAGCCAGAGCGTGGCGATCCAAATCCCGTCGGCCAGGGCCAAATGAACAAGCTGCAGCCAAATCGGAGCCAGAAGAATCACGTTCAAGAACCCAAGGCCGATCTGCAAGGTCACAAGCGCACACACACCCAGGGCAAGCAGGCGCTGTTTCGGAGCCAGGTGTTCCCTCAACTGCAACCAGGCACACCAACCCAGGGTCAACAGCGCTGCAAGGATCGCAAACACAGGGTGGGAGAGACGAAGGCGAAGGAACAGGTGGGAGGCGGAGTCCACATCCTGTTGCAGCCCATGAGCAAGGGAAGTGGCTGGAAAAAGCGTGTCTCCCAGGGCCGCAATCGCACCGGTAATCCCGGCCACAAGCCACACCGCCATCAACCACGGGATCCAACGGGCTACCCGGCGCCCCGGGGAAATGCCAAGGGCGGTCACCGGATTCCACGCACACCAGGTGGTGTGCGTCATGGCCGCAACCAACAAAAACGTGTTGGTGAGGTGCGCGCTCACCCACACCCCGCGCGCCACCGAAGTGTTCTGGGCAACCATCTCAAAAACCACCAGGCCCGCACCCACAAGAGCTTCCGTGGACATGAGTACCCACACCAAAAAAGCCCACCTACGCACAGGGCGAACCCCATCACGGTACGCCCTCCGGGTCCACAGCCACCCCGCAAGGGCACCCAACCAAGCAAACCCAGAAGTGACACGGTGGCCAAACTCGATCAATGTTTGCAAGGAATCCGAGCGGGGAATTACCTGACCGTTGCACAGGGGCCAGTGATCACCGCAACCCGCACCGGACCCGGTTGCCCGAACAAATGCGCCCCACAGAATGACCAACACAGTGTAGGCCAGAAAGACACTCCAATAGATTGCAAGCGCGCGCGATCGATCCGGGCCAGAAGCTGTGGAAGCCGAGTGATTCATATTTCACCCCCGCACTTAGCGCCCCCCAACAAAAAAGCACACCCTCCGCCCAGGGATTTGCTACATGGTGGGGGTGAGCTCAGAGCCCCCTTCCAGCGAAGTGACGCGCCCCGTGGTGTTTGACCACCGAAGGATGTTTGAGGAACCACGGGTGCAACCCTTTCCGATGGAAATCCTGCGATCCTTGGAAGGCGTGCAGGCCGCCACCGTAACCGCTGCCGTACGGGAGTTTTTCTCCCTAGTGGAACCCAACCACCACCAGCTTGTACAACGGGCGCAGGCCCTGTGGGGCACGGAGCTAAAGGCCCGAGTTGTGCATGCCCACAGGGTACGTTCCATGGCAGAGATGCTCCGTGCCTGGTCGGCCCCCTTTGTGGTCGGCCTGGTGAGCTGGCCCACGGGGGGCGCCCGCTGCGGGTACATCGAGTTGGATCCCGTACTGGCACGGTACCTGGTGCACACACTGCTGGGTTCGGATGCGGACATTCCTCCAGCAAGCCCCGCTGAGCTTCTGGAAGTGGAGCGGGGTGTGCTGGCGCTTGGCATGGGGCATGTTCTCCAGGCCCTCCATGCGGGTCTGTTGATCGAACAAATCCACACGCGACCATCGGAGCTCGAACCCCTAGCTACCCAACCGGAAGCAAGCAGCCAGGCCCACTGTGCCATGACCATCGAGGTCACCGGCAAAGACATTCAAGGGAGGGTGCGCGTATGGATGCCGGATGGCGTGGTGTGGCCCCAAACTAAAACAGACCAATCAAAACAAAACCCCTCAAAACCACCTCCGCCAAACAGCCAGCCCTTCCCCATCGGTAGCGGTCTTGAACAGGTGTCCATGCCCGTCTCCATCGAAGCCGGGCGAGGATCCCTACAGGTCCATCAGCTGGCGGGCCTAAAGCCCGGAGATGTGGTGATCCCCCAATGGATGGGCCTTGCACCCGATCCAGATCGTTCCCGTTCGATATGTTTCGGGACTGTGCGTTTGAACGTACGCACAGCAAACGCCGATCACGTACCCACATGGCTCTGCGAGCTGGCACCTGGAACTGCTCCAGGTGAAACCGAAGTCCGCGTGGCCATGGCACCCCAACACGATTCCAACAATGCGCAACGATCGGCAGAACAACTGCGACTGGCGGCCACAACACAGGGGCCACCGAAAACAAAGGAGGGCCACGTGGTCAGCAGCAAAGAAAACCCAGACGAAAGCACCTCTCCCACCCCCCCCGGCACCGAACCCGTCACCCCGGTGGTGGCCCAATGGCTCGCCCCCACGGAGGGTGACCCCGTCATGCAAGTTCAGGCCGCCCCCCTGGAGGTCTCCATAGAAATCGCCCGCTTCTCCATGACCGTAGGCGAACTCTCCGCCCTAAAACCAGGCCAGGTCGTGGCCACCGGGCAAACCCTAGGCGTACAAGCCACCCTCCGAGTAGGCGACCACCCCATCGCCCAAGGCGAAATCGTAAGCATAGACGGCGAAGTAGGCTTCCAAGTCCACCAACCCACCCCGTAGTCGCCGGAGGTTGCCCAGACCACGAGCGCCCCTGCAGGGAGGGGCCGAGGCGTATTCAACATACGTTGAGGTTCCGACCGAAGCGGTAAGCCACGCCCACCACAACGCACGTAGTCGCCGGAGGTTGTTCAGACCGCGAGCGCCCCTGCAGGGAGGGGCCGAGGCGTATTCAACATACGTTGAGGTCCCGACCGAAGCGGTAAGCCGCGGTCTGGGCAACCTCCGGCGACTACAGTTCGAAGTCGGCGCGTTGGAGAATATCGTTCACAGTCCACAAAAACCCATTCGCCGCCACACCATCCACAATACGATGGTCGTAGGACAGGGCCATTTGCATGACGGGGTGGATGGCCATGAGATCCTCGCCGTCCTTTTCCACCACCACCACACGCTTTTTGATTTCGCCGATGCGCAGAATCCCCACGTTGGGTTGGGAGATGATGGCTCCGCCGACCAGGTTGCCCTTACGGCCCGGGTTGGAAATGGTGAACGTTTTGTTGGCCAAGTCGTCCGGGGTGAGGTCGCCGTTGCGGGCGCGGGTAGCGATGTCATCGATGGCCCGGGCAATGCCGCGAACGGAAAGCTCATCGGCGTTGCGAATGACGGGAACAACCAAGCCGTCTGGGGTATCCACGGCCACGCCTAGGTTAATGTCCCGGAAGATCACGTAGGCGTCGTCAAGCACGCGGGCGTTCACAGCACGCACCTCACGAAGGGCACGGCAGGTCGCGGCGGCCACAAAGGAAAGGTAGGTGAGGTTCAGCCCATCGGCCTTGAAGGCCTTCTTATGGGCCTCACGCACCTTTGCTGCGGCATGGAGATCACACTCGGCAAAGGTCACCACGTGGGGAGCGGTGAGCTTGGAGTAAACCATGTGATCGGCGATGATCCGTCGACGACGGTTGTAAGGGATCACCTCATCCCCAGGAGATGGCTTGTAGGGGGGCACCTTAAAGGCACTCTTGGCAGGTTGGGGAGCAACACCGCCTACGGCCGTAGAAGCCGACGCGGATGATGATGCAGGAATGGCCGCAGGGGGAACCGGTGGAATCGCTGCGGGGGAGGCTCCACCATCCGCCGCGCGACGGACGTCATCCTGGGTGACACGGCCCGAGGAGCCACTGCCCTGAACTTTTCCAAGATCCACGCCCTCTTCCCGGGCCAACTTGCGTACCGAAGGGGAGCTCACCACGTCCGAATCCGCAGCTCCGGACCCGGTAGAAGTATCTGCAGTGGCCGAATCGCCCGCGGCCTCCGCCGGGGCACCCGCGGTGGCCTCGCCTGCAGGATCTAGCTCGCAAAGGTTGTCGCCCACGGCGATGACATCACCTTCGGCGGCAAAAATCTTGGTCACCACACCACCTTCCGTGGCAGGAATCTCGCTGTCGGCCTTGTCGGTCAACACCTCCACGAGGGGCTGATCCTTCTCCACCCGCTGGCCTTCCGTGACCAACCATTTCCCAATTTCGCCCTCGGAAACACTTTCCCCAAGGGAAGGCATGACAATCGTACTCATGATGTCCTCATCTACGGGGGGCCAACCGGCCCGCCAAACAGTTGCCGGTGTCTAACCCGGCGAAAAAAAAAAGCAACGCGTAGGAGTGTCACCCAGGGCGCACCCTCACATCAACCCCGAAAAGACCAACTTCAACCGCGCTGGTACGAAAGACCCATGGCAAAAAAGCCCTGCAGCAAGCCCTAAAGCCGCAAGCCCCAAAGCCGCAAACCTCAAGCCGTACGCCCTACGCAGCAGCGCTCAGGCTCGCGCGAACCTTTTCGAACACTTTTTCAAGGTCCGTAAGCTCCTGGAGCTCCTCCTCGGGAATGGACATGCTGTATTCCCGCTCCACTTCGCTGACGATCTCCATGGCCATCATGCTGTCGATGCCCAAATCCTTGAACGAAGCGCCGTCAGGAATTTCGTCCACCTCGGAAACCTCGGAGATGATCTCCCGCAAGCGTTCCTTTACCTGGGTGTAGTCAAGGGCTTCCTTGGACATGGTTACTCCTTCTCACCAGCAGCCGCTCCACCACCAGAAGCAACCAACCGTTCCACGATGGCCAACAGGTCTGAAATCCTATGAATTTTGGCCAGATCCTCGTCTGGAATCTCCACATCCACTTCCTGCTCCAGGGCGCCCACCAACTCCATGGTGCCCAGGGAATCCAACCCCAGATCCGTGATGGGGCTGCTTTCTTCCAAGGAAGAAAAGTCGCGCTCGGCGATCTCTTCGGCAAGCCTGCGGAACGTCTGAACCAATTCTGAACGGGACATGGGGTGAAAGACCTTTGAGGTAAGGGACGGCTGGGGTGGCCGACAACAAAGCCCATATCCACCCCGTGCGTGTGAGCGGCCAAAGTTAAGGTCGGCCTACGGTAGTGTCAAGGTGTGCCGCCAGGTCACAGTAATATGGCCTAAAACCCCAGGCCACTGCCCTTGCCGACTGGGGGTTCCGCGCTACTCCGGAGCCATGCAACGGGTGTTCATAACCGGCATGGGGGTCGTTTCGCCCCTGGGCACCGGGCTTTCCACCTATTGGAGCGGCCTCAAGGGCGGTGAAAGCGGGGCCGCACCCATCACCGCATTTGATACCACCGGGATTGGCCGTGACATCGGCTGTGAAGCCAAGGGATTCCACGTTCGGGACCATCTCAGGGGCACCGAAGCCCGAACCATGGGGCGCGCCTCCGCCATGGTGGTTGCCGCCACGCGCATGGCCGCCGACATGGCCCGCCTCAAGTCCCTGCCCTCACCCGAGCGAACGGCCGCGTTTCTCGGCACCACCATGGGTGAGGGCAACCTACTTGCACAGCTGCATACCGCATGGATCACAGAGGGCGCCCAGGCCGTCGCACCCCAAAAGATCCTCCAATACGGGGGAAGCCTACTTTCCATTCACGCGGCTCGCACCGTGGGCGCCCAGGGCCCCGCCATGACCCTGCCCGCGGCATGCGCCGCCGGAAACTACGCCATCGGGTACTCCGCCGACCAAATCCGCCAGGGAATGGTCGACATGGCCATCACCGGAGCGGCCGAGGTATTGGAGCGGGCCGAACTGGCGGGCTTTGCAAGGCTTGGTGCGGTCGCGAAGAACACCTGCCGCCCCTTCGACAAGGACCGGGACGGTATTCTTGTGGGAGAAGGGGCCGCCATTCTTGTGCTCGAAAGCGAATCCCACATGCGCGCCCGCGGGGCAGAGCCCCTGGCTGAAGTGGGGGGGTACGGCCTGGCCTGCGACGGCCACCACGTGACCCACCCGAACCCCGAAGGTGCAGGCAATGCCCGCGCCATGGGAAACGCCATTCGCACCAGTGGGCTCACACCCAGCGACGTGGATCATGTCAACGCACACGGTACAGGCACACCCACCAACGACCCGGTGGAGAGCCAAGTGATTCGCAAGGTCTTTGGTGCACACGACGTGGCGGTCACAAGCGTCAAGAGCATGATCGGGCATTGCATGGGTGCGGCAAGTGCGCTCGAAGCGGTCGCCTGTGTACAGTCGGTGCGCACGGGCTGGGTTCCACCCACCATCAACCACGGGCAAAAGGGCCCAGAGTGCGACGTGCGTGTGATCGCCAACCAAGCGCAACGGCTCCACCCCAAAGTCGTCCTCAACAACGCCCTTGCCTTTGGGGGCTACAACGCCGTGGTGACCTTTGCGGCGCCCGATGTTCTCCCCCCCGTTTCAGATCGCCCCCTGGCCACCTTCGGTGACGATCACCCCGAGGACAATCACCCCAAGGAAAACCACCCAAGGGGAGATCATCATGTGGGCTAGTACAACCACTCCCCTTGCCATTCGCAGCTACGGTGTGGTGAGCCCGGTGGGCATCACCGTGCAGTCCTGGAATGCACACTGGAGCCAACGTGGGGCATCCACAGAACTGCCACCCCCCACCATCGAGAAGAAGGTCATTGAGGACTTCGACGTCACTCCCTATTTGGGAAAAAAGGGCAACCGCAACTTTGATCGCCTTACACAACTGCTGCTGGTCGGTGCCGAGCAGGCCATGGTCGGATCGGGAGTGCAAACCCACGGCACCAACCCCGCACAAGGTGCTGTGGCATTTCAATGGACCCACCCCTGGACACCAGAACAGGTGGGTGTGAGCATTTCCACCAGTTACGGATCCCAGGATGTGATCGCAGGGGCCAGCAGAACCTGCGAGGAAAACCCACGCCACCTCAACCCCGCACGCTTCCCCAACACGATCATCACCACACCCGCAGGCTACGTCAGCATTCGCCATGCCCTGCGTGGGCCCAACACCACGGTGGTGAGCGGCAACCCGGGTGCCCTCGACGCCGTGCTCAACGCCCGCACACACATCGCCCAGGGCCGCGCGCGGGCGTTCCTTGTGGGAGGAGCAGAAGTCCTTGGGGAAGCCCTAGAGGGCGCAGCCCAGGCCACTGGAATCCTGCGAACATCCACCCCAGGCGAAGGCCTCACCCTAGGAGAAGGGATCGCACTCTTCTTTGTGGACGCCGACACAGGCAACCACGCCAACAACAGGCCCCCCCTGGCGTGGATTACCGGCTACGGAACCGCCCTGGGGCCAGCCCTCACCCACAGCCCAAACCCCCTCGTGTTTGCCTCCGCGGACACGGTGCTTCGCGCAGCACGCGCCGCACTTTGCGAGGCGGGCATCACGCCAGACCAGCTCGATCTCGTGTGCACCTCCAAAAGTGGCCTCAACTACATTGATCAAGCCGAAGATCAGGCCCTGGACCAACTTCTAGGGGTTTGCCCCACAACCCGTATTTCACCCAAGGATCACCTGGGAGAAACCTTCGGAGCCTCCGGCGCCCTGGCCATGGCCACCGCACTCGCCCACCTGAGCGCCAGCCCCCCTAGGGGCTGCAACGCCCTCATTCTCTCCACCGGTTTCTACGGCAACACCAGCGCCATCGTGATGCAGACCCGCAGCGCCTAGGAACGCCCTTCCTTACTGTGATTTGAGCTCACATGTGACCGGTTGTCACAGGCCCCCAGCCACCATGCTGGGAGCTCGACAAGGGGGCGTTCGGGGGACAGAACAGCGGCCCCATGAGTTGGATCGACGACAAGGCGTACCAGGAACTGGATCGCGTACGTAAGGCGAAGGAAAAGCAGGTGTACCCCTACTTTCACGCCTTTGAGTCCGGCGGGCTTCACACCAGCATTGCTGGCAAGCCCATTGTAAACTTTAGCTCCAACGACTACCTGGGCCTCACCACCCACCCCCTCGTGAAAGAAGCGTCCAAGAAGGCCGTGGACCAATACGCCTGTGGGCTTTCTTCCTCGCGGGTGCAGGCCACCACCGTCGCCCACATCGAGCTGGAAGAACGCCTGGCAAACTGGATGGGGTTCGAGGCCTGCGCCATTTTCACCACGGGCTACCAAGCCATGGTGGGAACACTCATGTCCCTGGCCGACAAGGACACCACCCTCATTCTCGACAACCTCTCCCACGCCTGCATTTTGGACGGCACCTTTCTCGCCGCAGGCACACCCGGCCAGGCACCAGAGGTACGGTTCTTTAACCACAACAGCGCCCGATCCCTTGAGCGTTGCCTCAAAAGCAAGCAGCGCAAGAACGCCATCGTTCTACTGGAGGGCATCTATTCCCTGGATGGCGACGAAGCCAACATCCAAGAACTGCTAGAAGTGGCGGATCGCTACGACGCCCCGATCATTTGCGACGACGCCCACGGCACGGGCACGCTCGGAAAGCGCGGCACCGGGATCATCGAGAAGTACGGGCTGCAAGGCCGCATCCCCATTGTCATCAGCACCTTCTCCAAATCCCTTGGCGGTATTGGCGGCCTGCTTTTTGGGAACAAGGATGTCGTCGATCACATCAAGCACCGGGCCCGTTCCTTTTTGTTCAGCGCAAGCCTACCCGTACCGATAGTCGCAGCCGCGTCTACCATTCTCGACATGCTAGAGAAGGACGGGGAAACCCTGGTTGGCGAACTGCACGACAACGCGCACTACATGCGCTCTTCCCTGGTCGAACTTGGATTTGATCTCGGCGACAGCAACAGCCACATCATGCCAATCATGTGCCGCGATGAACGCAAGGCATTGTTCATGCACCTGGCGCTACTAGAAAGCGGTGTGCACCTGGTACCGCTTACCTACCCGAGCGTCAAAGAGGGCCAGGAACGACTGCGACTCAACGTAACCCGCGGCCACACCCGCGAAGACCTGGACAAAACCCTGGAGCTGCTCGACACCTTTGGCCAGGCCTTCTTTGTACAAAGCGGCGAAGACGTGGGCGCCTTCATCGAACCCCTGTAGTTGCGGCATCGAACCGATCCAGACAACCCGCAAGCACAGGACGTGCTCCCAAAGGCCGACCCCCTGGTCCAACTTTTGCTACTAGGGCTCACGTAGTGCCCACCCCGTTCTTCAAGACATCTCCGTTTGCCCCTATTGTACTCGCCGGTACCCTCGCCCTGGGGTGCATCGCCTCCCCTCGCCAGGCGACGCCCCAACCCACAACATCGGCGCTTCCTACCAAGGGAGAAAACCCCATCGGGAAGATCCCACTCGGTCAGGGCTGGTCTATCCAGTACGATGCCCGTTTTCTCATCGACGCCTACCCCTACTGTGAACGCGGGAAATTGGCCCGCACCGTGCGCTTCACGGTGCGACACCCACAACTACACACGCACCGTTTCCGCGTGGCGGTGCATCGAGGTGTGCTTACTGACGGATCGACAATCGGCTTCGCAGTGACCACGTCTCTCTCCGGGCACACGGCCAAATGTCAGCAAATGCGGTTGTCGAGCGAACACGCCAAGAACCTGCTCGGCAGCCTCCTGCACGCCCAGCTAGGAGACGCCCATGCAGAATTAGGCGGCGCGCGCCCGGTCCTTGTAATGCAGGATTGGAACGCTGCGGTAGAACAAGTCTGGCTTGATCTCACACGCCCCGTTCAAACCGAAGGGAGAAGGCTCGAGTCCGCAAACGGGCATATGGGCTACCTGGCCCAAACGTTTACGGGAGCAACGAAAGAAGACACCGTCAACCGACTGCGGTGCACAGTGAGTTTCCTCAACATGGTTCCACCGCCTCCGTTTGCGCAGGCCGCGGTCACCACAGCGCAATGCTTGGAAACGGACAGCGAACAGGAAGGCACCGCTCGTTTCCAAATCGGGCTGGGCCCCATGCTGAACCACCCCGCCACTCCCGTAGAGGTGGCGGTGACTCACCCCCATTGGAAAGGAACCGAATCTCTCAAATACAGAGCGAATCACGGGGAAAACGTTGCCCTACTACTCACAAAGAATGCCACCGTCCCCAAAGCCACCGGCTACCATTGGCCCGAACAGCGGGACACTGAGGGAGAAACCCTCCGCGGCGCAGGCTACGGCTTTCCTGAAAACGGACTCCTATCCTCCTGGAGGGTTGCCTACCACACCGCATTCCGAGAGGTCATTTCCCTAGACACCTACGGCGCAGCACTTTCCACCTGGGATCGCGGCGCACCCCTCGGTGATGAGAACCACGTGCTCTGGGGAATCTACAGTGCCGCCACCTGGCCCGGCCAAGCCTTTGTGCCCCTACGGTTCAACCAACTATTCCTACGCCACGCCCTTCGACAGGTGGCCGAAATAGCGAGCTCCGAATCCCAGAACAAAAATTACACCCAGTTCCTCACTCTCGCCAGCCTTCCAGAAAACACCCCACCGGGTTCACCACAGATGAACGACAGGGATGCCGAGTTCTGGCCCCTCGGTACCCACGCCATCACCGTTGGAAAACAGCAGGTGACGGTCAGCCCATGGACTCCCCACCAGTGCAAACCAACATCAGCAGCCTCCACAGTCACAGCATTCTACAAGCAAATTAGCCTCGTTCCTGGACTGACACGCATACCCCCGCTGTCCATTCTCCTACAGGCACAGTTTGCCCGCCCACCACTGCCCTTCTTTGAAAGCATCAACCAGCCCACAGGCCAAGGTCACGATCTCTTTACCGTTCGCATCGGTAGAACCCCAGGCAGTCAGTGCATCACTCAGCTGGCTGAGTGCAACGAACACGAAAACATTTTCGACCGCGGATCCCATAACCCCTGTGCGTGCAAGTACGGCTGCATGGAGCAGGCCGTCAACGAAGTTCTTATGCTCATTGAGGCCTATGCAACGAATGGAATCACTCCAATCTCCCAAACACAACGCAGCCAACTGCAGGACCTACTCACAAGCCTCAGGCATGTGCCCAAACAGAATTGAGACAAGAAAAACAGGACGATTGACCTGCAACTCCACCTGTCACCACGATTGAGAATCGCACCCTCACGGGTTAGCGCGAGGGTATGTTTCCAGCGCAAGTTCAAGTGGCACAGAGCATGCTTGTCGGCAGCCATGTCCATCCACCCATGGATCCAACGTCTAGGTTTGCTGGCAGCCGGAGCGCTCTCCGTCGCAGCGTGTACGCCTCCGCTCAGGGCGCCTGGGCAACCGAAGAGCAGCGGGAGCAATCCACGCACCATCGTGGACTTCGGGGGAGGGTGGCGCGGGGCCTACAACAACCATCACTCACTCCACACCTACGCCAACTGCCCCAATGCCACCTGGGTACGGGCCATGCAATGGACCCTGAAACACGCCAAAGGAAAACAGCATAGCCTGGGCATCCATTGGGATCCCGGCACCCAGAAGTACGCCGTTTGGGAGGGGGAGGAACACCGTTGGCCCGCCTGCAAGGACTTTAGAAACGACGCCGCGTCAGCAGAAGCCCAGTTCAGAAAATGGCAGCACGATCGCGCCGATCAACGGATGGAAGAGGAACTCACCTTCATGGACGAGAGCATCGCCATGAGACTAGGTTGGGCGGCGGACGAGATCTGGAAGATCTTGCACCAACAGGTGGGTTTGCAGGGCCGAACCCCCAACAACAGTGAAGGCCCAGGGGTGTACCTGCTGGAAGATCACGACGAGACTTCAGTACTTACCTGTTCCGGTGCATTGAT
The DNA here is from genome assembly GCA_030427835.1 of Polyangia bacterium. Classification (GTDB taxonomy): domain Bacteria; phylum Myxococcota_A; class Polyangia; order Polyangiales; family JAUICN01; genus JAUICN01. The sequence continues at coordinate 221,687 of JAUICN010000002.1, read as the reverse complement.
CGACATGGAAGCGTTCCAGCATCCGACAGGAAATCCTGATTTTAAACTCGGAGAGGTGGTTCTCACGGCAGGCCATTGCCTGGATGAAAACCACGACCTTCGAATTGGGGTTGGACACGTGAGGGATGAAAAAGCTCTCCCCGTGGCCATCACCATTCCCCACCCGTTCTACGGCAACGAAGAATACGAACACGACGGAGCGATCGAAGCTGACCTTGCGCTGCTTTTTGTGCACGGAACGTTTCCACCCTCAACACCACGCCTCAAATGGCCAAAGGAAGATGAGCACCTCATCAACCAGGGCCTTACGTTCACTGGCTGGGGTCGCCCCCGGGACGGCTCACCCTCCTCCCACGCCGTGCAGGGCTACACACGTTACCGGGAGCACCTTGCGCTGGGCGGCCAGGATATGACCCTCACCTCAGACAGCGGGGCTGCCTTTGCAGACAACAGCGAAACAGTGTGGGCGGTGCTTCACGGCTACCATCAATACGACCGCTTCTGGGGGTTAGGTGAAGAGGTGGCAGCCAATCTCACCGCCAGCCGTTGGTTGCTTTCCCATGCCCTGAAACGGGCAAGGGGGGTCACCCCAACCCCTGGAAAAACACTGCACCTCGGAGCGCCCACCCATCCGGAGCCGCCTCCGTTGCCAGGAAAAGCCCACGAACTCTCCCATGGGGAGCCCTACGGGCTGGGAAGTAGCACCGTACGTTTGACCGGTACCACCGTTCATCTCAGCCCATGGAAGTCTGTTACCTGTGAAGACTTCAGCTACGGATCACAACCTAGAATCCAATCGCGGGACATATGGATTGATCCACAACAGTCCTACGATCCCCCCACCGGCACCCCTGCATGGCAAGAGGGCCCCTTCGCCAAATACAAACTGCTGGCCCAATGGGTTCGCCCACCCACCATCATGCTCAACTTCGGGAACAGCACCTCCCAGTCCTCCATGGGTCAATCCATGGTGACAACGGCCTCGTTTGCAGTCGTTCCCTCCAGTGTAAAGGTGCCACAATGCCCATCTCGTATGCCCCTGTGCGAATGCGAGCCACCACTCCTGGACGACTGCCCATGCAAACACCCCCACTTCAACTCTGCCGTTGAAAAAGCCATCACGCTCATCGAGCAAACCATCCACCCCACGGCAGAACAAAACGCCGCTCCCCAATACCAAAAAGACATCCAAGAACTCCGAGACCTACTCACCAGCCTCCGCACCTCCCACTAACTAAATCCACCACAGCCAAGCGTGTAAACCAACGCTCCCTTTCTGGGGCTAAAAGACTCCATCCAGTGGGGACTCCCGAGCGTCAAACACCACCATTCTGGGAGAATAGCAACCGTCTCTGGCGTCTCGATGGCATGGCACAGGTTGTGCACTCCGTCTTCACAATGGTCCCCCCAAAACCAAGGAAAACAGAATGACTTTGAACCACACAGACTACACTCGCTGGGCAGCAGCAACCCTCCTCGGACTCGCAACATCCTTACTCACCCTCACCCAAGCCTGCGCAAGCCCCTCCACAGAGGACTCAAGCGCAAAAACCACTGAGTACGCTCCATCCCTAAACGATTGCCAGAAGCTAGGCGTCGAGTTGGCAAACGTAGCAAAAAAGGCCGCAAGCCAGGATCAGGAACTCAGTCTCGAGACCTTCTGGGAACAGCTATGGAACGCAAGTACCACCGGGAAACTAGACCAAGAGTTGGAGCAACCTCTGGCAGGTCGCGCCTACCACACCTATGCCACACCCATCGACAACACCTTCGATCTCGAGTTCATCAGTGAAAATCCACAAACACTCCAGGGCATCATCTTCCGGATGCCCAGCCAAGAAGAAGGCACCTGGTCCCTCCTGGAGTTTACCCAAGTAGCCAACGTAGGCTTCCTTTCCGAAAACCAAGTGACCAGTTGCACCAACAACAACGCTGGTGGCACAGGAATCCTGGGCAACGGGTTCAACCTGCCTATCTACGGAGCCATGACAGGCGCATCTGCCAAATCCATGGAAACGGTAGCCAAGGTATCCCTGGGGATAGTCACAACAGAACAGCATTTCGGACACCTGCTGGGGCTCAACCGCCTAGCCACACTCCAAATCACGCCTCACCCCACCGGTGTAAACGTGAGCGAAACATCTCCAGTAGAGCTCACAGAACGTCTCAACAACCTCCTCACCGACGGTACCTTTCCATTATTGACAAACATCATCGTACCCGCAGAAGGGAGCGGCAGTGAAGTGGCCAACTGGTGGAACGAGCTCCCTGAGGGCAACGAACTCAAGATCAAGTACCCCAACCTTACCGTAGCGACCAACGAATAGCACCTCCACTTGGAACTCAACCCTTTAGGTGGTGGGAGAGTGCCGTAGATTTCGTGTCCGCCTAGCAGAAGACGACAGGGTCGAGGCGATATGTAAATATCGTTGAGGTGAGGGGACGACGGAAGATGCGGTACTCTCACTCCACCTCAACATAGAGGCTGGGGCGAGGGTGCCGTAGATTTCGTGTCCGCCTAGCAGAAGACGACAGGGCCGAGGCGATGCCCAGCATCGTTGAGGTGCGGGGATGGCACCAGATGAGGTGCCCTCGCCCCAGCCTCAAAACTTGTAGGTGAGGCCGGCCCGGTAGTAAAGCTCCGAATCGCCCAACCCCAACCGGAACGCATCGCCGTAAATGGCGCGGCCCTTGCCCAGAAGAATCCCCTCGAGCACACCCCAGGCATTCCAATGCCGGTTGATCACAAGTTCAAGGGCGCCGCCAAAGCGCACGCGGGCAAGATTCTGTCGCCCATCACGCCCGCCCGTCCCCGCACCTGAAACGTCACTCACCACCAGGGTCTTGGCATCGTCTTCCGCCCAGTCGTAGCGGTCGGTGGAAAAGTCCTCCGCAATCCACAGGGTAAACGCGCCCTCTTCACTAAAATGCAAGGAACCGAGCAACTCGAGGGATGCGAAGAAACTGTTGACGTTGTGCTCGCTTGGGTCCTCCCCCATGGGTGCCAACATCACCTCAGTGCGGGTGGCATCTCGGCTAGGGCCAAGCCCCCCACCGATTCGAGCTTGCACCGCCCCGGACACCTGGCGAATCGGTCGCGCGGCAAGCTTGGCACGGGCCTCAAACTCCGTAAGTCGAAAGAGCGAACGCACCGCAAAACCACCCTCAAGGTTGTCAAAAATACCGACCCCAAGCCGAGCCTCGGCCGCGTAGGGCCAACCCAGGGACATATCCAACACCGCCTGATCCTGGGGAATCGCCGCAGCGGCGTGGCTCACGGCCGCACGGCTCTGTCGAAACCGGCGAATTTCACCCCGCTCGGCCTCCTCGGAGGAAAGCTCACCCTCACGGATCAACTCCACCTGGAACTCCCGTGGCACCTCAGAATAGGTCAGCTGAACCTGACGCACATGGGTACGGTACCCCTCACGACGCACTTCCAAACGATGGGGCCCAGTAGGCAGCACGCCCTCATAGGGCACAGGGCCAAGGTACCTACCATTGAGCCAGAGCTCCGCTCCGCCCACATCCACGGTCACCGAAATGGCGGTGCGCGACGGCACCTCCTGGGAAGCTGCCCCATCGGAGTCCAAAACCGCAACATCCGCCACCTGGGCTGTGCCAGCCACCCCCGCTGCAGTGTCCACTGGAGCTGCCATCGGGCCACCCACAGGACCACCCGCCAGCCCTTCGACCGCGGCCACCAACTGCATGGAAACCAACGTACGCTCCCCCTGCTCAATACGAATACGCTGTTGCTTGGAAGCGTACCCCTCCGCGCGCAGCTCCACGATGTGTTCACCCACCTCAAGGCCATCCAACTCAAGCGGAGTACCCCCGTGAATGACACCGTCGATCAAAACATCGGCCGCCACATTGCAAAGCACACGGATCTTTCCCTCCTGGGCTTGGGGCTCTGCGGTCCCGAAATGGGCCGTCGCACGTTGGCCCGGCGTCACAAACACCTCCTGCCGAATCATCATGCCGTCCAAGGGGCGCAATTCCACGACGTGGGGACCAGGGGCCACGCCGTCGATCACGGTGGGAGCAACGCCATGGGAAGCCCCATCCAAAAACACCGGGGTCCCTTGGTAGGCCCCAGACACAAGAACCGAGCCCTTGTCCTCGGCCACCTTTTCAAGAATCACAGGCAAGGTCACTGTTTGGCCCAAACGCACATCCATCCACTGGGAGAACGTCCCGTAACCCTCACGTTTGACCTCCACAAGGTAGCGGCCCGCGTCCAGGGTTTTGCGCACAGGAACAGGCCCCAACAGCTCGCCGTTCACACTCACCACGGCACCCGTGGCACTCTCCCCCGCGGCGTTCACTTCAATGGCAGCCAGGCGTTGCAACGTCGCACGAAAGGTTTCCCGGTAGCGCACCACACGAATGGGCAGTGTGAAGTGGGCATACTCATCCAGCACAAAGATCAACTGGTGGGATCCACGGGGCAGGCGCACCCGCTCCATGGGCGTCACACCCAGGGACACACTGCTCAAGGTATCCAAGTACACCGCCGCCCCCGCAGGATCACTCTGGATGTTCACAGGAATCGTAGACGATTGAGCCTGCGCCACAGAGGCACTCACCACCACTCCCATGAGCGCCAACGCGCCACACACTGTGCCAAACAAACCCGTTCTTATCCCCATTGCCATTCGCGGCCTCCCAATCCCGGCACAACATAGTCCAGCCCCCACCCACCGCCAAACACCCTAGTGCTTGCCTAGAAGAGTGCAGAATCTAATTTTCTGCCGCACAGATAATTTTATGCGAAAAAAGACTTTTCACCGCGCAGATAATTTGCTTAAGTGCGGGCCATGGCAAAGATCACCACAAAAACCACCTACAAGAACCTGCTCAAGGAACTCAAAACCCTCATTGACGATGGCCAGCTCCGTGCGGGCACAGCAGCGGGCCAGGTGCTGGTGGAAACCTACTGGCAGCTGGGCAAACGCATTGCCAGCGCCATGGAAAACGCCGAACGGGGAGAAGCCATGCTCATGTCCCTGGCCCAGGATCTCGTCATTCCGTCCTCCACCCTGTACCAATCGGTGGCCTTCGCGCGCAACTTCGATTCTCCCAAGAACTACCCCAAACTCAGTTGGTCCCACTACCGAGCCCTGCTGCGCGTCCACGACGGTCAAGCCCGAACCTGGTACGCGGACCTTGCATCAGAAAAGAAACTTACGGTCGCACGCCTGGCAGAAGCAATTCAATCCAACCGCCACGGAGACCTGGAAAGCAAGCCCAAAACGAAGACCCGCAAGGCACATCACATTCTCAAAAAGCCGTCGGATCCACGTTACGTCTACCGTGCCACCCTGGACCGTGTGGTGGACGGCGACACGCTCATCGTGACCCTGGACCTGGGCTTCGGCGTGCACAAAAATGAACGCATTCGCCTGGCAGGCGTGGACACTCCCGCCGCCAAAACCCCAGAGGGCCAGAAGGCCACCGACTTCGTTCGCACTGCACTGGGTGCCGACGATGCGAGCAATCCGTCCAAGCCCCTGTGCATTCTCACCAAGCGCACCGACCGCTACGGCCGCTACATTGGCCATGTATTCTACCCCTCGGACTCCATGAAAGGGAGTACCGACTTCGCCCAAATCCTGCAAAACGGCGAACACCTCAACCAACAACTGCTGGACGAAGATCTCGCCACCGCCGTCTAGAACTCAACCGGTGAGGGGCGCCCGCCTACTCATCATAGGTGTGGCGTAGTTCGTCCAGCACAGCGTTGTCCTCCAGCGTGGTCACGTCACCCACGATCTTTCCTGCAGCGATGTCACGCAACAGCCGGCGCATGATCTTTCCACTACGGGTCTTGGGTAGCCCCCGCACCACGTGCACGGCGTCCGGCCTCGCAAACTTGCCGATCTCCTGGGCCACCCAATCACGCAGTGTCTCCACGGCCACCTCCGCGCCCTGAAGCAAGGTCACAAACGCCTCCAGGGCCTGGCCCTTGATGGGATCAGGTTTGCCTACCACCGCAGCTTCCGCCACCGTGGGGTGAGCCACAAGCGCGCTTTCAATTTCGGCCGTTCCCAGTCGGTGCCCGGCCACGTTCACCACATCGTCCACCCTTCCCATGACCCAAAAGTAACCGTCCCTGTCGCGCCGGGCGCCATCACCCGTGAAGTACAATCCGTCAAACCTTGAAAAATAGGTTTCACGAAACCGGGCATCATCTCCCCACACCGTACGGGCCATGGAAGGCCAGGGGCGCCGCACCACAAGCAACCCCCCTCCCCCAGGAGGCACCTGTGTGCCATCCTCCTGCAACACATCCGGCTCCACACCGAACAGGGGCAGCGTGCACGAGCCCGGCTTGGTGGGCGTGGCGCCGGGCAGTGGCGACATCATGATGGCCCCCGTCTCCGTTTGCCACCAGGTGTCCACCACGGGGCAACGGTCCCCCCCGATCACCCGTCGGTACCACATCCACGCCTCGGGATTGATGGGCTCCCCCACGGTGCCCAACAAACGCAAACTTGAAAGGTCATGCCTTGTGACATGTTCATCACCCCAGGCCATGAACGCACGAATCGCCGTAGGTGCCGTGTAAAGCGTAGTGACCCTGTGTCGCGCCACCATCTCCCAAAACCTGCCTTTTCCACAATCGTCGGCCCCAGAGCTGTTCGGGCCAGGGTGATTGGGAGCCCCCTCATACATGAACACGGTCGTGCCATTCAACAACGGGCCATAGGTCAAGTAACTGTGACCCGTCACCCAACCCACATCCGCCGTACACCAGTAAACGTCATCCGGACGTACATCAAACACCGTCCGCGTGGTCAACCAGGTTCCCACCATGTACCCACCCGTGGTGTGCAAAACGCCCTTGGGTTTTCCCGTGGTGCCTGACGTGTACAACACAAACAGGGGGTGTTCCGCATCCAAGGGTACAGATTCAATCGGTGCCGCCCCTTGCACCGCCTGGGACCACTGCACATCCCTTCCGGGAACCATTTCAATGTCGTTTCCCGCCCGGCGCAACACCAATACTTTTTCAACAGAATCGGTCCCCTCCCGCTCCAGGGCACGGTCCACATTCGCCTTCAACGGAACCACAGACCCCCGGCGCCAGGCCCCATCCTGGGTGACGATCGCCTTCACCCCCGCATCCTGTACCCGATCCGCAATGGCCTCCGGCGCAAAGCCCCCAAAAATCACCGTGTGCACCGCCCCCATGCGCGCACAGGCAAGCATGGTGATCACAGCCTCCGGAACCATGCCCATGTACACCGCCACACGATCTCCGGCTTTCACACCCAACGCCGAAAGGGCACCGGCGCAACGGCCCACGTCTTCCATCAGCTCCCGGTAAGAGATTCGTCGAACCGCACCGTCTTCGCCCTCCCAAAGAATCGCGCAACGTTCACCTGCACCGGAGGCCACGTGCCTGTCCAACGCATTGTAGGAAACGTTGGTCACGCCGTCCTCAAACCACGTTGCGTGGGGAAACCCCTTGCCCTGGGCCTTGGTTGGCTTTCTGTACCAGTGCAGTGCCGATGCCTGCCCTAGCCAAAAGCCCTCAGGGTCACTCAGGCTGCGCCCATACTCCGCCTCGTAGTCTGCCATGGACCCCACCCGGGCAGCCTCCGAAAAGCCAACCGGTGGATCAAACACCCGGTCCTCCCGGGAAACACTTTCAATCCCCAAGCTCCCGCCCTGCCCCAGATCCCTACCCTGCTCGTTCGACATGCCCAAAGACAACCACGACCCACCCAACCTGTCGACCCCGTGGGCCCGCTAGATTTTACTCAGCTGGGTTTTACTCAGCTGGGTCTTACTCAGTTAGGCCCCTCGAACCCAGCCGCGGTGCAATACTGCGCCGCGGAGCACCATGAACAATACAAGGCCCAACCAGAGCAAATGGTTGGCGACCATCACGTCCACATGCATCCCAAGGAACGCACGGCCGCCAAAGAAGTGAGAGAACAACAGTACCGGAGCCATCACCAGGGCCGACGAACCCAACACCACGTTGCGGAGTGCCCGCACCCGGGTGGCCCCCAGGTACACGCCATCCCACAAAAACGCCCAGGCGCCGAACAATGAAAAAGGCACCATCCAGATCACCGTGGAATCCGCCACCGCCAACACATCCGGCTCATCGGTAATCACCCGCAGCAACACCCGCCCGGCCACGGCAAAGCCCAGCGCAAAAATGGCGCCTGCGAGCATGCTCCACCCCAGTAGCACCCGCACCATGCCTTGGAGCCCCCCTCCTGGGTTTCCTTGGGGGCTTCCGTCCTTGGTTGTCACAGCACGTTTGCCGTCTGCCCGTTGGCGATCATCCATTCCCTTGTGTTTGCCCACCAGGGCCTCTGCCGCGAACGCCACCCCATCCACCGCAAACACCATGATGCCCACGTACTGCAGCAACACCTGGTTGGCACCCGCAATCACCGTTCCCAACCGTGCACACTCCGAAGTAAACGCCGCAAACGTCACCACCAACACCATGGTGCGCAGCACAATATCCACACTGAGCGACCCAAACCTGCGAAAGGCTTCCCCCTCAAAGAGCGAACGCAGCCCCCCCGCGGTCAACATCACACGAAAACAGCCCCCCACCACCCGACGGTGGGATACCCACAGCACCACACCACCCACAGCCAGGCCAATGTACTGGGCCCACACCGTACCCCAGGCCACGCCGGCCACATCCATGCCCATGCCCCGCACAAACCAAAGATCCAACCCCACATTGCAAAGGTTCACTACGAGTGACAGCAGCAACACCGCCCGCGCGTTCTGCATGCCAAGCAACCACCCCTGGAGGGCAAAGCTCATCAGAGCCGCAGGCGCCGCCCACAGACGGATCTGAAAGTAGTCCCCGGCCAACCACTCCACGTCGGCCTCCCCCTGCATGATCCACAGGCCCGCCATGGTGAACGGCACAGAAAACACCTGAAGCACCACACCCACCCCAAGGCCAATCATCAACGCACGGAGCAACACCTGGGCCTCTGCGCGATGGTCCTCGGCCCCAAACGCCTGGGCCGTAAGGCCCGTGGTGCCCATCCTCAGAAAACCAAAGGTCCAGTACACCACGTTGAACAGGGCCGTACCCACCGCCAAGGCCGCCAGGTGCACATCCCGGGCACCGTGGTCCGAATGGCCCAGTAGCGCCGTGTCCACCGCACCCACCATGGGCACCGTCAACCCACTCAAGATGTTCGGAAACGCAAGCCCCAACACCTCACGCCGTTGCACCTTCGATCCAAGCCAGTGTGTGACAACGTTGCGCATCAAGGCGCGCACCCTACCAGGCCACCCTCGACCGTGCGACCATAGACAGGGCCACCCTCCACCGAACCTACAACGACTCGTGCAGGGTTGTGAAGCGCACGGGTAGCCCGTTGTACTTACCCTCAAACCCATCCCGTGGGACCAGGCCCGATCCGTCGACCCCCGTGAACGAAAAAGACTCCAGCTGGGCCCTTCCCGCCTCAAGGGCCACCCCGTCAATGCGGCCCTTGTCCAACATGTGCACCATGGCCTGCATCATCTTGTGTTTCATGTGCGGTGTGAGGCCCCGGTCCCGGTAGCTGTACATGCGCGTGGGGCTGGGCAACACAAGCGCCAAAAACGTGGACTCCGCCAGATTCAAATCCCCGGGCGGCCTTCCAAAGTAGTGAAGCGCGGCAGGGCCAATCCCATACAGCCCTGGGCCATATTCGATCGCATTGAAGTACAGTGCCAGCAGTTCGGTCTTGGTAAAGTTGCCCTCCAACCATTGCGTCCACAGGGCCTCACGCAACTTGCGCGACAGGGTTTTCACCCGGGACAAAAACAGGTTCTTCGCCAGCTGCATGGTGATGGTGCTTGCCCCAAACACGAATCGCCCCTGCTTCAAGTCCTTCACCAGGGCGTCCCGAATCGCCCAGGGTGCAAACCCACTGTGGGTAAAGAACCGGGCATCCTCACGGCTCAACACGGCGTGCACAAACCAGGGGCTCATGGATCCCAACTCCACCCAATGCCGGGTCCCGGGGCCCACTCGAACTTCCTGAAACTCCCCCCCTGGCATGGGTACCGCGTGCAAAAACGGGCGCCTGTAGACTCCGGGGGAAGGAAATCCCGAATCACCCACAGTCTCGCAGGTGGACCGCACCTTCAAATCAAGTTCCGTGTCGTCCAAACGGCGCCAGGGCAAACGCAACCGCGCACTTCCAGACATCTCCCCTTCCCACACCCCATGGCGCAAATCACCCAGCAACCCCTCGGGAACCGCGGCGGCCAGGGCCGCACAACGGGAGGGTTCCAACCAGGCGCGCACATCCAACCCCACATCCTCTCCCGCAAGTTGCACCGCACCCTCAAAGTGCACGGGTACACCATCTCTCCCTAGATCACCCAAACCGATCTTCCCCCGGTGGACCTCCAACACCCGTTGTTCTGGCGTCCACAACGCCTCCCCGCGCAACTCCACCCGGGGCAGCAACACGGTGGACTCGGCCACATGGGGCTCCTGAAACGCCACATGCTCCAACCGCAGTCGGCCGCCCACACCCACCCGCACCGGATGGGCCAGGGACACCCGCGGCACTTCCTCCAGTTCCAGAACCCCACTGGCACGCCCACGTTCAGGGGACTTCCAGGGAAGATCCGGAGCAAGCAACGTCAAAAACGACAACGGCAACTCCTGCACATGGACCTTGCCCGTAAGCGCGCCTGTGCTGGGACAAACCTTGAGAAAACCATCCGCCACACCCTCAGGCGACATTTTTCCGTGACCGGAAAACACGCCACAGGAGCCTTCCTTCTCAAACCGAAACGACAGTTCCCCATTCACCGAGTGGCCCCTGGAAGTGGTGGGACCTGCAGTTGTGGGACCCGCAGCCGAAAGGTTGCCAAGGCCTTGCACGCCCAACCCGTCCCACTCCAATACAAACCGTTCCGACATCTTGGCCAACACCTTCGCCGTCCAGAAGCTCAGACCCGACGGTTCCCCCCCGGTACCCGTGCCCTTCGGGGCATCACCGTCAGTGCCCGTAGCCTCCGCATCGGAACCCACAGCATCGGAATCCACCGCGCCGGATTGCACATTCGACCACATGCCCAGGGCACGACTCACATCCAGGTGCCCACCTGCTCCACCCACCGATGTCAGTTCCCAACGGCCACGGTCCGCCACCGCACGAACCACCGGGTTCGGAACGGCAGCCCCCGTTCCATCCGCGCCCGTGAGCATGACCTGACGCGCCTGCAGGCGGAGCCGGTGCTTCTCCTGGGACACTCGCGAAAGCGCCACCTCACCCCCTGTCACACGCATTCCCACTCCCCCAGGCCCACCCGAAACCAGCACCGACACCCCATCCAACTCCAGGGTCTTGGGCAACTGGCCAAGCATGCGTCTTCCGAATGCCCCCTCCCCCAGGGAACGGGAGCCAAGCCCCCGGCCGGACAGCCCACCCAAACGAGTTCCATCTCCGGTAGGAAGCTTCACGTGAACCTCCACGCCGGAGATAAGCACACCGGCCACACAGCCGTGCCAACCCTTCCAACATTCCCAGGCGGACACCTGCACTTCCACACGTGTGGCAGCAACACGCACACCCGCCCGTTCGCCAAGGCTCACATTTTGTAACACAATAGGATGTGCTCCTGGCATCATGGATCCCACGGACACGGGCGCCCCCCAGGCGCGGGCAAGCTCCCGCTGCACAGACGGTCGCAAAAACCAAGGGGCTAAAAACCACCCTAAAATCAAAAGCGCAATACCCACGATGACCACCCACCGCACCGCCAGCCAACGCTTTTTACCCGTACCCATGGACCACCACGTTAAGGGTAACGCCTGGGCGAACCCACAGAAAACAAAAGCCACCTTACAAAGAAATCGCTCACATTTTTCTCAACTACGCATCCTATCCTTCGCCTGGCTTGCCACGTGGGCCATGGCCTGCAGTGGTTCTGAAAACCCGGACGGTGTGAACACAGAAAGCACAACCACAGACACGAACACCACCACAACAACCACCCCGGAATGCGTCAGTAACGATCAGTGCGCAAGCAAGAATTGCCTGCAGGGAAAGTGCGCCCCCCCGGACGACAGTCTGTGCGCCAACGACAAGTACAATACGACCATTGGACAATGCGACAGCGAGAACACCTTCGACCTCGGCGGAACCGGCAACGGTAATGGCAACGGCAACGGTAATGGCAGTGGCAGTGGCAGCGGCGGAACGAACAACGACAAGGTCAGCGTTGATCCAAACGACGGTGCGCTCGTGCTCGATTCCAATCACCAAAACAACACCTACATTTGGATCACCGACAAGGGCGAAGGCACGGTCTCCAAAATCGACACCCTGACAAAGCAGGAAGTCGCCCGCTACAGAACGGGGCCCCTGGGCAAGTGGATCGACAACCACACCCGGGGAGACGATCCCTCTCGCACCACCGTCAACCTCTTTGGTGAAGCCTACGTAGGAAACCGTGATGGCAACAGCGTGACCAAATTCTCGCCCCTAGGGCCGAACTGTCCTGACAGAAACGGCGACGGCATCGTCACCACCCACAGCGCAGAAAACATCGCGATCATTCCCTGGGATGACGATCTTACCGACGGATACCAGGGCGACGAATGCGTTCTTTGGCACACCCCACTACCGGCAACTGGAGGTGTCCGGGGCATGGCGGCCTACGACGAGTTTGGTCTAGACGGCGAAGTCCATTCCTACGTCTGGGTGGGGTCACGTTTCGACAGCAAGGTCTTCAAACTGGATGGCGACACTGGCGCGATTCTACTGAGCACCAACTCCCCTGTTCAGCCCTACGGGTTTGCCATGGATCAGGACGGCACCCTTTGGATTTCCAGCCGCCAAGATGACATTTTTGGACGCATCGACACCACCCGATGCACGGAAACCCTGTGCCCTAGCACCGTGTGCACCAACAACGACAGCTGCGTCAAGGAACGCATCACCATGCCAGGTCACGGCGGGTCGACGCCGTTTCAACGGAACTACGGCATCACCGTCGATTCCAAACAGCGAGTCTGGTTGGCAGGCAACCGAGTCACCCGGTACGACCCCAGCCAACCCGCAGGGCTTCGCATCACACAGGTCAGTACCCCCCAATGGGAAAACGACTACACCTACCCGTGGATCCACGGCATCGCAGCAGACGCCCAGGGCCGTATCTGGGGTGCCGGAGGAAACGCCGGAATTCTTCAAATTGACCCCGAAACCGTATCTCTCATCGGCACCCGAGTGCCCCGCACCAATGGCATCTTCAACAAGGGCATGGCCGTGGATGCCCAGGGGAAAATCTGGTCCGTCACACAATCCAGCAATGCGCTCGTGTACGAACCTTCCGAAGGTGATGACGGCTTGAACGGCACACTGGACACCACCTCCGTTAACTTCTTCACCGACCCCTACACCTATTCTGACATGACAGGCCAACAGTTGGCGCTGGCCTCCCACGCCATGGGTTTTTTCCGCCACACCTTTGATCTCTGCGAACAGGCCGAATCGGATCCTGCCTGGGCAGATCTCACCTGGACCGCGGACACCCCACCCCAAACCCGCCTAAGCTTTCGAATGCGCACCGCAAACGACACCACCGCCCTCAACGGCGCTCCCTGGACCACCATCGGCGCCACACCCAACCTCGGCGCACCCGTGGACATCGCCACCCTACTCAACGACGCCGGCATCGACCCGGGCCAAAGCAAACTGCAAATCGAAGCCCGCCTAGAACGCCTCCGCGGCGCCCCCGACCCCAACACCACCCCCCGCCTCTACACCTTCGGCGTCAGCATGGCCCACTGCGACCCCACCGTCCTCTGACCTCAAGATATCGACCCAGGTTGGTTTCAAAACCCAAATAAACGCACCATAAAATACCATTTTTCATGGAAAATTGGCGAAGTGAACTCCATTTTTCTAGATATTCGTTCTCAAATGCCATTTTTCATGGAAAATTGGCGAAATGAACTCCATTTTTCCAGATAATCTTGAGCGACTACGGAAAGCCGGTGATCACAGCTTCTTCCTGTTCGGCCCCCGCGGCACTGGAAAATCCCATTGGTTGAGACACACGTTCAAAAACGCTCCATTCATCGACCTTCTTGAGTCGGACACCTATCGGACACTCAACGCCGCACCCGAACGACTTGAATCGATTCTAGAAGGGGCCGCCCCACACAAAGAACCTTCTCCCTGGATAGTCATCGACGAAATACAACGGGTACCTGCCCTACTCAACGAAGTTCACCGACTCATCGAAACCAAACAGGTAAGGTTCGCCATGTCAGGCTCAAGCGCCCGAAAACTAAAAACCACGGATGCAAACCTGCTGGCGGGGCGCGCCCGAACTCACCATATGCACCCACTCACTGCCCGTGAGCTAGGAGAAATGCATAGCCTCAAACACTCCCTGAGGTTTGGCCAACTACCAAGCGTCTACCTGGACAACGATCCCAGGGATTTTATTTCCAGCTACGTCCATACGTACATTCAAGAAGAAGTGGCTCGCGAAGGGCTTGTGCGAAACCTAGGGGACTTTCACCGTTTCCTGGAAACCGCCAGTTTCTCCCAGGGCAGCACACTCAACCTCTCGGAAGTCGCGAGGGACTCCAGCGTAAACCGCAAAACCGCAGAAGGATACTTTCAAATATTGGAAGACATTCTGCTAGCCACCCGTCTCACTCCATTCACACGTCGAGCAAAGAGAAAAACAGTGGTCCACCCCAAGTTTTTCTTCTTTGATACAGGAGTCTTTCGAGCACTTCGGCCCAGGGGCCCACTAGACAGCACCCAAGAGATAGAAGGAGCAGCCTTGGAAACACTGATATTTCAAGAACTCCGCGCATGGAGGGACTACGCACTTCCTGATCACAGCCTCAACTACTGGCGTACGCATCAGGGCCACGAAATAGATTTTGTTCTCTACGGAGAATCGGGCCTATTCGCGTTTGAAGTGAAGCGTAAGAACAATCTGCAAAAGAAGGATCTCAAGAGCCTGAGCATCTTTAAGGAGGAGTTCCCACCCGCCCAATTGTTTTGTCTCTACGGAGGAAAAAAGAGTCTCAAAATAGGAGACGTACGATGTGTTCCAATTCCCCATTTTCTTCGACGTACTCTCCCCGAGGAAATCGCGGGCGTGTGCTAGCGTGCAATCCATGCAGGCACAGAATCCTGAGTTCCGTGAATACGTCAGAAAAATCTTTGAGAGCGCGCGCTTCATCTCTCACCTCGGCATTGAACTCACCGACATCGAGGCCGGCACCTGTGGTACTCGGCTTACGGTTCGCGCCGAACATGCACAGCAGGACGGAGTGGTCCACGCAGGAGTCATCGCCACCATGGCAGATCACACGGCCGGAGGCTCCGCCGGCACCCTCCTTCGCAAAGGGCAAAGAGTGCTCTCCGTGGAGTTCAAGATGAACTACCTGCGACCCGCAGCGGCCACCGAACTGCGTTGCAACGGAACGGTGTTGAAGGCAGGTCGCACGTTAACCATCGCCGAGTCTGAGGTCTTCGCAATTCGAAACGGAGAGTCAAAACTCGCCGCCAAGGGGACCTTCACTCTCGCCGTACTCGACGGCTAGCCGAGCCCATCGGAACCAAAAATGCTCCAAAACGGAACCCAGAGCGCTCCAGGTTCCGTTTGAGGAGCAACTCCAGCCCAGTTCCCTCGGGAAAGTAGAACGGCACATGAATTGCCTGTCCTACACCCGTGCGAGATCGTTCATTTCCTCCCATTTCCCACCCACGACGACCTGGCCTCACACAGGCTTGCATGTGGGCGTTCATGCTCCCTACGGTGTTGGTGGCCTGCGCCGGTACCGGGCCCACCGGAACAAACACGAGCACCTCCACAACCCCAGACAACATCACCCCGCCAGGAGGCACCGCTCCGCCTGAACAGACCCAATGCGCAGCAGACAGCGAATGTGCAAGCCACGAATGCATTGCAGGGCTTTGTACTGCACCGGCAGACCTCAACTGCCCCAACGATGACACCACTACCACTGTGGGCGCCTGCGACAACGGCAATACCTTTGCTCCCGACAGCAACCCCTCGGACAAACTCTCTGTTCATCCCTCAGACGGTGCACTTGTGTTGGACACCACCCAGCAAACCCACAGCTACATTTGGATCGCCAACACCGGCGAAAATACCATCTCCAAAATTGACACCGAAACCTACGAAGAAGTCGCACGTTACAAAACAGGCGGCACCGCACCCTCGCGCACAAGCGTGAACCTACTCGGAGAGGCTGTCGTCGGGCACCGGTATTCCAGACACGTCACCAAGTTTGCGCCCTCCCTCGACCAGTGCGTCGACAAAAACTCAAACGGAGAGATCGAGACCTATTCTGAAGAAAACGGAGTGCTTCCCTTTGGAGACGACGAATGCATGCTCTGGTCGGTCAAGATCAAGGGCCAAGGGGGTAGTTCCCGGGCCATCGCGACCTTCAATGAGTGGGGCCTGGACGGCGCGCTCACCTCGGACGTTTGGGTGGGCAACCTGGAGAACGGAACCATCCACAAAATCAATGGAGACACGGGCGTAGAACTGCTCAAGGTCAATGCACCGGTATCCACCTATGGGTTTGCCATGGATCAGTCCGGTACTCTCTGGATTGCGAGCGCCAAAGTGCTTCAGCTTGGGCGCGTCGACACCCGACTGTGTGTGGACAAAACCTGTGACAACAAGAAATGCTCCGCCGAAGACGGCTGTGCCATGGAAGCGATCACCATGCCCAGAAAGACCTACGGCATTACGGTGGACTACAAACAGCGGGTGTGGCTTGGGGGAGATTCCATCACACGTTACGACCCGGCAGCTCCCATCAACGACCGAATCGAGTATATCGACAAGAACGACATCCCCTACGAAGAAAGGCTTGTGGCAAGCATCGACGGGATGATCCACGGCATCGCCGCAGATGCCGAAGGACGCATCTGGGGGGCTGCAAAGGAATACGGGCTCGTGGAAGTGGACGCGGACTCCATGACAGTCACACAAATCGTGGGGGCCCTAGGAGACAGCACCACAAACAAGGGCATTGGAATCGACGCCCAGGGAAAAGTGTGGTCCATCGGCACCCGAAACTCCGCCGCCGTGGTGACTCCCTCCGCCGACGGAAATCACGGGTACAAATACAAGGCCGTGAAAGATCTGCATGGCCCCTACACCTATTCGGACATGACCGGCCAGCAGCTGGCCTTCGCCTCCCACGCGCAGGGATACTACCGACACACCTTCTCTACCTGTGAGAAAGAGAACGCCACCTGGGACAACCTCACCTGGACCGCAGACGTACCCGTGGGAACCCGCCTGAGTTTTCGGATTCGGGTGGGAACCGACGCAAGCGACCTCTCCATTGCACCATGGATTGCGGTTGGGGCCACGCCCACCCTGGCCTCCCCCACCGACGTGGCCACCGCCCTGGCGGACGCAGGCCTCGACCCAACCAAAGCCCTACTCCAACTTGAAGCACGCCTCGAGCGTCTCCCCGAAGCTACGGACAACAACACCACACCACGCCTCTACACCTTTGGTGTACAACAAACGGGATGTGGTGAGATCGTGCTCTAGCTCCTCCCCAAGGATCCAATACAGAAGCGCACACGGAAACACACACGGGCCTACCCGGAGCGCATCACAAGTGATGACCTGAGAGCATTTCATGTTCCATGGTTTGGAACGCAGAGCGCTCCCCGTTCCCATTTTTCCGAAAAAATGGGATCCCATACCGACCCATGAGACCAGAAATCGAAGGCACAGAACTTGCTCCATATCTCCCCATGACCCTCGCCACTCTTCCAACAATCCCCCTCCGAAACACACGACTGGAACGGTTCGGCATCGTACTTACATGTGGGCTTCTCACCCTAGGTAGCGGTGCCTGTGGCGGCGGATCCCCAACCACGGCCTCCAACAATACCGACGGAACGGGCGGCGGTGGCGGTGGCGGAACCGGTGGTGGGGGTGGGGGTGGTGGCGGAACCGGCGGTGGCGGCACCGACTCCTCATGCGAAACCGGAGACCAGTGCGCCAGCGGCGAGTGCATGGCGGGCGTCTGCACCGCACCGGCGGATCCTACGTGCCTCAATGACGACGAACACACGACCGTGGGTGAATGTGACGAGGGCAACACCTTTGACACCGCAACCCAACCCTCCGACAAGGTCGCGGTGAACCCCGAGGATGGGGCCCTGGTGCTCGATGTGACCGAACAAACCGATACCTACATTTGGATCGCGAACACCGCACAGAGCACCATTTCCAAAATTGACACGGAAACCAAGCTCGAACTGGCCCGCTACCGTACGGGACCAGCCAACGAATACAACGATCCCTCAAGAACAAGTATCGATCTCTTCGGCTACGCCTACGTGGGGAACCGAAGCGGCACATCGCTTACCAAGATTTCCCCCCAGGGAGAAAATTGCCCAGACACCAACGAGGACGGAATGATCACCACCTCCACAGGAAAGGCGGACGTTCTTGCCTGGGGTGAGGACGACTGCGTGCTTTGGCGCCACGATTTTCAGTACACAGGCGTGGTTCGGGGCGTAGCCGCCCAGCACGAGTTCGGGTTGGACGGGGACGTCTATTCCTACGTATGGGTGGGCACCTACGGAGACAAGGGCCTGTACAAAATCAACGCAGACACGGGTGAAGAAATCCTACACACCCAATCTCCCGTGGAACCCTACGGACTGGCACTCGACAACTCCGGTACCCTTTGGATCGCCACCCGTGAGACCAACAAGTTTGGCAGGCTAGACACCAACCTTTGCACCGACGACACTCTCTGCGATGCAGAAGTCGTGAAAACGGACGACGACACCGCCGTCAAAGAAATTATCACACTGCCCAATACCGTCACCTACGGGGTCACGGTGGACAGCAAACAACGGGTATGGTTTGGCGGCAACCCCGCAGTCACCCGCTACGACCCCAGTGCCGCACTGGGCAGCCGTATCACCCAGATCTCGAGCATCAGTTTTGTCCACGGGATCGCGGCCGATAGCGAAGGCCGTGTATGGGCCGCGGACGGCACCAACGGGATCATGGAAATCGACGCAGACACCGCCACCGACACAGGCTACGTCACCGATACGATCGGAAAAGCCAACAAGGGCGTCGCCGTGGACGCCCAGGGAAAAATCTGGTCCATCAGTCAACAAACCTCTGCCATTGTCATCGAACCCGATGCCATGGGCATGCACGTGGCCGACACCACAACCGTGAACTACCTCAACGCGCCCTACACCTACTCCGACATGACCGGCCAACAGCTGGCACTGGCCTCCCATGCGGTGGGCTACTACCGCCAAACCTTCGATTCCTGCGATGGAAGCGACCCTGCCTGGTCCAACCTCTCATGGACCGCCGATGTGCCCGATGGAACACGCCTGAGCTTCCGCATTCGGCTAGGCAACGACGCATCAGAACTCAGCTCGGCGCCCTGGATCACCGTAGGCGCCACCCCAAACCTGGCGTCACCTGAAGACCTCTACACCCTCATCCAGGACGCCGGAGGAGACCCTGCCCAAACCCACCTGGAACTGGAAGCCCGCCTCGAACGCCTCCAGGGGGCGCCCTCCCAGGAGGTCACGCCAAGACTCTACACCTTCGGCATATCCCAATCCGGCTGCCAACAACTCGTCCTCTAGCCACAAATTTGGAACCGGCCGGCCGAAAACTCAGCATTCCAACCCAATCAATTGGTAGAATACCTGGGTATGTTCTCCAAGTCGTTTCCGGTTTTACTCACCGCCCTGCTGCTCGCCTGCGGAGGCAGCCCGTCCACCCAAAAATCTGGAACTGACGGCGACGGAGGGATCCCAGACGGAGGGCCGGGTGGATCGGCCTGCACCTCCAATGACCAATGTGCAAGCAACGTCTGTATGGCGGGCACCTGCACCACGCCCGTGGAAACCACCTGCGCCGGCGACCACACTTCAACCACCATCGGCGCCTGTGACCTGGGCAACACCTACGACCTGGACAACAACCCCACCGATCGTGTCAACGTGGACCCGGACGACGGCGCCCTCGTACTCGACACCACCAAACAGGCCCACAGCTACATTTGGATCGCCAACACAAACGAGCACACGATCTCCAAAGTCGATACCATCTCCAAGCAAGAGTTGGCTCGCTACAGAACCGGAGGCACTTCGCCTTCGCGAACCACCATTGACCTCTACGGAAACGCCTACGTGGGCCATCGCACAGCGCGTAGCGTCAGCAAGTTCTCGCCCTTGGGAGAAGACTGCCCAGAACACAGCGGGCGCACATTGACCTCCGACAGCAACATCCCCCTACCCAACGGCCAAGACAAATGCTTGCTCTGGAGCACCGTCATTTCCACGACGGGCGGCACCTCCCGCGCCATGGCGGTACAACACGTAACAGGCCTGGACGGAGAGATCGCCACCTATGTCTGGGTCGGCTGTCTGGAAGACGGCACCCTCCACAAGCTCGACGGAGAAGACGGCACAGAGCTTCTGGAAATCAACTCGCCAGTAGACCCCTACGGGTTCGCACTGGACAAAAACGGCACCCTTTGGATCGCGACTCGCGAACCCAACGTCTTTGGAAGGGTCGACACCCACATGTGTACAGATACCACCTGTGACGACAACATCCTGACCGATGACGACAGCGCCATTATGGAACGGATCACCCTTTCCGGCGTTACCAGCTACGGCATCACCGTCGACGAAGCACAAAGGGTTTGGCTCGGTGGGGAAGACGTGACTCGCTACGATCCGAATGCTGCCATGGGCAGTCGATTTACCACGATCACCACCGATTTTGTGCACGGTATCGCCGCCGACAGCGCGGGTCGTATCTGGGGGGCAGCCACCCACCACGGGCTATTGGAAATCGACGCGGACACCGCCACCGCGGTGGGCTACGTACCAGGAACACCAGGTGGAGGAGGAAACAAGGGCATCGGCATCGATCCGCAAGGAAAAGTTTGGTCGATAAGCCAACAGTCTGTTTTCGCAACCGTTGTTGAACCCACGGAAGATGGCATTCAAAACAACTACACCGTGGACAACACATCCGTACGATTCCTCAACGGCCCATACACCTATTCCGACATGACCGGGCAGCAACTGGCATTGGCATCCCAAGTGAACGGCTACTACCGACACACCTTCGACACGTGCACAGGCACCAACACCGCCTGGGAAAACCTTACCTGGAGCGCCGACGTTCCCACCGGTACCCAACTAAGCTTTCGGGCCCGTGCCGCAACGGATGCAAGCGCACTTAGCAGCGCCCCGTGGGTCACCCTTGGAACCACCCCCACCCTCACAACCCCAAGCGACCTGGCCACCGCCCTATCCGACGCAAGCCAGGACCCAAGCGCCGCCATCATCGAAATCGAAGCCAAACTCCAACGCCTAGAATCTGCCCCTTCAGAGGACGTTACCCCACGCCTCTACACGTTCGGGGTAACCCAAACCGGCTGTGAAGATACCGTCCTCTAGCAACCTGCCTCGACGGGCAACTGTGACCCGCTAGACTAGGCGGGAGGCGCGCGTGAATTCAGTACAAGCGGCCGAAAATAGTTCTACCCGTCGTTCATCCAAATCCACCTGCCGAAGCCCCCATGGCAGCCCTGTTTCAACACGGGTGATTCTTGCACCGCTACTCCTGGTCGCGGCCTCTGTGCAATGTGGGCGTTCCAGTCACACGCCATTCGGAACGGGCGATCAGGATCCAGACAACACCGGATCAAACGCAAGCACCTGCAGTGACATCAAACCCTGCCCCACCGGAGCCTGCATCGCAGGCACCTGCTTTTCTGACACAGAACTAACGTGCCCCAACGGCCCCGGCATCACCACCGTTGGCGCTTGCATTCCAAACAATACCTACGACCTTGGTGGAAACCCAAACGATCACGTCAACATTGCATCCTCGGACGGCGCACTGGTCATCGACACCTCAAAAACCACCCACTCGTACATTTGGATCACAAACACCCCAGAAAACACCATCTCGAAGATCAATACGAAAACCCTGAAGGAGGAGGGCCGCTACCACACGGGAGGGGTTGAGCCCTCACGCACAAGCGTTGATTTGTACGGAAACGCCTACGTGGGCCACCGCGGGATCTCAAGGGTCGTCACCAAAATATCTCCCCTTGGTGAAGATTGTCCGAACCACAACGGGAAGACCAAGACATTCAAAAAGGGCACCGCTCCCCTGCCCTTTGGGCGAGACAAGTGCGTGCTCTGGTCTACCACCCTTCCAGATTCCAGCGGCGGCTCCAGAAGCGTCGCGGCCCAACACGTCACCACGCTGGATGGAAACACCAGCGTCCTTTGGGTTGGCAACTACCGAGGGCGCAAGCTCCACAAGCTAGACGGCGACACCGGCAAGATCCTTCTTACCGTCACCCCCCCCGTATTGCCCTACGGCCTTGCCCTCGACAAGAAGGGGAACCTTTGGATGGCAGAAGAGGGCGCACCCTATTTTGGTCGCGTGGACACACACAGATGCGTCGACACCACCTGCGACGACAACATCTGCAGCGGAACGGGAGTACCTGGCAACAACAGCGCAAGCAACGACGCTTGCATCATGGAAAAAATCCTCGTGGCGAGCAGCAACCCCTACGGCATTACCGTGGATCACAAACAACGGGTATGGATGGGCGGGTTCCCTCACGTGACCCGCTACGATCCAAGCCTCCCCCTGCAGAACCGCTTTGCCTACGTGAAAAACATCACCAGAACCCACGGTATTGCCGCGGACTCCGAGGGCCGCATTTGGGCCGCAGCGGGAACCTCAGGCCTCCTTGAGATCGACGGGGATTCCGCCACCAAACAGAACTATCTCAGGGACACCGTAGGAAACTTCAACAAGGGTGTGGCGGTGGATACCCAAGGGAAAGTGTGGTCCATCACACGGGACACGAATACCGCCGTGGTAACCCCTGGCACCGGAGGTCGACACAAAGTCGACACCACCTCAGTGAACTACGTCAATCGCCCCTACACCTACTCTGACATGACCGGCCAGCAACTGGCCCTGGCCTCCCATGCGCATGGCTACTACCGACACACCTTCGAGTCTTGCCTTAGCGACGGAGCCGCCTGGAGCGAACTCCACTGGAGCGCGAACCTACCCCAACACACCCGCATCTCCTTTCGGGTACGAACCTCCACCAGCCGCGCAGACCTCGCCACAAAACCCTGGATACCCCTGGGAGCCTCACCCCCCACCGAGTCACCGTGGCCCCTGGGATCCAGTACACCCCTGGACCCCCAGGCCCAATACCTAGAAATCGAAGTGGACCTAGAACGTCTAGACACCCAATCCGCCACACCAAGGCTCCACACCTTCGGCGTAAGCCAAACAGGATGCACCCCCCGCCTACTCTAGATGATCGTTTAGGGGGCGCAGCGGCAGCAGTAGGAGTTGTAAATGTTGGGGTTATTCCCGCAGGCGCCGTTGCTGTGCCAGTCGGCGGTGCAATAGGAACGGTGGAAGGGGGGCTGGCGAAGGATCCAACTGTCGCTATTGCCGCAACCTTGAAAATCCGTGGTGACCCCGCACTGCTCCACCGCACTGGCGCCCGCACAGCGGAGCCCCCGACGTTCACAATGTTGGGCACATCCCTCGCCAGGCAAGGAAAGGGAATGGGCCTCCTCCTCGGGGAGTAGACCTTCTTGCACCTGGGGCAAGTTGGACATCATCCCCCTGTTGGACAGGTGCGAAAGACCAGGAACCGAAATGGCCCCAGGCGCACCGCCCCTCAAAATGGCCCCAGGCGCACCGCGCCTCAAAATGGATTGGGAAGCACGCGCAACCGGTGGAATCTCCACAAAACCCCAATACCCTGGCGGCGGATCCTGGGCTTCGCGTTGATTGCCGCGAGAATCCACCTCCGCAAGCACGACCCCGCTTCCCACCACCAACACGCCAACCAGCAAAACGCTGGCCAACAGGTAGAAAAAAGCCGGAATCCAAGCCGGGAGTTGCAGCTGCCGTACCTCCATGACGGGCGATTTAAACCCAACTCAAAAATCCGATCAACACAAAAAAATACAAAAATAACGGATACACCAACCCACATGCGTCGTGGCTTCGGTACACGCCCAGTAACGCCTCACCTGGACCGACATACTCCTGCGCCATGAGCGAGCACTACTACCACAACCACGATCTGGGCCGGTTTCCTGAAATTGGGAACAATGCGGGCGAACTCGCCAAAAAGTTTTTTGATTGGTACGGGGCAGTATTTGCCGAAGGCGCCCTGTCCCAACGGGAAAAGTCACTCATCGCCCTGGCAGTGGCCCACGCCGTGCAATGCCCCTACTGCATTGACGCCTACTCCAGCGACGCCCTAGAAAAGGGAGCCGACATGGATCAAATGACCGAGGCCGTGCACGTGGCCGCGGCCATTCGAGGAGGCGCATCCCTCGTACACGGCATCCAGATGCGCAACACCGCCAAAAAGATCTCCATGTAGGGCCCAACCCACACGTTCACAGAAAACAAGCCGTGCCTACCCCACTACCCACTCTCCAAGCCCGTGGTACCGAGCTGGCATCTCCGAGGGTGCAACGCCAGCACCTGCAACGCCTCGATCTCACTCCATTTGGCCATCACCTGAAGAACGCAGGCCTCTGGCCCCTCACGCCCACCCCCCTGGAAATCTTCCAAGTGAACGTGGGCCGCCTGTGCAATCAAACTTGCCGCCATTGCCACGTGGACGCCGGCCCCGACCGGCGAGAATCCATGTCCCGTGAAACCATGGAGCAATGCTTACGCATCCTGGAGGAAACACGGATCCCCACCGTCGACATTACCGGCGGAGCTCCAGAAATGAACCCGAACTTCCGTTGGTTCGTACAGCAATGCCGCGCGCTTGGGTTGCACGTCCTAGATCGATGCAACCTTACGATCATGGACACCCCATCCCACCGGGACCTACCGGAGTTCTTTGCGGAGAACCAAGTGGAAGTGGTGTGCTCCCTACCCCACTACCGAAACCTGGCAACCGATGCTCAGCGGGGTGAAGGGGTATTTGAAAAAAGCATTCGCATGATCGAACGTCTGAACCACGTGGGTTATGGCCGCAATCCAAAACTTCAACTCAACCTGGTCACCAACCCGACGGGGGCTTTCCTCCCCGCCAGCCAACCTTCCCTTGAAAAAGAGTGGAAACGGGAACTGCAAAACCGGCACGGCATTCAGTTCAACAACCTCTACACCATCACCAACATGCCCATCAGCCGCTATCTCGAATGGCTCGAAGAAACCGACAACCTCAACAACTACATGGAAAAGCTAGTCCAGAGCTTCAACCCTAGCGCCGCCGCAGGTGTCATGTGCCGCAACACCCTTTCCGTGGGTTGGGACGGCACCCTCTACGACTGCGACTTCAACCAAATGCTGGAAATGCCAGCGGTACACAACAACACCCCCCTACACATCCACAACTTCAATCTACACGCCCTCGCCAACCGCAATATCCAAATCGACCAACACTGCTACGGATGCACCGCCGGCGCTGGCTCCTCCTGCGGCGGCTCCACCACCGAACCACATCCCCTCACCAACGGAAGCTACGACGAGCACCCATGACGCGGCTCCAGGGCCAAAGATCAGGGTAAAAACTCGATCAGATCGAATGGGGCGCGCGATACCTCCCGTTTCTGCCTGACTACGTTCCGGCGGCTCCACGGGAACATCTGAAACCACACCAGCTTGCATATTCTCTGACCTCAACCTCACTTTTTCCCGTTTCCAGGGATACGCCTCCACGACCCTGGGACGGATTTCACAATCGATTGAGTCGCCCCCAGAGTGCGCTAGATCGACTCCATGTCCGACGTACTGGCCACCCTATTCGACCTTTCCTCCACCCGATTCAACAAGCCCCGAGAAGAACTCACCCCAGAAAGTGACCTCTTCCAAGCCCTCGCCATCGACAGCTTTCAGGCCATGGAGCTACTTACTGAAATTGAAGAAAAATTTGGGATTGAAGTGCCAGACTACGAAATCCAAGACATCCGCACCTTCCAAGCCCTTGCGGAAGTGATTCAGAGGAGGCTCTAGTGGTTCACGCCGACAACTATCCCTGCCTTGGGGCACTCCTGCGAGACGCACTCATCCAGTACAAGTCTGAAACGGCACTTATCGAAGTAAATCGCAAGAACGAAACCAAGCGCCTATCTTACTTGCACACTCGCCAGGAGGGTTTTCGCGTTGCGAGTCACCTTGCTTCACTAGGTGTCGAGGCCGGTACGCACGTCGCCATCCTCATGACCAATCAATCCCGTTGGCCCATTGGCGCCTACGCCGCCATGTACAGGGGAGCAGTTCTGGTACCCATTGACTACAAACTTCAGCCCCACGAACAAAGCGCGCTTCTGCTACACGCGCAACCGCAAGTCCTCCTGGTCGAATACAGCCAATGGGCTCGACTCAAGAACGAAACGCTCCCTAAGGGAATCACACTCCTGATCTCAGAAGCACCCGAAAACGCCGAACTCCCAAACAACGCAACGCGATGGGAAGCCTTGCCCGTTCCACAACAGGAACCCACCTTCATTGAACGCACCCGAGACGACATTGCTTGCCTGGTGTACTCAAGCGGCACCGGCGGCCGACCCAAAGGGTGCATGCTGACCCACGACAACTACCTCTACCAGCTGGGCCGCCTCGTCGATCTCTACCCCATGGGAATAGGAGATCGGTTCTTTTCTGTACTTCCCACCAATCACGCCATCGATTTCATGGTGGGCTTTATCGGCCCGCTTTGCGGAGGCGCTACGATCGTACACCAACGTGCCCTTCGCCCAGAGTTTCTGCGTTGGACCATGCAAGAATACAAAGTCACGCACATGGCCCTTGTGCCGCTCCTACTAGAAGCCTTCGAGCGTGCGATTCAGCAGCGCCTAGATGAACTGAAGCCACTCAAACGGAAAGCCTTTAACGGGCTCTCCTCTCTCAACTACGCACTCACACAAAAGCGCCCCAACCATGCCATCAGCAAACGTCTCCTAAAACCTATCCACGAGGCCTTTGGCGGATCCCTAAAATACCTATTCTGTGGAGGAGCTTTCGTCGACAAGAACCGCGCGGAGTTCTTTTACCGCATCGGTATTCCAGTAGCTATCGGCTACGGCCTCACCGAAGTCTGTACGGTAGCCACGGTCAACGACCTTCACCCTTTCCGTGCCGATAGTGTTGGTGCGCCTCTCCCAGGTATTGAAGTCAATATCATCAACCCAAACCCAGAGGGAATCGGTGAAGTCACCATCCGTGGGCGTACCGTCATGAAGGGATACTTAAACGAACCTGAACTCACAGCAGAATCCATTCGCGACGGTTGGCTACACACCGGAGATCTCGGATGGATCGATGCCTCGGGCCACCTGCACCTGGTTGGCCGTTCCAAAAACATGATCGTCACTGCAGGTGGAAAAAACATCTATCCAGAAGACATTGAACTCAGTTTCGAAGGCACCCCCGTAAGCGATTTTTCCGTATTTTCGTCTTCGTACATTTGGCCAGACACTCCACTCGAAGAAGAAAAGCTCGTAGCGGTCGTTCGGTTCGACCCAGAAAAAGAGGCCCTAGCCTGGCAAGATCTCCTGAAGAGGAACAAAGCACTTCCAGATTTCAAACGGGTGGCAGAGGTTCTTCCCTGGCCCCAGGAGTTCCCCCGTACCGCATCCCTTAAGGTCAAGCGGCAAGTGCTCGCCAGCCAACTGCGGGACAAAGCAAAGCGACAAACCCTACGCCCCCTAGCTTAATACGCCTCACGATCCTAAGAACCCGTTGGTGCCCTCAACCCCTCACTACCACGCAATCGTCAACCCAGCCGCAGGTGGCGGACGGTGCGCCTCTCACATAGGCCCTGTCCTAGATGAACTTCGGAGCACCGGTTGCATTGAAACGGTCTCGTTCACAAACCACCCAGGACACGCCACCGAGATTGCACAGAGTGCATTTGTGGCTGGCACACGCGACTTTCTCACCATCGGCGGCGACGGGTCCACCCACGAAGTCATCAACGGGCTTCTCCACAGCACGAGACAAAAAGGGGCGGAACCAACAGGTTCCAATCCTAAGGAGAACCAAAGCTTCCGCGATCTACGTTTTGCATCCTTACCCCTGGGCACAGGAAACTCCTTCCTACGGGACGTGGGAATCCATGATCTAAAAACGGCGATCACCGCAGCCAAGGTTGGTCAAACCCGTGCCTGTGACATGGTCCAGGTGACCCATGCAAGTGGCACGCTCTACTACGCAAACCTGCTGAGCCTAGGATTCAGCGCCCGGGTGGGAAGCCTCACCAACAAACGGTTCAAGAGCTTTGGAGCTTCCGGCTACACGTTAGCGGTACTCACCGGCGTGCTTGAAATGCGCGTTCACCACACCCCCTACGAAGTTTCGCCACACCTGTCAGGCTCAATTTCCACAGGGTGTGAAAACCCATTCACCCTCGTGTCCTTCTCCAATAGTCGCTACACAGGTGGCACAATGCTCATGGCACCAGAGGCAGATGTACAGGATGGCAAGTTGGACATCATTCACGTGGCACCCATGGGTCGTCTTCGTCTACTCAAAACATTTCCAAAAATCTTCAAGGGCACCCATACAGAGGACGCACGGGTCTCGAACACCCAAGCACAATTGGTGCAGTTTCAAATGAGCCAGCCAGAAGATGTACTCGTGGACGGAGAGGTGCTTTCCCTACAACTCAAACAACTTCAGGTACTGCCCCAGGTTCTCCCCGTCGTAGGAGCACCTGTCGTGGGAGCACCTCAACCATGACCCAAAGTTCCTACAACCGATCCCCACGCTGGTGGGACACCCCAGTTAGCCTGGTTCTGTGGACGCTCGGCATTCTTTGGATCGTGCTCTTCTTCACGCTGCTTCTACTGCTGCAAACCTTCATCTCGCCCGACAAACTCGACTGGCTTTCCCATCTCTACGCCCGCGGCCAGATCGCACTCACGTTTTCCCCAAAACGCGTATTCCGAAGCCCCAAGTTGGACCCCAAAGCCACCTACATCTTCATGCAAAACCACGTCAACCACCTGGACTACGCCGTAAGCTACCCGGCCACTCCCCACTTCAAGCAGGGTATGGAACTGGCCAAACACTTTGACTACCCCTTCTACGGGTGGGTCATGAAACAACGCGGAGGAATCGGCGTCAAACCCAGGGATCCAAACCGCCGTGAGGACATCAAGCGCCAGGTCAAACGAGAAACCGATAAAGGTCGCTCCGTACTTGCCTTCCCCGAAGGCACCCGCACCCGTACGGGCGAAGTCGGCCCGTTCAAGACCGGCATATTTCACATCGCCCGCGACCTAGGTATTCCCATCGTCCCCATCGCCACCATCGGTAGCGACTGGATGATGAACGCCCTCTCCCACCACCTACGCCCCTTTGGCCCCATCGCAGTCTACGTCGAAGACCCCATCGAAACCGCAGGCCTCACCGACGAAGAAGTGGACCAGCTCGCCGAAACCGTACGCCAAAAAATCATCGCCCGAATCGCCGACCACCACAGGACGTCCCACAAGGCCTCCACGTAAACGTTCAGCGGTTCAACAGCTCCTTGGCTCGCTCCAACACGACTTTCGCGGAAATAACGCCCTTGTAAGGCATGAGCGCACCAGGAAGATCGTCCGGTAGTACATCCTGGCTCACGCGCAGTTTTTGGGAGTAGAGAAAGAGCACAGGATCCTTGAGGCCCGCTTGCACGAGCTCCACCCGTTTCCACACAGCATCGCGGCTCCAATATCCCAACACCTCCATCTGCACTTTACGCTTCTTATCATCCACAAGCATCAAATCAGGAACGCACAATCCCACACCGGGCAAGTTCAAAACCCCGCTGCCGGGCCCCACAGACCACCCCTTCGGCAATCGCGATTCAAGGTCTTCCATCAAACGGGAAACCTCATCGCGAACGGATGCTTCTTGATCGGAACTCCGACCACCTCGACCTGCAACCTCAAACGTCACAGGTGCACGATCCTTTCCCCACCGCACCTCCGCGGTCATGCTCCAGTCGGCACAGGCAGCAATCGCTGGGTACACCAACGCCAGCTCAAGGCCATACTTCTGCGACGCCGTGAACATGCCCATGGGGCCTTCTATCTCCACACGAAACTTCCCGTTTTCCAGTTCCTGGATCAAAAACAACAACCGACGAAACTTCAACGTACGAAAAAGGTTCCGCACGGCACCCACATCCTTCCCGCTAACCTCAGCAACCACCTTCACCGCCCGCAACAATACGGCCTGTACCTGACTAAACTCGTACCGCTCCAAAATCTGTTCAGCAGTAAAACCACAACCCCGAACCAGTCGTTGTGCATCCCGCGTATCACCAAACATTTCCTCCGTTAACGACTCCGCCGGAGCACCCATCTCACAGGCCACACGTTGCAAGACAAGGCCGCCATCAAAATCCTCGGCCGATGCAAGCATTCCCCAGACATCGCTTGAAGTTTCGAACAATGCGCGGCGAACATCCACCGCCCGAGTCGCGTCAGACGAGGAAAACTCACACCCGTCCGCCACCATTTTCTGCAAACCCAAGGCCAACTTCCGTTGTGGTGCCGAGACCGCAATCCGCCCCAACGCCTGTTCATAGTCCACCCGGCGTGCACCTTCGTGATTCAGCGATGTAGCAAGAACACGACTCGCGTACTCCAATGCAAACTCACGGGTAGCCCCACGGATCTCCACCGCCTTCAACCGCCCCTCACGGACCCGAACCCGAACCAGATCACTCGTCAGCATCGCCGCCCATACTTTCCGTGCACAAAAATATTTTCTCCTCACAGAGAACGTGCAAACAACGCCCCAGGGACGTTGTCGCCTCTGAAATCATTAGTGTTTCCAGAATAGCCTGTCCCTCAAACGTCTTCCTAAGCCTGGTAAGCACTATGCTCCCGGCGCCGTTCACTCGTCTGGGCCTCCGCTGTTTCCACCGTCACCAACTCATAAAGAACGGCCTGTTTTCCCTCACTCGGCCGAAGAATTCGCCCCAGCCGCTGCACATGCTCCCTCACCGAACCGCTCCCTGAGATCACCACAGCCACATTGGCTTCGGGTACATCCACACCCTCGTTGAGCACCTTTGACGTCACAAGCGACCGGTATCTCCCAGACCTAAACCGTTCCAGAATCTCTGATCGCTCCCTCACCCTGGTTTGATGGGTAATGATAGGAATCAAAAACCGCCGCGAGATCTCATACGCGGTTGCATTGTCCTGAGTAAACACAATCGTTCGATCCTGACGGTGTTCAAATAGCAAATGGCGCAGCATGCGTAACTTGGCCGGTGCCGCAAACGCGATTTCCCGCTGCCTACGGTATGCCTCAAACGCCCTACGGCCCCGATCCGATTGGGCAGACTTGTAGATAAACTGCTGCCACC
Organism: Polyangia bacterium; assembly: GCA_030427835.1. Classification (GTDB taxonomy): domain Bacteria; phylum Myxococcota_A; class Polyangia; order Polyangiales; family JAUICN01; genus JAUICN01. The sequence continues at coordinate 190,252 of JAUICN010000002.1, read as the reverse complement.
CATCCGGCCTTCCAAACTGGATTCGCTCCCGGCGAACGAATCCAAGATACACCGCGCGCGCCTCCTCGTACGCTTCCCGGTCCAACCGGGACAAGTGCACCCCGATTCGCCGTGTCGCGTAGTCTGAAAGGTACTTCCCAGACAGTTCCACAATATCCTTGCGGTAGACAATCGGCCCAATAAGATCTTCGTAACGAAACTCACCGCCATCCGATCGATCTGGAGTGGCCGTAAGCCCAAGCCGAAAGGGAGCCAGACAACCCTGGGCCGCAAATGCATAGGCATCGCTCGGCAAATGGTGGCACTCATCGAACACCACAAGGCCAAATCGATTCCCAAAGTTTTGCGTGTGAATATGGGCCGAGTCGTAGGTCGTCACCGTAAGATCTTCAATCGTGTGTTCTCCACCACCCACAATACCCACAGGCCGATCAAACGTTCGTCGAATCTGGTCATACCATTGCCGTACCAGGTCAAGAGTAGGGGCCACAACAAGCGTGCTCCGCTGCACACCGCGAACAATGGACAGAGCCACATGAGTCTTCCCAGAACCCGTGGGCAACACCACCACACCTCGCCCCCCGTGATTCAGGTCATTCCCCCTCCAGGATTCCACGGCCTCACGCTGGTAAGGGCGCGACTGCATCAAGGTTGCTCCCGACAAATCCAGTACGTTGTAGTGCCGCGCACCATCTTGCAGGCGCAAACCAGCTTCCTGAGCGCCTCGTACCACGGCGGCATAGGCATGGGCTGGCGCACGAAAGCAGCAGGTACGCCCGTCCCACCGAAACACCCCAGCCATTTCCCCCGGCAACGATTGGGACTCCCGAAAACCGTGCAGCTCAAGGGTGCCAGCCACAAACCGTAGCGAATGAAGAATCTCCCCCATTACCATTGATTCACTTCACTGTGGCAATTGCCCAACATCCAACGTTGCCTCGGCATCTGACACATCCAACCGGGCAAAGCCAATAGCTTCATCCGTTCCCGAATACACAATCTCCACAACAGCCACGCCCGAATCCAAGGGGGATTCAAAAACAACGTGGGTGCAACCGTCCATGACTCCAGGGACAACGACTTCTCGATCGCGATGTCCCCGTTTTTGAACTGCCGTCACCGAATCCACATGATTGCCAAACGTCAACAACGGAACCTCCGTCAACGGAACACGGAGGTCCAAATGAATGCGAACTCGGCCGTCGTAGTAACCCGTCTGTGGGTTAAGCCAAAGATGCGTCTCGTAATGGTACACCTTCGCATCAGCCCGTGAGATCTCAGCACTGGCCTCAACCCGGGGCATTTTGCTTTGATAAAAAGGATGCCGGCCACACCCTACGAGGACGACCGCACACACAAGTGCAAGCGCCTGCACTTGAGGCGCCACTAAGCGTACATACCGTCGATCAAACTCCCAAAGCGTTCAATCACTACCCGGCGCTTCAGTTTCAAAGAAGGAGTCAACATATCGTTTTCCATGGTGAAGTCCTCTTCGATCAACTCGAACTTACGCACTTTTTCGTATTGTTTGAAGCCTGCACCAAACTCGCCCAACTGTTGCTCGTAGAGCGCACGTACCTGGGCGTTCTCAAACGCAGTCTTCAAATCGCTACAATCCACACCATGTTCCTTGCCCCAGGACACCAATACTTCCGGATCAGGCACCACAATCGCAACGTTGTACGGTCGGTTATCCCCGTACACCATCACATTCGTAATGTAGGGGCATAGCTTCAGCTTCTCTTCCAGAGGCGAAGGAACCACGTATTTCCCGTTCTCAAGCTTGTACTGCTCCTTGATGCGCCCCGTGATGTACAAGAAACCATCGCTATCCAGTTTGCCCATGTCCCCCGTTCGAAACCCGCCATCCTCCGTAAACACCATGGCATTTTCTTCGGGCAAGTTGTGGTACCCCTTCATCACGTTGTGCCCATAGACAAGGATTTCTCCCTGCTCCGGATCTCCCGTAATTTCGTGGTCCAGTTTGATTTTCACTCCCGGCAAAGCGCGACCCACCGAGCCAATCTTTCGCATCCCGGGGTAGTTCATAGTGGCAATGGGCGAGGTCTCAGTGAGCCCGTAGCCCTCGTACACCATGATCCCCAAATCATCGATGAACTGGGCGACCTCCTTCGAAATAGCAGCGCCTCCACTAAACGCTTTCTTCAAACGACCACCAAAGCGATCTCGAACCTTTGAGAATACCAACCTATCAAACACAGCGTGTTTGGCTTCCACCGTGAAGCTCTTCTTGCCGCGCAGCAAAAGCTCACGGCGAATCTGCGCATTGGCCATGGCTGAATCGAACAGGGCTTTTTTCACCCCACTGGTTTCCCGCATGCGACGATGAATACCGTCGTAAATCTTATTAAAAATCCGAGGCACACTAAAAAGCAACGTGGGACGAATCTCCATCAGGTTGTCCACTATCGCAGTCACCGATTCCGCAATGCCCATAGAAGCGCCCAACGAGAACAGGGAATGCAACTCCGCGGTTTGCCCAAACGAATGGGCCCAGGGCAAAAATGATAGGGATCGATCGTCAGGCTGCATGGGAAACACTTCCTGGGCAGCACTCACATTGGAAGCAAGGTTGCTCTGGCTCAACAACACCCCCTTAGGATTTCCGGTGGTGCCAGAAGTGTAAATAAAGCCCGCCACCTCATCAGGTTCCGGGTCCCGCAACTCAGCCGGGTGCTCCTTGCCCAGCTCAAGAGCCGCCGCAAACGTCACACAACCTTCATCACCCTTGCCGTCCAGCAACACAATGTGCTCAAGCCGCGGGATCCTGTGACGAAACGAGGTAATGCGCCGATAGATGGACTCGTTTGCTACCAGCAAAATCTTCGCACCGCAGTCCTCAAGAATGTATTCCCAGTCCTTGTCCAGCTGCGCTTCATACATGGGAATGTAGGAACCCCCAAGGCCGTAGGTTGCGTAGGCCGCAGCCGCCCACTCAGGTCGGTTGTTCGCAATAACCGCGACGCCCTCACCGGGATTCAAGCCCAGGTGGTCAAAGGCACCTCGCAGGGCATCCACCGTCTTCCCAAACTCAGCGTAGGTCGACCATTGCCACTCGCCCCCCCGTTTCGTTCCAAACAGTGGCCGCTTTGCAAACGTCCGCGTCGCGTAGCGATAAATATCCACCATGGTTCGAAACTTGGGCTCATACGACATGCAGTGTTCCTTTCATTGACTCAGCCAGCGCAGACACGAACCCACACCGAACCGCTACCGTTTAGACCAAACCCCAATTCCAAACAACCACGCCGGTGATTTATCCCAACAGAAGGTCCTCGGAGATTCTATTAGAATCCAAAAAATATGATAAATCACATACATTTAGAAATTTACACACGAAAAATGCGCGGCAGAATTTTAATTTTCGCACGTGAAGGTTTTGAGGTCTACTCACAAAACGCGACAGGTAACAACGCACTCCAGCCGGTAAACTCCCGCCATGGCAAGCGGTCGAGCCACCTTACCCATCTACGCATTTATGCTCACCACCCTGTGCGGTGGAACAGCAATCACGGGATGTTCCGCAGCCACCGACACTGGGATCCAGAAAATCACCCAACCCACCGCCACCGAGGCCACAACCGCCCAAGAAAACCACAACACCCACTTACCAGCGTTCCAACAACGCACCGCGGCAGACTGCACAACCATCAACGAGCAGCCCTGCGCAACGCGCATCACCAGGGTTTCTTCAACTCAAGCAACCGTGCAGCTCACCTGTCTCAGTACCCCCAATACCTTGTACCTGCGAAAGCAAGATCCCTCACAGGATCCATTTGCGGCGCTCACCCTTGCCGATTGGAACTCCAAGGCCGTGACTCCAGAGCCCACGCCCGGGGCCAACGCCTTTACCGCCACCCTAAACCAGTTCCATCACCTCCCACTCCAACGAAAAGACTTCAACAGCCCCACAGACTCCCCGCAGGACCAACTAGAACATTGGGAGGTTGTTCCAACAGAGTTGGTGGGCCTTCTGCTCGGCACTCCTTCTTGGATGACCCGCTCATTTGCAAAAGAATCTTTTCTCTTTCACGAAATCTCCCGCATTGAGTTGACCGCCACAGACTACGCCAACGAAAAAATGGAAGCCCTGGATAGAAAACTCCAGAACTTCCCAGAACTCGACTCGGTAGCTCTATTCATTCTCGGTACAGACAATACGCCGCTGCACACATTTCATGCCCAGGTCACAAGGCTGCGACCAGAACAAAACACCACCGTAATCAATATTGAGCGCCGAAAAACCACCCACAAATTCGGTTCTCGGCCCACGATCCGCGCCAACGTAGCCTACGCGCACTTCGCCATTGTCCAAGCTCTTCCCCATGAGCACTACACCTGGGTGCTCGCGAAACCATCAAAGGCGATTTGCGCCTACCCAATGTAGATCCATTCCCTAGCAATCTTGCTTCCACGCCCGGGATCGCGCCACCACGCTTCCATAGCCCCGTACCTCACGAGCTACCCGATCCCTATCCCAATCGAGCACCGTAGCCATGCGCTCAGCCACAGCCTGAACCACACCCAACCCCTGATCTTCTGCTCGATAAAATAGCTGCGTACGCCGTACCATCACATCACTCACTGACTGAGCCAGCTCCCGTTCCACAGCCCAATCCACCTGGGCCCACACCTCCGGGCGCCCCTCCACAAGCGGTGCTGCCAACTCAGGGTCCGCTGCACAACGTTTTGCCAACTCTTGGCTGCTCACACCGTAGGTATCCACCAAATGAAACGCCGTACGTTCATCCAGCGTACCTTCACCCAACGCCAACACCCGATCGCAAACTCCGCCACGCCCGCCCATGTCCTCCCAACCGGCACCACCCGGGAGCTTCAAGCCATCGCGGGCCATTCGACGGGACCGTTTCGAAGTCCGTACCCTGGATCCCACACCTCGGAGTCCCACACCTCGGGGGGCACCCACCCGCAATACCTCATCCACCACCTGCTTCGCCATCAAACGAAACGTCGTAAGCTTGCCGCCGTACACGGTCACCACACCACTCGGATCGATCTCGACGGTGTGCTCCCGGCTCACTGCAGATTCTTGCCCCTCCACCGGTTCAGCACCACCCACAATCTCCGCAGGTGCAGCCAACGGGCGCAACCCAGACCACGTAGAGATCACATCCCCGGAACTCAGGTGAGCCCCTGGAAAGTAGTCGTTTGCAGCCTCCAACAAATAGGCCACATCCTCACCGCTGGCCCGCACCTCGGTGGGGTCGGCTCCATCGTCCGTGTCCGTAGTCCCCAAATAGCTGTGCTCCCCCCAGGGCAACGCAAACATCACACGCTTGTCCCGCGGGTGAAAACACAACACCGCATGATTCAAGGGCAGCTTTTCCCGCGAAACCACCACGTGGGATCCACGTGTCGTACGCAGCCGCTTTCGCATGGTCGCAACGTCACCAGAAGCCTGCCCCTCCATGAACACACCCAAACTCCGGTCCGTCCACGGTCCCGTCGCGTGGACCACCGTCCGCGCACACACGGTGGTCGTTACCCCCGAATGAACACACCGCGTCTCCACCTCAAAAATGCCCCCAGCCTCGCGCACCTGCTCCACAGAATGGTACGTGCGAACTTCCGCACCCAGATCCACCCCCACCAATGCGCTCTCAAGAGTCAAACGTGCATCATCGGTCGCACAGTCGTAGTACATGGCCGCGCCTCGCAGCCCCTCCGAACGCAACGTGGGTTCGATTTCAGCCAAACTTTTTCGGGAAAAGCCACGATGCAACCCCGGTGAACGAAACAGCGCCAGCGCATCGTACACCCACAACCCCAAACGAATCTTACCCAAGCGATGGGGAGACTCAGGGTAAATCGGAAACAGAAACGGCAACGGTTTCACCAAATGGGGCGCCATGTGTCGAAGCGCACGGCGCTCGCTCACCGACTCAAACACAAGCCCAATCTCCCCCTGCTCCAGGTAACGCACCCCCCCGTGGATCAGCTTGCTCGAGTTCGAACTGGTCCCCCCGGCCACATCGCCCCTATCCAACGCCACAACCGTTAGCCCACGGAGCGCAGCCTCACGCACCACACCCGCCCCAACCGAGCCAAGCCCGATCACAGCAACGTCAAATACGTGCTCCGAACCAGAATCCACGCCAGGACTCTACAGCGAGCAGCCACCCATGGGCACGTATTGCGCAGATTCCACCCACATTTTCAAATGGGGGATTCCAGCCTCCAAAAACCAGTCCCCTTCACGGTGAAAACCCAACCTGTCGTAAAACCCTTCCGCCTTTTCCCGAGCGTCGCAATACACCCGACCCAGGCCCAATACCTGGGCACGCGCCACCAGGGCGTCCACCAACAACCGGCCTACACCGCCCCCCTGTTGTCGTGGGTCCACTGCCATTTGAATCAACTTTCCACCGTCCTCCTTCGGCACCAACAAAACACACCCCACCACCTGGCCCACAGCTCCATCCGCAGCCCCATCCACCGCCACAAAGTGATGGGCCTCACGGTCAAACATCTCCCAGCCAAAATCCGGAATGCCAGCCGGGCGAAGCAACACCTCGTTGCGCAGTTGCCGCTCCTGCTGATAGGTGCGGCCAACAAAATAGGCAGCGTTTCCAGGTGCGCCTTCGCAAATCAAAACACCCATGCCCTACTGCACCTCAAAGGAAACGATCTCCACACGCTCTTCGTCACTCAGCAGCGGCCGGTTAAACGTCCCCAAGGTTTGCCCGTCCAACGAGATCTGTACACTCGTGGTCACCGGCACACCCATGCCGCACGCCCCGCGGGCCACAAGCACACGGTAAACCCCAGAGGCCGCCGTTTCAAAAACCGCGTGTTCCACCATCGCACTGGCAACAATGGGCGCAGACTCCCCCACAGATTCCACGCATCCACCGTCACCCGCCTTCACCACGGCACCCATGTTCGACGTACCATCCACACGGCGCACAATCCCCCCAGGTGCCACCACCTGCAGATCAAGATCGGTCACGCCGTTCCAGGAAAGCGCCACCTGCATTGCCCCCACCTCGAACCCGCACCCCTCGTCGATCACGCCGTCGCAATCATTGTCCGCGCCATCACAACGCTCCTCCACACCGTGGTCGGCACCCGTGGATTCACCCCCGCACACATCCCCCACCCAGTGCACCCCATCCGCCATCTGCGGTGCCGGCACCATCCGAAACCGAACCCCCAAGGGCTCCACCTCCTCCACCCCCTTCCCCCGAGCCCCCCCACACCCCAGGGCCACGGGAACACCACAAGCAAACACGAACCCAACACCCAAAACCTTCCAAAAAACACCCATCCCCCTGGCTTAGCAGGCTCCCCCCCACCTCCAACCACCCCTCACCACTGCCCCTGAAAAGCGCAATTCCAAAACATGAACAAAACACAACTAAGCGCCAAGAAATGTCGCACTAGCCGGCCACTGGAGGTTCCATTGAGAGAACAACATGGGCGTTTCAGTAGGAAAATGAAGTGGCACAATCCGTGCTTGCCATGTTGTTCATCAACCCAGGCCGAGATCGCACAACATGAATAAAAGATCCACAACGAAAATCACGCAACTCATCGGATCGCTACTCATCCTTCTTTCAAGCAGCCCACTTACTGGCTGCATGGCCGAGGTAAGTGAGCTCAAAGCCACCAACGCTGTTGCCCATCCCTACGTTGAGGCACCCTACATCGGCGACACAACGGAAGACGCGTTCTTCGGAGACGACTTTCCCACCTACCTCGTGCTCTCCAGGCAGGTTCTACGCATCGTCCCATTCAAAGCGTCTCCAACCGATACAACAGGCGAAGCTTTCGAAATTGTCTCTGCCGCACCCGAAGGCAACAAGGTGTCCTACGTCATCGGTGCCAACAGCAATTTTGGCGATCTCTTCGTAGCGGGGCTCAATGTCAAAGAAGACACCGAAGAAGGCGAATACCGAACACGGTTTGTTCTCAAGTCCGCCTCAGGCATTGAAAAAACCATCTTCGTTGAAACTCGCCCCAACGGTGACTTCACCCACCTGGGAAACCCCGCACCATTCTTCCTATCAAAGCAAGTGCACCCCGATGACGACAGCTCCCAATCCGCTGGGCGAGTGTTCGAAGAGTTCATGGACCACATCGAAAAAACCACAGGCCAACGCACCTGGTCCTGGGAAGCAAACTCCGCAAATGGCATTCTCGCAAGTTTTGAAGAGGCCTCGTTGTCAATGAGTGAAGATACCTATGGCCCCGCTTCTTACCCCCATCTTGCATTCCTACCCAATCTTAAAAAGATCGGATTGTGGATATTCGATAGCTCCGGGGACGTAAACCTGTTTGGGATCCATCCAGGCACCGACTTCAGAATGATCGCGATAAGAGAGTCTTCGGTCACAGTTCATGGGCTAGAACAAGCGAAAGAACTGAACCATCTAGAGATCGACAACAAAGACTATCTAGACAACATCATAAGGCCCGCCCCCCTGTTCAAACAGTCAACACTCTGCGTGGACTCCTTGGTCGTCACTGGCAACTTCGTGCCATTTTGGGAACTCGGCTCCAAACACCTTCACGCCACCGCACCCAACATACAAATAGCAAAGAGCGTGCTAAACGCGACTACCCTGGATTTCTACGGACGCGGGGAGCTAGCAATCTTCGAGGGCACCGCGTGTGAAATGGGGATGGAGAGTGCCACCTTTGACGTCCAAGGGTTGTCACGAAACGAAGCTCTAGAGTTTCGAACAGAAGCGCTCACGATCGTCAAGAATGCCCGATGCAACTACCACCGGCGCAGTCAACAGCCCTACGGAGAGTACGAATCCGTGCGCGTAACTGTAAAGCAGGCCGGGGACCCAATGGCCGATGAATCCAGCGACGAAGGGAAGGGGCAGGTATCCCTAGAAATCAACGCTGAAACCTGTGCGGCAGAAAAAGAGTAGGGATACAACCACACGCCACAAAAAAGGCTGCTCACATCAGGGCAGCCTTTTTTGTGCGCTAACCCACCGCCTGCTGTACCAACGCACGCAACCCCTCGGGGAGCCCAGTCACCAACTGGAGCGCCCGTGCGTGCGCTCTCGCCGACATCTTGCCCCAGGTCTTCTGCAGAATGTTCACCACCTTGTCATCGCCGTGCTTGACGGCGAAGGCCTCGAGCTCGAACTGCAGGAACACGAGGCACACCACATCTTCCAGAACCTGGCACTCCGCATCCTGCTTCAGGGCACGTTTGTTAACCAAAGCCTCTACGCGGTCACAGTCCTGCTCTCCGTACCCAGACTCCCCCATCACCCGGGCCACCAGTACACCATGGCGCTTCTTTTGCTCCCGTCGCCAGGCATTGTAACCCGCAAGGCCCATGGGGTACTCCGATCGGGGCAGGGCCCACCGTTGCAAATGCTGGGCATTCGCCGCCAAACGCAATAGCTCAGAAGCACCTGGCGCGAACTGCCCCAGTTCATCCAGCAACCTCCCCGCGTACAACCGTTCCGCTGCCACCGGCTGGCCGTCCACCAACTCCTGCTTCGGATCCCCATCATGCAGCGCAAACAGCGCCTCCATGGCCCGTAAAAACCAATCTTTGTGCTCCACCCACTAAATCTACCCACACCTGGACTTCCGCGCATGGTAATCACGCGAAAATGAATCGCGGCCCATGGACAACCGTCACCCGTCGGTGCCTCGGAACACTCGTGGCGTGCCTTGCCTGCACTACCGTCAACTGCGGCAAAGACAACGCACCCAAACCAACACCGGCACAGCCACCCTCCACCCAAACGCCCGCGGGTGCCGATAGCCCGGGGAAAACCACCCATGGCTTCAAAGCAATCAACCCCCCAAAATCCACACTAAAGCTCAAGGGCCACACAATCACCCCCGCCCACCCGGCCCACGCCGCACTTAGCTGGGACGGCAACGGCGATCAAAAACCCGATCTCCTGCTGCTCACCCGTGACCCAGAAGGCCCCACGTACCTGACCTTCGTTGGGCAAGCTCAAACCGGCTTCGATGCCCCTATCCCACTCCTACAGCTGCCCCTGGAAAACGGCGACCATATCGAAACGCTGAAAGTAAGACTGCGCAGCAGCTCTCAACAACACATCGTGTTCTCCATCGACAGCAAAAACGATACCGAGCAGGGCATCCACCGCCACCTCATCGCCCTTGCGCAGGCCGTGCCTCCCCAGGTCATTGGAACCCTCCACTGGAAGCAACACTGGGCCGGTGCACGCCGCCTTGCGGTCACGGTGCGCCCGCTCAACACAGACAACACGGGCAAACACCACACCGAACAACTCGAACTTGTGGCCACCTCCACCAAAGACACCCCCTACCCCGTTCGTTGGGTCTGGAATGGCAACACACACAACGTGGGCGACGCCCTTAAGGCCCATGGCGCCTCCGTCTACGCCGACTGGAAAGCAACCACCATCGGCGAAGACGAAAAACTAGAACCCCTACAGTCTCGCTTCGAAACCTTTCGGGAAGTCACCCAGTTCCTCTGTGGTGAAAGCACAGAACAGCTCACCGTCGCAACCTCCCCAGCAGCTGGCCTGGGATGCGATGCCACAAGCACCATCCAATGGACCCACGCCATGGAATCCAAAATCGCCTGGCAATTTGGCCGCACCAAGGCCCCAAGGGATCCGGAACTCGTGCTCGACTGGTTGCTCCGCTACCACGAAAAATCCGTAGCCGGCGAGGCCGATGCCCAACTCGACGTCCTCAAGGGCTTCATGGAATACGAACTCAAACGCCTCACCGAACGCCCCCTGCGGGTAGAGACCATCCACCCCAACGACTCCACCCATCAAAGCCCCTTCAAGGCAGTTCCTTCGCTCCCCATCCACCGGCCCACCTTCCACTACAACCCATCAGGAAAACTCCAAGTCACCGCCGAATCCCCAGAGTCCCTGTGGTTCACCTCCCCCGATCAAACCAAAGCGCTCATCGGCCTACGTCGCAAATGCGACAACACAGCACTGACCACGACACCTGTGCGTATCCTACGGACCCACGTCCCCAACCGTGGCCGTGAACTCATGCTTGAGGTCTTTCGCGCAGGCGTCACCCAGTGCCCGCGCACCGGCCGCAACATCGTACCAGTGGCACACGGCTGGTCCATTCTTGGTTGGCTCCCGGAAGGGATTGTGGCCACCCGCATGAGCCAGGCTCGCATTCTCCCCACCACAGCCCAGGGCCACGCCGACGGCCCAGCGAAACAACTCCAACCCACCGAACCCTTACCCGCAGGCCTGAGCCACCCCGCCAGCACCCCAAACGGCCACGTCCACACCCAAACCACACCCTGGGGCATTCTCGTGGTCTATCGCTTTCACGAAACCCACATGCGCATCATCCAACCCCGCGACTGGACCAAAAACCTCACCCACCCAGTCACCCAACTCGCCATCCACCCCCACGCCACCCACATCACCTACCTACAAAACAACACCCTCAAAGAACTGGTGCTTCAGTAGTGCTGCAGCAGAAGTCCTCTTCTCGTCAACCACACCAAATCTGGCTACAATAGATCCATGATTCAGCAATATGTAGACCAAGCACTTCGGCGCGCCCGCTACGACAAACTGGACAACAACACCTATGTGGCCGAGATCGTTGGTCTTCAGGGGGTAATCGGCACCGGCGACAGCATTGAATCCTGCCGCGATGAGCTAGTGGAAGTCATTGAAGAGTGGGTCCTGGTGCGCATCTCCCAGGGGCTCCCTGTTCCCGAGATCAGATCACGTTAACCATCCCAAACCCGCACCAAAGCGTCATCGGCATCGGGCTCCTGGCAAGAATCCTCAAACAAGACCGCTTCGGGATTTAGATGATTGAATGATCGGTGCCCAGCGGAGCCTCCAGGGCACGACAAGCGACGAAGCAATGTAGAACATTGTTGAGGAGGTTGGAGTGTCATGGTGGTTTTGCTGGGTGCCGAGGGTCGATCAGATAAATCCCGAAGCGGTCAAGCCGGAGTAACCCGCACAGACTGGGAAGGCATCTAGAATCCACAGGGAACCCGACCGACTACACAAACTCCAACAACGTCGTCAGTCTTTCTATTGGCGCACAGGCATTCACTTGCCCAGCTACCAGGTGGCGTCGCCTACGATGAGGACCTTGGGGCTTTTGCTGGTGTCCAGAACCGTTCGGTTAGAAATGGAGTAGCCGTTGCGGCAATCCATGGGGTCACCGTAGTAGATGTAGGTGTCGGAGCCGTCCCAGGAGGAGGCGTTGTTGTTGTCCCGAATGTTGCCGTACACGATCTCTGGGCAACCATCCTGGTTCAAGTCTCCCACGGCCACGTGGTTTGCACCCAGCGTGGGCAGGCCCGTCGTGCTCGTCGGGCTGAACCCAGTGGTGCTGCCCCAGTAGATAAGCGAATCAATCTCGTAATCTGATCCATCCACAGTGGAACGCGCTGTAACGAGATCAAGGTTTCCATCGCTATCTAGATCGTGAAGTTCACCGTAGCGAATGCCCGCATCCGCGATACCCATACCGGTAATCTGGGTCGATGAACTGAATGCAGCCCCATCGTAAACATAGGAGGGTGTACTGCCCCAGCTGCCACCACCCTGATTGTACCCAAACAGAACAACATCCGGATTGGCGTCATTGTCCACCAGGCCCACCGCCGCCTGCACAGCACCCACACTACTGATACCCACGCGCGATGAGTTCGAGAACCGGCCCGATTGGAAACCGGCCATGGGATCCTGCAAGTACACGTAGGACGTGGACGCAAAATTGCTTTCATCGGTTTGGTAACTCGGCAAAAGAAAGTCATCAAAGCCATCGCCGTTTGCATCAAAAACATGGATTTCACGCCCGCCATGGATCGTTACCATGCTGCGTGATGACTCAAACGCCTTACCTGCCTTACCCCAGTACACAAAGGCATTTCGGTTGGTTTGGGAGTTCGAGGCACAACTTCGGTTCTCGGAGAACAGAACGTCCTTGTTCCCATCCTTATCAAAATCCCGAACCTTCACATCCCACGTGCCCTGTTGATTCGGAAACAGGTGACACTCGCTTGGGTCAGGCGCCGAGCGGTCACAGGAAAGGGCATTGGTACCATCTCCCCAAACCAGCATGACCTCGATCGCCCAATCGCAGTTGAGGCTGACGTCATCCCGCCATTCCGCAAAAACAATATCCAGGTGGCCATCCCCATCAATGTCATCCACCACCACGTTTCGTACACCCCGTGTGGAAAGAGTCGTGGGCCCAGTGAACCCCACCGCACTTCCCCAATACACCCGGGTCTGCGACACGTAGTTCACCGCGTTCGAAAAATAGTGTTTAGAAAAGCTCGCGAGGACAACGTCCTGAAACCCATCCTCATTGATATCACCAGTTGCCGCAGTAATGGGTCCCCTGCCAGCGATTCCTTCCCGGTTCACGTCGTCAAAGGAACCGGCCTGATTGTAGTAAACATACGAATCGACCTCACGATCATCGGAAGTCACGTTCGCGCCTTCGATTTCTTGAACCACCAACAAGTCAGGCAATCCGTCACAGTTCAGATCTTCGCAGGCCATCGGCATGGATCCGCCATCCGCGCCGGCATCCGCGCCGGCATCACCCATACCGCCATCACCGGCATCACTGCCACCATCCGTTCCTCCGTCGGACATGGAACCCGAATCACTGCCCCCATCGGCCCCGCCATCCATGCTGCCGCCATCCACGCTGCCGCCGTCCACGCCGCCATCCGCCATGGTGCCCCCATCCACTGCGGCATCGGTGGCACCGTCGGTGGCCGCGTCCAGTCCCCCGTCGGTTGCTCCATCCGTTCCGGCGTCGGTTGCACCATCAACTTGAGCATCCAGCGCGGAGCCATCCGTGGATCCATCTGAGACGGCTCCATCAGAACTCCCAGCCCCGATCCCACCTTCCCCATTTGACCCACCGTCCAACGTGGTTGCAGGCTTGTCCGCTCCAAAAGAGAACCCGTATCTCCCGCAGCCGGAGCACACAATTCCAAAGGCAACCACACAGAAAAGCGTGTAGAGCACAGACGAAGGAACGGCCAAAACAGTCGTAAATCGTGACACTCAAACAAGAATACCCAAGTTTTCGCGACAACGGTATATTACAACAACACACCTGCCCATACGTTCGAACAATCCTGAGCAATCAATCGGGGAAGAAACCCCATAGATGGATTCGGGTCCATGACACCCCAAACCGTGTGAATACGCCCGGGGTTGCTCTCCCCTAGCGGTGTGAAATGGTTGGCACGTGTTCCGACCCACCGTGCCGACCAGTCTACTGGCGTTTGGCTTCGCTCTTGCATTGTGCCTAACCACCACCACGGCAGCCCAGGAACCCATGCCCGTCCAGGAGATCAACGCAGGCATGCGCGGCTACGGGCTGTCGGTCTTTCAGGGAACAGAACCGGAACGCTTTGGAGTGGAGATCATCGGCGTGCTCCACAACTTTCGGCCCACCCAGGATTTGATCCTGGCGCGTACAGAACACCCCGTTTTGGAAAAGGCCAACACCGTTGCGGGCATGAGCGGCAGCCCCATCTACATCAACGACAGGCTCATCGGCGCCTACGCCTACGGGTGGACCTTTGGTACAGAGCCCGTCATCGGCATTACACCCATTCACGCCATGCTCAGCGCCGGAGGTCCAACGCGAAATCCCACAGCCCGACCCATCGACCTCTCCACCAACGCACCACAATCCTCCCATGGGCCCACACGAACCCAAACCCCACTCATGGTTGCCGGGTGGTCTGAAACAGCAACCAACTGGCTAAACCACGAACTCGCCCCCCACGGGTTCGTGGCCGTCCCGGCGGGCGCAAATTCACCCACAAACGTACCCAAAAGTCAGGGTCCACAACCGCCAAAGCCATTCGTTCCAGGGGGCGCCATTGGCGTACAACTGCTCCGTGGCGATCTCAATGCCACCGCCATCGGCACCGTCACCCACGTAGACACCACAAATGCAAACGGTACGAAGGTCTACGCCTTTGGGCATCCCATGTTGGAACTTGGCAACATCGCACTCCCCACGGCCCGTGCTCGCATCGTGCATGTACTCGCAAGCGCCACCCAATCCTTTAAGATTGGCGAAACCACCACGCCACTGGGCACCCTCGTTCACGACAACCCCACCACCATCATCGTGGACCCCACACAGACCGCGCCCACCCTACCCCTGCAAATACGGGTGCACAGGCCTTCGGTACGCCAAACCCAAACCTGGGACATCGAAGCCGCAATCCATCCCTCACTCACGCCCATGCTCGTGCAATCTGCGGTCATCAACGCCGTACAATCCAGCCTCCATCACGTGGGCCCCACCGGCGTACGCGTCACCACGGAACTACACACCCAGCCCCTCGGCACCCTTCGATTCACCGATTCTGGATTCTCCAGCGACGGGGCGGCCACCACCCTAGCGTTCACAAAACTACGTCTTCGCACCCTGTTGCACACCCTCATGGACAACCCATTCGAGCCTGCTTCCCTACAACGCATCGCGGTCGACGTGTACATCACCGAGGCCCGCAATCACTGGGCCATCGAACACGTGCGTCTCAGCCAGGAACAGGCAACACCAGGAGTTCCACTTCAAATCACAGTCCAGCTACGTAGCTTTGACGGCATTCGCCACACAGAAACGCTCCACCTTGCCGTTCCACGTTCAAGCCAAGGAGATCACATTGAACTCCACGTCACCTCCGGCACCCATGCCAAACAGAACCTCCCCGCACCCACCAACCTGCGCACCGCCATCGAAAACATCCTAGAACAACCGCCAGCCCACGATCTGGTGGTCAGCGCACGCATCCCCAGCCGTGGCATGCGACTGCACGACCATGTGGTCCCCCAACTTCCCGCCTCCGCGCTCAACACACTGGCCCTCCGCAGTTCCTCCGAGCGCGGCATCCCCTCCTGGAGCACCATCGAACAAACCCGAACACTCAGCGGCACCGTCACCGGTAATGTCGTTCTTAGAATCCCTCTCCAACCACCTCACACACGGCACACACCATGACTCGCACGATTCGCCCCATCCCACTGTTTGTTTCCGCGACCATGTTCGCCGGCGTGGTCTTTCCTAGCGTCATCCTTCCTGGCGTCATCCTTCCTGGCATCATCCTCCCCGAAACGGCCCACGCCAGCCCAACCCACAGCCATGTCGTCCAAAGCGAATCAGATTTTCTAGACGGCACCTGGCAGGGCGCTGCCATCACCGATCAGGCCACCCTCACCTGGGCCCCACGCCTGGAATCCACCCCGGTAGACGCAGCGTCCACCTGGGCACTGGCCATCTACGAAGACCCGTCCACCCAAAAGACCACGCTATTGGTGGGCACCGGAAACGATGGTCAGGTCAAAGCCGTGGATATGAAGAACGGCAGCCCTGACCCCAAAACCTGGCGCACCGTCCTTGAAACCCACGCACTTGCCGTGACGGCCCTGCTCGTTACCCCCGACGGCACCCTCTTCGCCGGAGCACTCCCGGAAGGCAAACTCTTTAAAGCCCCCAGAAACCTCTGGCGCACCGCCGGCCAATCCAGGGGCAACAGGGCTCCGCAGGCAGAAGAAGTGCAACTCCCAAGCGACGTGGAGCACATCTGGGATCTAGCCTGGGACGACGCAAAGCAAACCCTTTGGATCGCCACCGGGCCCACCGGAAAACTGCTCACCCTAGGAACGAACGGGCGTATCCATACCGCCATCGATACTGAGGATGACCATATTCTCTCTGTCGTCCAATGCGACGGAACAACCTACCTGGGAACCAGCAACAGCGCCGTAGTCATGAAAGTGAACGGGTCACCGCGCACAGGCCCAAGGAAGCGCGGATCGCAACCATTGGTCGTGCACGACTTTGGCGACGACGAGGAGGACCACCACTGGGAAGTTACCCGACTTGCCTGCGCCTCCGGCCACCTATTTGCAGTGGTCAACAACATGCCCGATCCCCCGCGTGCGGAAGAAAACAAAAGCGACAAGCAAACCAAGACCAACACAAAAAACCTGGAACCGGGTCGGGGTACCCTCTGGTGGTGGGATACAAACGGCCGCTTGGAACGCCTCCTGGAAAACGACGAAGAACACTTCACGGCGCTTACCACACGCATCCACAACGAATCGCTACAGGCACTCGTGGGCGGGGGCCACCTGGGCCACGTTTACCGAGCACAGGGGTTTGAAACACAGGGGTTTGAAACACAGGGGTTTGAAACACAGGGGTTTGAAACACAGCGCCCTGTAAGCACACCAAATCAACCCAACACATCCATGCTGTTCGACGCAGAGGCCCGCCAGGTCAAGGCCATTGCAAGCACCGCCAACACACTGGCCGCTCTCACCAACGACAGCGCCACCCTGCTGTACGAAAACAAATCACCCCACAGGCCCAGAGGGTCTAGAAAGGCGAGACGCCGCAACCGCCGCCAAAATCGATCCACACACACATGGACCAGCCAAACGCTCGACGCCGAACAGTCCGCCGCGTTTGGTCGCGTTACCTGGCATGCCGACGGGCCTATTCGGCTAAGCGCCCGTTCTGGCAATACAGAAAGCCCAGATGATCGCTGGTCGGAATGGTCAGAGTGGAAAAACGAACCCCATACCCCCGCAGTGCCCCTGGGTCGCTACCTTCAATTGCGTGTGGAACTACAAACCGAACACAGCGCCGTACACGATCTTCACGCATTCTACCGCCCCCAAAACCAACGGGCACGAATACACCGCATCGAAATCGAAGCCCCCGAACCAGAAGAGGACAGCAAACCCGCGGCATCCGCTCCCAACAGCACCATCTACAAACTCAAGTGGGAAGTGGAAAACCCCGATGAAGACCCGCTCCGTTACCGCATTCGCTACCGATCTGCCCTCAACCCAAACGTTGCAACCACATCCCCCTGGCTACGAATAGATCAGGAACAGCAACCGGTCACAGAACATCACTTCGATTGGAATACCGAAAGCATCCCCGATGGTGAATACCTCATCGCCATCGAGGCCAGCGACGAACTCACCCAACCCGAATCCCGTACCCTGCGCTCGCACACCCTTTCTTCCCCCATACGTATCGACAATCACGCACCCCAGATCGCACTTCGAAAAAGACGAGATCAGATCACGGGTACGGCACAGGATTCCACAAGCCCCATCCACCGCCTACAATACGCCATCAACGGCGGAGCCTGGCGCCCCCTGGCTCCCACCGACGGGATCCTCGATTCCCAACAAGAATCCTTCTCTTTCATACTCCCCCCCGGCACTCACACCGCCACCGTTCGCGCCACGGACGCCTCAGGAAACCAGGTGGCCAAAGCAATCCGGTAGGCCGGCCAGAAGGCTAGCCTACAGGTCACGTCTACGGGAAGATCGTTATCAAACGCGATGGCATGCATCTTGATGGGCAATGATCCCTGGACCCCGCAGTCCGCAATGCCCCCATGGAAGACCACCACCCGTTCAGCGCGTTGCTATTGTGCCTAACCATAGCCCAGGCGTGCGTATCACTACCTAGCGGCACTCCCGATATCAAAACCAGGCGGTTCCTAACCAACCCAGACTACAGGGACGACATCTCCGTCGAAGTCCTGTTCCCAGAGTTTCACCCGTGCGTCCATGCAAATCTGCCTTCTGAGTCCAATCGATCACCCAGGGCGCGTACTTCCCTGTGGATTCCCCTGGAGCTAACTCATCTACCTACTCAAAAAACCGCAAGGTTCTTTATGGTGTCGGATCCGCCCTACGAAACCGGCCACAAAGTCACCAAAACCATACGGTTGAAACCACACGACGACAGCAACCCAAGAAAATGCAGCACGGGTGGGTCCACCGCACCCATATCCGGCGATCTATATCGAACCCTATCCAAACTACTCGGCACAGAAGATCTTCTGCCCAATCAAACCACCTGGTTCAAACGGTACCCGAAACTAGAAACCATTTGGGAAGCACCTTTGAATTACCCAGCGGCGGTGCGCAGGTTTCTTTCCTCCGATTGGGAGGACACCCAAAATCAGTGGACAGAACAATACCAGTTCAAACTTGAAGAGCCCATCCTAAAGAGCGGAGTTGATCTAGAACAGCAACTGAAGCCCGTGATTCACAAAATGAGGCATCAACTTGGCATCTACAACCTCACCCGTGCCTACGTCAACAATCGAAACCAATGGCCGGTACCCACAGAGCCAAGCAAGGGCGCGTATGCGGCCATGTGGCTTCATGCCACCTCCAAAGCCAACTACACTACCGAACTGTACAAGAGGTGGTTCGAAGAAAAAATCGGGCACAAGGTCAATTGCTCCACCACCGTTGGAGCGACCTTCAAGAGCAAATGCCACAACTCCGTACCAGAAGAAAACCTTCAACGTGGAGGAATCCTTCAGCTGGAAGTCAATGCGTACTGTTCATCGGTTTCCAACCACCAGAGCCTAGGCCCGTTCGGAAGAGGAGGACATCTCGGAACCAATGAAATCTACACCTTGTCCGCAGCGAGCTGCAGAAACCACCTTGAGGATCAAATTTCGCCCAGCGGCTCCCTCACACGACACTGGTTTGACAAAGGCCGTTGGGCAAGAGGCAGCCTTGGTACCACATTGTTCGGTGGCACTGTCATCATCAAACCACCTGAACAGATCACGTGCACATCCGGATCTTCTCAAAACTCCCTCTGCCAACGAACGGAAGTTCACTACGAAGTTTCAAAAACGTCGGGATACGTCAATCAACCCACAAACCTAACCCTCCACTTGGACGCGCAACTCAAAGACAGTTCAAAGGCCGACGACCAATCAGAACACCCACTGATGGTACCCGGAGAAAACCGGAGCTGGCTCTTTGCAAGTAGCCTTGCACACGAAAAAAGCGATCGCCCTAACAACCGTAGCCTGGCGCCCCCTGGCCATGATCCAACCCAGTGCACGGCCAGCCGCAACAACCTAGGCGACGCGATCGACGACCTGATCGCCCTCCTTGCGGCCTACCAGGAACACACGATCGACCCCAAATCAGACCCGGATCGCTCCCAAATGTACGTACTCCGACTGCTCATCGAAACGAACCTCCACGAGAAATACACCCCTGTGGAGGGCTACTAGCCCCAAGCCCGGCAACAACCATTGGAACCCGGACTGTTCAATAAACCTTGGAATCATTGAACAATTTTCGAACCTGGGTCGTTTTAGCAGCCAATAGGAAGGCAATCGGCCCCCAAACGAGCCCCGGCTTGGCCCACCTGGGGCCCCCGTGGTAGATCGCGCAGCCTTAGCGGGCGTCGGTCACCATGGCCAAAACCCCAATAACACTGTGGGCGTAAGCCCCCAAGGGGAACAGACATGAGACTTACAAACTTAAACTACCTACACACCGCAACCACCACGCTCACAACGGTGGGCATGGCACTCAGCACAGCCTTCCTTGGCAGTTGCGGCGACGAAGCCACCGACAACTGCGAAACTGGCGAAAGCTACACCTACCTACTCAACTTCATCGACATCGGTCAGGAATCCGACGACAACCCAGGCGTCATAGCCGGTGTAAACGTAGACGGAGTCGGTCCCACGGAAGAAAGCTGCAGTCACATCGACTACATCGGCCCGGCACCGGACAACGAAGAACATGTAGACAATCAGTTGGGCCCACTGCTTCAACTCTTTAGCGACCCAGCCAACATGCTTCCCATCACCGTCGACGTTCCGGAAAAAATTGCCCAAAACATCGCCTCTGGAAATCTACTGATGTTCATGCGGGTAGACCACGTCGACAGCCTCAACAACGACAGCTGCATAAGCATTGAAACCATGTTGGGCACCCTCCCCATGGGAACCACAGCGCCCCAACTTGATTCTCAAAATCGCCCGATCGCCGGACAAACCTTTGATTTTGACAGCGCGATTGACGTCGTCAGCGGAAGCATTCGCAAGGGCAGACTTCGAACGGAATCCACAACCTTGCCGCTCTCCATTCCCTTCGACAACGGCACAATCACACTCACCATGCGAAACACCCAAATTCGAATGGACCTCGCTGAAACCTCCCTCACCAACGGAATCATCGGCGGCGGAGTAGACGTCAACGAAGTGATCGAAAGTGTAGACGTCATCGGCCCGGCCCTAAAGCCATCCGCAGAAGAGACCATTCCAACGCAGGCAGATCTAGACTACGACGCAACCTCCGACACCTGTAAAACAATCTCCCTCGGCCTGGGGTTTGAAGCCGTCGAAGCCACCCTCAATTAGAGTTCCGAACCTAAACGTCAAAACCAATCACCATGCAGTCGGAACCACCTCGCAGGAATCCACGCACGCAACTGCCTGCATGGTTTGGCCGTTACCTGCTTTGCGAGCGGGTCGCCACAGGCGGCATGGCCGAGGTATACCTATCGCGAAAGTTTGGAGAACACGGCTTTGAACGGTTCCTAGCAGTAAAGCGCATTCTTCCTGGCCTAGAATCCGAAGAAGGCTTCATCGCTATGTTCATCGATGAAGCAAAAATCGCAGGCCAACTCACACACCCCAACATTTGCCCCATTCACGAACTTGGCCGAGTCGGGTCCTCCCACTACATGGCCATGGAATACGTCTGGGGTAAGGACCTACTGCAAATCATCAACCGACACCGCGCTCTTGGCACAACCATGGATCCCTCCATGGCCGCATGGATCGCTTCAGGCATTTGCCAGGCTCTGAACTACGCTCACAAGCGCAAGGACGCCAAAGGCAATCCGCTCAACATCATCCACCGAGACATCTCTCCCCAAAACATTCTGGTGGACTATGACGGGCAAGTTCATCTCATCGATTTTGGCATTGCCCGCGCCGCATCAAGAAGCACGCGCACCCGAGCCGGTGTTCTCAAGGGCAAGGTCAGCTACATGAGCCCCGAACAACTGGAAGACGGCCCCCTGGATCAACGATCCGATCTATTTCCCGTAGGTACGTGCCTGTGGGAAATGCTCTGTAGCGAACGCCTGTTTCGAGGAGAAGGGGAACTGGCGACCATGGAGGAAGTTCGCTCCGGGCGTATTCCAAGCCCCACCCTGCTGGATCCAAGAGTCCCCGAAGAACTGGACAACATCGTGCTGAAAGCATTGGTTCGTGAGCGAGACAATCGCTACCAGGAGGCGGCAGAAATGGCAGCCGACCTCAATCAGTTTCTCAACACAACAGGGCAAAACGCCGTCGGTGGTCGTACCCTTGCACATTGGATGCAAACTGCTTTCCAAAAAGAGTATCACCAGGAGCAACAAAAGCTGGAACACTACCTGGCCCTCGACCCGTCCACGGTAACCCATTCCGCACGAACTCCCGAAATGGGAACACATCCAGTTGCGGACGAATCCACACAAATCTTCTTTCACACATCAGAAGATCCCCCACCGCACAGCAACACCGCAACACCGCGCAAAGGCAGGTCATCCAAACGATCTCCATCCATGCCCGACCCTCGAGTGCTCTACCGGCTTACAAAAAGCGTAGGCCTTCGAAAGCACATGTGGGCAATCGTAGTCGCCTCAGGGCTGTTGGTGGGCGCGGTACTTGGAACGAGTCTCGCACCCACCTCAGGGGATCTGATCATCAAGTCTTTCCCGGTCACCGGTGCCATTGTCCACGTCGACGGCGTACAACGGGGCAAGACTCCCCTCAAGCTCCAAGGCATTTCCTCCGGGGAACGCCGCGTAACGGTACATCTCACCGGCTACACACAGGGCGCCAAGCAAGTCAGCATCTCCCCCAAGAAACCCCAGGAACTGATCTTCGATCTCATTCCTTTGGGTCAGGCAACTCAAGACCCACCTTGAGGCGTCGCATCACCGCACGCCGCTGCCTATCTTTGTAGCTAGCGTGACTTGCATCACCCATCTCGTTGTTCTGTTCCGTCGTACGGTCGATGACCTGAAATTCTGCCTGCGCAAACACCACGCGCCCCAAAGAAGCCGCAGCAGGAGGCGCGTTGTCTAAAAGCACATCTGGCAAACGCACTGGAATATCCACCACAAAATGAACAATGCGGTAGTTCGGGGCAGAAAACCGATTGTCCAAATGAACGGTGGATTCCTCAAGCCCTGGAGGCAACTGAAGCTGAGGAACAAGTGCATTCAGCTTGGGCCACTGTTCACAATACTCTCGAAAGTTTAGGAGTGTATTCGTGGACTCCCCAGGGATCACATAGTTGAACGGAAATACTGTACGAACCAAATAGCTAAGTACCGGAAACACCTCGTCGTAGGACCGAGTGACAATCCGAAATCGCAACTTGTCGTAGATTCGGGCCGCCACAGTGTCCTGTTTAGACAGCAGCTTGGTGTACACCGAATCGCGATTCTTTCTTCCTCCAATGAACTCCTGAATAGGCAGCCCCTGGGAAAGCATCTGCCCAATCACCCGATACACCTTCTGTTCAACAAGGTGAAACACCTCCTGATCAGAAACCGGAAGCAGAAACAAAAGCTCCCGTGCCTCAAGATGCAAGATGATATGCATCACCTTCAGAATCGTGCAGGCACATATCTGCCGGTGCCCCTTACCAGACGCCAACATCAGTAGTTCGGGAACCGGCAACTCCTGCACCGGTCGAGGAATCGGAAAATCAAAATTCCTCTTCAGATACTCCATCGCCAGCACCTTCAGGTGCTCGGCACGAACCCGATCCGCCTCGTGCCCCCAATCAAACTCAAGGGAACGAAGAAACGCCATGACCTCTTCCTGCCCCGAGAAGTTCAGCCGGTGCCAATCCACCACCGAACCACCGCGCAGCAGCAAACGGATCCCCTCCAGGTCAGCAAGGGAGAGCGCATCGAGATGCTTGTAGTCCGCCACGTCCTGCGCTTGTTAGGGGCCTATTGCCGGGTCGTGGCTGACTGGGTACCCGCAGATCTGCGGCCCAAGGACAGGGTCCCCACAAAAATTCCGAGAGTAAGAGCGAGTACAACCAAATTGCCTAAAAACGACACATCAAGCCTTTCAACCGTGATTGGACTTAGACATCCTAAGCAAGCCCAGAGGGCGGAACAAGATTTCGACCAAAACCCACCCAGTCCCAATACCCAAAACAACACAGCCCCCAACTGCAGGACCGGCGCTTATCTAGCAGGTGACGCACCAAGGATCGAACGAAAAAGAAACGCCGGAAAGCCACCCTTTCACTACATCTGTTCAGTACACTTTCTGTTCAGCCCCAAGGGCACCTATGTTAGCGTATTTGCTGCAAGCCCATGTCTGAATCCATCCCACCCCTGGGCACACTCGCCACCCTCCCTATCCTTCCACTGCGCAACTCGGTGCTGTTTCCGTCCTCCGTGGTGCCCGTAAACGTGGGCCGTCCTCGGTCCGTTCGACTCATCGAGGAAGCTTTTGAAAACAATCGCCCGACCATCGGTGTGGTTGCCCAAAGAGATCCCGAGGTAGAGGAGCCCGAGTTTGAGGACCTACACTCCATCGGCACCATAACCCGTGTACTTAAAGTGATACGCCTCAGCTCCGGTACCTACTCGGTGGTACTTCAGGGCGCAGCCCGCATGCGCATCACCGCGGGCATCGATCACCACCCCTGCCTTCGCGCCACCGTCGAACGTATTGCCCCCCTTTCCCTAGAGGACCTTGGGGGAGACAGCCAAGAAGAACTGCAAGCGCTCGCCGCTCACCTCCATCAGTCCGCACGGGAACTGTTTGAAACCATACCAGGGCGTGCCGACGAAATCCTTAAGGCCCTCAACAACGTCAAGCACCCCGCTGCCCTATCCGATCTAATCGCCTCCAACCTAAACATCGATCTACACCAAAAGCAGCAGGTCATGGAACTCCTCGAGATCCGACCACGCATTAGAAAAGTCATTGAGTTGGTGAACCGCCAAAGAGAGGTCCTACGGGTCAAGGGTGAAATCTCCACCATGGTTCAGGAGGAAATGTCCCGGTCCCAACGGGAATATTTATTGCGCCAACAGTTACGAAGTATTCGGAGGGAACTTGGCGAAGCCACCGACGAGGACGACGAGCTGGAGCAACTCCGGGACCAGGTCATCAAAGCAGAACTCCCCAAGGAGGCAGACCGTGCAGCGAGGCGTCAACTCTCCCGACTTCGCACGATGGCAACGTCCGGATCCGAATACCATCTCACACGTCAATATGTGGAATGGCTTACGGAACTCCCCTGGAACCGCTCCACACCCGATAGGCTGGATGTAAAGGAAGCACGCCGAGTACTGGACGAAGACCACCATGGGCTCGAAAAGATCAAACGTCGCATTGTGGAATACATGGCTGTTCGAAAACTCCGAAGCGACAAGAGCGGGCCCATTCTTTGCCTCGTGGGCCCCCCAGGGGTTGGAAAGACATCCCTCGCAAAATCCATCGCCCGTGCCACCGGTCGCAGCTTTGTTCGCGTATCCCTAGGCGGGGTTCATGACGAAGGGGAAATCCGTGGCCATCGACGCACCTACGTGGGCTCGTTTCCCGGTCGAATCGTGGGCGGCCTCAAAAAGGCCCAGTCGAAAAACCCTGTCATGTTGCTCGACGAAGTGGACAAACTGGGCAGCAACCAGCGCGGCGACCCAGCAGCAGCCCTACTAGAGGTTTTGGATCCACAGCAGAACAAAGATTTTGTGGATCACTACATTGAGGTCTCCGTGAACCTTAGCCAGGTGTTGTTTGTTTGCACAGCCAACCGACAGGACACGATTCCGGCACCGCTCAGGGACCGCATGGAGATGATTGAAATCGCCGGATATACGCTGGATGAAAAGTTTGAAATCGCGGTCAATTTCCTCATTCCAAAACAGCTCGCGGAACACGGCCTCACCCCAGAAACACTAGATTTCCTGGACGAAGGCGTACGCACGATCATCGAAGACTACACCCGTGAAGCTGGGGTGCGTAACCTCGAAAAGAAGATTGCTTCCATATGCCGTCATGTCGCAGTGGAACTTGCGCAAGGCAACACCCAAGAAGTTCTCGTGGGGCCCGAACAGGCCCAGGAAATTCTCGGGCCACCACGGCACTCGGGGCAACGAGCCGAACGTCGACCCGCTCCAGGCGTAGCCGCAAGCCTCGTGTGGCTCAAACGTGGTGGAGAACTTGTGCTCGTCGAAACCTCTCGCATGCCTGGTAAGGGGCGCATTCACCTCACTGGGAGCATGGGGAATATCCTCAAGGAGGCGGCGGCCACATCCTTCAGTTACGTGCGCACTCGTGCCACCGAGCTGGGCTTACCTGAGGACTTCCTGGAAAAAATCGACGTACATGTGCACTTTCCACAGGGCGCCCTCCCCAAGGACGGCCCTTCCACAGGAGTTGCCATTGTCATGTCCATGATCTCCATGCTCACGGGCGTCACCGTGCGCCCCGACGTGGCCATGATCGGTGAGATTACGCTCCGCGGAAATCTCCTACCGGTCAACGGTATCAAACAGCGTTGCCTGGCGTCCCACCGAGCTGGGATCAAAACCATTGTGCTCCCCGCCCGCAACGAACCAGACCTCGAGGAAATCCCGAAAAACATTCGCGACGATATGAAGTTCGTTCTCACCCACCGTGTAGAAGAAGCCATTGCCGTCGTACTTACGGAAGACCCACGTTTGCCCATCCAACAAAACCCGGAACACAGCGCCGTCGCCTAACGCATAGGCCAGGCCTTGCATCTGACGCAGCCTGTTCTTAGAGCTACACCATCGGTGTGTTTGCAATCACGCTAGCGGTGGCCCTCATCGGGTGCGCAATGGCAGCTACTCCTCTTGTGGGAACCTACGGGCCAGAAGCGGCCCTGTTACTTGGTATCCTGCTCGCACCGGTCTCCGCCTGGGCGGCTGCCCGCTGGGCCCGCACCCATGCACCCACTTCCACCAAAAACAAGGGCTCCAGCAGCTCTGGTATGCCGTTGCGGTCCATCCTACGCGGCATCGGCATTCGTACCCTACTCTGGTGGGGCACACCCACCCTCATCCTTGGGCTCAACGCGGTGCGCGTGCCCCTATGCGACCCTCTCCAAGGCTTTTTCTGGATGGTGCTTGGTCCAGGCATTTCTACGCTACTAAATGTCACCCTCGGGGCCGCACTGGGTCTTCATCTCCCTCGGTGGGGCCCATGGCTGGCACCACTGGTACCGGTGATCTCCCTGGCCACCGCGGGAATCGAGTTCTGGGGCACACCTGGCGTGTTCTTCATGCGACATCTTCTGGGCATCTTCCCAGGCCCCATCTACGACCGCGGCATACAAATCGAACCCCAGTACCTTACGTTCAGGCTTGTTTCCCTGTGCGCTATTCCAGCACTAGCCTGGTTGATACGAAAGAACAGCAAGCTCCCGAACAACGCTACACAACAACCCTCCAAAGTATCAACCACTGCGGTTCATATCGGATTTGTGATCTGCGCCGCGTTGTGTACAAGCCTATTTCTAATAGCCACTGTTTTCGCGGATCGACTCAACCACCGCAGTACCTCAGGCCAACTTGCACGGGTGCTCAAGCAATCGGTACAGTCTGAACGCTGCACCATTGTAGCCAATCCAACCACCGATGCAGATGACCTCAAACGCATCGCAAGCGATTGCGACTTTCGCGTCCATCAGGCGGAGCAGCGCTTGGGAGTGCAGAGCCCTGGCAACATCCGGGTGTACCTATTCGATTCTGCCCGCCAAAAGGGCAAGTGGATGGGCGCGGGCCGCACCTACGTGGCCAAACCCTGGCGCAATGAAATCTACATCCACGGCACCCATTGGCCCCATCCAGTCCTACAACACGAAATCGCACACGTGGTCGCTGCAGCCACCGCAACCGGGCCGTGGCGCGTGCCCGGCCCCGCAAGCGGATGGATCCCAAACCCAAGCCTCATCGAAGGCCTAGCGGTGGCCCTTACCTGGCAGACCGACGACGGATGGACTCCCCACCAATGGGCACGGGCACTCCTCGACCTGAAACGGCTCCCTCCCCTGCAACAACTTTCCGGCCTGGAGTTCTGGAAGGCCCAACATCACACCGCCTACATGGCGACCGGGTCGTTCCTACGATTTGTACACGACACCTACGGCCCAAATGCGCTTCGCACCACATACGAGACCAACAACCTGAGTCAGGCCACAGGCAAGCCATTGCCCGATCTCGAGCAGGCCTGGCATGCCCACCTCCGCACCGTGCCATTTCCCAAACAGGCCAGCGCTTGGGCTCAGGATCGGTTCAACCAACCGGGTATCCTACAGGCAAAATGCCCTCACCATACCGCAGTCATCGAGGCAAAAATGCACAGGGCAAGCACGGTCGATCAAAACATGACCAAAGCGCTTGAGTATTGCGGAGCGCTGCTCGACCTGCATCGCCACAACCCAAGATGGCGCGCCGAACACCTGAGATTGCAAGCAAGGATTGGCCCCTGGGAGTTCACAAAGAACCACTGGGATGTTGAGAAGCAAAGCCTGCCATGGCCCCAGATCAGACAACTGATTCAACCGCTCTGGAACGCAGCGATAGAAAACGCAGACTGGATGTTTCTTAACGAGTTACAACAAATTGACCGGATGGGTCGCATTCAAACAGTTGCCCACATGGACCAAGGAACAGTCACCGAAACAAGCGTAGCACCGCTGGAAACTACGCATCTACGGACCGAACAAAACAACTACATATCCAACCATCAACAGCGCGCCCAAGCCATTCGACAATGGGCGTGGACTACGGCAAACGATACCGGCGCTGTCGATCCAAACCTTCTTCAGCACACGAAGGTTCTGCTAGATGCCACTGAATCCGCGGCAACTCGGTCAGTCCATGCCCAATGGCTCACCCACAACTTTCCTGAACTGGGCCTGGGTTCCTACATGCTTGCCCGCATCCAAATGGTTGAGAACGACTTGCAGTCCGCGCTAGGGAACGTGAAAGCAAGCCTAAGTCTGGGCCTCATGGCACCAGAACTCACGTTGGAAGCACAAAGGATGAAAGCCTACCTACTTGCCCAATCTGGTCAATGGCGGGAGTCCTTAGAAGCGTGGCGCACAATCAAGAATCAGCACAGGGGCGACCCCGCATGGACCGCCATCACCACCGACTGGATCGAACGATGCCAATTTTGGCTAGCGAAAAAGAAAGCCCCATAGAAAGGATCCGCTGAGAGATCCTGTCCCCAGAGGCATGCCCAAGGAGAGACTAAGAACCCTTCTTCAACACAATAAAGCGAATGGTTTTGAACTCCGCCTGGCCCACCGTGTAGATAAGCTCTGTCAAAGTTCGAAACGGAGTACGGGCGTCCGCGACCACCTGAACTTCACCAGTAAAGGGCTTGGTCGGCACACGCTCCGCAATCTTCTTCAAACGATCTCGGTGCTTCTCCATCACCCTCAACAGCGGCGTAACCAAAAATCCTGTGCTCCCGCCCTGCTTCTGGCTCGCATCCACTTGGCCCGCGCGAAGGTTCAACACGTCCTTGCCGTCCACCACGATCTGATTACGCGACACCTGAATCGGCACGGCCTGCTGTAGTTCTTCCTGGGCCGTCGAATAGGGGATCTGAAGCTCTTCGCTCTGCGTAATATCCGCCGAGGCATTCGCGAACTGCATGATGAGGAACACCAAAAGGATCGTCATCATATCCATCATCGGATAGATGTTTAGACCCAGCTCCATCTCCTCTTCGTGCTTACCAAGCTTACGTCGAATGACGGCCTTGCACTGGGCCATGGTGGCGATTTCACCAGGGGCACGGCTCGAAGATCCTCCTCCAGAGCCACTGCCAGAGCTTGCACTTCCTATGCTAGCGCTGCTGGCGCCGGATTCACCGCCGCCAGAGGTTTCGACATCGGAGTTCTCTCCGTTGCCCGATTTTCCCTTACCCTTTTTACCCTTGGCCATCAGCGTACCCCGCCTGAAATAAGCACTTCAGAGAAAAGCTCCTGGTCATCCTTTTTCCGAACCGCATCCATGGCATTCACCAGATGGATGTACTCAATAAGAGGATCGGCGCTCACAATCACCTGGGTTTCGTTGGGATATTCCTTTTTCACCCGCGCCACACACTCCGTAAGGCTGTTCCAGTCGTAACTGTCCCCCTTACGGGCCACCGTAATCACACGGCCACCCGCGGTGTTCTCACAGCCTGGAGCAAGCTTGGCACCAGAACCCGTGACAATTACGCCCTCGCTCACAATCGTAATATTCAGATTGAGCTTTTCTTCAGGCTCACCGCCACCGACACCTCCGCCGCCCCCGTAGGAAGGCAATTCGGTCTCGATTTGCACCACAGCCAACACCGAAGCGGTCGTCATCAAAAGAAACATGATGAGGTTCACAACAATATCCAGGAAAGGGATAATGTTCAGCTCACCCGCCTCCTCCGAGGGGTCCACATGGGGAACCGCGGAGCGCTTCTTAATATACGCACGCTGTCTTGGGGTGAACTCAGGCATGGGTTTGTACTGTAAAGGTAGATAAACCTAGGAAGGCCTAGTTGCCCTTTTGGCGCAGTGTAATGAGGTTTTCCAACTTCATCGTCGCATGCTCAAGATCGTGCTTCACGCCCTTGGACATGGTGTGAAGGATCAAGTGGAAAATCATGCAAGTCACCGCGATACCCAAACCGAGAGCGGTGTTCCACATAGCTTCCGAAATACCCTTTGAAAGCAAAGTAGAGCGTTCCGCCGGGGCCGCGAAGGCCACAGCTCCGAAAGCCTTAATCAGACCCGAAATCGTTCCCAAAAGGCCGATCAGGGTCGCGATGTTGGCAAGAGACCACAGCCACGGTGTACGAGTCTCCAGTTTCGGCACGATTTCGCCCATTTTTTCTTCCATCCCCGCAATAACCGCGTCCTCGCCCCGGTTTACCTGGGTAAGGCCTGCTCGGCATACCTGTAGAAGCGGCAATGCTGCCGCCTCACAAAGCTTGATGGCGCGGTCAATGTTCCCGGCCTGAATCAGCTTACGCAACTGACCGATGAACTCGTGCGCATTCACCCGATACTTCGTCAAAATGAATACAAAGCGTTCGATGATGATTGCCACCACGAAAGCCAGAATCCCGATGTTGATGAAGCTGAAAGGCGCTCCCTCTTCCAATGCAACCCAAATTTTTTCCATGAATCGATGCTCCTCGGACGACGACCAAAAAATTCCCGTGTCCTCTGCGTGACAAGGAAGCTAACCCAACGCCAAAAGCGTTGTCAACGAATGTCCGCACTGGAAATAAAACACATAAATCTATGCCGGAAGAACCCGGGGACAATGGGGCCCTGGAAATGCAGTGTGGGCGAAATTTCAGGGGCTTCTAGTCCCAAGCGAGCCACAGTGAACGAAACTTCAGCCCAGCAAATCCTTTGCAACAATCGTGCATTCCTGGGCAGATTTCTGGCACACTAGTCGCTATTCGCGGAGTCCGCGGAAGCTCCCCCTACCTAAATACGGGGAGATTACCCCACTCAACAGGCTGTTTCCTGGTGCAACCAGGGCAAAATAGGGGTCCCCCCCAAGGAGAAAAAGTAGAATGTTTTCGACTCTAGCTGAGCATTTTGAAGAAGGTGGCTGGATGATGTACGGCATCCTGTTCTGGCTCATCATCGCGATCGGGCTTGTGGCAGAGAGGGCCGTCTACCTCTACCGGAGCTCCATCAATAAGGACGTCTTCCTCGCAACCATGCAGAAGTGCATCCTCGCGGGCGACGTATCCAGGGCCATCAAACTGTGTTCCGCAGCAAACGCCCCCCTCGCCAGAATCGTCAAAGGCGGCCTTGTGAAGGTGCATCGCCCCGACGCAGAGGTCCAAGCTTCCATGGACGAAGTCGCACTCCAGGAACTTCCCAAAGTGGAGGCCCGCACCCCCTACCTTTCCCTGCTCGCCAACCTTTCCATGCTTTCAGGCCTCCTGGGCACGGTGGTCGGCCTCATCGTGGCCTTCGGCGCGGTCGCCAATGCCGATGCCGCAACCCGGGCCGCCGCACTTGCCGCGGGTATTTCCGAAGCCATGAACTGCACCGCATTTGGCCTAATGTCGGCGCTGATTGCCCTCATGGGCTTCGCTGCATTGAACGGAAAAACTCAAAAGGTAATTGATGACATTAACAGCGCCTCTGTTCAGGTGCTGAATCTGGTGGTCGCTAATCGAGACAAGGTCAACGTGCAAGCTGTGGCGGGCCAGGCCGCACCACCCGTTCCCGGGGCTCCAGCGTAGTCATCCATGGGCGGAGTTAACGTAGACGGAGGAGGCGGCGGTGGCCGCAAGTCAGTGGACGCGGAGATCCCGCTGGTTCCATTTATCGACTTGCTGCTCTGTTGCATCATGTTCCTGCTGGTCACCGCAGTTTGGAATCAGTTGGCCAGAATCGACGCTAGCCAAAAGCAGCCCGGCCAACCTGACTCAGAGCAGGAGCCTCCCGAGGAAGAGGAAGAACGTTGGGTGCTCCGTGTCACCGCGGCAGGCTACGCCCTGGCCACGACAGATGGAGAACAACGGTTTGAAGTTCCCAAAAAAGCGGATGACTACGACATGGATGCTCTGATTCGCACCCTAAAAGACCGCGCAACCCAAGCGCCCGATCGACACGATCTCGTGGTCGCGCCTGACGACGACGTCCCCTACACCCACATCATTGAAGCCATGGACACCGCCGTGGGTGAAGGTTTTACGGACCTTGCCCTATCGGACAGCTCCATTCTCGCAGCTGTTGAAGAACAAGCCCCCCAGGGATAACGAGACACCACCATGCCCATCAAGAAACCCGGCCGAGTTCTACTCCACCACGTTCCCCTACAATTCGTTCGCAACCGCGTAGTGGGCGGCGGGCGTAAATCCGTAGATTCCGGGATTATCCTTGTGCCCTTTATCGATTTCCTGATCGTATTGGTCGTTTTCCTACTCACCAGTTTCGGAAACCAGGTCATCGCCCAGTCCCAGGATGACAAACTACGCCTCCCGGACGGTGTCCACACCACGGCCCTGGAAGAAGCACCCGTGGTCGCTATCAACCAGCTCATCGTCATGTTTGAGGGCCGAAAAGTGGCCGACAACGCAGAGCTCAACTCCACAGAAGAGACCCAACCCATCGAGCAATTAATCCGGGATTTGGAGGTCTACCAACGCAACTGGGAGCAGATTCATCCCGGAGAGGCCTATCACTCCACGGTGGTGGTCCAGGCCGATCAAAACGTGGACTACCGCGTCATTCGAAAGGTCATGGCCTCCACGGCAGCAGCCATGTACGCCAACGTAGCCTTTGCCGTAAACGACAAAAGCCAGTAGCCCACAGGTGTGACAGACCGCACCGACCCCGAAACTCCGCTGAAACCTACCCAGCTGGAACCTACCCAGGCTGACCCTCCCGATCTTCAAGAAAAGACCAGGAGCTACGGGCCACGCATTCCCTGGGGTTGGCTTGCCCTCATTGCGGCGGTGCTAGGTAGTTTCGCCCTGCATCAGCAATACCGAACACACCGCGATATGTCCGTGGCCCAAGCACAATTCTCCGCGACCCGCGACGCGCTGTTCAAGGAACAACAACGGTTTCAGCACATCCTTTCCACCGTTCACACCGTCGCAACCCACTCGGCCAAACGCGAATCCTTCCACAACTTTGTGCACCCCACATTCGATCTAGAAACCCTACGGGAAAAACGGGGCATCTATTTCCGAGCCAATCGTACCAAGATCCCACCCATCGAAGACCTCACCCCGCTCATCCAAGAAATGGCCATCGATGCACTTGCACCCTGCCTTGGAATCCACCCCGTGCCCCTACCGGTGATCCTAGAATCAGGGAAAATCTTCACCCCAGAATGGGATGCGCGAGCAGCAGCCGACAAACAGGCCCTACCCACACTCAGGGTACTGCTGCAGGAACAGGATTCCAGAATCAAACGGGACATTCCCGAGCTACGGGAGCAGATCTCTGCGCAATACCTGGTGGTCATCCTGGATCATTGGGATAAACGTAACGAATCAGGAAGGCCCACCACTGCAGACGTGGAAATCTGGGATATTTCCAGGAGCCAAACACTGCTTTCCCTACGCACAAAACCTGCTGGGAAAACCGTCACCGTGCCCGTCGACGTCGAAAAGAGGTTTCGGCGCCTGGGAAAGCAAAGCTGGGATGCAACCGCCTACGACTGCAGCATCGCACGCCAAATCACAGACTTCGCCCAATCAACGGTAGAATCACCACCCACGCAGGCTAACGAACGAGAGATTCCTTAGCGAACAGCCCCAACATCCCAACCAGCAGCATCCGAAGCGGCACCGCCCACACCCGCGTCCGACGGGCCCTGATCCAAATCATCAAAGGCACCAAGTAGCTCCCGCTCCAAATCGTCTAGGTTAAACGCATCACCCTCCATTTCGTCAGGCGCTCCGTTGGAAACCTCCTCGTGCGTGTCTGACGGCTCGGAAGGTACGGGGGCTCGTCGCAAGTCCGGCAACTCCTCTGTCGTCACCAACCCCGCAAGCCCAGTGGAGAGCCACGGAATGTAGGTGGTCAACAACAGGGCGACCAACAGCACCCCAATAAACGGCAATACCGCTCGATACAAAA
Source organism: Polyangia bacterium (assembly GCA_030427835.1). Classification (GTDB taxonomy): domain Bacteria; phylum Myxococcota_A; class Polyangia; order Polyangiales; family JAUICN01; genus JAUICN01. Next base: position 155,774 of record JAUICN010000002.1, on the reverse strand, counting down.
GGGTGATTGGTTTCTCAAAACGAAAACTGGAAATAAACAGGTTCAGACCCACCGGCGGTGTCAGGTACCCAATCTCCAGGTTCAACAGAAACACGATCCCCAGGTGGTAGGGGTCAACACCGATATCAGGATGGGTGGCAATCGGTACCAACAGCGGCGCGACCACCACGATGGCGGAGAAAATGTCCATAAGCATTCCCACCACCAACAGGAATCCGTTCATCAACAACAAAAACACCCATTTGTTGGCAAAGACGCCCGACATGGATTCCAGAATCCGCATGGGAACCTGGGCTTGGATTAGGTACCCCGTAAACCCAATGGCCGTGGCCAAAATGACCAAAATCGCGCCAAACATGGTGGTGGATTCCCGAACGATCCGGGGCAAATCCCCCCGAAGGGAAAGATCCCGGTAGACCCACACCTCCACAACCAGCGAATACATGGCCGCAAAGGCCGCAGCCTCATGAATACGCAACCAGCCAGAAAACAGGCCACCGATCAGCACCACTGGAAGCAACACCTCCCATTTGGCTTTCCAGGTCACGGCAATGGCGTGTGACAACCGAAACGGCGTGCGCGGCATGGAAAGGCGCACCCCCTTCACCACCGCAAGCAACCCAAGTGCAAGCAAGGTCAACAACCCGGGAAGCACTCCCGCAAGAAACAGCTTCTCGATCAGCAGCCCGCCCACAATCCCGTACAAAATCAGGGGAAGGCTGGGTGGAAACAGCAAACCGAGAGATCCCCCGGTAGTCACCAGACCCAAGGAAAACTTCTCAGGGTAGTTGTCCGCGAGCAGCGCGGGTAACAACAGGCCACCGATCGCCACAATTGTGATGCCACTCCCACCAGTAAACGTGGTGAAAAAGGCCGAGGCCAACACACACACAATCGCAAGCCCACCGGGCATCCAACCAATCCACGCACGGGACAGTTCCACCAGCCGTTGTGGGGCCTTGCTCTCCGCCAACACATACCCCGCGAAAATAAAGAGCGGAATCGTGACCATCATGGGCGAATCGGCAAACTTCTCCGTAAACACGTCACTTGCGGCCCAGACAATGCTTCCCTTTTCCTCCAGGGAGCCAAACAGCGCCATGGCTGCCGCACCAAAAATGACAAACAGAGGCACCCCAAGAAGCGCACAGGCCAACAGGGCGAGGGTAAGCCAAAGAATCATGGGCCCGTATCCTGTCCATCAGCGGCCTGCCGACCAACAGTGAGGGTGGCCACACAACGCAACAAAAAGCGGGCTGCCATCACCACCAGCATGGCGGGGACCAGGTACAATGCCGCACCCGCCCAGGTCTCTGCCGGCATTCCAATGGCCGCCAACACCGAACGCGCACCACAAAAAATAGCCGGTGCAGAAGCGAGAGCCTCCTGGAGTTGCACCACAGTCGCATCACACACGTGAATCGCCCCAGAGCTCAACAATATCTCATAGTCAAAGGGCCGCTGGGCAGCCGCAATGGTGGAAGCGCTAAAAAATACGCGTGCAAGAAACACGCATACCACCGCAGCGATGAGGGCCACAAACGCACGAACCCACTTGGCGACCCGCTTCGAAAACAAACGGGGGAGCGCATCGATGGCAATATGCCGATCCGCGCTCGTCGCCATGGAGGCCCCAAGGAACGCCAGACACAACGTGCCCCGCTGCAGGAAAGTATCGATCCAATCCAAGTTCTGCAGCGCTTCAGTCGCCCAAACCACCGACCCACGTGTCGAAAGATTAAAGAGCACCACCTGAAGTGCCGCAAAAAATACCATGGCAACCAGCACAACCGTTGCGACAGCGGCCTCTGCCCGAGCCTGGCCCCGGTCCCATCGAGCGATCCAACCCATCAGGGCAGCCTTCATAGCCCAAATGACTCAGAACTCACGCACACTACTGTTTGGCTTCACAGAGCTCCCAATTCACAGAGCTCCTGATTCACGGGGCTCTGATTCACGCCACGCCTAACGAATCGCCAGGGATTCCACGCGGCGCAGCAGGGCCTCTGGGTACAAACGCCCGGCCAGTCTCTCCCGCACCTGCCGTGATGCCTCACGCCACTCCGCCTCGTGGGCAGAAGTATCCACTTCGATCACCCCACGTTTCAGGATGGCACGGTAGGCCCGATCGTCCGCCTGTTGCACAGTACGGGTTAGCATTTGGTGGGCTCGACGGGCCGTATCCTTTACCACCCGCTTATCGGCGGCAGACAACGTATCGAACTTGTCCTTACGCAACACCGTGGCTCCAATGAGCACCGCATCCGATTGCTTGCTCACGTGGGTAATGTGGTTGTGCCACTGCAACGAAACCGCAGCCAGGGCAGATGCCGGAAACGCATCCACACGACGGGTTTGCAGCGCCGGGAGTAGCTCGTTGACCCCCGTACGTTGCCCGTTGGCACCCACCACACGCAAGAACTCGTTGAAAATAATGTCATCCCGCCAGGCCCAGGGGCGAACCTCCTTCAAGTCCGCCGGGCGAACAATAGGCTGCCTGGAAAACATCCGCGCGCGGCCCACATCGGCCCAGGCAAGAAACGTAAACCCCGCCTTCGCAAACTCCTCTTCAAATTCTGCATGAAGTTCCGCACGCACTCGCGCCAAATCCCCATAGTCGCGAAACAATCCCGGAAGCGAAAGCACCAACACGGGGCGCACCAACTGACTTAGCCCAGTCGTGCTGATTCCTGCCCCATCCAACTGCCCTGACTGCATCTTGCGAATGTAGTCACGCTCGTCACCCTGGGATCCCCCTAAGTAAAACTGCATATGCGCCCTACCCTCGGTCTGTTGCTGCACGCTGTTGGCCCAGGCTTGGTACGCCCGATCCCAAATCGAACCCCGAGGAGCCAAGCTTGCCACCCGAAAGCGTACCGATTGGGCAGCCCGCACGTGATGGGTGGGCGACGTGGGCACAAGCACGCCCGCCAACACCACAGCCAAAGACAGCAGCCCAACCCGTAGTTTGTATGACAACAATCGAATACCCATCACAACCTCTAATCTGATCCCCATAGGAACCTACAAAAACAAATCATCAGATTCCGCCAAGTACCGACGTGCCCGGTGCTTCGCCACCTTGTTGGGCAATCGCATGGCTGGGTTCACGTCACCCGCGTCAAGAATCTCTCTCAACAAAGATTCGTACAGCTCACGCTTCCCGTTCACCAGGGCATAGGTACGAGCATAGTTCAACTGGATCGGAAAATAGGCACGGCCGGTACGCTCCATCGCTTCCTCAAAAAGTACTTTAGCACCCTCAGGATCACCACCAATAGAGGGCGGATAGGAAGCCTTCACAGCCGCAAGGAACGTCATGGCGCCGGCTTGAAAATAGTCCCGGTCCAACTCCATGGAGCGTTCCACCATGGCCACCACATATCCCAAGTCCGCAAGCATTTCTGGATCGTCGAGTGACATGGCAATGGCAGAACCCCACGCATTTCCAGCCCACAGCAACATGGGTGCATCACCCGGCTTTCGACATCGCTTGTCCAGCCAAGCTTCAAATGCCTCCAGACCACCCGCCCGGGCCCCATCAAACCCCTTGGTGCGCAATCGAATCAATCGAAACGCCATCTGTCGCCCTCGTAGGTACATCCACTTCGCTCGACGCTGCAAACGGCTGATTTCTTCAAAATCAAACGGATCGGCCGTCTCCACATCGTCCTCAAGCCAGCTGTAGGCATAGCCCGTGTACCCAATGGCAAGCTCCTTCAGAAGCTTTTGGTTGTTGGGGGTGAGGCTCAATATCGCCTCGAGCTGAACCAATCCGGCAGGAACCGCCTGTTGCGCAAAATCGTAGTCCCACATCTCGTAGGCGGACGGGCTGGCCTTGACCAAGAAACTCGCCGTCTGATTGGCCATCAGGCGAGCACAACCTCCTGCAGACCACAGAAGCCCACACACCGCTAGAAACCACCACCCTCGAACCCTAAGAATCGCTACGTTAGACACTGCAGGCGGATCTCCCAGGTGACCTTTGCCTTGTCAACGGCGCGCCACGTCATCATCATCCGAGTTCACCCATGAGACCAGCCGCCGAGCGACAGGAATCCGTAAAAAGCCCATCGACCACAAAAAGGCAGTCCTTGGGGGTAGACGCAGCAATCCTCACACTTGTGGGCTGCGCACTGGGCCTGGTACTTGGTGCAGCAAGGGGATTCCCAGGTGGCCCCACCGAAGAGGGCGTGGTGTGCGAAGGACCCACCTCGGCCCAACCCACCGTCACCTGGATCCCAATCGCCCAAGCGGAGCGGCTCCACAGGGAATCCAGCGCCCTGTTTCTAGATGCACGGGACGCGACTATCTTTCAGCGGGGCCACATCACGGGTGCCCTAAACGCACCCGTCGCCACCCAAACCCCATCCCCAGGCCAACTGGCCCAATGGCTGCAAGCTCCCACCATCGTGGCCTATTGCGACACCCAGGGGGAATGCGCCCATTCCACCCAACTTGCCGAGCTCATGGCGGAGGCAGGTCATCCTGACGTACGGGTCCTGGAAGGTGGTTACCCCAAATGGTTGGCCAAAAGTCTCCCCGCGGAGGCCGGCCAATGAACGCCTCATCCACACGGGCACAACACTTCCTTCCCTGGTTGCAGTGGGCAGCCGTCCTCACCCTGGCAGGTGTCTTCGCATCGGCCGCATGGCCCAAGCTCCTGAACCCCGCAGGGTTCGCCGAAGACCTTCGCAACTATCAGCTATTTCCAGAATGGAGCATTGTGTACATGGCCTCGGTAGTTCCCGTGCTTGAGGCCGTACTTGTGGTGGCACTATTCGTACCTCGCTACCGCCGCCCAGCCGCCCTCATCGTCGGCGCCATGCTGGTCCTATTCTCCATCGCCATCGGCCAGGCCCTCTACCGCGGCATCGACCTCAACTGCGGCTGCTTCGGCAGCGAAACCGTCGCCCCCGCCTCCTGGAAATCCCTCCTACGAAACACAGGCCTCCTCCTCGCCACCCTCCTCCTTGTCTGCCCAAAAACCCGCACTGCTTGACCGATGCACCCCCCATTCCCCATCATTGAGGGGTGATTTGGCTTACTTCCCGTTGGTACACGTACGTGCTCCCACTTCTGGCAATCCTCTGGGTGAGCCACATACCAACGGCCAGGGCCACGCTCATCGACGCCATGGACCTGGGGGAACTGGTTCGGGAGGCGGATCTCGTTGCCGTGGTGCAATCTGAAGCAGGAAACAGCCACTACGACGGCCCTTCTAGAATCGTCACCGACGTTACCCTGCGGGTGACCCACAGGATCAAGGGCCCAGAACAGGCCACAGTCGTGGTTCGGTGCATGGGGGGGCAAGTGGACACCCTTGCCATGCGCGTTCCTGGGGAACCCGCGCTTCCAACGGGAAAACGCTTTCTTGTGTTTCTGAAGCAAACCCCCGATGGAAACTACCGGCCCCTGGGCATGAGCCAAGGGGTCATGCCCATTCATGCCGACGCCTCAGGGCAAACCATGGTGCACCCCGGTGGGCAAGGGCTTGGTCTCATGCAAACCGTGCAAACACCCCACGGGCGAAGCTTAACGCCTGCACCAGCTGCACTCATGTACGCGCGACCTCTCAACGACGTACTCCGTGAAATCTCCCGGATCCTGAAAGCGGACACGTGATTCGCCCCCCCATGAACGACGCTGCTCGCAAGGCTAAGACCGCGCTGGCAACGGTCGCGCTGACAACGGTCGCGCTAACAAAGGTCGCACTGGCAACGGTCGTAGTGGGCTCGGTGGCATGGCAACCAACACGTGCATCCGCGTGGTGCCAGATGACCACCGATCTGGCTTCCGTCAGCCCAGGCAACTGCCCCACCACCGGCACTCCCCTTCGGTGGGAACGTTCGTGCATTACCTACGCACTTCACCGGGGCGGCTCGAGCGACTTCGACAACGACACCCTCCGTACCCACATCGAAACCTCTTTCAACCAATGGCTCGACGTGGAATGCAGCGGCGAAACCCTAAACCTGGATGCCGTACTTCGAAAGCAGACCACCAAATGCGACACGCCAGAGTTCAATCCGGATTCCGGAAATACCAACGCAATCATCTTCGTGCAGGATTGGTCTGCCCGGGGATACGACCCCAAAGCCTACGCACTGACCACGGTCTGGCACAATGTCACCACCGGTGAAATCCGCGACGTGGACATGGAAATCAACGAAGAACGGGGTTCCTACACGGAGTGCCCAAATGGCACCGGTTGCAGCTCCTGTGACGACACCTCCCTTGGCGACTTGGACGGGGACGACGTGGCCGATGCCTGCGACCTATGCCCAGGCGCCGATGACTACGGGCCTGACTCCGACAACGACGGCATGCCCAACCTCTGCGACCTGTGTGGAGGCGGAAATGACCTCATCGACAGCGACGCCGACGGTGTTCCCGATGGATGCGACCTGTGCCAAGGATTCAACGACGCCATCGACTCCGATTCCGACAACGTACCGAATGCCTGTGACACCTGCAACGGGGGCGATACTGACGGGGACGGAAGAAACAACAACTGCGACCTGTGCCCGGGATTTGACGACACAAAGGACGATGACGGAGACGGCGTGCCCGACGGTTGTGATATCTGCAATGGAGGCAACGACCTGCTCGACTCTGATCTCGATGGCGTACCCAACGATTGTGATCTGTGTAGCGGCTACAACGACGACGCCGACAGCAACAGCAACGGCATTCCAGACGGGTGCGAGTTGGAGGAAAACATCGACCTTCGCAACGTGATCACCCACGAGGCAGGGCATTTCTTTGGCCTCGGCCACACCCAAAACGACACCACCGCCACCATGTTCGCCGTGGCACCGCCCGGAGAAATCGACAAGCGCACCCTAAGCACAGACGACATCGAAGGCATGTGCGCCATCTACCCTCCCACAAGCGCAGGTGGAAACTGCGACTACGACCCAGCAGGTGGTTTCTCCCCGGAGTGCGGCGGAGGTGGAGGATGCAGTTGCTCCCTATCACCCCATGGCTCCCCCGAGCAAAACTCAAACGACCTCCCCCCTGCCGCCTACGCCCTACTCACCGCACTCTATCTAGGCCTGCATAGAAGGTTCCGAAAGTAGCCCTCCGTACGCAACCCTCCGTACGCAGGCATTTTCTAGACCGCTTCGCGTTTTAGATGAACGAATGATCGGTGTTCAGCGGAGCCACCATGGCGTGACAACCGACGAGGCAATGTAGGAACATTGTTGAGGAGGTTGGAGGGTCATGGTCGCTTTGCTGGGCTCCGAGGGCCGATCAGGTAAAACGCGAAGCGGTCTAGACTCGCTATTCCTCAGGTTCGCTTTCCAGGATGGCCACGTCCACACGCCGATTGCGGGCGCGGTTGGCACTTGTGATGTTTGGAACGATGGGCCGAGAGGCACCGAATCCGCGCACTTGCAGCCGTTGGGAAGGCACACCCAAACGCATCAGCTGTTGACGCACGGCATCCGCCCGTTCCTCCGAGAGCTTTTGATTCACGTCCTGGGGTCCGCGATTGTCCGTGTGTCCGCGGATTTCGATCAACTTGATGCGGGATTCCCGCAGCAACACATCGGCGATCTCTTCCACCAAAGGCAAGCTCCTCTCGGAAATATCTGCAGTCCCGGGAGCAAAGCGAATCCGCTTGCGCAACCGCAGGGAGTTCTCCCGTAGAGACACCAGCCGCTGACGGGGGCGCCGATGCAGCACAAGCTCCAGGCGATGGCTGCCTCGGGGTTCCAACGTAAACAGATGCACCTGGGCAAAAAAGGCTTCGTCCGTCACCCGCAATCGGTAGTCACCCGCATCCAACCCCTCAATCTGAATCGCACCGGTGTCATCCGAACGAACCGTCTGTGAAAAATCCGATGCCCCCTCCAATACCATGGACACCGCCACAGGCCGATTCCGGTCATCACGGGCCATCCCTTGCACCATTCCTGACTTGGCCACGGGCTCCAGTGGGCAGATCACCTCAAGGTCTTCAAACTCCGCGCCTTCCGCAGGGGTTCCAAGCACCACATCGCAGGAACCATCCAAATAGCCCACGTGGGTAATCGCCATGGATACCTGGCCGGGCTCAAACCGATAACTTGTGAAACCACCATCCCCGTCGGTGTAGAGCGCGCTCAAATCACGCCCCACAAACTGCACTACCGCCCCCTCGATGGGCCGCTCGTCCTCTGTGGAAACCACCCGCCCACGAATCCGAGCCTCCAACACAGCAAGCGCCGCAGTTTCCTCCACCGAGTCCCCTTCGGTCGCGGCTTCGTCCACCGAATCCTCAACCACGGACTCCAAGGCAACCTCGCGAATTTCCACCCGGGGCCGGGTGTCGTAGGCATAGGAGACACCCAACATGACCATGTAGGGGGCGTTGGGAGCCAGTTCCCGCACAAACGTCTTGGTACCTGTAAGGCCAATATCCACCGCAAAGAAGGCACTGAGCCCCTCCACCGGCGGCCGCACCCGTGCACCCACCGTCATCCACATCGGATAGGCACGGGAACCCTGCACGCCCAAGCACCCGTCCACCCCCGCAGGGGTAGAGCTCCCCTCAGAGGAGGGAATAAACAGGCAGTCATACCCCTGTCGATTCACGGGAATTCCCCAGTTCCACTCAAACAAGGGGTGCACAAACGTACCCGGCACAGGCTCCAGAACCCCCTCCGCGCCCAGGCCGATAGACAACATGTCCGAACGGTTAATATTCAACGCATACCGTTCCACCGCAGTCACCAGGTGGCGCTCCTCCAGGGCAAACGACTCCCGGTCGTCCGGATCCAGGGCGTTGTATCGCGCCTTTTCAGTGCCCGAGATAAGCTTGGACGAGTTGTCAAAGAAGTACCCCAAGTTGAACCGCCCAATGAGAGGCAGCTGCGGATCAAACTTCCTAAAGTCTGCCGTGGCGGTGCCCCCCAGCTTCAGGCTCGTGCTGGAAAACACCACTCCGATATCTCCAACCGTGTTCAACAGGCCAAGTTCCGCAAAACCACCCACATGCAACCAGGGCAAAACCTCATAAGCAGACTTGGCACCCAGTGTCAGATCACCCAACACCTGAAACAGTTCTGGCTCTTCCGAGCGATTGGCATTGGCAATACTTGATAGGGATCCAAAGATTTCCACCCGTTCATGGATCGCGGCACTCGCAGACAAAAACGCACCGATGTGACTATGGCCATCGTTGTCGTTAATAAAACCATTCTTCCCAAAGAACTCAGTCGCCAACTGCAATCGAAACGTGCCCAACTCTGCCGGCCGCGCATCCACTACCCGCACACCACCCGTGGACCCAAGCATCGTATTGTGAACCGCGTTGGCAGGTTCAACTGATCCAGGCACCGGGAGAGTCACGGTGCCTGCTGTTTTACCGACGGAGGGCTCAGCGTTCGACGTGGGCTTTTCAGCCGGGGCTTCCGCCACGGGGGCATGGGGTTCTTCTCCAGATCCCGTCAACTCTGTGGGTTCCGGGGAGGGCGGCTCGGTATACCCCGCGGGCTCGCCATACTCCAAGGCCTCACCATCTCCCGCAAAATCTGCATCGGAGTCCTCCACATCAAAATCCGAAGAATCTGCTGGAACATCATCCACCACCGGCCCTGGGGGGGGCAGCTCGGCCGCTGGCGGTTCAGGCATTGGCGGTTCAGCCACTGGAAGTTCCGGCGCTGGCGGTTCGGGTTCTGGAGAAACTGCCGCCGGCTCGTCAAACTCAGCATCAAAATCATCGAAATCCTCGGTGCCCACATCTTGGGCGCCGACACTCTGGGCACTGGCATCCTGCGTACCGGCAAACCCAGATGCCACCACAGTTGCCACCAGGAATAGGGCCCAAAGGGTACTTCCTGAAAAAATCCTCCCCACAAAGCAAGTCATGAACCGAAACACTACCACGAACTCTACAACAACCGTTCCAATCGTCGGGTCAGGTCTGCCATTCCACGGAAAAACGTTTCATGCTCCGATCGGAACGCCTGAAGCACGCGTCGATCCCGATGCGAAGAAACCACCTGGGCCACCGCACGGGTCATCTCATCCACAAGCTGCTGAACATTGTGAAACGGCCTCACGGTCTCATCCAACCGCCCTTCCCGGTAGCGGTCAATGTGCCCACCCTGGGTATGTTCTCCACCTGGAACTGCGTAGACCAGCCCAAGGGTGGACGCCTGGCGCGCCTGCACGCTCTTGATCACCACGTCGCCACTCAAATCCATCAGCGAAGAGCTGCACACCACCACATCCACCTTTTGGTGACTGGTACGATCCAACGCCGTTCCCCCGTTGGGTACAGTTTCACAGGCCCAATCCTTTTCCTGGGCCACAGCCATGAGGCGTTGAACCACCGAGGGTTCGTGGTCCACCAATAGAATCGACGGGCGAAACCCACTTCCTGACCCTGGAGAAACATCTGCGTAGTGGCGCCGGGCCAACCGCAGCATGATTCGTGTGGCCTCCGCCAACGTGCGGTGAACATCACGCAGAAGCGCACTTCCCCGTTGCTGGGCGCCCCCCCGCTCCATGGCCACTTCCACCACTTTCCGAAGGTGCGGCAGGGAATCTGGCGTCTTCAGTACAACGTCGTCCGCACCCAAACGAAACGCTTCCACCGCGAACCCAAACGCACGACGATCCGACAATACGACACATGCAGTGGCCTCAGAACAGTCACGCATCCACCGCAGCAGGTCCAGGCCTGCGCCCTCCACGTCCAGATCCCCGTCCAAAATTGCGACAGGGAAAAACTTCTTCTCCACCAGGCCGCGAAACTCCCGCAGCCCCCCAAGGCAGGTGCAGGAATACCCCAACTGTTCAAAGTACCCGCGCAAACCCTCCCGATCGGATTCGCTCGCACTCACAATCAAAATCTCGCCACCGGTGGCCATCCTGTCGCATCATGCCCACCTCATCAAAAAGCCGCCAATTATCATCAGTTGGAGAAGGGCATCTCCAGCTCAAGCGGCCCATCCGGTGGGGCCGGAAGTCGCCAGGTGTTCACCTGCCCGGCCAAACAACGCCCCAACAATTCGTGGCCCGTGGTGTTTCGCGCCACCGTGCTGGAACTGACCTGACCATCATTGCCAATGACAAAACCGACCACCACGGTGCCATGCACCGAGGGCGCATTGCGCAACACCCTTTCAAAACAACTGCGAGCCCGGGGCGCGTAGTACCTGCGAATCACCGAACGTACCTGGGCCCCGTACATTTCCATGGCAATGTCCCGATCATCGGGCACTTCCATGCTGGGCAAGGGATCACCCGATCCGGTTGCTGTGCCACGGCGTTGCTGCCCTGGGGCGGTGGCCCCGTTCCGGTCCGACCTGGAATCCCCCACAACGTCGGACCCTACAACATCGGATCCCGCGGCCGAACCGGCAGCCACGCGGCCTTTCACCGTCGCACCACCGGAAAGGATCTCGCCCGGCCCATCACCCCCGATGATCTCCTTGCCAGGTTCCGTGGGAACGCCCACCGCCACCTCCAAGCCACTGGATTCATCCACGGCGCCTGGAACTTCACCGCCACCCGACTCCACAGGAAACAAAAACCGCATGGCCAACGCACCCGTTCCGAAACAACCCAGGGCCACCCCCAACAAAATCACCCACCCAGAACGCTTGGACGGGACTCCAGCCACGGAAAGCGACACCCGTGAAGAAAAACCATCCTCATCCCCCCAGGAATCTCCGCCCCCCTGTCCAGATGGAGGCCGCTCGGAATGCCCCTCCCAGACACCAGGATTTGAGGGCAAAAACGATGACGCACGATCGGCGCTTTCCTCCCGCGATGCACGGGCTGCGTGCACGTCTTCGAGGGATGCCCGTACCGTCGGAGCCGTAGCACGCTGTTTCTGGCTCTCTTCCTTGGATCGATCACCGTCGTCCCCCGGCGGTACCTCCCTAGGGGCGGCGGCTTGCCTGGCGGTGCCACCCGGGCCGGTTGTGACTTCGTTTTTCGCCTGGGCTTCCTTTGCTGCGGCGAGCACCTGATCGGCCGACACGGCGCCCATCATCATCGTGCGTTTTGCCACCTGCGCAGATTGACCTGGCGTCGGTGCAATCCCAGAAGACGGACCCGACACCAATTCACTGGCCACGGCCGTATCCGTCCCTGGCTGAGCCGCCGAGGGGGATTCGCCCGCGTCCTTGGACACCGGAACCCCGCAGTGCTGGCAAAACTTTGCCGTATCCATCAAGTCCCCACCACAGGCTGTGCAAAACATGGCACCATCGTACCCCAGACCGCCTTTGGTCCAAAGGAAGCATCCGTGAAGCGCGCTAAGATTGTTTGCACACTCGGCCCAGCCACCCAATCCCGCGAGCGTATCGAGGCCCTGATCCGCGCGGGCATGAATTGCGCCCGTCTCAACTTTTCCCACGGGGACCACGACAGCCACCGTGCCCTTGCCAACACCGTACGATCCGTCGCAAACGAGCTTCGCAACCCGGTGGCCATCCTGGCTGACCTATGCGGACCCAAAATGCGAACCGGAAAATTCGCGCAGGGGCCTGTCACCCTGGTGGAAGGACAAACCTTTACCCTCACCACGGAAGACGTTCCAGGAACGGCGGAGCGAGTGTCTGTGAGCTACAAGGAGCTCCCTAACGATGTAAAAGTGGGCGATACCATCGCCCTGGACGATGGCCTGCTGCACCTGGAGGTTACGGCCGTACGGGGCAACGACGTAGAATGTAGGGTCGAAGCGGGAGGCGAGCTTTCCAACAACAAGGGGGTCAACCTACCGGGTGTAAAGATCTCCACCCCATCGTTGACCGAAAAGGACAAGCGGGACCTGGCCTTCGCAGTGCAGGAGCTCAAGGTGGACTACCTCGCACTCTCCTTTGTGCGTACCGCCGCGGACGTAGCCGAGGCCCAGGAACTGGCCAACGGCACGCCCGTCATCGCCAAAATGGAAAAGCCCGAAGCCATTGAAAACATGGAAGCCATCGCCGATCAGGCAGACGGGCTCATGGTAGCCCGCGGGGATCTTGGCGTGGAAGTGGGCCCCGAAAAAGTGCCCCTGGTTCAAAAGCGATTGATCCAGGAGGCCAACAAGCGCGGAAAGATTGTCATCACGGCCACCCAAATGTTGGATTCCATGATCCGCAACCCCCGGCCCACCCGGGCAGAAGCAGCCGACGTGGCCAACGCAGTTCTCGACGAAACCGACGCGGTCATGCTCAGCGGAGAGACCGCATCCGGCCAATACCCCATTGAGGCCGTTCGAATGATGGCAGCCATCATTCAGGAGGTGGAGGGGCAGATATTCTCAGGCACCCTTTCACCTTCGAGCCTTCACATGCAGCACCTGGACAATAGCGGTGAATGGGAGCTGTCCAACGCGGCCGCCCGGGCAGCTGCCCTGATGGCGACAGTCATGCCCCTGAAAGCCGTCGTCGTGTTCACCAAGGGAGGGCATTCCGCACGCCTGCTCTCGGAATACCGGCCCCACGCGCCCATCATCGCGATCACCCCAAACGCCCAGGTGGCCCAACAGCTTGCCCTGAGCTGGGGAGTGCGCCCCTTTGTGGAAGTACCCCCAGAAGATATGGAAGAAACCCTACGTATTGCCGTCTCGCTTTTGGTTCGTGAGGGCCTTTGCAAACGGGGAGACACCTTTGCCATGGTCACCGGCTGGCCCCCCTCCGGGCGGCCCAACGCGGTCAAACTCCACCAAATCTAGACGAGCAACCCTCCGAGAAAGGCTGGATCACGTCTGAAAATCTCCAGACAATAGGGTTCCACAATTCGTCGGCAGGGCGTGGCCGTGTTAACCCACCCCGACCCGTGGAAACCCCCCACCAAATTGGCCGCTACACCGTCGACGGCCCGCTCGGCAGCGGCGCCATGGGCCACGTGTACCTGGGGCGCGACCCAGAACTGGATCGGGCGGTGGCCATCAAGGTGTTGCGCAGCCATCTGATCACAGAAGCACACCCGGACGACCAAGCGCGAACGAAGTTCCTGGAACGCTTCAAAAACGAAGCCAGGGCCGCTGCACGTTTGCAACATCCCCACATCGTCCAGGTATTCGATGTGGGAGAAGACGAGACGCTGGGCCCGTTTCTGGTCATGGAGTACGTGCCCGGGACAACCCTCAAACATTGGATCCGCGAAAGGGGCGCCCTCAGCCCAGAACACGTGGTTCAACTGGCACGGCAAACCGCCCAGGCCATCGACACCGCCCACGGGGCAGGCATCGTTCACCGGGACATCAAACCCGACAACCTGCTCATGCTCGAAACCGGCGACATCAAGCTTGGCGATTTCGGAGTAGCCCGCGTTCCCAACGCAAGCCTTACCCAGGAAGGCCAGTTCCTGGGTACCCCCTGCTACGCCGCACCCGAAACCCTCACCGAGGGACTGTACAGTGCCGCAAGCGATTTGTTTTCCATGGCGGCTGTGCTCTATGAAGCGGTGTGCGGGCAGCGCGCATTCCCCGGCACAGACGCCATTCAAGTGGCCCAAAACGTCATTCACGACAGCCCATCGTTGCCAAGCAAAGTGGCAGGGCGCCACGGCACAGGTTCCGCGAGGGCCGTGCCCCATCAAGTGGATCACGTGGTGATGAAAGGCCTGGAAAAACGACCGGCCTACCGCTACCAAAGCGCCCACCACCTCGCCGACTCACTACATCATGCCTACCGGCAAGCCGGCCTCCTGAAGGGCACACGTCTGGACAGCACAGCACCCACAGAATCCCAGCTCGCCTCGAGCGGCGCTCGTAAGCACAAAACACGCACCACACTGTGGAATACACGGTGGAATACTCTGTGGAGCACCGTGGCACTCGTCGCTCTCTTCGGCACAGCAGGAGCTTGGCTTGTTTGGCAACTACAAACCGGGGGGCCCATTGAACCCCTGGGAGATCAACCCGCCTTTCCCGAAAACCCCAACCCACAGGATGCGGGAGCGGACACGGCTGCAAACGCCCATCCAACCCAGTCCAGCGAAGTCAGCCCACCACCACTAGAAAACAGTTCAGACGCCAGCGTTGTTGCAAGCGACGCGGGTGCCCCCCAGGACGCGTCCATCGCCGTAGACGCCACCCCTGTGGAGGACGCAACACCCCTAAGCCCCCACGAAAAGGAAGAGGCTGCGAAGGACGCACTGGAAGAAACCCGCGCCTGGATAAGCACAGAAGACTGGCCCGATGCCCTGGAATCCCTACGCCGTGCCCAACAGCTTGACCCGGGCAACCCCGACATCCCCAACCTACTCCAACAAATCCAACCCCACCTTTGACCCGAGACCCACGCCGACAGGCCGACCCCGCAAGAAACCCCAAGAAGGAACCCCTGGAAGGAAGGGGTGTGCCCGGAGGAAGCGCCAACTAAACCGCTGACGGAGGGTGCACCCCTTCCTTCCAGGGGTTCCTTCAGTACAAACCGGATCCCTACGAAAACAGACCTCGCTGACCGCGTATGACACTCGAACTCCCGGAACGGTACTGGTGACAACAAGCCCCATTGTCACAATTCTGGGCGAAAAATGGGCCTGAGAGGGCCCGGCACGGATCCTGCTGAACCATGTACTGATGTCTCACCCTAGCCACAATCGACCCCACCATGGACCCGTCAGCCTCGGCGTGACCGCCCTGACCCTCGCCACAAGCCTCGCCACGGGCCTTTTGGGTTGCAGCGCAGACATGGAGCCCACGGCAGAGGAAAAGTCCATCCTTATGCAGCCCTATGAGAAATCCATGGGGTGGGTCATTGCAAGTGAACACAAAATCAAGTGGACCAAAGAGATCATCGACCAAGTGGGAACCGACTGGATCGCCAACCCAGACAATCTCAGCGACGAAGCCCTAGAACAACAAGGAAGTGAGGACACCTCACTGCAACTTGACGACTACGCAGTGAAAATCACGGAAGCGATCATCAATCGCAGCGGTACCATCGGCACCAAAACAACGATCAAACTAAGGCCCATCGCCACGGCAACGATTGTGGACACATCCTTCCTTGGTTACCGAGCCAACATCGCCGTAACTGCGGCAGCTCCGCTCATCAAAGCCCATCAAGATGGCTACAAGTTCTTCGCCATCTACCGGCCACCCAGCGTGCTGAGCACCGTGACCACGCTTCCCTCCCTGCGTAGCCCGCTCCCCAGCACCATCCGCCTGCCGGGGATCCGTCAAATCTCTGAGGTGTACATACACACAAGCGTTGCACCCGATATCAGCCACGGTGAAACAATCACAGATCCAGGCGGCCTTGTAGTCAACCCTAGCAACCTTCAAAGCTCCATCGCGGTACTTGCATCGCCTAGCCTCGGCGGGGTATTTGACCCACCCCTGAACGGCACCGAAGCCAACATTCGCAACGAACAGGATTCCAAAAACGAAAACAAGCGAAGAGACGCCGATCGCATCATCGCGGGCTACGCGAAGGACACCCGGTTTCTCCGTGCCAATACCGAACTCGGACGGGACGGCACGTGGGCATTTCCAGACGCTTTTGGCCCCCACAACGAATACGGGGAAGGGCACTTTCTCCCTGGAGCGGGAACGTTTCGCCGTGGGCTCTTCAACCATCGAACATTGCTTGGGGTCTGGGTGCAAACCACAGGCGATACCCCGGAATATCGCGTAGCAGATTTCGATCGCCAAACGGGCAGGAAAGAGCTCAGCATGTACAACCTGGTATCCCAGGCGATCCGCAACCAAACCGGAAGATCCCCAAGAATCGCCGGCCCCACCTGGAGAGCATTGAACGGCGTACTAAAGCAATCTAAAGAAAACCAATAACGACTAGGCAGCCCCGACGAGAAAGTACCCGCCCGATGATCAGAACGCTCCACACCGCCACCACCACACTAGGCACCCTCCTTCTCGCAACGGTTGCATTGGCCGCCTGTACCTTCACCCCAGCAGCCAACGAAAAGGCCAGCCTGACGCAAGACCTGGAGGTGCTGCCCACCGGACTACTGTTGGAGTTTCCAACGACGTCACCCGAAGCCCTGACGCGCGACCTGAACGTTCGTACCAAGATTGCCCAGTACCTCGCGACCCACGCCAGCACGTTCGAAGGCAAAGCAACCGGTTCAGCAGCCTCAAGGCGACTCGAAACACTACGGGGCTACGGCATGAGCACCGCTTGGGTTTCAAACCATGTGGTGGGTGCCGCCACCGTTCTTGGTGACAAAGGCGAAAACCCTGCCCGTGCAATTGGCCTCATTCAACGCAATCAGGAACCCCGGACGAGCCAGGGCTACGCCATCGCCCTACGTCCAAAAAGGGGACCAGTAACCCCCAGCAACCTGGTGATCCTTCCTGTGACCCAATCCAGCTTCATCGAGCACCCCAATCAAAAGGGACGTTGGCTGGCTCGGCTCCACGTAAAAGCACCCAGTCACATCACAACCCGCGCCCTAGGGGTTTCATTCGGAGATATTGCCACCGGTACCAACACCGCAGCTGCACTTTGGTCTACAAAAGATGGTGATTTCGAAACCCGCAATCGTAGCTTTGGCTACCAAACGGGCGATACCACTGATGAAAGCACCTTCACAGTCACGTCAGTTCCTCCCATCTACCCCAGCCTTGTGGGAACACCCTACGTAAACAACAACCTAGAGATTGTTGGGTTCCACATTGGGACCCATGGCTCCGGCACAAACACAATGGCGAGTGCCCTTTTGTTGAAGCCGTTTCAAGCGTCCATCACCAAGCTGATGCAAGAGCCCTCCCCTGTCCTTGGGCCGATTCCAACGCCACCATCCATTCCAACTCCCCAGGGGCTGGTTACCCCCACGGTGAGTCCCGTGGGCACGCTGATTTCCACCACAGCAGGGGAAGCCGGTGAAGGTATCGATCTGCTCTTCGCAGAGGCCACCGCCACCTACCAAGCCCATCTGCGCAACCCCACCGACGACGCTCGCAACCTGGCGGTCTTGCAGGCCTGGTCAGCCTCACGGGCTAGGGCCAACGCCGTACTCATCCCTAGGGGAGGCATCGTCAACAACACCATACATTTTGCGCTGACCACAAACCCAAGCCACTGGGTAGGCCAAGAGGGCGACGTATTGGCATTCGTGGGCCCCTCCGCTTCACGGACCGCCAACGGAAACTTTCCGTTCATGGGCAAAGTCACCGCCTACGCCACAGCGAACAGCAACGACCTCACGTTGCTCATGATCACAGTGCCAAGCAACTCAGCACCGGTCACCTCCATTTGGAGTGCAGCACGTAAACCTGGAAAGGACGATGGGCGCACCTACGCCCTACGTGGAACCACCCACCACGGCATGGAATATTGGTCAGCCATCGACGCAGAAGGCATCGTAGCCGCTGACGCCCGCATCCATGATATCGACAACCTCAACCACGACCTACTCCCGGGCGCACTCGTGGCCCAGTACGGAAACAACAAAGTACGTGGCCTACGAATCAATGACGCCGAAGTATCCCTAGACAACAAAGAAAGTACCGAACGAAACTGGATCACGTGTGCCATGAAACACCTCGTCCAAACGCTCGCGTCCTACGACACATCCGATCGCGCACCATCCACGGCCGTAAACCTAAACTGCAACTAAGCACAACGATTTGCTAGACCGGTTCGAGGCGGTCTAGCAAAAGTACCGTTCACCGGTGTCGCATAGAATGGTGACCACGCGCGCCTGGGGTTTTAGCCGTTCCGCAAGCTTCACTGCGGCAAACACGTTGGCACCGGCGGATGGGCCCACAAGTAGGCCCTCTTCCCTCGAAAGACGCCGCTGCATGCGGTCGGCCTCCAGATCACCCACGGTCACCACTTCGTCCACCAGCGCACGATCCAATACCCTGGGTACAAACCCCGCACCCAATCCCTGAATACCGTGAAGCCCCGGTTCACCACCGGAAAGCACGGCGCTGTTCTTGGGCTCCACGGCCACCACCTGCACATCCGGGTTCTGGGATTTCAGGTACCGCCCCACACCGGTCAACGTGCCGCCCGTACCCACACCCGCCACAAACACATCCACCTGGCCGTTCGTCGCCTGCCAAATCTCCGGGCCCGTGGTCCGCTCATGCATGGCGGGGTTGGCGTCGTTTTCAAACTGGCGCGACATCCAGGCGCCCTCGGTGGTGGAGTAAATGCGCTCTGCCTCCGCCACTGCACCCGCCATGCCCTGCAACGCAGGTACCAACACCAACTCAGCACCCAGGGCCTTCAACACATGCCGCCGGGCCTGGCTCATGTCCTCGGGCATCACCAACACACACCGGTAGCCCTTACGGGCCGCAATCATGGCAAGGCTGATCCCGGTGTTGCCACTGGTCGCCTCCACAATCGTGGAGCCAGCGCCCAGCTCCCCGGCCTCTTCCGCCGCCAGCACCATGGAAAGGGCGGGCCTATCCTTCACGCTGCCACCTGGGTTTTGTGCCTCTAGCTTTGCGCACACCTCAGCCCCGCCGGCCGGCCCCAGGCGGCCAAGCCGCACCAGGGGGGTACACCCCACCAGATCCAACACACCATCCGCAATCCCATCTGTAGCAGCACCGCTCATGGGAGTACCCTAGCCCGAAATCTCCGTCCCAACACCCAGGCCGCGATCCCCCACAGGCCAATGCACCCAAGCGTCAACGGCCCTACCAAAAAAGGGGCCCCCGCCAACACCACCCCGCCAAGCAACAGTGACGCCCCACCCTTGGAAACCCGGTAGGCCCACATATCCACCCAGGCCTTGCCCCGCACCCGAAGCGCCCCATCCAGCGGAATGTAGAGGATTTCCTTAGCCGCCCGGGCCACGGAGTAGTCCAGGGACTTAATTCCCACCTTGGATCCAGCCGCTGCCGCAAAACCAGGCACGACCATGGCCGCACCCACAAGGAGCAGTTGAATGGTGGGCATCAGCAACAACGTGCCAGACACGCCCATTCCACGGAGCAAGACGCCCGTTCCCAACTGGAGAGTGAGTGCAAGACCCTCAATCCAGGCGTACACCCTGCCGTTCATGGCCGTCCGCACATCCACGTTCACAAACAATTGCTCCAACGCCGCGTTGTACCGGTAATCCACCAACGCCACAGCCACCTGCACACTGGCCACCATGACCAACATCCACACCACGTAGGATCGTTGACGTTCCATGGGAACCTTGCCGTCAGCTCCAGAAACCTCAGCTCCAGAAACACCAGCTCCAGAAACGCCAACATTGGAAACCGCCACCGCAGCCCCAGAAAGCAACAACGTGGCCAAGCGGCCACGCAACCTCCAAATCAGCACACTGAGCAAAAAGAGCGTGGGCACACACAACCAAAGCGTTGCCATGGTGCCAAATGCCAGGGCCACTTGCCCACCCACAAGGTTGCCCACCACACCCCCAAGCGAGCCACAGGCGCAAAACAACCCGTACACCCACCGGGCCGTGGAAATACGAAACACAGCATTGGCAAAGGTCCAGACGATCTCCACCAACACCACAATGTGCACGTCCTTCCAGATGTAGAGCGCAAACGAAGCTCCACGAACCTCCGCCTGACAGGCCAACAGCAGTGCGCTCGCAATCCCCGCAGACCAAAGCGCGCTACGAACGAACAGCCGCGGCACCACCTCACCCTCAGGCGCCCCGCCGATTCTCTTGGCAGCACGACTGTAGATGCCCACCACAACCGTCACCGCAATGGCCACACCGAACCAGGCCCAGGGCAAGAACTCACTTCCGTAGTCCTCCAAAAACAGGGATTCCGTAGCCGGCCGACACGTCGCATAGGAAAACAGGATGGCGGCCGCAATCCCACACACACCCCACACAGGGCCCCAGGGAATGGCAGACGTGGAAGTACAACGAGGTTGCTGCGGCATTAGGTGGGCACACCGTCCTCCATGGGCGTGCCGCTGCCCACATCCACGCGGCCCCCCACAGAGCCATGGGCAAACTCACCCACAGGAGGATTCTCCACAGCCTCGTAGGCCATGACGATGCGCTGCACCAAGGGGTGACGAACCACATCTGTTTCAGAAAACCGGCACACCCGAATGCCCTCCACACCACCGAGAACTTGCACCGCGTCCTGCAAACCACTGCGCTGCCCCCGGGGCAAATCCGTTTGGGTCACGTCGCCGGTCACCACGGCCTTGGATCCGGGCCCCAATCGGGTCAGAAACATCTTCATCTGCTGCACCGTGGTGTTCTGGGCCTCGTCCAATACCACGAAGCTCTGGTGCAACGTGCGCCCACGCATGAACGCAAGCGGAGCCACCTCAATGGTTCCGTGTTCCATCAACGCCTGCACGCGAGACACATCCATCATGTCGTGCAGGGCGTCGTAAAGCGGCCGCAGGTACGGATCCACCTTTTGCTCCAGGCCACCGGGCAAAAAGCCCAGCTTCTCCCCCGCCTCCACCGCAGGTCGCGTGATCAGGATGCGCTGCACCCGTTTTTGCTGCAACGCCTGCACCGCCATGGCCATGGCCAGGTACGTCTTTCCAGTTCCCGCAGGTCCCACACCAAACACCACGTCCCGATCACGAATCGCCTGCACGTACAACTGCTGGGAAACCCCCTTTGGGGCCACCTGCTTTCGAGGAGAAGTAATGAGCACAACATCCTCGTAGATGTCTCGAAGAGTCGCCCCCGGGTGCTGCCGCAACATCTGGGCAGCCTGCACCATCTCGGCCTCGGTCAATTGTGCACCACGCCCCAACACGTCACAGAACTCAAGCAGGACACGCCGACCGTAGTCCACCCCCTCCGGGTTGCCCTGCACCCGCAACACGTGCCCGCGGGCCCCAAGCGTCACCCCCAACACCTGGGCAAGAGACCGCAGGTGGCTGTCACCGGGGCCCACAATTGCCTGCAACACATCCCGCTCACGAACTTCAATCTCTGCCTGCGCCATGGAACGCCGAACCTACCACGGCCCTTCAACAAGAGATGTGAAAAATAAAATTCTGCCGCGCAGGTAAAATATTATTCCACATGACCTGTCCAACGATATGGCCCGCCCAACGATCCCGCTTGAAACAGCCTCCCAGCCCCATATGCTTTCCCATGGCCGCCAGCGACCGCATCCTTCGCTTCGTACACGCGGCCGACCTGCACCTGGACAGCCCCATGCGGGGCCTGGAACGCTACGAAGGGGCGCCCGCTCACGAACTGCGCAATGCCACGCGGCAGGCCCTTGAAAAGCTGGTCACC
This sequence comes from Polyangia bacterium, assembly GCA_030427835.1. Classification (GTDB taxonomy): domain Bacteria; phylum Myxococcota_A; class Polyangia; order Polyangiales; family JAUICN01; genus JAUICN01. Next base: position 133,661 of record JAUICN010000002.1, on the reverse strand, counting down.
TATTGCCTGGAAACCCAGGTGGATTTCCTCATCATCGCGGGCGACATCTTCGACGGCGACTGGCGCGATTTTTCCACCGGCCTGTTCTTTCGCAACCAACTCTCCCGCCTGGCTGCAGCAAACATTCCCGCCTTCCTACTGCACGGCAACCACGATGCCGCAAGCCAGATCACCCACCATCTTCAACTGCCCAAGAACTGCCACACCTTCTCCCACGCACGGCCAGAAACCCACCTCCTGGAAGACCTGGGCGTTGCCCTCCACGGCCAAAGCTTTCCCCAACGCAAGGAAACCCGAAACCTGGCCCTGCAATATCCCGAAGCGGTGCCCGGAATGCTGAACATCGGTGTTCTCCACACCGCGTTAGAAGGCCGCCCCGGCCACGGCACCTACGCCCCCTGCACAGAGCAGGATCTCCAACGCAAGCACTATCAGTATTGGGCCCTGGGCCACGTACACCGCACCGAAATATTCCCCAACCGGGACCCATGGATCGTCTTCCCCGGCAACCTACAGGGCAGGCACGCTAGGGAAACCGGCCCCAAGGGCGCCATGCTCGTGCAGGCCCAGGGCAACCAGATCACCCAAGCAGAGCACCTCACCTTCGACGTCGTCCGTTGGCACCACGCCCACCTACTCACGCAAAACATCCGCCCAGGACGCACCCTGCGTGACGAAATACAAAACATCCTACGTGACTGCACCCAAGATCCATCCCCCCAGGCTCCCGAACTCCACGCGGTACGACTCACCGTGCACCTTTCGAATCAGACATTCGAACGCACGGCACCTGAACGCACGGCACCTGAAACCCAAATCGACCACAGGCTTCTGGAACAGGAAATACGCGCCCTCACCTACGACCTCCCCCAACCCACCTGGCTTGAAAAGATTGTCTGGAGCCACCCCGCTGAAACCCAGTTGAACCAGAAAGAAGACTCACCTCTGGACAACCCGGAGGCCACGTCACTCCATGCCCTGAAGGGCCATCTCCAGGCCATCCAGAACGATCCCCAGGTGCACACGCAATGGCTGCAATCCCTACAGCCCTTGCAAAAAAAGCTACCCCTGGAAGTACTGCAATCCGCGGACATGCCCTGGCAGCCCAGGGAATCGAACATTCGCAAATCGGACATCGACCCATCAGATATCAGCCCATCAGATATCCACCCAGGTGATTCACCCCTAGACAGCATTCTTGTGGAGGCAGAGCTCGAACTCCAACGCAGAATGTCGGCCAGGGGCACCAAGCCATGAAGTTTCTTGAGCTACACCTTCATGCCTTTGGTGCATTCACGGGCAAACACATTGCCCTAAACCCCAAAAAAAAGCTGCACATCGTGTTCGGAGAAAACGAAGCCGGTAAAAGCACCAGCCTTCGCGCCCTGGCAGACTTCCTTTTCGGCATTCCTCCCAGAACCCGAGACGACCACACACACGACAAACGCCTACTGCGCGTCGGTGCGACCCTTCTCGACAATCAAGGACAGCAAATCACCCTTGTACGGAGGAAGGGAAACAAAAACACCTTGCTCGACACGGACGACAACCCCGTCCCCGAATCAACGTTACTGTCCATGCTAGGGGCCCTCGATCGTCAAACCTACGAAACCCAGTTCGGCATGGGGCACGCCCAACTACGGGCGGGGGCCCAAGCCCTGCTCGACGTCAACACCACCCTAAGCGAGGGTCTCTATGAGGCCGCCTACGGAACCCAAACCCTCCGCAGCACGCTCCAGGAAATCGAACAGGAGGCGGACACCCTGTTCACACCGCTCACCCGAACCCGAACCCTCAACAACCTTCTCAAGCAACACAGCGAGATAAAAAAGGAGTTGCGTGACACCCTCACCTCCCACGCCGATTGGTCCACACGGCAACAGGCCCTCGTGCAGGCCGAAAAAGAACTCCACACCATCAAACAACAGATTGGGACGCTCCAACATCACCAGGCCGGGCTCACAACTCTTCTGCGCCTCAAACCCATGGCTGCACGGCACGTTCAGATCCTTGGGCAGCTTAAACAGCTCGATCCAAAACTGGAGCAGGCCCCCCACCCCCAGAGGCGCCAGAACCTGCAAAAAAAGCTGGATGAGCTCTCCCTACGCCGCACCCTCAACCTACAACATCAACAACAAATCAAAGCACAGCAAGCAAGCCAACCTGGGGAATCCAATCCCCTGAAAAGCCGAAGCGCCGTCTCACCGGAGATCGAACAAGAGGTGGAACGGCAAATCGAGCAACGGCGTCAGCTGGATCTCGAACACAGCCAACAAGCCCAACAAGAGGCGCTCTTAAACAGCCAATACGAACAAAAACATCTGGAAGTTCAACGCTGGCTAGAATCCAAGAGCCTTCCCAACACACCCATACAGCGCGCCCGCATACCCACCGCCGTGCAAGTTGAACAGGCCGCACGCCAGGCAGAAGAACTTCAGCGGAAGCTGCAACAACAGCGGGAGAGAATCCAAACGCTCCAGGACACACAATCCACACAAGAAGGCACACTTCGAAAACTGCGCCAACACGCGTCCTCGCTTGTGGAAGATGATCTGAATCGGGCCCGTAACGAACGTAACCGCCAGTGGAAAATCCTGAGGAGCACCGCCGTTCAAGGGCCAGTGGGGTCGACTCGATTGGATGAATACCAATCCGCCACCGACCAGGCCGATCGCATCGTAGACACATTGCGTGCAAGTGCAGATCTCCAGGCAAGGGTAGAATCTGCCTGCTCAACCCTGACTGAAACACGGGGTCAGTTGAACGAGGCCGAATCCCAATACGAACACAACAAAGCACAACAGAAGGCTATCCTAGAGGAGTGGAACCACCTCTGGTTTTCCGCAGGACTGCAGGCAGATGACCCCCCAGCCATGCAGCGTTGGCTTCAGCAACTGCACAAGCTGGAAAACGAAGAACAGGATCATCTCGAAAAAACAAACCTAGCGAAATCCCAGGGCGAACGCCTTCGGGTTCTGGATGAAAAATGGAACCAGCAGTGGCGCGATCTACGCAAGCACATGGGCCTAGACGAAAACGCGAGCATCATCGAGGTTCGTGAGTGGATTTCAGAACAACGGCGATGGCGCGAGTCCCACAAACAACAAAAACAACTGCAAGATCAACTAGAGCTTGCTGAAAACGAACAAAAAGAAATCCACAACGGGATTCAACAGACCGAGGCATTGCTTTCAAAACTGCTGGGAGAAGCAGGTGTCTCTACCATCGAAGAACTGGAGCACCTGGAAGAACAGGCCATCCAATACGCAACACTTAAAGAACAGCTGGCCGCCACCGAGCTTGCCCTACTCGGGGAGGGTAGTGACGACCTGAACAGCATCCTTTCCCAATGCAGTGCCAGTTCCACCGAAGTTCTCAAACAGGAAATCCAACAGCTCTCCAAGGAACATCAAGAGCTCGAAGAGAAAAGAGAACAAACCAACCAGGAGCTGGGTCGCGTCCGACAGGAACAGGCCCAGATGGAGCACCAATCGGCAGCCGATGTGCAACAGAAACTGCAACAACAAAACGCCGCCATTGAACAGTGCACGCGCAGGTACTTGGTATTGAACGCTGCGGCCCATGCCCTGCGCGCCACCATGGAGGCGTACCGAAAAGAAAACCAGGGGCCCGTACTGCAGGCTGCCCAGGAGATCTTTCGCGACCTCACCATCGAACGTTACCCATCATTGAACGTGGGCTGGAACGACCAGGACCAACCTGTTCTCGAATGCGTACGGTTTGATGGAACCCGCCTGTACACACAGGATCTCAGTGTGGGCACACGAGATGCCCTCTTTCTCGCCCTCAGAATCGCAAGCATTCGGCACCACCTCACCAACCACTCGCCATTGCCGGTGGTACTCGACGACGCCCTGGTAGACTTGGACGAAACCCGGACCAGCAAGGCACTTCAAGCCCTAGCCCAACTGGGCATCGAAACCCAAGTGCTGCTCTTCACCCACCACAGGCGCACCGTAGAGCTGGCGCAAGCATGCTTACCCACAGGCGACGTGGAGATCGTGGAACTCAGATCACCAAACGTTCTTTCCCAGGCGGATCAGGCATCTGCCGATCCCACACAACAACCCATCAAACACAGCAGGACTCCATTGCAAACACACCGGGAATCGCCTAACAACCCGGCTCCGTGAACAAGTTCTCCCAACGTTTCCCCCTTTGGATCTCCTTGGCCTGCGCCACCGCCATACTGTGGCCACCCGTCTTCACCTGGTTCCAGGGTCCGTGGATCACCTGGGGGCTCGCCGTGATCATGTTGGGCATGGGCCTCACCCTGTCCTTTGACGATTTTCGACGGGTCTTCAAATTTCCAAAGTGGTTTGCCCTAGGGATCGCGCTGCAGTTCACCCTGATGCCGCTACTGGGCTGGTCCATCGCGCGCCTATTCGAGCTGCCCACAGCCTACGCGGTTGGGTTGATCCTCGTGTCCTGTTGTCCCGGGGGCACCGCGTCCAATGTCATCGTATTTCTAGCCCGAGCCAACGTCGCGCTTTCAGTCACCATGACGGCTGTCTCAACAAGCCTCGCCATCCTACTCACACCCACCCTAACCTCAGCGCTGGTAGGAGCCCGCACGGAGGTAGATGCCATGGGTTTGCTCTTCAGCACCGTAAGGGTCGTGCTTGCACCCATTCTCATAGGCCTACTGCTCAAACAGTTCCTACCCAAGGCCACCAAACGTATTCTACCCATCGCACCACCGGTCGCGGTCATCGCCATTGTCATGATCGTGGCCAGCATCGTGGGCGCCAGCAAGGATCAAATCCTCTCCGCGGGCCCCACCCTGCCCCTGGCAGTACTCACCCTGCACGTGGCCGGGTTTGTGTTGGGATACTTGCTGTCGATGCTCTTTCTAAAAAACAAGAAGGTCGCACGAACCATCTCCATCGAGGTGGGAATGCAGAACTCCGGTCTCGGCGCTGTGCTCGCCCGGGAGAACTTCGCAAACCCGCTCACACCCATTCCAAGCGCCCTCTCCGCCCTCACCCACGCCCTACTGGGAAGCCTGCTTGCAGGCCTGTGGCAACGCTCAAAGAAAGCGCGCAAATAAACGGGAACTCTCAGGAACCTCCCGAGCCAAACCCAACCCCACGGGCAGGTAAGCCCCAACCCTATGGGCAAGTAAACCCCAACCCTACGGGCAAGTAAACATCGTGCTGTCCACGCAGTCTCCTGCGCCGTCACAGATATCCCCGCCTGTGGTGCATCCCTTTCCGCAGGGAAAGTTCGTGAACTCTTCCCAGGTGGCAGAAAGCTGTCCGTTCACACACTGGCGCCACTCAGAAACGCACTCCTTGGTGGGCGACTGCCGTAGAATCGCAAAACAGGTGCCCCCATCACCGCCATCAGGCACGCCCGCATCGCCAATCGCCTGCAAGTTGGGAAGCGGCTTACAACCCCCATCGTCTGGGTCCGTGTCGCAGTATTCATTGGCGTTGCAAGCGCCACCCACCGGGCGAGCAGTGCAAATACCACTGGCACAGACCTTCTCAGCACAACTGGCCACATCCGGGCAGCTGCTCACATCCTCATCGGTGCAGAACTCAAAAAGCTCGGGGCAATAAATGCGCGTCGCAGGATTACTGGGATCACACTTGGGATCCACGCACTGCCCGGCCAAACACTTGATAAGCCCCTGGGACACCTGCCCATCCGTCAAGGGGCACTTCACATCGCTCACGATGCAACCCCGTGTAAGCGCAGCATCCGTAACGTAGGTCTTCTGGCTAAGGCTCACCGCAGTACAGCTCTCCACCAGCACCGTTTCGTCCGGATTCAAAAGCCGTGAGCAGATCAGGTAATCCCCATGGGGCACGGCCTCAAACTCTGCCACCGTTTGCAACTTGGAGTAGTCCTCGGGAAAGTTGGCCTGATGAATAATACGACGGTACTGCAAGCGACCATCCGTAGTCGATGCTCCTTCGTAAAGAATCACTTCCACCTCTTCAAACTCCACACCCGCCACAAGCTCCGTGGAAACGCTCACCGCAAGAAACGTATCCTTGCTCGCACAACCACCCGCAAGCAGCCCCGCAAAAAGCAACCCAGCGAAAAGCAATCCAGCAGTCACCCACAAACGAGACAAAGAAGAGCCCGTGGGGGAAACGCGTTCAAAAGAAAAAATGTTGGAGACTTTGGAAGAGATCATCGTTTGCCTAACCTGGGGGTAAGGATACCACGACCCAGTGCCAGGGCCATGCAACACCGCTCAGCTCACAATTCCCCTACAATTGCCCCAATTTAGCCTTGGTAATCCACTTCTGAATGTGCTGGTCGATGACCCTCACAGCCGCACCACGAAAGGGCTTCAGCAAAAAGGGCACTTTAAGATCGAGTTCAATAGCCTTGGGGCGCAGCTCCAGCTGACCCTGCAGACGCACACCCTTCACCGAAAACCCCACCTCGGCCATGGAGTCACCCTGCCAGCGAAACGTGGGATTGTAGTCCGAAAACTCCACCCGATAGCTCTCCCATGCCCGTTCCAGCACAGTCTTTGCCATTTCAGGCTCGAGATCATGATGCACGCTGTGCTTCATGCTCAGGTTCCTACAACAACCTCAGGGGAAACGCCATCAGGTTCCCCTTTTGGGCCTTCGGTTACACTGCAAGACCTTCTTACGGATCCGAAGATCATCAGGGGTGATTTCCAGCACCTCGTCCTGGTCCACCCACTCCATGGCCTCTTCGATGTTCAAGGGCTTCACGGGAGACAGGGCAACGTTCTCATCACGGCCCGCTGCGCGAATATTGGTAAGCTTCTTTTCCCGGGTCGCGTTCACGTCCAGGTCATTGGCACGGTTGTGCTCCCCGATAATCATGCCCTCGTACACCTCCACACCCGCGTTGACAAATAGCTTACCGCGGGCCTGCAGGTTGAAAAGGGCGTAGGGCGTCGTCTTGCCCTTTCGGTCGGACACAAGCGCACCGTTCGAACGTCGCAACATGGGCCCAGACCAGGGCTCCCAACCCTCAAACAACGTATTCAACAGTCCAGTGCCACGGGTCTCCGTCAAAAACTGGGACCGGTATCCAATAAGCCCTCGGGAGGGAATGCGAAACTCCACACGGGTACGCCCCACACCCACGGGATTCATGTTCACCATTTGCCCCTTACGTTCCCCAAGGCTGGTAGTCACCGCACCCACGAAATCATCCGACACGTCAATCACCACCCGTTCCACAGGCTCAGACTGCACACCATCCACCTCACGCACCACCACCTCGGGCATGCCCAGTGCAAGCTCGTAGCCCTCACGACGCATGGTTTCCGCCAACACCGAAAGCATCAGCTCTCCCCGGCCAAACACAATGTACGCATCCGCCGAATCCGTCTCCTCCACCCGCAGGGCAAGGTTCCGTTTGGCCTCCTTAAACAACCGATCGCGCAGGTGCCGTGAGGTCACCCACTTGCCGCTTGTTCCCGCAAAAGGGGAGCTGTTCACCAGGAAGCGTACTTTGATGGTGGGTTCTTCCACGGAAATACGTGGCAAGGCCTCCGGTGCTTCAGGATCCGCAATCGTGTCGCCGATCTGAACGTCCTCAAAACCCGACACGGCCACAATGTCCCCCGCGCGCGCCTCCTCGACCTTCACCCGCTGGGTTCCCACGTACCCAAACACCCCACCGGTCTTACCGGGCACATTGTCGTCTTCACCCAGGCGCACCACCTGCACCGCAGGTTTCGCCACACCCCGTTCCACACGGCCCACCGCAAGGCGGCCCACGTACTCATCGTGGATCACGTTGTGCACACGCATACGAAAGGCCCCCGACGAGTCATTCGTCGGCGCAGGCACCTCTTTCAAGATCGTATCCAACAGGGGCTTCAATCCCTCGTCAGGCCCATCCAATACATGCCGTGCAATTCCATCCTTGGCGATGGCGTAGAGCGTAGGAAAGTTCGCCTGTTCATCGGTGGCACCCAAATCGCAAAAAAGGTCAAACACCTCGTTCAAGACTTCGTCCGCACGTGCGTCCTGGCGATCCACCTTGTTGATCACCACCACAACCCGCAAACCCAGCTCAAGGGCTTTCTGCACCACAAATCGAGTCTGGGGCAGGGGCCCTTCCGCCGCGTCCACCAACAACAGCGCGCCGTCGGCCATCATCAGCGTACGTTCCACCTCACCACCAAAATCGGCGTGACCGGGCGTATCGATGATATTGATGCGCACGCCCTCAAAATCGATGGACGCGTGCTTCGCCAAAATGGTGATCCCCCGTTCCCGTTCCAGGTCATTGGAGTCCATCACACGGTCCACCACCGCCTCATTGGATCGAAAGACCCCAGTCTGGCGAAGCATGGCATCCACAAGGGTGGTTTTGCCGTGATCAACGTGGGCAATAATCGCGATATTTCGAATGTCGGAAGGGGGGGTACTCATGGGGCGCCGGACCCTAACACGGAAGCCCTTCTGGGGCCCGACTACCCCACTTCCCACCCCGATGCCCCAAATCTCCTGGGGTTCCTGCCTGGCACCGGCTTTGCTTCCCCACTACAACGTCGTAGCTACGGGCCCAACCCCGGCAATTGTCGTTTTTTCCCATGAAGCCGCTTTTTTCCCTCATTGCCATCGCCGCAACCGCCTGCACCACCGATGGTGGCCCTCCCCCCGACGTGGACAACGGCCAGGCGGTCACCACCCCTGGGCCCGTTTGCGCCACCATCACCGAAGAAGCCACCTTCACTCCAGTAAACGTCATCATCACCATCGATAGCAATGGGAACTTCCTCCGCCGCTACGAAGACCAAATCCAATCTGCCGTGGACGACCTCGTGCCATTCATTGACCGGGCCAATGGCAAACTCGTGGTCATCGGCTACGCACCACCCACCCCCGATATCGCAGCCCCCCTGGGCAACGACGGCAGCCGGTACCTACAGGTCAACCAGACCATCGGCGCCCACAGGCTACTGTTCTACATCGGGCACACCTGGGACCGGTACAAGGACTTCATCTACCCGGACGCGACCTCCCACCTGCTGTCCTTCACAAACGGGGGAAACACATACTCTGCAGACAACTTCATGGACGACATGGGGGATAACCTGGGTGACTTCACCTACAACGCCATCGCCTCACCGGAACCTACTTGCCCCAACGCAACCGGCCCCGGTCAGGAGCACTACGCATTGGCAAGCAAGACGGGAGGGTCCGCAACCTCCGTATGTCTCAACGACTGGAGCCCCACAGTTCAAGCCGTGCAGCGTGCACTGGCCCCAATCGACCCCCTGCCCTGCACAGTGGACGTACCCAGTGCTCCCGCTCGCAAGGTCCTTGAGGAAAGCACAGGCGCCTTCTCCTTCACCCAAAGCAACGGGCAAACCCTTACCGCTCCCAACGTGAGCCAAAGTTCAGGCTGCTCCACCAGTGACGGGTGGTACTACGACCGTTCCACCACACCCACAACAATCAAACTCTGCCCCAATACCTGCAACCACGTGCAACAACACGCCGCAGGTCGATACACATTCACCTTCCGATGTACCGAGAGGGTGGAGTAGTAATACTCCTCCATGCAAGAATTCCAGGGCACCGACCGCTACCAAATCCAGCGCAGACTAGGCGCCGGAGGCATGGGTGTCGTGTACGAGGCTCTGGATACCCAGCGGGGCTCCCCGGTGGCCCTCAAACTATTGCGACGGGTGGACGCAGCCGGCGTCTATCGTTTCAAAAAAGAGTTTCGTGCCCTCACGGACGTCACGCACCCAAACCTGGTCACCCTCTATGAACTGCACGGCGAAGGCGCCCAATGGTTCTTCACCATGGAACTGGTACACGGGCAGGATTTCCTTGCCCATGTACGGCAGGGTACAGGATCACGAAGCCTAGACACGGTGGAGGTGCCACCTTCGCTAGACGAATCCACCCAATCCGAGCTGCCCCCGGTCAGCACGTTCTCACCCATGGACGTGACCGAAATCGTGGACCTCAATCAGTTGCGAAACTGCTTAAGCCAGCTTTCCGCCGCTATCCATTCCCTCCACGAACAGGGAAAACTCCACCGGGACATCAAACCCTCCAACGTGCTCGTGGACAAGAACGGCCACGTCACCGTGGTGGACTTTGGCCTCGTGCGGGAAGAGGGTGTGGAGATCGCCAATCAGACCATGGACAACCGGGTCATGGGCACACCCGCCTACATGTCACCGGAACAGGCCGCGGGACAAGCCACCAGCCCCGCCTCGGACTGGTACGCGGTGGGCGTGATGCTCTACGAAGCTCTCACGGGGCACTTGCCCTTCGGGGGTGGCCCAAGCCAACTGCTCATCGCCAAACAACAGCGGGACCCTGCCCCACCCGCCCGACTCGCAAGAAACATCCCAGAAGACCTCGCAATCCTAGCCATGCAGATGTTGCGGCGAAACCCCGAGGATCGCCCCGTCGGACAGGATATTCTCCGTGGGCTCTCCCTGGGCGAAGACGCCACCACCATACCACCCGAGCCCAAACGCAACTGGGGGGGGCTCATCGGGCGCAACCGGGAGATGGCCGCACTGGAAGAACAGCTTCAGCAATCACGTAGGCAAACCCCCCAAATCACCTTCATCACTGGAACTTCTGGCTACGGAAAATCCACCCTAGCGCGCCATTTTCTATTGCACGCACGCAAGGAACACAATGCCGTCGTGCTCGCCGGGCGTTGCTACGAGCAGGAATCTATTCGTTACAAAGCTTTCGATAGCCTCATGGACGCGCTCACACGCTACCTCCGCCGGCTGCAGGAAGCCGAAGTGGCTGCCCTTCTACCCAGGGATGTACATGCCATCACCCAAATTTTTCCCCAGATCCTAAGGTGCAAACCCGTCCAACACGCGCCCAACGTGGTGCGTCACGTCACCAACCCTCGGCAACTCCAACGGCGGGCGTTTGATGCACTGAGGGAGCTGCTTGCCCGCATCGCCGACCGAAAACCGTTAGTACTTTTTGTGGATGATCTCCAGTGGAGCGACGCGGACAGTGCCCTTCTCATACGAGAACTTCTAACGCCACAGAATGCGCCGTCACTCATGTTCATAGGGGCCCTACGCTCCGAAGACGCCGACGAAAACGGCGTGATCGAAACCCTTAAAAAGATGGACGCCCAGTTGATCATCCAGCCACTCAACAAGCTGGATCACAGCCAATCCTTCGAGCTTGCCCAAGCCCTACTCAGGCGCCAACAGATTCAGGATCCAAGTTGGTCCACTGCCATCGCCGAAGAAGCCGACGGCAACCCCTGGTTCATTGAAGAGTTGGCCCGATGCGCAGAAGAGCAAAACAACAACGAGCGTACCGCAAAGCTTCGAACTCCCCGGTCCCCAACACCCCAAAGCTCCTCCTCTGACGCACACACCACAACCTCCCCCCTGGATCTGCGTCAGGCCCTGCACAGTCGCGTGGCCTACCTGGACCCTCCCGTACTCCGCCTATTACAGGTCATCGCACTGGCTGCCCGCCCGCTACCTACCAAGGTGGCATTTCGTGCCGCAAACCTTGGAGAAGACGCCCACAAAGCACTTGTGGAACTTCGGGCCCGGCACCTATTGCGTACTCGCAAACAGAAGCATCGAGAACAACTCGACACGGCCCTAGAGGCCTACCACGACCGCATTCGATCGGTCGTCACCGAAAACCTCACAACGGACGAAGCCATCGCACTCCACAAAAAAATTGCAGAGGCCATGCTCAAGTCCAATGTGGAGGATCCCGAGTCCATCGCATTCCATTGGAGCCACGCCGGTCAATCCCAACTTGCACACCCCCACCTCCTACGGGCAGCGGAACAGGCCATGCACACACTCGCCTTTGAAAAGGCTGCGTACCTGTTCGAAAGTGCAGTGACGACCGCAGTTTCTGATCAGGAACGCAACGAAATTCTTGCACAGTCTGCAGATGCCTGGGCACACGCAGGAAAGAGCGAACTCGCAGCCAAGGCATACCTACAAGCCTCGGACAACCAGCAGAACCTCGAACTCGTTCGAAAGGCGGCTGAGCACTTCATGCGTTGCGGCCACCTGACAAAGGGCCGCAGTCTGTTGGAATCCGTGTTGAGTGAACTCAAGGTACCCTTCCCCAAGACACCCAAGGCCGCGTGGCGATCCACGGTCTACCACAACGCAGTTCTCACCTTCACCTCAAAGAAAAGGAGAACACCGAAAAGGTCACAAGAAGAACAGTCTCGGTTGTTAGCGAAGGTGGACGCGTGCTGGTCCGCGGCAGTGGGGCTCGGAATAAACGACACCGTTCGAAGTTCTAGTTTCGAGGCGCTCCACCTGCGCCTGGCACTACGAGCGGGGGAGCCCTACCGTATTACACGTGCTTTGGGCCTTCATATCCCGCATGTCGCGGGTGCATTCGGTACCAAGCGAGCCCAACGGTTGGTACCTTTGGCAACCCAGCTGGCGGAAGAAATACGACACCCCCACGCCACCGCATTGGTAAAAAGTGCCCGGGCCATGTGTGCCTATTTGGATGGCCACTGGACCGACACCATCGACCAGGCAGAAGAAGCGCTCGATATTCTGAGAAACCAATGCACCAACGTCGCCTGGGAAATCGCCACGGTGGAAGCTTTCCGACTCACCTCATTGCATCTCAATGGAGATTTGAAGCAGCTCGAACAAACGGTCCCCAAACTCGCGGAAGAAGCGCGACGCATCAACGATCTCTACGCCTGTGGGTGCGCCACCACCGGATTCGCCGCAAGCGCATGGCTAGTTCGCAACGATCCCGATCAGGCCAAGGCCTACCTCACCCTACTTGAGGAAAGCAGTTCCAAAAACGATCTTGAAAAACGAAGTTACCCACTTCTCATCGCCCTTGGCATGGTCGACCACTACCAGGGAAATCATCAGAAAGCAGCAGACCGTTTTGAATCCTGGTGGGACAACATCGTGCACTCCCACATCATGCGAATCCGACTCAATCGAAACTTAATCACTGCCCAACGCGCCCTAACCGCCCTACATCTCGGCCCCGAGAAGGCACCCCTACAATGGGTGTACAGCAGCCTCAGCCGTCTGCACCGGGACGGTAGCCCTGTAGCCCTGGCGTTTAGCCATGTGATCGAGGCCACCCTCGCGCGGACCCTTGGTGACCCCCAAAAAGCCATGAAGTCCTACCAACGAGCAGCCGCGGGTTTTGACGCCCTCAACATGCGTCACTACGCCGAAGCCACCCGCTATCGGTACGGAGCTCTACTGAACAACCAACAGGGGGCAGACCTATGCGACGAGATGGCGGCCCACCTGATTGAACGTCACGTACAAAAACCCGAACAGTTCGTGCAAATGATCCTTCCTTGACCGAGGATCGGGGCCACGCTACCCACCTGCATGTCCGAGCAAAAGGCAAACGTCGAAAGCACCACCAAGACGTCCAACGGCCAGGTCACTCCAGAGGCAGAACAGGCGAAAAAGAAGAAGAACCCCCTTCTGCTGGGGATCAAAGTCCTTTTTTCGGTGGGCATGCTGACCGTCATCCTCCGCAAAATTCTTCACCGGGAGGGTGCAGAGGACCTTGGGGATCGTATCGCGGAAATTTCCTGGGGTTGGTTTGTGGCGGCCATCGCAATGCAACTCATCGCCGTTGCCTTCTCCACCGTTCGGTGGCAGCGGCTACTCGTGGGTCAGGGCATTCGAGCACCCTGGCGGTTCCTCACAGGCTCCATTCTCATCGCTCGATTCTGGGGAGCGTTCACACCCGGTGGGTTCACTGGGTTTGGCGGTTGGCGTATCTACGACATCGCAAAGCACACGGGAAAAACTGCACGGGCCACCGCAACCATCGGCGTTGAGATCATTCTCGGCCAACTTGCCTTTGGTGCGGTGGTCATGGCAGGAAGCGTATTCGGCGCCCAGTTTCTTGGCACCCAGGGAGTACTGCTCGTCAACGGCTTTTTCCTTGTCGTCATCGCCGCAGGAATTGGCCTCATTTCCAAACCAACACTCTTTCAGACACTTTGTCGATTTCTTCCGGGAGCCTTTCAACAGAAAGTCGCCAGCATGGTGGACGCCGTCTGCGCCTACCATGGAAAGTCAAAACTTCTTATCCAGGCCGCCGCGCTCGGTATGGGAACACACGCCTTCAACAATCTTATCTACGTCTGTGCCGCCCGGGCCCTTGGCGTGGAGCTTAGCGTAGGAACGGTCTTCTTCGGTTCGTCGATTCAGATCCTGGCCACCCTGCTGCCCGCCTCCATCAACGGAATCGGTCTGCGGGAAGCCGCGGCGGTTGCGCTCTATACCAAGATTGGCGTGCCTACCACAGTGGCATTTCTGATCCCCGTGGTGGGGTTTGCTGCAGAAATGCTGGTGTCCAGCGTGGGCGGTATTCTCTTTATGATCCGAAAAGGCAACTACGATCCAAACATCGAGGTGGAAGATGCCGATCGAGAATCCGAAAAACAGTTCGAAGCAAAAGAAGAAGACCCCAGCAAGTGGCCACGCCCCTGGAAAGGACTTTGGATCGGGCTGCAAGGTGGGCTGATTGGCGGCTCACTGGTCGGCCTGGGGGAAGCGCTTGCCGTGCAATGGGCAAGTGCTGGAGATACGGGGACCAAAGTATGGTTGTACGGAGTACTTGGCTACGGCGTACTGGGAGCTGAAATGGGTGCCGCGGGTGGGTTTGTACTCGCATGGTGGGGGCGCCAAAAAAGGCGCACCGGCATTGCGGTCCATAGGGCGCTCGCCCGTTGGGCAGGCCTGAGCGCTGGTTTTTTTGGGTTGGCGCTCACCGCCTTCAGGCTTCGCAGAGATGTGTTCCACGAAGAACTCGTTTGGAAGAGCGTCAAGGGTCTCGCAGTGCTTGGCACCACCGCAGTGGTTGTAGCCGGTGTCGCCTTTGCGTTCAGCAAGCTCATCGAATGGTCAAGCCAGCGCAAGTTTGGTGCTTGGGTCACAACGCCGAAAGCAGGCTTGCCCTGGGGAGGTACCATCGTCTGGCTCAGCCTCGCAATCCCCCTTTGGGCCCTGGCACAGTTTGGAACGGACCCCAAAGGATCTGCAAATACAACCCACACTTCCAACTGCGCAGACAAGCCCCCCGTATTTCTATTCGTCGTGGATACCCTTCGCGCAGACCACCTGCCCGCATATGGACACGACCAGGGAAACACACCCCACCTTGACGCCCTAGCGGAGGATGCCGTGCGTTTTGACCAGGCTTTCGCCAACGCAAGTTGGACCCGACCGAGCTTCGCATCCATTCTCACTGGCAGGTTTGCATCAAGCCACGGGGTCATGGCCAAAAGCCATAGCCTGCCCGACGACGTCACCACCGTAGCAGAATCCATGCAAGAGGCGGGTTACATCACGTCGGGCATCGTCACCAACTACAATGTGGCACCCTACTTCAACTTCCAACAGGGGTTCCAACACTACCGTTACCTATCTCCCAAGTACGTGCTCGGTGCAGACGATGGTGCCTCAAAGCTCCTATGGCTTCAGTTTGTCAGGCAACGCATTGAAAAAATACGTGCGGTTTCAGGCAAGGTGGAACCCGGCACCGCCTACCAGGACGCGAAAATCGTCAACCAGGAGATCCTCTCGGAAATCGACCAACACCGCATGAACAACCCAGGTGGCCCAGCACGTTGCAACAATCTATTCCTGTTCGCCGGGTACATGGATCCCCACGATCCCTATTTCCCACACCCCTACGACGGAAGCGGCTACTCCCGGGCGGCCCATCAACACCCCGATCCATCCGAAGCCGAAACCCTACGTGCTCTCTACAACGGCGAAATCACCTACTGGGATACCCAGTTTGGACAACTCATTGGAGAGCTCAAACAAAGAGGCCTCTACGACGACGCCTGGATCATTGTGACCTCCGATCATGGAGAAGAGTTCAATGAACACGGCGGTTTCTGGCACGGGACCACTCTGTACGACGAACAAATCCGGGTCCCACTGATCGTGAAGCTACCTCAAGCGCGACGGGGAGGTACCACCGTACGCCACTGGGTCCAGAGCGTAGACATCATGCCGACCCTACTATCCGAACTCGGGATACCCGTGCCCAAGGGGGTCCAAGGGGGTCAACTATTCCAGGGAACAGATACCCTCTACGCCGAAGAAAGCCACGAGGGCAACGTGCTTGAAGCCATCCGGCAACGAAAGGGCACCCGGGAATCCAAGCTCATCACCGCAAACCCCGGCAACCCGCGCGGCCTCCCCAATGTGGAGTACTTCCACGTGGATTTGGATCCTGGAGAAACCAACAACTTAGCAGCCACGGAGCCGGCCCAGGTGCAATTCGCCACCCAATCCCTAGTCGAACAGTCCGAACGGGCCCGTACAGGGGCCGTGGCAAGCACCTCCGTGGAGCTAGACGAAGCGGCCGCCACCCGTTTGAAAAACCTTGGGTACATGACAGACGAGAAAAAGGAGTAAACTCCAAGAACCATGGTACCCGAACGCGCCCCCTTCCCCGCCACACGCCTACGCCGACTTCGGCAACATGCCTGGCTCCGGGATCTGGTCCAGGAGCATCGCCTCCACCCAAGCGAGCTGATTTGGCCCGTCTTCCTTTGCGAAGGCCAAAAGCAACGGATCGATATTCCCAGTATGCCGGGAGTTCAACGATACTCCGTCGACGTGGCAGTCGTGGAAATTGCCCGGGCCCACCAGCTGGGCATCCAAGCCATCGCACTCTTTCCCCAGGTACCCGACAATCTCAAGACTCCCGATGGGGCTGAAGCATTCAGGAAAGACAATCTCGTCTGCACCGCAACTCGGGCGATCAAACAGAACGTTCCGGGAGTCGGCATCATCTGTGACGTGGCGCTCGATCCCTACACGGATCATGGGCAAGATGGTCTGGTAGTCGACGGAGAAGTTCACAACGATCGTTCCGTGGAAGCCCTACAAAGACAATCCCTCAACCAGGCCCGTGCTGGCGCGGATATCCTCGCCCCCTCGGACATGATGGATGGCCGAATCGCAGCCATTCGAGATGCCCTAGACACGGAATCCTTTGAAAAGGTAGTCCTGCTCTCCTACGCAGCAAAGTATGCGTCGTCGTTCTACGGGCCGTTCAGAGACGCCATTGGATCAACGTCCAACCTCAAGGGAGACAAACGCTCCTACCAGATGAATCCCGGCAACAGCAACGTAGCCCTGCACGAGGTCGCCCTAGATCTACAGGAGGGGGCCGACATGGTCATGGTCAAACCCGCCATGCCCTACATGGACATCATCGGCGATATCAAACGTACGTTCAAAGTACCGACCCTGGCCTACCAAGTAAGCGGTGAATACGCGATGCTGAAGTTCGCGGCCATCGCAGGCGCACTCACCTGGGATGAGGTCATGCTCGAGTCCCTGCTTGGACTCAAACGGGCCGGAAGCGACGCCATCTTCACCTACGCTGCACGGGACATCGCTTCCCTTCTCAGCAAGGCATAGATTTTTGTTAGCTTACTGTGACTCCGCGTTGGTCGGTTGCCCCGCGCCAGTGGGTTGGCGTCCTCCTGCCTGCGCCCCGCTAGGTGGGGTTTGGCCAGATTGTGTGGGCACACGACGCACCAACTGGGTGCTTCCATCGGGTGCGGTCACGCGACGTACCCGACGCACTCGACGTACCCGGCTGGGTGCACGGGCAGTTGTTTCCCCGGGTCGAACTACGCTACTAGGGCGCCCAGCCGAAGAAGCTCCGGATCCACTCTCACGTCCACCGGCACCACGTTGCGCCCCCCGGGAGCCTGCCGGACCAACGGGTCGCCCTGCTTCAGCATTCTTCCGTTGAAGGCGACGCGCGCCCTCCTCTGAAAACCAACCGCCGGTAAGCACATCTAGAATCGCGGTGAACTCATCCACGCGCATCTGCAAGGCAGCAAACGCCAGGGGATCTTCCGGGGGGCGCAGCAACAATCGCAAATAGAGCTGCCTACGCAGATAATAGGTACGAATGGACTCCAGCATGATGTCACGCTGAACGCCGATCAAACCGTACACCTGCACCTCAGAAGCGTTAAACACCACCTCGCGGAAATCCCACACCGCACCGATGGTCATGGAATTCCGAATCGTGCGGCTTTCACTGTCATTGGTACGGGGCTCAAAATCAAACTGCTCATGGAAGTTATTGTAGTCGTCGTTCTCAAAACGATAGCCCGCAGCCATCAGAGGAAGCCAGGCACGATTACGAGCCGCCTCACGTAAACCATCAAAGTTTTCCGGATCAATTCGAAAGTACTTCAGGGCGACACGTGTAGTTTCAGCCACGTTGGGCTCGTGATCCAAGGTCGCATTTGCTTCGCTCACAATATCCGCCGTTTGAGCAAATACCGTGGACGCACCAAACAACACGCTCGCAAGGAGAACGCCACCAAGGACAGCACCGAAAAACGGTCCCTTTTCTGAGCCATACACCCATCGACTACAACACATATTGTCTACCTTCCCTTGGATCCGGAACATAGGAATCCATCGATTTTCGGCCCCAAATCTCCATCACCGTCTCCAGTGCAGCAATCCTAGCCTTGTACACTTCAATCTGAAAGCGATCCGTCATGCCACGACCAATCCGAGACAAAAGCAACACGCGCTCATGCCACGCGTCTTCAATGGAAAACTGGATATTGTAGCGAATCTTGTAGAGCGACCTACGGTCGTTGCCCACCTCTCGAAAAGTAAACGGAATCCCATTGAAACGCCATTGGCCGTAAGTGAAGAACTCAGTATTCAACGTGCGAGAAACAGTCTCACTGGTAAAGGCGTTCACTGGAGTCTGCAAGCCACTATCACCATAGTCGGTAACCGTGTGGGTAAAACGTGAGTGCACAACTGGATAGTAGTCTCGGTCTTTTAGGATATCGAACATGTCCAAGTATTTCTTGGGAAGCACGCGAGTCCCTTCAAAGGCAGCGTTGGTTACGTCAGTCAACGTAGGGTTGCGGCGAAGCTTATCGACAGCCCAGGCTGCGGACTCGAAGTCGACCTCACCCTCATCGTGATAGTTCGGTGGAACCGTTGCCCAAAGTTCGTTTCCCGCCACGATCCACCAACGGGGTGGTGTCCCCGGGATGGCAGGCGCGGCGGCCATCTGAAATGCCTGGCGCCGTGTGATGCCATTAAAGAAGAGAAACCAAGTATCGCCATCATCATCGGTGGCATAGACTTCTGAGTTGCGACAAAGCTGGCGACCTGCAACCAGGTAACCAAACTTTTTTTGAAGAGGGCAATCCCGTTCAATCACCGCTATCCGCCGTCGGCCCTCATCGTTGTACCCCGCAGTAATCTGACGAATCACCATGTGAGAAAACAAAAGCGGTGATTGGGGATCCCACGTTCTCCCGCCATCGTAGGAAATACGAATCCCATCGTCCGTCGCAAGCCACAGGGCCCCTGCCATGGTCTCCACCCAGTTGATGACTTCCCAGGGCGCAGTGTCACCCTCGAAATCCGGATAAATCCGCTGCAGACCCCGATCTGTTCCGATTTCCCCGCCGTAAAGCCAGTGCTTACTGGAAGCATACACGCGACCTTCCTCGCTTCGATCGAACGCCACCGCTGCACTCAAACGGCCAGGCCACCCGGTCATGGATTGGTCCCAGGAGGCACCTCCATCATGGGAGTAGAAAATTCCGTATCCCGTTGCAGCCAGCAGATCGTTGGGATTGTTTGGGTTGCACTCCACGTGACGAATCGACATGTCCGAACCTGCGATTCGAAACAGGCGCACCCACGTGAGCCCGTCGTCCTGGGACCCAAGAATCTCTGTCCATGTGGCCACAACCAACGGAAACTCCGCACCCGGGCAAATGGCAAAACGACGAACAGAAAACGTGGGCTGACGGCGAATAGAATCCTTCAGAAAAGTTTTCTTCACCGGAGGCTCGTAGGGCTTAAAGCCAATCGACCAGTACGGGGGTTTCACACTCAGAAAATCCGTATCAAACTCAAGCAACACACGATCCACCGGGCGACGCTGGTAAGGGGGATCCACAAAGAAAGTCATGCCCTTGTTCAGGTTCTCTCCAAGATCGGGCAAACCAGGTGCCTTCACTTTCACCTCCTTGGCAGGATTGACGTAGGGCGATACCTCGATCTCGCGCCAGGTCGCGCCACCATCCAAGGATCTCAACAAGGTGTTCTCCATGGTTCCCACGAAAATACGGTTGGGGTTGTCAGGATCCACCGACACCGCAGCAAGCTGCCCCAGTATGCGCGGCGAAGTATTGATTTGCTGCCACCGCCAGGTGGAACGGCGACGACGGGCTGCCGGAAGCGCCACAGATCGCCCGCTCAACAAATCTCCATCACCAGGCATATCGGCCTGAAGCCCCATCCCCAGCTGAGCTTCCGCCGAAGGCGCCGACACAACAAATCCCACCACTCCCCACAAAAACAGGAAAGCTCCGAAAAACAGAGATATGCGCGTGTTCAGCACAAGCAAACTTTATGCAGGAAATGTTCCATGAACAAAAAAGGACTAAAAATAGGGGGAAACACCCCCAAATCCCCCTTGAGACCACAATCCGGGGTCAGGCAACCCTGACCCAAACTGGCCTAGGGGTCCACGGACCTCACTTCGAAACACTCTTGGGCACCCTGCCTAAAATGGAACGAGGATATTTGTCGGTGAACAGCACAAATCCACCACCCAATCCTTTCGCAATACCTTCCCAGTTGCGACCCTCTCCCTGGACAGAAATATTCAACACAGTTTCAAACTCAACCGTCCCCGTCGTCGGGTCCCACCGCAACTCCATCAACCGCTCCACCGGTCGTTCCGACAACGACGTGAACAGAGGGTGTCCTCTGAACCCTTGGAAAAATTCCGAAAAAAAGGCGGGGCAATCCAATCCCGCAGGCCACAGGTCACCCTCGTAGTGGTAGTTGCTGACCCAAAACCTTCCCTGCTCTGAAGCCGTGGCATCGGTAACTCGATACTCAATCAAAGGCATCTGTACCTCACGGAGCAACACTCCATCTCGATTCACCAAAAAGGCCTTGGGATTCCCATTCACGGCACCGTTGGCTTCGTGCATCACAAGCACACCCTCTTCCAAAACAACCAGCGCCTCGTACCCCAAATTTTCTGCGACAACCTGTGCAGGAAACTTCAGAAGCGTGTCGAGCTCCAGCACCAATGCGGGCCCCTCCAATACAGCACGAACGAAATATCCGACGGCCCTTCCGCCCTGCTTCGCTTCCACAAGCAAAAATGCGTGCCGCCCATCAAAAGCAATCGCCTCAAATCCGTCAAAACCATCGATCTGGCTCGGCAGACCAGAGTCAACCCACTGCAAACAACCCGACGTCACCACCGTGCCCGAGGAAGCCAACAAACCCAAAGCTTCCCCAGAGATCAACGGCAAACAGCCCAAAGCGGGTGCCTGGCTTGGATACTGGGGCAGCACCACAAGTTGATCCCCATTCCAGGCCAACCCAGAAACTTCCAGTTCGGGATCCGCAAGCAAGCCACCCAAGGTTTCCTCATGTACGTCTACCCGATCGGAAATCACCAACACGCGGTTGTCCTGGGCGTGAGCAGCGAGAGATACCCACACAACTGCCCACAGGGACAAAGCCCCCAAACACCTACAAGCCAACCGGCGGATCGCCAACAGCCTCATCGAGAAAACGTTCAATCTCACGCACCGGGTCGTAGTGATTGTCGCTCGCGGGGGCAAACCCCCGAAGCTGCCCATGGGGGCCAAACATGTCACGCGCCACTTTGCTGTCTGGCTCCAACGCAAGCAGCGTATCCTGAATCGCCTGGGAAAGCTTATCGTCCACCGTACGCCCTAGGCAGTACGCGTCGTACGGAATGCGAGAAGTACTCGCCACCACCCGAAAACGTTGTTGAGAAAGCCCCGGTTCCGCAGAAAGAATGCCTTGAGCCACCGCCGCCCCATCACACACTCCTGAATCCAAAGCGCGCAGGGCCTGGCCGTGGTCACCGGTAAATCGCGTGGCCCGAAATGCAGAATCGGGATCCATACCCCGCTGGCGAAACAGGGCACGGGGATACAAGTAACCCGAGCTTGAGTTGGGGCTCACGTAACAAAACACCTTACCCACCAGGTCTTTCAATTCAGAAATCCCTGAATCCGCACGAGCCAAAACATGGCCTTCGTAGGAAGTCCCACCTGGGTTCACCGCCGTAGCAATCAAACGCAACGCAGGCGATCGGCGTTTGGCCTGCACGTACCGATAGGCAGAAAGAGCAGCCAAATGAACTTCCCCCTCACCCAACTTGCGGGCAAGCTCGTAGTCCTCCGCAACGACCAATTCCACACGCCTGTGCAGCTTCTTTTGCAGGTACTCCACCAAGGGGCGATGGCTACTCACCACCAACTCACGGTGGGAATATCGGGTGATTCCGTACCGTACGGGCGGCAAGGTCGTCACAATGACCGAATCCCTACGGGCCACCCAAAACACAACCGCACCTACGGACGACACCAGCAACACCAGGAGCACCAAAAACCGTTGAAATCGCCTCCGATCACCCGTGGCGCCATGCTCACTACGTGTGGGTGCATCCTCAGGGCGATCGTTCAACAGATCTGGCGAAACCGGGTGAGGATCAGCCCCCGCCCCGCCGTACCCCGGAGGTGACGAGGGCCGGGTGGATACAGATACCGGAGTCAATGTTCGTGAGTGCACTGCAATCGAACCCGTAGATTCCATCATCGGAACCGCAGAACGCACCGCCTCACGGAACCCCCGCGCATCCTGAAAGCGATCCTCCCGTTTTGCAGACATGGCCCGAACAACCACGGCCTCAAGCATTTTGGAAACACCCGGCCGAACCTCAGAAGGTCGCAGGTAGTTGCCCGCAAGAATCTTATCGTAGATCTCCTTGGACTTCTTCCCAGAAAACGGCAACTTGCCGGTGATCATGCGGTAAAGAAGTACTCCCACCGCGTAAATATCAATCCGGGAATCAAGATCGTTATGACCCCGTACCTGCTCTGGAGCCATGTAACTTGGGGTGCCGATCACCGCGCCATCCGCAGTAACCGTGCCCAGGCCCTGATCAGCGGCAAACTTCGAGATTCCAAAATCGAGCAACTTAGCCACCTGGGTGCCATCCGCCTGCTGCGTAAGAAACACGTTGGCAGGCTTTAGATCCCTGTGGATCACTCCCTTTTGGTGAGCTGCCGCCAACCCCGCCAACACTTGACTTGCGATATTACCCGCCACCTCAGCAGACAACACCCGTTCCCGGCGGAGCACAGAAGCCAAACTCTCCCCGTCCAGCAGCTCCATCACGAGAAATGGAACCCCCTGCTCGTCTGTGCCCGCGTCAGTCACCGCCACAACATTGGGATGTCGCACCGCGGCCGCAGCCCTCGCCTCACGACGAAACCGCCGAACAAAAGTAGGATCCTCCGCAAAAGAATCGCTAAGTAGTTTGATCGCAACCGTGGCACCAAGGTCCGTGTGCTGGGCCTCATACACAGACCCCATTCCACCTTCCCCGATAATTCGACCAAGCTTGTACTTGCCGTCGATCATTCGAGAGGAAGGAACCACAATGGTGGGATCAAGTTCCTCTGATGCCTCCGAACGGCCCGCGCCTAGATACTCCTTTGACGGCAGTTGCCCAGTGTCGTCACCACGTTCACCCTGGCGGCCGGCTCCAGAGAGCTCGTCACGGGTTTGCCCCGCCTCCCCTGACGTTGCTGGCAGGGAACCATCATCCATGGAGGGCACACCCACGGTTCCTCCACCCGTGGCAGGAACTGAAGCCTCTGAAGGGTGACCAGACAACCCATCCCGAGCCGATTCAGAAGGTTGGGCTCCTGAATCCCCGTTCCAAGGACCCCGTTTGGACGCTTCCCCGTCGCCTGGCCCATCACTCAAGGGATCACCACCTGAGGAACCTCCAGCGGTACCGTGTTGAACGTCCTAAGCCTGTCCATGAATCATCCACCCCACACCAACCATCCCACCATAGACCGAAACCCCAGTGTCGTTAAGAGAAACCCCAGTGTCGTTAAGAGAAACCCCACCAGAGCACCAAAACTGGTCTCGCTACCCAGATTGCCCTTGCAGTGCACCGCCAACCGCGTAAGCAAACCCAACAGGGGTTGCCCTCGGGAACACCATGATTCGCTATCAAACGGTGAGCAAAACATTTCCCACGGGCGGGGGTGTTCGGGACCTCACCTTGGAAATTCCCACTGGGAAGATCACCGCCCTGGTTGGCCCATCCGGCTCAGGAAAGTCCACCGCCCTGAAACTAGTAAACGGGCTACTCGCACCTTCTGACGGTACCCTTTGCATCCAGGGAATCCCGCAAAAAGAATGGAACCCTATCGAGCTTCGGCGAAGCGTGGGATACGTGCCCCAAAACGGAGCCCTGTTCCCACACATGACGGTTCTGGAAAACGTCACCCTCCCCCAGGAAATTCTCCTGGGAGCATCCAACCCAAGGATTTCCCAAGCGAAGAATCTTCCAGAAAAACGGTTCCGCCGCGCAACCCATGCGCTGAAGCAAGTGGAACTAGACAGCACCGAGTTCGGCAACCGGTACCCCCATCAACTCTCAGGAGGCCAAAAACAACGGGTGGCCGTGGCCCGTACCCTGGTGACCGACCCCAAAATCATCCTGTTGGACGAACCCTTTTCAGCACTGGATCCGCTCACCCGAAAGCGTATGCAAATACTGCTCACCAAACTCCACAAGGAGCTGGGGTTTACGTCCATCGTCGTCACCCACGATGTGGCAGAGGCCTTTGCCGTGGCAGACTATGCCGCAGTGATGGATAGGGGACGCCTGGTGGAAAGCGGCGATTTGCAATCCCTGGCCAACAACCCCCAGTCTGCGTACCTACAGGAACTTCTGGCCCACACCCAGCAACAGTCACAACACCTGCAAACCGAGCTAGGTGAGCCATGAACTTCACTGAACTTGGTACGCTCACACTCGCCCATCTGCGGTTGACACTCACCGCAGCCATGGCCTCCTGCCTACTCAGCGTTCCCCTCGGTGTATTGGCGTCACGCAACAGGAAAGTCAGCGGACTACTGCTCGGGGTCTCAGGAATCATCCAAACCATACCCGCTCTCGCCTTCCTGGCCGCCATGGTTCCGCTCCTGAGCTACCTCGGCGCGCCCGCCATCGGCACCGTTCCCGCCGTTCTCGGGCTCTGCGCCTACGCGGTTTTTCCAATACTGGTAGCAACCGTAACCGGAATCCAACAGGTACCCAAAGAGCTCCAGGAGCAAACCAAGGCCATGGGCATGACCACTCGCCAATCACTCCTGCGGGTTGAAATCCCTCTCGCGGCTCCCTTGATTTTGGCCGGTGTTCGTACGGCCACCGTCTGGACCGTGGGTATGGCAACACTCGCCACCCCCATCGGAGCAAAAAGCCTCGGAAACTACATCTTTACAGGGCTACAAACCCGAAATCACTCCCTCGTTCTTTGGGGCTGCGTAACAGCGGCATTGCTTGCCATCGGTCTGCAAAGTGTGGTCACCGTAGCCGAAAGGTTCCTCAAGGCACACAAGAAAGCCCATTTTCGATGGGTCGTGGGCACCGCAACCGCCCTGTCGCTTTGGATCATCGCAGCACCACTCGTGGTTTCGGCGTTTCCCAAGGAACGCCAAACATCCATCGGCACAAAAGGTTTCACCGAACAACTCATTCTTGGTGCGCTCATCGAACACAGCATTCATCAACACCAACCCAAGCATCAAACCATAGTGCTCGAGTCCCTTGGCTCCTCGGTGGTATTCGATGGGTTGACCCACAACGCCATCGACCTGTCCGTGGACTACTCCGGAACCCTCTGGAACATGTTGGTAGTACCCGAGCGCCACAAGCGGGCCCAGGGGTCGAAGCCTCCCGGGCAGATGGCGCTTCAAGGATTTCTCGCAGACTTTCTCCTTAAACAACACAACGTACACATCCTCGCCTGGCTGGGCTTTGAGAACAGCTACGCATTTGCCGTGCAATCCGACCTGGCGGATCGCCTACAACTCAACACCATTTCCGATCTCGCCATCCATGCGTCACAGTTGGAACTAGGCAATGACTACGAGTTCCTAAAAAGGGAAGTGTGGAAAAGCCTCCAAAACACCTACCGCCTAGAGTTCAAGGCCACTCGCACCATGGACCCTGCGCTCATGTACGACGCGGTCAGCCATGGCGAAGTGGACGTGATCACCGCCTTCACCACCGATGGGAGAATCAACACGCACAACCTACGTATTCTCACCGACGACAAGCACGCAATCCCAGCCTACGACGCAGCCCTGCTCGCCAATGGGCAATGGGTCGCAGAACACCCAGAGACCGCCGAACATTTAAGAACGCTAGCAAACAGCATTGACAACCACACCATGCGACGGGCCAATCTGTGGGTGGACATCGAAAAAGACACGCCTAGCCACGTAGCAAACCGTCTATTGCAACAACAATAGATCCGAGCGATTTTTAGCTCCCTATCTCTTCAAGTTCATCAACCTGAGGGGCGCAGGCTATTCGCTCTCGTTAGGAGCCTCACCGCTCGCTGTGGCCTCCCCATCTTCTGGAACCCAAGCTGTCTGGGCCAACTCTCCCTCTTCCCAACCCAACCACACGCGAAGCTGCTTCAACATAAACTCCGTGCCGTCCTTGCTGGAGAGATCGACCCTGTAAGTATTGATGTAACGCACACTCTCCTGGAGCCACTGGTCCCAAGCCTCCTTGGAAACCGTCTCAAAAATGCGCTTGCCCATTTCGTTGGGAAAAGGCTGCCGCTTCAAACCTGGAAGGGACTTCCCCAGTTTCACACACTCCACCAAACGATCCGGATCTGCTTCAGCCATGGTAGGCCAAACCTAACGCACCGCACCTCCAGCACAACCCCAGATTCCGCAGTTCCACCGAATACTAGAAAAAGTTGGTAGAATAGGCCCATGGGGATCATCAACGGACGGGGAGACTGGATAGACGGGCAGTTCGTGCTCAATGGCAACACCCACCTGACCTCCTCCAATCCCGCAAACCACGAGCCCCTATTTCACACCCACACCGATACCCACCACGTGCAAAAAGCCTGTGACGCCGCCCACGCCGCACGCACACATTGGCGAAACCTGGGCCCTGACGACAGGTGGGCCCATCTCCTGCGGTTCAAAACCGCCCTTGAATCCAACAAAACAACTATCGCAGAGGCACTTTCCCTGGAAATCGGCAAGCTCCGCACGGAAGCCGCAACCGAGGTTGAAACCCTCATTCAACGCTTTGATCTCGTACAAGATCAATACAAAGCACGATTCAACTCCGGAGCCCTCGATGGGTTTCCAAACGAGTGGCT
Organism: Polyangia bacterium; assembly: GCA_030427835.1. Lineage (GTDB taxonomy): Bacteria > Myxococcota_A > Polyangia > Polyangiales > JAUICN01 > JAUICN01. The sequence goes on along the minus strand of JAUICN010000002.1, from coordinate 106,388 downwards.
CACGTTCAAACCCCTCGGGGTCGTTGGCGTCATTGGCCCGTTCAACTTCCCACTTCACCTGTGCCACGCACACGTCCTACCCGCCCTGCTCGCGGGCAACACCGTGGTCATCAAACCAAGTGAAGTGGCTCCCCTTACCGCCCAACGCTACGCGGAAGCCGCAGAAGCCGCAGGCTTGCCCCCCGGGGTACTCAACCTGGTTCAAGGCACGGGTTCTGCAGGAGCCGCATTACTACAACACCCGCACCTCAGGGGTCTGTGCTTCACTGGATCCTGGAAAACAGCAAGACGCATTCTCGAATCCACCCTCGACCGGCCCGAAGTTCTCGTGGCCCTAGAGCTGGGTGGGAAAAACTCAGTCGTGGTGGAGGCAAACGCCGATCTCGACCAGGCAACCCACGAGATTACCGTGGGCGGATACCTCACCACAGGCCAACGATGCACATGTACCGACCGCATATTTGCCCACAAAAACATCATTGACGCTCTCTCGGAACGGCTACGGCAACAGGTCACGGGGCTTCATATGGGAGCCCAGGAAGACCCTTCCGCATTTGCAGGACCGCTCGCCACCCCGTCAGGTCACAGAGCCCTGGAACAAGCCAAGGCGGTGGCCGTTGCAGCAGGTGCCATCCTGGTCGCGCAGGGCTCCGCCGAACAGGGTGGCAACTTTGTGGCACCAACCTTGCATCGGCTACCCGACGGTACACGGGGCATACCAGGCTACACAGACCACGAGCTGTTCGGCCCCGATCTCCACATCCAATCCTACGACGACCTTGATCAGGTGATTGAGCAACTCAACCACGGTACCCGTGGGTTGTCTCACAGCCTATTTTCCAAGGATCGCGAAACATTCCAGTACATGCTTCAACACGTGGAAACGGCCATATTCAACCACAACCGAAGCACCAATCAGGCCAGCCCCCGGTTGCCCTTTGGCGGCACAGGAACCAGCGGAAACTACCGCCCTGCCGGGAGCTACGCACTGCGGAACGTAGTCATTCCTGTGGCCTCCCGACTCGCAGAACCGGGTGAGTTCACCCACCATGAAAAGCTCACGCCTATTTCCAAACCGACACAGCCGCCAACTCCCCGCGTGCGCATCCGCTCCGTGGGAGACCGACAACGGCGTAGGGTCCTAGAAAAGATCTCAGAGTTAGAGGCGCGCGCCTACGAACCCGCACGGCGCGACCCACCCGAAAAACTTCAAGAAATCATGAACGAGCCAAACTTGCTCGCCCAAATCGCAGAGATCGAATCCACAGACGCAAACGGTAAATCCAGCTGGATATTTGCCGGCTACGCGCTCGCACGGCCCCTGGAGACCGTAACCGGGCGTGCGGGCCCCGACCGGGATCCAACCCTAGGTCAACACGTCACCCTCTACTCCAGTGCCATCACGGTCGTGCCGGAGTTCCAGGGGCAAGGCATTGGGCGGCAGCTCAAACGGGCCCAAATCGCCCACGCCCGAACTCTTCAAAAACCCGACGGAACGCCACGGTACAAGTACGTGTCCGGGCGCAATCGCTTAAGCAAAACAAAGGCGATGCAAACCATCAACCTGGAGCTAGGCGCCAAAGAACTCTGCCGCATCCAGGGGGCCTACGGTACCCCAGAAAGCATCGCCCTCTACTACCAAATCCCCCTCAGATAAGGGGCCAGGCCCCATAAATTCAACCACTTACATCGAATAACAGCTGTAATCTTACAGTTTTTATAGAAAAGTAATATCCTAAGAGTGCATGCACCTATCCAAATCGATGCCGATTTGCGGTGAATCCCAAGCAATGTCCTTCGCCACGTACCTAGTGGCATCCCTCACGATCCTTGCGTGCGCCCAGGGGTGCGGCCTATTGCTCGACAACCAACCCGTCCCTGAACCACCAGACCAGGGAGGCGGCACGGAGTGCCAGAGCGCCGACCAGTGCACCACCGACAACCCCTGCATCGACACCACGTGTGAGGACGGTAGCTGCACAACAAGCCCACGGGCCAACGGTACCCTATGCACCATCAGCACAGGATCAGAAGGAGAGGGAACAGAAGGTCAGTGCATCGACGGCAACTGCTCCCAAAACGACTCCTGCCCAGAGCTCACAGACTGCGCATCAAACGATGATCCAGGCATCTGCAGAAGCGGCCAGTGTTGCACCGGATGTTGGAACGGCGCCGCATGCGCAGACGGTACAGACATCAACATATGCGGAACCAAGGGCGAAACCTGCAACCCATGTGACGACGCCAACCCCTGCACCATGGAAGAATGCGCCACAGGAGAATGCGAAAGCCAAGTGCTGGCCGACGGAACCCTATGTACCAGCAACGGAGACTCCGGAACATGCCAAAGTGGAATCTGCATGGCGGTACTAAACGTGTGCCCTGAAAGCTCAAGCTGCACGAGCGACGGCGGCCTCAATGGAATCTGCCATGATGGAGACTGCTGTACGGGGTGTTGGAACGGCATTGCCTGCATGGACCCACCAGACTCCACAGCCTGCGGCACCAGCGGATCCACGTGCCTCGACTGCAACGACGGGAACCCCTGTACCGATGAAAGCTGCACCACAGGAAGTTGCTCCACAACACTCACACCCGACGAAACACCCTGCGAGTCAGGTGGTCACGACGGCCTATGCCAAACGGGCACATGTTGGAACCGATGCATCAGCACAGGCACAACAAAACTGAGCAACCCAGAGCAAGACTCGGTCACCGATTTTAACGGAGTAAGTATTGATACCGACGGAGATCATGTTGTTGTGGGAGCCCCGGGCGACGACCAAAATGGGGACAACGCCGGCGCGGTTCACGTGTACGAAAAAGTATCGGGTCAGTGGATCTTCCAAGCCACCCTGCTCGCGCCAGACGGGCAAAGCGGTTGGCAGTTCGGCGCACACGTCGCCATTTCAGGGGATCGAATCGCGGTTGGCTCACCACTAAACAACACCGCGGGTACCCAAGCAGGTTCCGTTTACACATATGAGCAGGTTGCTGGAAGCTGGATCCACGAACAAACACTCGTTCCATCTTCACTCCAGGGTGGCGATACGTTTGGAAACGACATCGATCTACTCGGAAATACCCTGATTGTTTCTGCCACTGGGGACGACGACAAAGGCGCTGATGCGGGAGCCGCCTACGTCTACACCCATGGCACCGAATGGGCTCAATCCACCAAAATCACAGCAGCCGACGGTCAAGCAGGAGATCTATTCGGCGCAGCAGTAGCACTTGGCACCGACAAGATCGCAGTCTCCGCGAGCGGAGACGATGACAATGGGTCCGGGTCAGGATCCGTTTACATCTACGAAACGATCAGTGGCGGACTAACGCTGGGCACAAAGGTCACCGCCTCTGACGGAAGCGCGAACGACTATTTTGGACACGCCATCGCGATTCAAGGGAACTACCTCGCGGTGGGTGCACCCTTCGTCGACGACATTGGATTTAACTCAGGCGCAACTTACCTATTCAAGCGCAACACCATGGGCGCGTGGCATCAGATTCAAAAGTTCACTCCATCAGACACCACGGCAAACCAACAGTTCGGGTGGGACCTAGACTACGAAGGATCAAAACTTGTGGTCAGCGCCCACATGGACCGCCGCATGCTCGCAAACGGCGTAGGCTCCGTGTATCTATTCGACAACTCCATGAGCGCAACCATGGTTGAAAAATCCAAACACCAACCTTCCTCAGTCGGAGCCTGGGATCGGTTCGGCAACGCCGTAGCACTCGACTCGAACCAGTTCGTAGCAAGCTCAAGTGTTACCAACGCCCCTGACCGGGAATCTGGCAACACATACCTATTCGAGAACGTAGGCTCATCCTGGGCCAATACCCAGGAACTCAACCCGGCCCATACCGATTCTTCCCAGGACAACTACGGAATGACCGTGGCTCTCCAGGATGACCTACTCGCTGTCGGCGTGCCCTTGGACGACAACGACGAAGGTGGCGAGAATGCGGGATCCGTATACCTCTACCGAAACTCGGGGTCTGCATGGATCCAGGAGGAAAGGATCACAGCTTCCGATGCTGCAAAGAACGCGGAGTTCGGCACAGCGATCGGCATTGACGGTGATCTTCTTGCGGTGGGGGCCCCTGGCTCCAACAACAAAAAAGGAAAAGTCTACCTGTTTGAACGGACTACGGGTGCCTGGTCAGAAACGGATCAATTGGTAGGTTTCGACCAAGCCGCGGGGGACCGACTAGGAAGCTCGATCGCGTTTGACGGAACCAACCTGTTCGCAGGTGCGCCGGGAAACAGCGACGTACATAGTGACTCAGGGTCGGTGTATCTATTCACCGAAATCGCTGGGTTCTGGCAATACGCCGCGGAGATTTTGCCCGCCGATTCCTCTGCCGCTCAAAGCTTCGGTGCATCCATCGACATGGACGGGACAAACCTGGTGGTGGGCGCCCCAGGTGACGGATCCTTGGAACAGGGGGCCGCGTACGTGTACACAAAAACCACGAGTATCGGCCCATGGACAGAAGACTCAAAACACGTGCCATCCGGCGCCAATAGCGGCGATCACTTTGGTGCCGCAGTCGCCATCAGTGACGATTGGTTTGTGGCAAGCTCACCTGACTACGACGGAACCACGTTCGCTGATTCAGGTAAGGTCTACATCTACAAAAACACAGCTGGATGGAGTATCCACCGGGCAACAGATCCATCAAGCCCTGTGCAAAACGGGCAGTACGGCGCAAGCCTTGCCCTAAGCGGCACCCTACTGGCCGTAGGCGCCCCGGGGTACGGAAGTTCCAAACAGGGGCGTGCAGAGTTGTTTGACCTGGAAAGTATCCTGCTCGGATCTTCTCTGCCCCTATTCCCCACGGACGGAGCAGATGGGGACGCCTTTGGGCAAACGGTTGCCGTGAGCCAAACCCACACCGCAGTAGGCGCTCCCGGTCACGATGACCCTGATCAAAACTCGGGCGCAAGCTACCTTTTCAACACCACCTGCCCCTAGACCGGTTCGATTTTTAGATGATTGAATGATCGGCGCCCAGCGGAGCCTCCAGGGCGTGACATTCGACAAGGCAATGCCGAGTATTGGTGAGAAGACTGGAACGACATGGTGGTTTTGCTGGACGCCGAGGGTCGATCAGATAGAAAGCGAACCGGTCTAGCCGCTACCAGCAACCCTGGGCCACATAGACAACCCCACGCCCACCCGGATCGCCGTTTACATCGTCGTCTTCACGGGACACCATCACTACCGCATCCGCGGCCACGGCAACACGGTGAACATCCAACGCAGTCACATCAATCTCAGCAATGGCAGGCCCAACCCGTGTCGGATCCGCTTTGATCACACGAAGAAACCTACCCCGCGGACTCTCCTCCAATAGGGCAAGACCCGCTGGCCCAAACGTGTCCATATCAAGCAAACCTGAAAGCGGTGTTGTGGTAACCGCTTGGAATGGAGGTTGAGAACTTGAAGAAACAGATGAACGGAGATCGGCAATGGAAACCATATCCACCCAACCCGCATTGGCCATGAAGAACCAATCCTCCGACATGGCCACACGAATTGGGTAGTTCCGATCAGCCCACCACTGAATTCTCCCCAGATCCACAGGCCCACTGCCCAACCGTTCAACCAACTTGGCAGGTTGCGTACCGCCCGCATTTTGCCCCGTCAGCACCGCAAGTGAACCTGCGGCCGTCAACTCCGGAAAGCTCTGAAACGCCCCCAGAGACAGGGCGGTTCCAGAAGATCCCAGATCCGTCCACGTGGGCGACGACATCCAAGGACGCGTGGTCGAACCAGGAACAAGAAAATTCATGTGGTAGCGGCTTGTGAAGTTCGTAAACGCAAAGAACTCACGACCAATCGCCACTCGGTTCAAGTTACCCGTCTGGGTTTTGCGAACCACGGTGCCCCCTACAAATGCACGTCGAATTTCGTCGTAGCGGTACGTCGCCATGCCATCGATGCCAACAAGCACGACGTAGAGGTCACGCCCCTGAAAAATCACGTCCGCATCAGTCACGCGGAATGAAGGCCGCAACTCAGACTCGATCGACATCCAGGTGCAAGTGCCGGAAGGGGGAGGATTCAAGCTGCCTCCGAACTGAGGTCCAAGAGTAGCAGTCAGCGAAGAAGGAACGATTTTGCCATCTCGTGCGGGAACATCGGGATTTCCGTCATCGCCTGGATCTGGCTGGGCCGCAGTCAGCTCAACGGCCGGAGAATCCACAACAGACGGGTCCTCAGGAGCCTCCTCAAGACCTGTAGTCCAACCCTCGCTTCCAGACTCCATGCTGCACGCAAGCAACGCAATCGAATAGCCCCCAAACAACAGGGCACCACGTACCCAAGAAATACTTACCGATCGACCCATTGACCAAACTCCCATCCAATCCCGTCCAGCATTGCTAGAACGTGTTTCCATAAGTTCGCAGTTCACCAGCAGGCCCTCATCACGTGAAGGCGACTTAACCCAGAGAGTTGACCTTGCCGCTCCAGCAAGAACACTTTGCCGCTGGAAACAACCACATCTCTCAAAAACCCCGCATTGAACTGCGGCACGTTCGACAAATCCACACGTGCAAGCTCCTGGGGAACGCTAGCCTCGCTCGCCCGCGTAACCCGTAGTTGAGTGACGCCGTTCGGTAGGTGCTCCAAAAATACCAGTGCTGCCGAGTTCTCATCCGCTCCAACCCCTTCTCCCGTGCCTTTGTATTCGGGCTGAGGCAAAGAGACGTAATCGAGCAAAGCTGTGCTGGAACTGGTCGCCGCAGAAACCACGTCCTGCATGGGGTATCGGCGATGCCAGTTTTCGTGCTGAATAACCAAGTCGCCCCCCAACGTACCCATCCGAAGCGAGTCGTCGTAAGAAGCACGGCGTGCATACGCGTATCCAAGTGTGTTCAAACAAACACTGGGTTGCGTGCCACACACTTCATGCACGCGGAGAAATCGAACGCCTGCCGATCGCAAGTTGGCGGCCACGATTGTAGTGCCGTCGGCAACCACCTGGGGAGGCGTTCGATAGTCCGTCGAACCAGTAAAAGACGAGGTAGCCCCCAACGACCTCTGATTCCATGCAGTCGCCGTCCACCAGGGCTGACCCGCAGGTACCGACTGCGGCGCAAACACCTCCAGCGAAAACACGTTGCTCTGTTTGGCGGTCGCAATAAATCCATCCCCCGCATCCATGGAGTGAATCTTCGTATTGCTCTGAAGCACGGAAACCTGATTGAGCGTTCCGTTTTGATACTTCCAAATTTGGAGCTCGTCGCCACCAAGTACGACATGGTCGTTGCCAAGCACATCAATTTCTGATGTCCAAAATGGCAGCACCGTAGTGCTTTCCCACTGAAGGGAATCACATGTACGTGACGGTGCATATTTAAGTTGTGCAGTCGCCACGAGTGAAGGCACGCACACGACAACAAAAGCCAACAACCTGCCAACCAGCGACCCACGAACCAGCAACCCGACCGCCAACCCATTACTTCGACCGAAACAACCCATCAGCACGACCCTCCAGCACACAGGACCGCGACGTGCAGGCCCTTCCCAAAAGCATCACTACTGTTGGGCATGAACCCACAAGATCCACTCGCGTTTTGAAGGGGAATTCCAACGACAACATGACAAGAACTCGAAATCAAGTCACACCAGCAAAGCGAATCCGTTTGGAGTTAGGAATCAATACACAATGAAGCCACATCAACATGAATCTGAGTCTACGTTTGCGAAACCAACGGTCGTCGCCAAATGGTCACAACTAAAGGACCGCTCACCCACCCATGCCGTTGTGGAAAACGTGGATCTGGTCGTTACCCGTTACGACGAAAAGGTTTCAGTATTGTACGGGCGTTGCCTCCACCGTGGCGCATTGATGGCAGATGGACGGGTGGAGGGTGACAGCATCATCTGCGGGCTGCACGACTGGGACTACCGACTTGATTCAGGCGTAAGCGAATACAACAACAACGAGGTTCTCCAGCGTTTCACAAGCTCGATCGATCTCAAAAACGATGCAGTTCTAGTGGACGCAGAAGAAGTTCGCGCCTGGGCATCCACGCACCCCCAGCCCTACGACCGCAAGACCTACCTGGGTGTCTATCAGGACACCCCCGGAACGCCGCTAGAGCCCCACGTTAAACACATTCAAGAACTGGCCCGCAACGGTCTTTCAAACGTAGGGCACCACGGCCCAATGACATCCATGGGTGTCATGCGCACGGATCTGCCGAGCTGGGACGATATCCAGATCCTCACCGCACAACTTGCAACCCAACCTCTGCTCGACGATCAACCCGTAGCCACGGGCTTTACCCTGGGCCCACGCGCAAAAAGGCCACTACACTTTGAAATCCCGATCTTTGTTAGTGACATGAGCTTCGGAGCACTCAGTGAACAAGCCAAGGTCGCCCTTGCCAAGGGCGCAGAAATGGCCGGCACTGGTATCTGTTCCGGGGAAGGCGGCATGCTCCCAGAGGAACAGCAATCCAACAGCCGATACCTCTATGAGCTCGCCTCGGCCAGATTTGGTTGGTCACTCGACAAAGTGAAAAACGTACAAGCATTCCATTTCAAGGGAGGCCAGGGCGCCAAAACCGGCACAGGAGGGCACCTGCCTGGCAACAAAGTGCAAGGAAAAATCGCAGAAGTACGGGGCCTCGCACCCGGCCAATCTGCCATCAGCCCGTCTACTTTTCCTGATCTACACACTTCAACAGAGTTCCGCGCATTGGCAGATCAAGTTCGCGAAGTCTCAGGTGGTATTCCGATAGGTTTTAAGATTAGCGCCCAACATATCGAAGCCGACATCGACTTTGCGCTAGAGGCCTCAGCTGACTACATCATTCTGGACGGCCGTGGTGGAGGCACTGGCGCCGCACCCAAAATCTTCCGGGATCACATTTCCGTTCCCACCATGGCGGCGCTCGCCCGGGCCCGGCGCCACCTGAATTCACGGGAGGCAACCGACGTATCATTGATCGTCACCGGCGGACTACGCACCGAAACCGATTTTGTAAAAGCCATGGCATTGGGGGCAGACGCTGTGGCTGTTTCCAACTCCGCCATGCAAGCCATTGGATGCCTGGGAATGCGGGCCTGCCAAACCAACAACTGCCCGGTGGGAATCGCGACCCAAAAAGAACACCTACGAAAACGCCTACAGGTCGAACAGTCCGCACACCAGCTCCACAACTACCTAACTGCCACCACAGACCTCATGAAGGTGCTTGCCCGGGCCTGTGGCCACAGCAGCCTCAACGATTTTGCCCTTCAGGACTTAACCGCCTGGAAGAAACCCATCTCAGAGCTGACCGGGGTAGGTTTCAGTGGTCTTGGGTAAGGCCCCAACGACACAGGCGGAAGTTCGCACTCCTACCAGTTTCGACCCAGGTTGGAATAAATAACAATAAAGTCAGAGACTTATGGCTCTTCGGGGGGATCGCACAACTACAACTCACGCAGAAGAATTACATTCTCAAAGAAAAAATGCGGAAGAAAACTTGCTCACATGATCAGTATTTTGCTAGTGTTAAAACATTCCACTGAAGGGGGAATGTCATGTCAGCGAGTTCGATCCATCCAGCAGAAAACCGGAGTCATTTCAATGCGATTGGGAGCAGCCGTCCCAGCGTTGTGACCCGTACGCAGGTGATGGATGGGAAAGCCCAGACCATGGGTCTCTGGCTAGCGTTCGTTGGAGCAGGCCTCGTCAGCACCCTCATTGCAACGATCACACTGTTTCGTTAGGCCCTTCCAATCCAGGGACCGTACGGTTCACTCCCCACGACGGCTCCAAGCCCTGAGCCCAAACACCAGTGCGCCAAACGAACACCCGGCCACGATTCTCGCGCCAAGTAGTAGACCCAAGACCATCAATCGGTGTACCACCGCTACTGTTGTACAGAGTCTATCTGTTCTACAGAGTCAAATCCTCGGAGGATGGTCATGGATCGGTTTCAGAGTTTCGTCACATTTTCAGTCCGACTTCTAGTCGCTTCCCTTTTTCTCGTATCAACCGCCTGTGGGGGAGGTTCAGAGGGATCATCGGGCACCAATGACGCATCTCTCCTGGATACCAGCCTGGGCGGAAACGACAGTGGCGGAAACGACAGTGGCACAAACCAGGACGGCGGGGTCAACAGTGATGGTGGCACCAACAGTGATGGTGGCGCCAACGCGGATTCGGGAACAAATCAGGACAGCTCGGTAGGCGACGGGTCGGTAGGCGACGCGGCATTGGCAGACGGATCCCTAGGAGATGGGGGATCGGGAGACGGCTCAGTAAGCGACGCCGCCCTGGGCGACGGATCCCTAGGGGACGGTGGATTTGGAGACGGTGGAGCCGATGGCGGCATGGTTCCCCCACCGCTCGCACCCGTAGTAACCACCCCCATGATGAACGACGCGGTGTTTGGCACCATCATGGTAACCGGCACGGGAGAACCAGATGCAGGGGTATCTGTAAGCGTTGACAAGTCCTTCATGCAAATAGGAAGTGCCTTTGATTTCATCGATGGCAGCGGCAATTTCTCGGTCATGGTGACCTACATGGGCGCCAGCCATAACGACATGCTCGACGTTGTGGTCACCGTATCCAACCTAGGCGGGAGCTCACCAGATACGGTTGTTTCCGTGCGGCATGACGCACCCTCTTCCATCCAAGGCAACATATCCCAAAGCACCGGAGACAACGGTGGAACCGAGGTCTACATCCGGCTCTACACTTCACAAAATGTCATTGACGCCCTGAACTACGTTGCAGAAGAGGTCATTACCGCGACCGACGGCGTGAATCTTTTACCCACCGCGTACTCCTTCAACGTTGCCAACGGAACCTACTACCTAAGGGCGTTCCGGGATTCACAGGGTCCTGGAAACACAAGCCCAGACGGCCAGCCCACGGTTAACATCGACGCCCAGAGTGGCCCCGTCATGGCAGTGGTGAGCGGAGCCACCACGGGCATCAACATCACACTCAACCAGGCCACCGGGGTGTTGCACCAGTACTCCACATTCAACGTATTCAGCAACAACGAATCCCGAGAGTCACGCCCACCTTCCAGCTACAACTCCATGACCATGATGGAAGAAATCGGCATGGGCGAATGCGAGGGTTACTACATGGCGCTTCGCACCGAAAAGAACTCCCTAGCCACCAACGTAAGCCCACCTTACGTGCAACTTCCTAATGAAACTGTCATCACCATGCTCGACGATGGGGGGTGCGACCACATGGTGAAGGACAACACCTCCATGAGCTACGACAACCAACCGAACGACAATCGTTTTAGCTTCGGTATCCCCGATCCAACAAGTGCTGAAGAGGGAAACTACACCTTCTTCTATGAGCAAACCACTGACGGACATTTGCACATCCAGGTAGACGAGATCATGCCGTTGGAACAGATGACCCGGAGGCGTGAGGTCACCGCTCCCACCAGCGTAACCGCAAACACGGATCTCACACCCACCATCACCTGGGCCGCAGTGCCCGGTGCCACCGCCTACGACTACTCTCTCTATCCGTCCACTGGCGGTAGCGGAGGAGTGAACGGTCATACCACGAGCACCTCAGTAACCATCTCAAACACACTTGCAGACGACACCTGCTACCGGTTTGAAATCGAAGCCCACGACGCGGATTCTGACTTCAGTAGCGAAGACATCGATTCTTCCGGAAGGGGTGTGGCCCAGTACTTCTGCAACGACGTGGACGGTATGGATACGGTGACCATCTCGGGAAGCATTATGAACCTTACTGGAATGACGGGCGACACGCTGATCGAAGTGGAAACCCAGAACGGCACTGGCCAGGCCACCGTGCGAGTGCCCTCCGGAACCAGCTCCTACGCAATCACTGTATTGGAGGGCGATGGAATTCCGATGGGCAGCATGACAGGCGAGGATCGCCTACGTGCCAGCCTAGACGTTAACAACACGGGAGACCCTGAAGACGGGGAAGACAACGGGTACTACTTCTCGCTGAACGGGCAGGACTTCTCCTCAAGCCAAAGCATGGTGAACATTGTATTCACTCCGCCAGTGGAAGTACTTACCCCGGCTAACAAAGCCACGCTCCCAAATAATATGCCTTCATTCACCTGGAAGGACTACAACATGACCGCAGGCATGGGCGCCCCCAGCGGTGGGTTCAGTTACGCCGTGTTCGTTAACGACGAGAGCAACGACGATTTTCCGATAACCGTCATTGCCATTCCAAGTACCACCCTCGCCTTGGATCTAGGGAATCTACCTGCCCCAACGGCACATCTAGACGTCGTCGAAATGTTCACCTGCATAGATGACGGCGGCATGTTTGATTGGACAGCCACAGGATCCACAAGCTGCGTTGGTGGAAGCGCCACGGGAAGCCAAACTGCGTTAGCAGGCACATCGCTATTTGACTGGGGCATCGCGGTCACAGAATGTCCCTGGCCGAACATTACCAACACAGCCGAACGTGCCAATTTTATCGCGTGCATCGCCAACGTATTGATGACCCAACAACTCTACGCACAAAGCACGTCACGAGAGTTTACAACCCCATAGGGATGGGCGTTGGCAAATGAAAAGAGTGTTAGCAGCACTCGGATCAACATGGGCAGTCCTGTTGTTTGGAGCTCTTGGTTGCAACGCCTGTGGCTCATCCAAGACCACGCCTGCAACCGTGCAACAATCTCCACAAACTGGGGCATCTGAAACTGCAGGAGCTGGCAAAAGCGACGTCAACCCTATCACAGCGGCAACCGCCGTATTTGCAGGAGGCTGCTTCTGGTGCATGCAACCGCCTTTTGACAAAACAGAGGGTGTGCTGAGCACTCTCGTAGGTTACACCGGCGGCCCTGAGGTAGATCCCACCTACCCACAGGTATCCTCAGGGGCCACCGGGCACCGCGAAGCCATCGAGGTTCGATTTGATGCCCAAAAAGTTACCTACCGTGCCCTGGTGGACCTGTTCTGGAAGAACATCAACCCCACGGACGCGGGTGGCCAATTTGCGGATCGTGGGCACCAGTACACCACCGCAATCTTCGTATCCAGCGACCGGCAGCGCCACGAGGCCATGCAATCCAAGCAAGCCCTAGAACTCTCGGGTAAATTTAGGGAACCCATTGCGACCCCCATCCTTGAAGCTGGACCATTCTACCCTGCAGAAGACTACCACCAGGCCTACTACAAGAAGAACTACGCCCACTACAACCGCTACCGTATCGGCTCCGGACGCCAGGGTTACCTAGAACGCACCTGGGGCACCGCACACTAGGGTCCCAGGTACTGGGGTTGCCCACAAACACGCCAATGGTGATATCTTCCAGCGGTGCGGACACTCGAACTACCCCCAGGAAAAACCTGCCTTGAAGAAGGCCAGATCCACGGAGAAACTTTCCGGCCATTGATCCAGGAGCTGGTGGCAATCCGTACCGAGTTGGCCATGGATTTTGGCTTCTCTTCCGTACAGCAGCTCATGAAATGTGCACGTCAGCACGCTCCAATACTGGAAAGCTTTGACGAAGATCTCAGCCACGAAATCCTCGGCATTTCCCAGGGGTCAGGATGCTCTGCCGAAGAAATCATTCTGCTCAACCACTATACCGACCTGAGGGATCTTGGCAGCCAACCAAACAGGGCACCCATCCCGCAAAGGGACTGCGGGGATGACTGCAGCCTTATCTACACACCCACCGCCTGTGGTCCGCTCCTGGGGCAAACCTGGGACATGCATGGTTCAGCAACTCCCTATGTGCTCGCCCTTCGAATACCCGAGTCCGTCGCACGGCCCGCAGCTCTCGCTCTCACCGTGGTGGGGTGCATTGGCATGGCAGGCCTAAACCAACACGGGGTCGGGATCACCATCAACAATCTGCGCAGTCGCGATGCGACGGTGGGTGTCGTGTGGTCCGCTTTGGTAAGGCGAGCTTTGCGTGGAAAAACGGCACATCAAGCGTATCAACTGTTCAACAACAGTTCGATCGGCTCCGGCCACCACTACTTCATGGCGGATTCCACCACGGCCTACGGAATCGAGACCTCGGGAACCCAAAAGCAAACCATCTACCACAACGAAGGTACGCCCTTTATTCACACCAACCACTGCCTCAACAGCGACATTGAACGACATACCGAGGTACCCCAGGAAAGCACCACCCACCTCCGGTATGCGGAACTCGATCGGGAAATGCAGCAATCTCCCATCAAAAACATCGACGGGCTGTGGCAGCAACTCGGTTCACACGCCGCGTACCCCCACGGCATCTGCATGCACCTAAGCACTCCCCAGAACCCCCATGGCACCGCCACCTGTGGAGCCATCGCCATGGACCTGTCTCGCAACACAGCTTACATCGCCACAGGATGCGTCAACCACAGCACCCCACATAGGATTACCCTGTAAAATAGAAGGGCAATACAACAGGGCAATACAACAAACAGGGCGGTAGACTTGAACCAATAGAAACGGAACGCAACAAAGGAACTGGTTGCCCGTTGACCCAACCTCAGCGTTGCAGCAAGGTGGAAATACTGTGCCCATATCGCCCGTTTCACGCAGCGCCCTGGCGCTAGGACTCATTCTCATTCTCCAAGCATGTGGGGGCGATTCCTCAAAGGATTCGACTTCCGATCCCGACGCCAGTGACGGAAGCTCCATTGACGGGGGCGTGACCACAGACGGTGCAACCGAAGACGGTGCAACCGAAGACGGTGCAACCGAAGACGCCAATGTTCACGACTCGGGAAACCCAACAGATGGGGCAACGGCAGATGCGACACCGGACGGTCATCTACCAGACGGTGGTCCCGTAGACACGGGTATGCCCGACAGCGGTTCTAGCGACGCAGCAATGAACGACAGCGGGCCCAACGATGGAGGACCCAACGATGGAGGGTCCAGTGACAGCGGCTCAGGCGACGGCGGAATGACGGACGGTGGCGCCACGGATGGAGGTTCAGCACCGTTCTGCGCCACAGCCATGGACGGCACATCCTGCACAGACGGGATGGTCGCCGGGCAATGCCGCAGTGGCGCCTGTTGCACGGGTTGTTGGACCGGAAGTACCTGCGTCGCCGGATCCAATCTCAATGACTGTGGAAGCGACGGCGACCTTTGCAATGATTGCAACGACAGCAACACTTGCACCACCGATTCTTGCAATGCGGGTTCGTGTACCAACACAACCCTCGCAGACGGTGCCGTTTGCGACGACGGTTTGTTCTGCACAATCAACGATACCTGTACCTCGGGCACCTGTACCAGTGGGGGACCACGAAACTGCAGTGATGGCGAAGAGTGCACCACCGACAGCTGCAACGAGACCAGCGATCAATGTGACCGACCGAGTGTCGCCGACTCCACCCCTTGCGCGGGTGGCGTATGTGGCAGCGGCATGTGCCTAGAGTGCCTCAACAACAGTGATTGCGATGACGGTACCACCTGCACCACCGACACATGCAACAGCAATCTATGCGACAACGCACCTGTGGCAGACAGCACCATGTGCACACTCTCGGGTGGAGGCACAGGGGAATGCCTATCCGGTGTATGTGCCGGATCCTGCGTGGCAGCACTTCCGGAAACACTCACGCCCAGTCAGGTAGATCATGTAAACGACATGCTTGGCAGCTCCGTGGCCGTGGACGGCGACGTGCTCGTAGTCGGAGTATCCAAGAAGGACAGTGCCGAGTTCAACTCAGGGTCCGCCCATGTGTATCGGAAGAGCGGGGTCAATTGGGTACTTGAAACCGTACTCTCTCCAGCCACAGGAAACGTAAACCAACGCTACGGTGAAGCCGTCGCGGTACACGGTGGTACGATCATCGTCGGTGCCCCAGGTGACTGGACCGCTGCCATATTCGGAGGAGCCGCCTACGCATACGTATTTGATGGGTTTGAATGGAAACTACAACAAACCATCACCGCCAACGACATCAGCGTGCAAGATGAGTTTGGCGCCTCGGTGGACGTATATGGAAACTGGGCCATCGTCGGAAGCCCACAACACGACGGAGCTGGGAGCAATGCCGGGGCCGCCTATCTATTCAGCCGCAGCAGTGGTAGTTGGGCCCAATCCACAAAACTGCAGCCCGCCCTGGGTGGAGTGCGGTTTGGTACCGCCGTCGCCCTAGATCAAGGAACCGCAGCCATCGGCGCGCCTAGTGCTGGTTCCGGCGGCGAAGTGACAACCTATACCGAATCCATGGGCTCCTGGGCTTTGGAAGACACCCTAGACGGCATGGACACCGCAAGTGGAGATGCCTTTGGAACCACTCTCTCCCTGGATCAGGATACCATGGCGGTGGGAGCCACAGGGGACGACGACAACGGGAGTGAATCCGGTTCAGCATACATTTTTTCGAGATCGGGCATGGTATGGAACCAGGAGGACAAGGTAGTCGCCTCTGACGGGTCCTCAGCAGACCATTTTGGAAGTGCACTCTGGATTGACGGCAGCACTCTGGTAGTTGGCGCTCCCAACCACAACCCTGGGTCCGCATCATCGGGCGGCGCATCCTACGTATTTGCAGAATCCGCAGGTACCTGGTCCCAACAACAGAAACTCACAGCCAACACTCCGCAAAGCGAGGATCAGTTGGGAACGGGCGTGGCCGTCGAGGGCAACCTGCTGTGGGCAGGAGCTCCCGAATACGATGGCAACGACAAAAATGGTGGCGGGGTATTCCACTTCACCCGTTCAGGAACCACCTGGGCGGCGCCCACCGTATTTGGTGCAGCAGATGGGGACGCCGCAGGAGATCAATACGGAATTGCTGTCGACGGAAAAGATGATCTTCTTATCGTCGGTGCCCCCAGGGACGACCTCACGGGGGGAGTGGACGACGGGGGAGGTGCATACATCTATCGACGTGCTGGCGGTACATGGAACACCGAAGCCTATCTTGCGGCGGTGGTATCCACCTCAGATCAACAGGGTGCCGCGGTCGCTATTGATGGGGATATGGCGGCAATCGCAGTACCTGAGTTTGGGGTTAGCGCAGGCACGGTACTGGTCTACCAGGATCTATCGGGATGGATCTTCTCAACCCATCTCATGGGAAGCGACATCGCCATTGGAAGCAGGTATGGCATTTCCGTCGACATAAGTGGTGACACCGTGGTAGTGGGCGCCGGATCCGGCACGGGTGCCGTTTACGTGTTCGTAAAGTCTGGTTCCACCTGGAGTCAGCAGGCCAAACTCACCGCAAGCGACGCTGCGAACAGCGATAGTTTTGGAGAAAGCCTACAAATCGACGGCGATACCCTGATCGTGGGTGCCCGGCGCAACGACGACAACGGAGCGTCTTCCGGGTCCGCCTACGTTTACACAAGAACCGGGAGCACCTGGACAGAACAGAGCAAGCTTCTGGCCTCCGACGCTGCGGCCGGAGACGAGTTTGGAACCGCTGTTTCGGTAGACGGCAACGTCGCTGTGGTGGGCGCGCCCAAGGACGACGATGGCGGTACGGACCAGGGCTCCGTTTACCTGTTCATCCGCTCCGGATCAATCTGGACTCAAGATGCCAAGATCACCGCCAGCGATTCCGCAACCCACACAGGAATGTTGTTTGGCGATTCCCTGGCTTTGCTAGGCACAACACTCCTGGTGGGCTCACCGAACGCCGACACAGGTTCAAACACCGACAACGGAGCCGTCTACTACTACAAAAACGATGGCATGAGCTGGAACGAGGAATTCGTGACAACGGAAGGCAAAGCCCAATCGGGAGACAAACTGGGTTCCTCGATCACGGTGACGACAGATTGGTTTGCTGCGGGAATACCATTTCGGGCAGACCCCTACTTCAATACCGGTGCCGTGCTGACCGCACTACATCGTTGCCCGTAGGGCTAGACCGATCCCAGTTCAAGTCGCAACGATGTTAACAAGACGACCTGGCACGACAATCACCTTGCGCACGGTCTTCCCCTCAAGAAAGGGCACCACCCGTTCATGGGCAAGCGCTGTTTTCTCAAGGTCTTCCTTGGACATGGCGGGCGGCACCTGAAGCTTCGCCCGCAGTTTTCCCTGTACCTGAACGGGGATCTCCACCGTCTCGTCCTCCAACATGGTCGGTTCCCAGGTTGGCCAGGGCTGAAGGCAAACCGAGTCTTCCCCACCCAGTTTGTTCCAGAGTTCCTCGGCCATGTGCGGCACAAACGGACTGATCAACACAGAAAAACGCCTTGCTTGATCTAAGCTCAACCCATCACCTGAGAGGGATGCATTCACAAACTCAATGAGTTTTGCGATGGCCGTATTGAAGGCCATACGCTCCAAATCCTCTGTGACCCCAGCGATCGTACGGTGCAACAGCCGCTCCAGCTTCTCAGAACCGACTAGGGACAAGTCACTTGCCAAGGCCAGCTCTCCCGATTCCTCATTGACCAACAAACGCCAAGTGCGCTGAAGAAACCGGTACATGCCAGAAATATCTCTCGGATTCCACGGCTTGGAGGCATCGAGCGGGCCCAAGTACATTTCGTACAAACGAAACGTATCGGCCCCATACTCCGCGATCACGTCATCGGGATTCACAACATTCTTCAAGGACTTACTCATCTTCGCCACGATCTGTTTCACAGAATCTTCCGTGGCGACCTCCACGTACTCAGGCTTGTCTTCCGTGCCTACATTCTTTACCTCATCGGTGGGCACAAGAGACTTATCGTTCCGCTGATATGCAAAGCTCTGGATCAACCCCTGGTGGTACATCTTCTGGATAGGCTCAGCAGACGTCACATGGCCAAGATCATATAGAACTTGGTGCCAAAAACGCGCGTAGAGCAGGTGCAACACCGCATGTTCTGCACCTCCCACATAGAGATCGATGCCGTCCTTACCCAGCCAATACTGCTGCGCCGCATTTCCGGCTAGGGATTCACTGTTGCGAGGATCGCAGTAGCGCAGGTAGTACCAACAGGACCCGGCCCACCCTGGCATGGTATTGGTTTCGCGCACCATGGGAGCACCACCTGGCAAGGCATCCACACCCGCCTCGGCGGCGGTGGTCTTCAACCAATCCCCAGCCTTTGCCAAGAGCGGCATGGGATCTTCGCTCTCCTCGGGCGCGTAATCTGCAAGCGCCGGAAGTTTGACCGGAAGCGTTTCCTCACCAACCGCGTGGTGCTGGCCATCCTGATCGTAAACGATTGGAAAGGGCTCACCCCAGTAGCGCTGTCGGCTAAAGAGCCAATCCCGAAGCCGAAAGTTCACCTGACGACGCCCAACCCCCTCAGACTCTAGCCAATCAATGATCCGTGACTTCGCCTCCCCTACCCCAAGCCCATCCAAGGACACCTTGGCGTTGGAGCTGCGAACCGCCAGGCCATCCCCCACGTAGAAGTTGTCCGTTTTGGCCCCCTTCTTTGATGGCTCAATCACATGAACGACAGGCAACCCAAAGGTAGTGGCAAAGGCAAAATCCCGCTCATCGTGAGCTGGAACCGCCATAATAGCTCCCTGCCCGTAACCCATCAGCACATAATCCGCGACCCACACGGGGATACGCTCACCGTTGGCTGGGTTCACGGCGTCAATCCCAAGGGGTACCCCGGTCTTCTCTTTGCTCCTCTGCCGTTCCAGATCCGAACGGTTACGCGCTTCGGAAACATAGCTCGCCACAACACCGGACTCCCCATCGCCCAACACCGCTGCCACAAGCGGGTGTTCCGGCGCCACCACCATGTACGTGGTGCCAAACAGGGTATCCGGCCGGGTCGTGTAGACAGTAAGCTGCGGGAAACCCTCAGGAGCGTCGACCAACCTGAAATCAATCTCTGCACCTTCACTGCGGCCGATCCAGCCCGTTTGCTTCGCTTTGGTCGCCTCTGGCCAATCCAACCCCTCAAGGCCGTTCAACAACCGATCCCCATAGGCCGTAATGCGAAACATCCACTGACGAAGAGGCTTTCGAAACACAGGGTAGCCCCCCCGTTCACTACGACCGTCGATGACTTCCTCATTGGCAAGCGCAGTACCAAGCTTGGGGCACCAGTTCACCGTCTGCTCTGCGAGGTAACACAGTCGCCAGCTATCAATAATGCGATGCTGGGTTTTGGTGTCTATCGAGCTCCACAAACCAAAAGTCTGGCTGGTCTCCTCACGGCTACACTCAGCAGCATCCGGATTAAAACCAACCACCCGAGTTCCATTCTCAAACTCAGCCACAAGGTCCGCGATGGGACGCCCCTTGCACGCAGCAGGATCAAACCACGCTCCATAGATCTGCAAGAAAATCCATTGAGTCCACCGGTAGTACTCTGGATCAATCGTCCCGAACTCACGGTCCCAATCGTAGGAAAATCCAAAACGCTTGAGTTGGCGACGAAAGTTGTCAATGGACTTCCGGGTCGTCACGTCCGGGTGAATCCCGGTTTGAATAGCGTACTGCTCCGCCGGCAAGCCAAAGGCATCCCAGCCCATGGGGTGCAACACGTTGTACCCACGTGCACGCTTGTACCGGCTGAGGATATCGGTAGCAGTGTACCCCTCGGGGTGCCCCACATGTAGACCCGCCCCACTTGGATAGGGAAACATATCCAAACAATAAAACTTGGGCTTGGACCCATCGAACCCGGCTTCACCAGGATTGGGCTGCCTGTAGACAGCATCCTCTTCCCACCGGGCTTGCCACTTGGTTTCGAGAGCCGTTGCCAGCTCCGCTCCGTAACGAAACTGACTATTCTCACTCGTCACAACACATCCTTACAAAAACGAAACCCGTCACCCCAAAAAACGAACGCCGCAAAACCGAACGCCGCACGACCGAACGCCGCCATGCAATCAGTGGGTTGTCGCAACAAAACCATCCGATTGGGCCACTGGACCGCTCGGTGCCACACACCGATATTCCGCTCGCCTGGGAACCACGATTCCAAAAGTAACCGCCCCTACCACAAGCCCGAGCAACGGCGTGTAGGTGGTAATCTCTGCCAGCCCCCTAGGGCACTCCTCTGCAAAGGAGTGCGTACCCACAATCCCAAACAACCAGGTAATCTCCATTTCGCTTTCCTGGGGACCACTGGGAACGTCCGTCCTCATCTGGTAGACATAGCAGCCTGAAAACGCGAAAAGAACCACAAGAAAAATCGAACAACGGGATGCAATGGGGCGAATAGACGACATGGGGCGACGCTAGCGCACCCCAGCGAGGGTGCACGCGACAATTCAATATCGGAATACGACCGCCAAAGGAGCAACCCACAACACGCAGACAGCTGTTGACCTCCTTAAATAGGGATAAAACACGCCAACAGAGTGCGACAGGTGTGGTGAAAAAGACTTCCGTGACAGAAGAACTTTGCATAAGGTGTACGAATGCCTCACGTTCTTGTCTCGTTTGCTTTGCTCCTTTGGGGCCTGACCACCGGGTGCGGTGGCTCCGGTGAATCCAAAACCCCCGACCCAGGCCTGGATAGTTCCGTAGACGACTCAGGCAGCGGGGGCGGAAACAGCGACGGCTCAACCACATTGGACGCGACCCTGGCGGATGCCAACTCAATCGACGCCTCAACAGACGCGAGCACAGACAGCGCTGTGGACGCAGCAACCGATGCCGGCTCGGACGCCACCAGTGACGCCAGCAGTGATGCCAGTTCTGATACTGGGGTTGATGCAGCAACCGATGCTGGCTCGGATGCCGGCAGTGACGCCAGCAGTGATGCCAGTGCAGACACGGGTGTGGACGGCAGTGCAGATGCCGCAACGGACGCGGGGGCCGATGGCGGTGCAGGCGGCGGTGTAGACGCCGCAACAGACGCGGGCACAGACAGCAGTTTGGACGCGGGGTCGGACGCTGCCATAGACAGCGGCCTGGACGCTGGGGCCGATGGTTCCATGGATGGCGCAATGGGCCCCGCACCCTGTACAGATCTCAACTGCGATGGCCTTCCCGATCTCATTGTGGTGGAAAATAGAGAAGGCAGTAGTCACAGCACCAACGACTGGAACCTCGATTCCTACGTTTACTACAACCAGGCCGGCTCCTTCGACGACATGCACCGAGAGGCCATTGCAGGTCTAGGTGCCATCAGCGCGTCGGTCGGGGATATCAATGAGGATGGCTATCTCGATATCGTGCTCGTCAATCACCAAAGCAGTCAATACAGCTGGAACACAAGCTCCAAGGTCTACTTTGGAAACGGTACCGACTTCAGCACGATACCCCCATTTAGCCTACCTTCATCAGGCGCCCTCAACGCGGTAGTCGATGATATGGACGGCGATTCTCACCTCGATGTGGTCTTTGCCGAATACCGAGACAGCGACAGCGACTGGACACGCAAGTCCCGTTTGTACTGGGGCAATGGCGCGGGTGACATGATGAACCCCACCCTCAGTACAAGTCGAAAAGCAGAGTTTGGTGACCACCACGGTGCGTTCGACGTAAAGGTTGTTGACTTTGATCACGACGGGAGAAAAGACATCATTTTCAACACCAACCGCCACTATTCAAGTTACAACCTAAGCGCCTACGTATATTGGGGCGATAGCCTTCGTTTTGCGGTGGGCTCCAAGTCAACGGTGGAGTCCAAGGGTGGTCGCGAAATCCATATCTTCGATGCCAATGGAGACGGATTCGAAGACTTCCTACTCTTCAGCTACCGCAGCGGCTCCACTAGCAGCCCAAGTTACGTAAACAGTTCCTACGTGTACACGCAGAATACCGCTTCCGGTACAAAGCCCGGGCGTTTCACCAACAGCAACCGAACCGCTATCACCACCACCGGTGCGGTGCAGGCGGCCGTAGGGCTCATCGACAACGACAGCAATCCGGACATCGTGTTCTTTGGGTACCACAACTCCGGTTGGGCAAATGCACCCACCTCCGTATTTGAAGGAAGCGCCTACACCATGTCCTCGGATCTCATGTCTGGAGCATCCGCCAACGGGATGCGCTACGGCGAACTGCATGACCTAGATTCCGACGGACACCTCGACCTTGTTACAGCTCGACTGACCGACGGCGGCGTCTATGCAGTGGATTCCCTGATCTACTGGGGTAGCGCCACAGGACTGGACGCCATGAACCCCACAACACTTCCCACCCTGGGTGCCGAACACGTCACGGTGGGTGACCTCAACGGCGACGGGTGCCCAGAAATCATCTACAGCAACGGGCGAGACAACACCTCCTGGAACGGTGCAGACAACTATATTTATCACGGTGACCCCTTAGACTGCCGCAACGGCTACTCCACTGCCCATCGCACCGTGCTCAACACCGCCAGAACCGCCAAAACCGTGATCGTCGGCGACGCCTCCTGGTAGGTCCCCACAACCGAGAAAGTTTTTTCGGGTCAGCAGCTGACTTCAAAAAACCAACGTGGGCTCCGTCAATAAAATCACTACGGTGGTGTAGCGGACAGCGGTGCAGGCAATGGCGGCACCGTGTCAGATGGCGGAACGGCTGACGGCAGTCCAGGTGACGGTTACGTCACCTGGACCTTCTACGCCAACACAGACAACGACAGCTACCCTGCATCCCTCGTGGATGTTTACTGGGCCTTTGACGCATAGAACAGATACCAAAAACCGGCCAATCAGAATAGAAATCGGATTCGCATATTCAAAAATCTGCTATTACTAGAAGATGACAATCCACGGGGGATGCTGGCTATTCCTAGCAGTCTTGCTTGTGAGCTGTGGTTCCGGCTCTGGAAACAGCATGATCAATCAAGAGTTCGACGGCGGGAGCTCGAGCAAAGACGCGGAAACAGGTGGCAACAACCAAGATGCGTCCGTAGACAGCACTGTCGATAGCACCATGGCAGACGCCAGCATTTCGGACGCCACTACCACAGACTCCGCCGCCACCGACGCCGGCATGATCGACGCCAGCACCACAAACGACAGCGGCTTTAATGGAGGGTCAGGGGGGGGGGGCACGCTTGCACGCACCTACTACATCGATACCGACGGTGACGGCTATGGAACAGAAGCCAGCACCATATTGGCTAGCGCGTTGCTTCCAGGATACTCGGCCAACAAAACCGATTGCGACGACACCATGCCCACCGTTTACCCGGGCGCCGTGCCAGAAGTTCCCGAAGACTCAATAGACACGAATTGCGACGGTCACGACGGTTGCTCCGATGTGGACTGTGATGGCAAGCCTGATCTACTCGTGGTGGAGTTCCGAGACAGTGCCACGAACTTCACGATCGACTCCGGCGTTTACCTTAGTGGCAAAAACTACAGCAACCCAGGGCGTCTCAACATTCCTACTCTAGGGGCAAAACAGGGGAAAGTAGCGGATCTCAATCAGGATGGATTCCAGGACATCGTCATCGCAAACTCACAGGACAGCGCCACAAACTTTGAAGTGGATTCCTATGTCTATTGGGGAAGCGCATCAGGAACGTTCTCTGCAACCAGCCGTACCGCACTGCCCACCATAGGTGCTACAGACATCCAAATCGACGACATCGACAGCGACGGGTGGGAAGACATTCTTTTTGTATGCCTCCTTGAAGCAAGCAACGATTTCTCGTGCAACTCTCGCATCTTCTGGAACTCTCCGGCTGGGTTCGATCCCAGCGGCGCTGCTGGCCGAAAAGACTTCCTAACCTGGGGTGGTCGAAACGCGGCAATCGCAGACATCGACGCGGATGGCCACAAGGATATCGTATTTGCCGAATCCAGAAACAACAGCAACGTGTACCAAATCAGTTCACGAATTTTTTGGGGCAATGCAAACCGGTTTGCTGGATCGACGTCAAAATCCCTGCCTACGATCGGAGCAAACGATGTCGATATTGCCGATCTAGACAATGACGGCGACCTAGATATTCTACTCACCAACTACCGTACAAACACGTCAAACACAGACACCGACACCTACGTGTACTGGCAGGATTCCACCCAGACCTCCCCAAACAATCGCTTCGGAACCGGGTCCGGGCGGCGAACAAGCATTCCCACTCAAGGTGCCATTCATGCAGAGGTCGCAGAAATCGATGGTTCCCCAGGTCTAGACATCGCCTTTCCGGGATTCCGCCCAGACAACAACTGGGGCTGGGCAGCGCCAGTCCGCGCCTACCTCGGGAACACAAACTCTGCGATGGCCTACACCAGCCACTATGGAATGATCGGGACTCTCAACGGCATCGCCCATGTGAAGGCAGCCGACATCGATTCAGATGGCCATATGGACATCGTGGCAAGCTACCGGGAAGACCATGTAACCTCCGGTATCAACCCCTACTACACTGAATCGATCGTTTTCTGGGGCTCCTCAACAGGGAATCTAAACCTTGGCACCCGACTTCCCACCATTGGCCCCACACACTCTTCGGTGGGCGACCTCAATGGGGATGGATGCCCAGAAATCATATTCTCCAACTACCGGCAAGGGGGGTCAGACTTCGCAGTTCCCACATACTTGTATTGGGGAGATCCTACCGACTGCAAAGGAGGCCCTAGAACCAAACAAGATCTGGGAAACGCCTCAACGGTCGGGGAAGTTCAATTTATCGGCGACGCCTCCTGGTAACCAATCTCGCTGTGCGGGTCGACCAACTAGAAATCGGCTGGGATTGGCATGATGTTCCAAGCCATTCGAGCCCGCGGGTTCTCACGGGTGAGAATGGTGGAACGTACGGGGCGATGGTTGACCCACACGTAGCGGCGTAGCTCACCCTGATCGTCGGCCGATACGTAGAGTTCATCCGTGCCATCCCCATCCAAGTCCGTCAGCAACGCAGCGTGCTCAAAGCCGGAGGATTCCCGGTCAATGCTTTCCACGGACCATTCAGACTTCGGGTCCTTACCCGGGCTCAACAACCACAACCCGCTTCGGAATGCAGCAGCCACAATCTCTTTCTTTCCATCACCATCGATATCCCCGGCGGTGAGAAAACGGCAAAGGCGATCCTCAATGGTTGCAATCACCACGCCCTTGTCGGGCGCCGTATCCACATCATAGCGGCGGATCTCCACGGGTTCCCGAATGCGCATGTCTGCACCCGTACCTTCTGTCAGTGCTTCCACGGCCACGTACAGCTCATCGGTACCATCCCCATCCACATCGTCCACCAGGATCTCCTTGGCATGCCGGTTGCCCAAATCTGCAACCATCGGGTTGCCTGCAACGGCAAAGTTGGGCTTGCCGGGTGCAAAGCGAATCACCTGCCCGGATTGCTCGCCGCCATCTAAACTGTTGGGCTCACTGGGCGTAGCGTACACCTCGAGGTAACCATCCTTGTCCAAGTCACCCAGTTCAATCTCGTGAATAAAGGTATCGGCCTTCTTGTAGAGCTCTGTCACTAGGGGCGTTGCCCGCCCCTTCCCGTCAGCCGGGCGAACGGTTGCCACAACTCCCTGATCATGGGTGGCCACAGCAATGGCTTGTTCCCCAGGGGCATACAGAGCCCCAAGCTCAGCATCGCGCATCCGGTTGAACTTACCGCCAAACTCCTTCTCCCACAGCGTCTGCGCTACCCACGTATCGTTCGAGCGTGACCAGAGCTTCAAGGAAGCGGCCATACCGCCCAGGGTCAAGATCCCCCCAGGCGCCTCACCCGAACTAGGATAGTAGAGCGCCTTGTGAAACACGTTGCTCCCGGCATCTTCCAATGTTTCCACATGCCACTTACCGTCACGGCGCGTCACAATCTCCAACAAAGCCGGCCCAGGTTTGGCGGTGACTTTCCCATCCTCCACCAAAAATTGGGAATAGGACACCAGCAACCCCGAGGGAAGGGACGTGGGAATCGCGTCCCCCACGCCGGCCACGGGAGCACCTTCGGAAGGGCTACCAGGACCGCCAGCGGCCGCACCTTGGGGCACAACAACCTGCGGTACGTCCTTACCCGCCTTGCCCTTGCAACTGTCACAGCCGGAAAAAAACAGCCCCCCAAAAGCGCACAAAAACACCAATACCTGAAAGATCCGTCCGTCCATATCCCTCCGGCTAGCAGCCCCCCCCGCCCATGGCAACAGCCAGAGCCCCACAACCGTTGAGCCCGCTCCGGTGGCCCCCCCCAAAACGATCCTGCTATGGTCCCCACATCATGCGCCCCCGCATACCCGCACCCACACTCCTTGCCCTGGCCACCTGCGCCGCCGCCACCCTCTCCGGCTGTGCAGCAGACGCAGAAACCACTCTCCAACTCAAAAGTATCAATGAGGTGGAGCTCATCGACCTGACTCCAAGCGAATCCCGCGGCGTGCGCACCATTTTCCTTTGGCTACTCGACGAAGCTGAAAACAGCATTCCCGATCCGTACGTCCGTATTCCCATCGACGGCAGTAGCAACGACTGCCAGATCGAACTGCGCGAACTCATCGGCACTTTGCGGCAGAGAATAGCAACCGTTTCCATCCACTGGGCACCCAACTTGGGAGCCAACCTCGGGGTCAGCGACGACGGGGCGCAACAGGCATTTCTCATAGAAAACCGTCTCACTCTTGTGAATCTCGCGGCAGACATTCTTTACGGGGCCACAGCTCTTCTACATGAGGGGCAGCATCTCTGGGAGGCCTCTGGGGATTGTCCGGTTTCATTCGATTTCTCAACACGGGAAGCGAACGCTTTCGCCGCCGAAAAGGCGTTTCTGGATCATACTTTCCTTGGCCCCATGACTCCGATTGGAAGCAAGTGGTACAGAAACCGAAAGAACATCTTTGCAAAGTGGGAAGAGGAACAAAACGACCCTCAAAGAGCGATGGAGCTGTGGTCTTCTGCACACGGCTACAACCACCGTCTAGAAGACACACTCAACAATTGGGCATCCGAATGGCCAGCAAAGCAGTATACCGCCGACAACGTAACCGATGCTGAACGGGACGACTTCCTAGGGGATGAGCTCTTGTATATTGCGGCGCTCTACGAAACAGCACGCGAACACCTCAAACTTCTACTAGCCAATACCGAAGAGGATCTAAGCACGGCGGATCTTGATACACTCCGGCTATACCACTACCAATACTCATCCGTTCAACTCATGGAACAGTTTCTGGAGGCCGTTGGCGACATCCGGGCTTACCTGAAACGAGGCAACCGTTCCTCGCGGTCGGTAGCAAGCAAAGAAAACGCATTGATGGAATCAGTCCAAGGTTTCTTGAACGACTTCGAGCAGGCGAAGCCTACCCTCCTCAAGCAAACTGCCGCGATCAAAGCAGTATATGCAACCCCCATCGGAACGGTGGACTACGACCGGTTCACAGCTTGGTTTCTAGAGCGCCCACTAGTGGGCAGGTCGTTACTTCCATCGGACGCCTTGCAACTACTGCACTAAAACTGACGCACAACAACCGACAGGCTGGCGCTAACAAGTCCTGTGGCGGACTTTCGGACAGGGGCTATCCATTTGGTGTATCCTCATGGGCATGTCCGATCGGGCCGATTTCACCGAAAACAAAGACGAAAACGACTCTCCCGGGTTAGAAGATGAGCAGCCCTACGAGCCCATCAAGCCCTACCGACCCACAGGCGACAGGAACCCCGTCGCACAGGCACGTACAAACGCCGACATCCCCAGTGCCCCGGGCTCCGAACAGAACATCGCACAACAGCCTGTGCAACAGAACCTTGAGCAAATCAAAGAGCTTGAGAATCTACTCAACCACACCAAAGAGGCCGGGCAAAAGAGTCTAATTCACTACGAGCTCGGTCTCCTACACGAGCACCTTGAAAGCGCGCGGCCAACGGCCCAAACGTCAACCAGCCAACGGCACTACGAAAAATGCCTGGAACTTAGAGACGGATTTCGCCCCGCGTACAACGGGCTGATGCGCCTATTCAACCGGGCCGCCGATCCAAAGGAAGCCACCACAGCCCTAAAACGAATCGCCCGCAAGGTGCAAGAGCCGGAGTTGCTCGCAGAGATACACACCCGCCTGGCCCTACTTCTTGCGCCCGAGGGCAAGCCCATTGCCGCTGGCACCGCAAGAGAAATCGAAAAACTCCTGGAGCAAGCTTCGGAAGTACCCAGGTTGGCGGCCACAACCAACCTTCTCATGGAGTATTTCAGTCGCAAACAGGGCAACCACCAGCTCACCAACCGTGCGGTGGCCACCCGGGCCCGCTACTCCCAAAGCCCGGTACTCAAACCCATACTCACACTCGAACTCGCCCTGGCTCAACAGGAGTCCGGTGAACTTGAAAGCGCACTCCACACCCTATCGGTGTGCGCGGAGTCACGGGCAGAACCATGGCGTGCGGTATGGCACCTAAACCGAATTCTTTCTTCGACCAACGATGTGGGTAGCGCCACTCAGAACTCCGTAAAACGCTCCGACGGAATCCGAAAAACTATCATGCTCGCAGAATCCTTTCTGCAGGAACCATCCGGCCTAGATCCCACGCTTCTTCCAGCGTTTTCCTCATCAGAACAGGCACAGCACCACCTGGTGGCAGCTCAGGTCCATCTTTCGTTGGTGCTCGAACAGGAACACAGTGATCCGACAGACATCCTTCAAGCCATGGAAAATGCGCTTCAATGGGAGCCCAACTCACCATTCTTGCAAACCCTAAAGCTGCATCAGTTACAACGCCTGAACCTCACCGGCCCCGCATCCCGCTGGGCCACCGCCCTGGCCCCTTGCGTGGACCATGGGCCACTACAAGCCGCCCTCGAGCTCCTAGGATGGGTTCTGGCATCCAACGGTCGCGCAAAGGAACAATCCATCAGCCGGGCCTATCAAGCCATGCCAGAAAGCAGGGCTCTTGCAGCCCTCCACGCAGAAATACCCAACCGAGAAATCTCGGGCATGGAAAGGCCCCCTACGGGCCCGCCCCAACCGGAAGAAACAGCCCACTCCCCCTGGGAAAGAGCATGGACCCTCGGCCAGCAGGGCAACAGTGTTGGAATCCAACAGGCGTTCCAAGAAGCAGCCGAACAGGCCCGCGATTCCACCACACGAGCCTCCGTTCTCCGCAGCGGGTACGGCGCCCTCACCCAAGCAAGTGCGAATCCAACTCAGAAAAACGCACGCACAACAAACACGTCGCCTATCTGGTTTGTGGAACAACTGTCCGCTGAATCCCTAGATGAAACTGAAAAACAGTTGTGGGTCCACGAGCAGTACACACTAGAACAGATTGGAAATCCCAACTCAGATCCCACGTCCACCCTAGAGTCACTCATCCAGGCCCACCCCGCGTCCTACTGGGTTCCTGACCTCGCTCGGGTCCACGGTGCCCGCGGAAACCACACCGCGTTGCGGATACAAGCCCATGAAGCCCTAGCAAGCCGGGCACAGCACGGCCCCATGTGCCTTGCCCATTTATGCGCAAAGGCACGTCTTGAGGCACGCCTACACCAGTGGGACCAGGCCTCAGAAACCCTTGCCCGCGTTCTCGAACAGGCACCTGGGCATACCTATGTCGCACAACTTCTTGAAGAGGTCCTACGGAAAACACAGCGCTGGGACGATGTGATCCAACAAATCGTTCAACGAACACGCTCAGAAACGGATCCCAAGCGGGCAGAGGCCATGCTCCAACGAGCCGCACTGCTTACCTCACGTATCTCTGATCCAACCATCATCGAAGAAACCTACCAAGCCCTACGACAACGCTCTGCCTCCCGCTGGAGTGCAACCTGGTTACAGCAACAAACCCAGCTTGAACTGGGAACCCAAACCATCACACAGCTCCAAGAGCTGGCAAACCAGGAGCGGGAAGAGCAGCGAACCACCCATGCCCGACTACATCTCGCGGATCAGCAATGGTTGAGTGAAGACTCCCGGGATCTGTCGATTCAGAACTACACGT
Organism: Polyangia bacterium; assembly: GCA_030427835.1. Lineage (GTDB taxonomy): Bacteria > Myxococcota_A > Polyangia > Polyangiales > JAUICN01 > JAUICN01. The sequence goes on along the minus strand of JAUICN010000002.1, from coordinate 75,681 downwards.
CCCTACTACGGGACGACTCCTGCAGCGTACACGCAGCCACCGCACTTACGTTTCTCCAGGCGCTTCCCAACGTCGGTTCAGACGCGGCGCCCACGGCAACCGGATCCATGCGCCCACCCCAAACCCAGGCCTGGGACGTACTCGAGCCCGAACACACCCATGGGCAACACCCCGGGCTCTTCCGAGTGTGGGTACAACAGCAAGCAGGTCGCAAGCACCATCGAAATCCTGCGCTCCACGCACTGATCAAGGCGCAGGGCATCAACCAGGAACACGACCCACTGATCACCCAAGACGCCGCATCCGACGCCGTATTGCTGTGGCATTTTTCCCTACAAGACACCTCCCCGAAAAACGGTCAAGCCGCCACAAGTGAGAACCCTCAACCGTGTCAGGCGCTGTTGGAAATGGGCCACCAGCACAATGACCCGATTCAAGCGGGCCTGTGGTATCTACAATCCCATTGGGCCCGTCTGCCCCAGGAGGATGCCGCGAGCCTTGCCTCCGTCCCGCAGGAAACTGCTCCAAGGGCATCAAAGGATCCTACGGAATGGAGCCAGGAATGGAACTCCGTAGAACTGCAACACCTACAACATCGTTGCATCCATTCATTGCCCTGGGCCCTCGCACTGGAGAGTCAATCCAATCATTCGCCAAACAAAAGCAGTCTGCGCGTGCAGGCCAGCCTTGCTTGCATGGACCACGCCACTGACGTTCTGCAACCCTTGTATGTCCTTCGTCTCGTACAACACTTGCTTCTAAGTGGTGAATCGGAACAGGCACAGGCACACCTCGACAGTCTTGCCACCACCCTGCCTAAAACCAGCCACTGCGCCCTTGCCTATTGGGAGGCTGCCCATGCCAGTGGATTTGCCACTGGCAACATTCCCTCCGCAAATCTCGCGAAACAGGAAGTCGCATCAATTCTAGAACAGGAACTCCGTGGGAGGGCCTCGGGCGATCAACATGGTTTAAAGACCCTAGCGGCCCATTGGTACCACGAGGCCGGGCTATGTTCCCTACACCTTCTGAACCAGCCCGATGAAGCCCATCGGCATTTTTCAAAAGCCCTGGAACTCGACCCCACAAACCACGAAATATTTCAGAATCACAAACAGCTACTTCGACAAAGAGAAGCCCACGCCGAACGCATTCAACTCATCGGCCAATACCTCGCAGGCCTACGCGAACTAGAAATTGCCAACCAACCAACCCCCAGTGATCATCATCGGATCTCCCTGGAACAGGCGATGCTCCACCAGCACCTAGGAGAGCCAGCGAAAGCTATCGAGGGGCTGTCCCCATACCTTGACCCGGCGTATTTTGGTGCGGAGGAAACATCCCTATCCAGCACCCAGGGGGCGGGTGCCTCACAGGATCATGAACTTACCCTTGCTCTCGCAAGTCACGCGTATGTTTCTCTCCAGCAATGGGAAGTTGCGATCACCACCCTTGGAAAACTGTCCAAGCAATCCCACGGTGCGACCAAGCAACTGGCGCTTGAACTAGCGTCGAACATCATGGAGTCCTGTATTCTGGACGTCGAAAAGTCTCACGACCTTGTGGAGGAATGGCTCCAGGGTGGCACCGCACGGCCTGAAGACCTTGTTCGAGCGGCAATGCTTGCACTTCTTTCTAAACGTACAGAGCAAGCGCTGCTGCAGCTGAAAGACGCAAGCGAAGCAAACCAAGGGGTCGTGGCAGGCCATATGGAATCCCTGCGCGGCCGCCTTCTTGAGCACATCGGTCAAACGGCTGAGGCCATCACAGCCTACCAACGCGCCCTAACAAGCAACGCCAGCGCCGTGGAGGCTGCATACCGGCTGCACACGTTGCTTCCAGATCAGGAAGGTCGTCGAGTGCTCACCCAGTGCCTGCAATCACTCCGTCGCGAGTGGGAAAGGGACCCTGCACATGTGGGATACCTACAGCAGATGTACATCGTCGCGGGATGGTTGGAACAGGGAGAGCAACAACATCGGGTTCTTACAACACTAGAGGTTCTATCGGAGCTCAACCCAGAACAGCGGCAGCATCTGGACGCCATGGAAGCCAGCTCGCCGCTCAATGGGCAGGATTCCAACGGACAGGATCCCAACCCACAAACGTCCGCCAAGAAAGCTCCCCTTTCAGATTCGTCGATTCAACGTATTCGGGAAGGTGCAACACTTGGCCCACAACAGGCCCGCACGGACCCCAAGGGCGAAGAAAGCCTACTTGAAGTCATGGGCCAACTTGCACCGTATCTTGCAAGGTTTGACGGGTTCGACGCCAAAGCATTGGATCTTGGGCGGCGGGATCGCATCGATCCCAACGAAAGCTCCAACACTTCTGCTGCCCGTGTGACCTGGAACATGGGTGAAACCCTAGGCCTTAAGCAAACCACCCTATTTCAGTCCACTGAAATACAACCCGACCATATTCTCGGATGGACCACTGAAAAGGGTGAAGTTCAATGGCATGTGGGAAGCAACCTCACCAAGGGCATCAGCCCAGACAAACAGTTCCAACTGGGTGTACTGGCCTGGGGCCTACGGGAAGGTACCAGCGCATGGTTACGACGCACCAACTCCCAGAGTGTGCTCCTAGTGCAAGCCATCGCACAGGCCTGCGGCGTTGCCGTAGAAGGCAATTCACCTGAACTAACAGATCTTTCCACAGAGCTTGGCAAACAAATACCACGTGGTCTTCGCAAATACGTTGCCGAGAAATGGGCCGTACTGCCCACGGGAGACACAATCCGCGACACCGTAGAAAAGGCTCGGTGGGCCGCGTACCGTACCGGCATGTTGGTCGCTGGCCACCCAGGTCCCGCACAGCAGAACATTCAACCCGAGGACGCCAACGCCACCGAGCAGTTCCATTCCTTGATGCGTTTCTGGCTCTCCAACACCTGCTCAGACCTCCGCCAGGAACTGGGGATGGACCTGCAATCCAGCTTTGCCAAGGTCGTAGCCACCCCAGAATACCAACAGAAGAGTCCTTGGGATCTCACGGCAGGCCCCTATGCCGCAGCAAGCCCCTATGCCGCAGCGAGTTTGGCGGAGATCCAGGAGAAGTCCGCACGTCTGCTCGCTCCCCTACAGTCACGGTTTGTGGATCCCATTCCGGTAGATAGGGAATCCACCATGACCCAGCTCAACCCCATGGGGCCCAACCACGAGCAACGAACCGAGCAACTCGAAGCCCTGGCAGAACACAGCGAGGGAAAGGCCGCAGCCGCGCTCTACTCCATGGCAGCTGAAATCAAGTTCTTCCATGGAGACATCCAGGGAGGAGACACCCTGGGAGAACGGGCCCTGCAACACTACCCAAGCCTACCCTTCGCAGCCGAGAGGCGCTTCTACGCTCACCCGGAGGGTCACAGTTCCCTGGCGGACAACACCTTGGAACCCACTCCCTTGCCTGCACTCTCCTCCCATCAAGAAGAGCCCCAATGGCGCGCGCTGCAAATACTCACAACCCAACTGGGAACCACAAAGCAAAACGAGACCGCAGGGCAATGGAGCAGGACATGGGCAAACGAATGGCCCAATAGCTTTGCCTGGCAACTGTGGGCTGCCCTATTGTCCAGCACCTCCAGTTCATCCAAAAACATCACCTCACTGCGCGAACCTTCGACGTCGGATCTACCGCCAACACCTGGAACCGATCCCAAGCCACAAAACAGCTCCAACTTACGAGCCGCCACCCACTACGAAAATGCTGCGCGCCTGGCAACCGAAACGAAGCTTGAAGCCCCCTTGCGGTTACAAGCAGCAGGGCAACTGGAATCCGAAGGCGAGCTCACCCGCGCACGTTTTCTCTACGAACAGGTCCTTCAACATTCCAACGGGAACACACAACCGCTACCTGAAGCACACCTGGGAAGATCTCGGGTGACATTTCTGCAGGGGAACACTCGCGAGGCCGAGCAAAGCCTAGTCCAATGGGCAGAAAGCATTCAAAATGTCGAGATCCGAAACGGCTACTTACGCCTCGCAGCGTCCATCGCCCTTCATCGAAACAAGCAACCTCAGCATGCTCTTGAGATTCTTTCCCTAGCCCACGAACCCGCCTGCCAGGAACTCTCGCTGCACGCAGCCTATGCACTCAAGGATCTGCAAAGAGTGCGTTCCATACTCGAATCCCTGGCCGAACATGCAAGCCGTACCGAGCGAGCGTTGTGGCTTACCCAGGCCGCACGGATCGCCATCAAGAGCAAGCACACGCGTGAAGCCCAGGAACTCCTTCATCGGGCTACCAAGGCAGAGCAATCCCTAGGATGGCCACGGGCACTTCAGGAAGAGCTGGCCCGCACCCAGGGCGATCACAAAGAGCTCAGTCGCGTACTGCGGAACCATCGAATGGATCACCTTTCCGTGGCTGCAGCCCTAGCCATTCAATCCAGCCCTGCGGACACGCGCAACAGCGGCGGGTCTCCCCCTGCCCCACCTCACAACGGATCCGAACACCCAGAAATGGAAGCCCTCAAACGGGCACTTTCAGACACAACCCACACGGTCACAGGCGAACTACGCGACAGAAGTGCAGCACGTCAGGTTCTCTTTGATGTGGCACTGGAAGCAAAAGATCTTGAGCTGGCACACCACACTGCAAGCGAAATGGACGGCCAGCATGCGGAAGAGGCGAGTTGTTCGATTTTTGCACTTGCCCACCTAGATCTTGCAGAAAATAGGGTTGGGAACGCCGCCCGTGCTTTGCAGGAGGTGGTTCGCCGCACTCCAGCTCACCTTGCCGCGGGGCGCCTGCTTGCACGCCTACTCGGCCCGCGGGTCCCCGAAAAATCAGCCCACCTTTGGCTGGAAGAAGCTCGGCAGACCAAGGGCACCCACGCCGCGTTTGCAGCCACCATGGCAGGCAACCACCTTAAGCTTGGTGGCATCCCCGCAGTGCACGCCTACCAAACCGCCCTGGAGCAGGACGCAACCTATTGGCCCGCACGCTGGTCGCTTGCTGAAGAATATCGAAACACCCAACGGCCCGATCTGCTGGCCCAGCTACTGGAAGACAGCGCTTCACAGGCAACATCCAAAGAAGAATCCCTAATTTACCGAGTACGGGCCTGGTACCACAAGACACTCGCACTCAAGGCCAGCGTTTCTCAAAACGACAACAACTCCACCCAGGCAGCCATGGAAAGCCTGTGGAGTATCTTCCAAAACCAAGAAGACATCGATCCCGTGCTGCAGGTGTTGAGCTACCTCGTGGATGTTCCAGGAAAATCTAAGCCTGCCATGCTTGAGCAAGCGCTCTCGCTTCAGAAGTCTGATCAAGCGTGGGAAAACGCACTCATGACAGCAGGGCGGGCACGCGTACTTGCCCAGCCCAGAGAGCACGATGAAACCTGGGCAGCCGCCCATGAACCGGTTGCAGGCACCTGGGACAACCCCATCGCAAGGGTGCTGGAAATCCAGGTGCTCCGAGCACAACACAACCTGGATGGGTTGGAGGCATTGCTCGAAAGGCAACAAGAAGAAGCTTCCAACCCGATTGAACAGGACTTGTGCACCGTAGCCCTTGCACTGGTGCAACAATACGATCTGAAAAATTCTGTAAGTGCTCTGCAAACTTGGGAGAGCCTCCATGAACGACGGCCCGAACATGTGTCCACCCTTCGTGCTCTTGAAGTGCTCCATATGGAAGCCAGCGAAGACGGAAATCCTGAGGCACTTGCACGTGTAGAAATGGCGCTCAGCAACGCAACACAAGCCACGGAAAGCCAAGCTCACCTCCACTTGGCACGTGCGCTTACAACCAACGCAGACATTGACGGGGCACTCAAAAGCAAGGTTCAGAAGCAAATGCTTTTTGTACTAGAGCACGGGGATGCCGACCTCTGGACATTGAACGACCTGGAAATGACTGCTGCCGGTGGGCGAGATGAGGCTGTACTCACACAGGTTCAAAATGAACTCGCCGAACTGGCATCCTCACCGGAACAACGCGTAGCCTACACGTTGTTGGCGATTCCGAATATCAAGGCACGTCGCGGAGCATCGGTCGCCGCAAGCCGACTCGCACGGATTCTACAAGAGAACCCGATCCTCTACCCCACAGCATATGAACAACTTGCGGCGCTATGGCAGGACGCAGGAGACCGCAAAAAGGCAGCAGCGGCCTGGATGACAGAAGCCGAAACATGCCCCGACCCCGCCCGAGCAGGCGACATGTGGTCCAAGGCAGCCATGCTTTGGAAAGACCCCGTTGGGGATTTCGAGCGGGCAGCCACCTGTCTACTCAAGGCCTGTGTCACGATGGGCACACCCTCTGAAGCCCAACTGCAGGAATGGTTTCAAATACCCCACCAACACAGGGATGACGAAAAGTTGGCAAACCACCTGGCGGCCACCGGATCTCGCATACAGCGGAGCGATGAGAGAATCGCTCACTATCGCCAGCTGGCAAAACTACGCGCCGCTCACGGAGACGCGGCATCGGCAAAGAGGGCCCTCCGCACAGCGTCTTCACTCGCCCCGGGGGACGTACAGCTACTGCAGGATCTAGCTGAGGCGGCAATCCTGCACAAAGATCTACGAACCGCCACAGACGCACTGCAAAAAGCAAGCCGCGTAGCCCCCGACAGGGAGCAGCGCTTGCAAACCCTCGTGCAACTCGCTGGCCTCCACGAACAGCTCAACGATCGGGCCCGAATGAAATCCACCTACCAGAAAATACTTGAACTGGAGCCCAAACACCTGCTCGCCACAACAAAGCTCAACGAACTCACAGGGCGACAGTAAGGTCGCTCACCTTCGATTGAGAAGAAACGGCAACGACAACACGGTGTAGAGCTCCAAACGCCCAATGACCATAAGGCCAACCAGTAACAATTTCGCCTGGGGATCCAACGAAGCGTAATTCTCTACCGCGCCCACAACGCCAAAACCTGGGCCAATGTTTCCAAGGCAGGCAATGGAAGCAGAAAACGCGCTCACCAGATCCAATCCCATGGCGGAAAGGCCAAGACCCCCAACCACAAAGAGAACCACGAACAGGGCAAGAAACGTCACCACGGACGAGACCACATCCGTGGGCATGACCCGTGACCCAAGCCGAACCGGAACCACCGCGTGGGGCTGGACAACCTGCCGCAAATCCGCCCGCAGTTTACGAAACATGATTACGTAGCGCACCACCTTAACCGATCCACTGGTGGAACCCGCGCAGCCACCCACAAACATGAGGGAAAACAGAAGTGCCCGGGACAGTGGCGGCCACGCATCATAGTTGTCTGTGGCAAACCCTGTGGTGGTGCCTACGGAGACGACCTGGAAAAACGCCAATCGAATGGATTCCCAGCCGCGGCCCCCAGCCCACATTAAATCGATCACGATAATCACAGAGATAACCAATACGATCATGCCATAGGATCGTAGTTCAGGATCCCGGGCTGGCCTACGCCACCAACCCCGCAACAACTGAAAATGCAGTGCAAAGTTCACACCGGCCAGAAACATAAACACGGTGATGGCCCATTCCATGCCGGCATGGCCGTACCCCGCAACGCTTCGGTCGTGAATGGAAAACCCTCCAGTGGAAAGCGTTGTGAGAGCATGGTTTAAACTTTCAAACCAATCCATTCCCATCACCCAAAGAATGATCCAAAGGGCCACAGTCATTGCAACGTAGATCACCCAAAGGGCTTTTGCCGTCTGAGCAATACGTGGCGTGAGTTTTTCCTGCACGGGTCCAGGTGCCTCAGCGCTCAATAACTCCATTCCCCCGGACGCAAGCCGTGGAAGAATCGCAATACCAAGGACGATAATTCCCATTCCACCAAGCCACTGGGTCAGGGAACGCCACAACAGCAATCCAGGCGGTTGGTTTGAAATGGTGGTCAATATGGAGGCACCTGTAGTCGTGAAACCAGAAGCCGACTCAAACAGGGCATCCACCCCAAAACCCAATCCGTACACACCCACCCAGGGCATGGCGCCCACCACAGACGCCATGGCCCAGGCCAACGACACCAATACAAAGGCATCGTGGCGCCCAAACTCAATACCACCACGTTGCCGAAACACGCGCACCAACAACACTCCAAACAAACCCACAAGGCAGGACGTGGCCACAAACACCCACCCGTCCGACCCTCCCAAAAGCAAAGACACTCCGGCAGGCACCAACAGCGCCGCCGCCAGAGACAGCAACAACCAACCCGACAAGTAGGCGACTCCACGTAAATTCATCGCGCGTGAAACAACTTTTCGAGACTGGGCAAACTTTTGGCCAAGGAAAACAAGAGTACGTGATCACCCACTTGGAACTCAAACGTTCCGTTAGGTACATGGATGTCCTCACCACGAACCACCGCCCCGACCACGGCACCCCGTGGGACGCGACTTTCAGCGAGGGGCTTGCTCAAGATCTTCGCACCCTCGGGGACCTCAAACTCCACCACCTCAGCCTTACCACCGGCCACAAGGTCCAGAGTCAGAATCTCCCTCCGGTGCACCATGCGAAGAATCGTACCCGCGATCACCAACCGAGGAGACACCGGAAGATCAATATGGGCTGCGCGCAACACGTTCAAAAACTCCTTACGATTGTAAAGAGCAACCGTCGTATGTGCCCCCAACTCCCTTGCAAGAAGCGAAGACACCACATTCGTCATGTCATCCTGGGTTGCAGAGACATAGTAATCCGCCTCGTGCACCCCGGCCTCACGCAATATCGCCGGATCGGTACAATCGCCCTGGAGAACGAGCGCCTTACCCACATCCCCAGCGACCGCGGCGGCGGCCTGTTCATCCTGTTCGATGGCGGTGACCTGCACGCCCTCATCCACCAACAAACGCATCAGCCAGGCCCCCACCTGGCCGGCACCCCCCACCACCACGCGGCGGGTCTGCTCGGTGGATATCCCCAGATAGGACATGATCGTATCTGCAGAATCCGTGCGACCCACAAGGTAGAAGGTCTCACCCCTACGAATCACAGTGTCCCCATGGGGAATGCGAAGCTCCGTGCCCCGCCGCAGGCCCGCGAGCACCCAGCCCGTAGGCCAATCCAAATCCTTAAGTTTCTTGTCAAATAGATGCTCCGCGGTGCGCGCAGGTCGTACCTGCACCATCACCAATCGGCGGTCCTCAAAAAACCGCGCCTTTGACGCACCGGGGATCCGGGTCAAACCACTCAACTCCTCAGCCACCAGACGCTCTGGATGCAACAGGATGATTTGCTCATCCTTGAGCAGCAGTGGGTTCTCCCGGTAGATAGCTCCACCCGCACGCACAACACAGGTTTGTGCACCCAACTCCCGTGCGGTAAGCACAGCGAGCGCGTTGGCCGCGTCATCGTTGGACACAGCAAAAAACAGGGACGCCTGGGACACCCCATGGTGTTTCAGAAGCGCCGGATCACAGCCATCCCCCTGAACAGCCAACACATCAAGCGAACGCTGAAGGAACCGAACCCGGTCAAGGTCCTGTTCCACAATGACCAGGTCATGCCCCTCCCTCGCAAGCGAAGAAGCAATATGAAAACCAACCTCACCAGCGCCAAGAATAAATATCTTCATCGTAGCAACCGCTGGAGACGTAGCATCATGGAGCGGGAAATGGGATTCGAACCCACGACTTCGACCTTGGCAAGGTCGCACTCTACCACTGAGTTATTCCCGCCTCTGAGGGCGGTTTTACTACCCGGGGCGACCGCCCATGTCAAATAGTCCTCGCCGGGCCCACAAACCACCTGAATCCACTCACGGGCCCACCACCCGCGGACCCTACCCCGCCCGTAGGCCATCCACCGGAATGAGTCGAGAAGCCCACCGACTAGGAATCAGCGTTGCAAGGAAGCAAATTCCCAGCGCAACAAGCCCAGCCACCACAAAATCCAAGGAATCGAGCTGAACTGGCAAATGGTCGATCAAATAGACCTCTGGATCCAACGGGAACCGAATGTGCTCCAAATAGGCCCCCACCACTCCCCCCAGCAGCAAACCCACGCCCGTACCGAGCACACCGATCACAGCCCCCTGGGCCGCAAACGCCGTCAACACATGCCCTGGCCGTGCCCCCATGGACTTGAGAATGGCAATCTCCTTCTTCTTTTCCAGTACCGAAAGAATAAGCGTGGCGATCACACAGAACGCCGCCACCACAATGATCGTGGCAATCACAATACTCAGCATGATTTTCTGGAGTTCCAGCGCTCGGAAAAGGCTGTGGTTCAGTTTGCGCCAATCCACTGTGTGAAACGGCCCCGATTGAAGGGCCCGATCCAACCGGCCCGCCATGACTTCTGCATCACCAGGATCGTGCAACTTGAGCTCCACACCGGTCACCACATCTCCAAATCCAAGCAGGTGCTGGGCTTCCCGAAGGTCCGCATACACCAAGCCCGAATCGTACTCCTGAAAGCCCGCCTCAAAGATCCCAGTGACACGAAACTGCCCCTGCTGAGGAACCGAAGATTCGGACTGGCTCCACCCAAAACCTGACCCCAGAAGCGGAGAAACCACCTGCACTTCGTCGCCCAGGCCCAGGCCCATCTCCTCTGCCAGGGTGACCCCCACAAGCAACCCGGGGAGCACCCCAGGCCCAACCTCGCGACCATGACTTTCCTGTTCAAAAAAAGCCGCTTCATCCACCTCTGAAGGCAACGTGTCTACACCCTCAGAAAAGCCCTCATCCCCGTGCGAATCCCAGCTCCCGTCGCCCTCCTCGAGGAAAGCCGTCATGTCTTCCAGGGTGGGAACGGCCACAGTCGGCAACTCGCCACTGGGTGAAACGTGATGTGCAAGCGACGCACTAGGTTCAGCACTACCGGGATCAACATCGTTCGAACCGTGCGCCGGCTCCAACGGATACCCCTGCTCGGCGGACACCCCCATCAAGTACTCATCCAGGGAGCCCAGCAAGGCGCCCTCCGGGCCCGCCCCAGAAGGCCTCTCCACAGGAGGCTTAGTACCCTCCACACGCAAACCCTCCACACGGCCCTTCACAATGCTTTTCACAAGGTGTCGTTGTACGTCCAACACCTGGGTCGCGCCGAGCTCTGTCACACCCTTGAGCAACACAATACGGACATCGTCCCCAGTGGCCTGGTTGCCTTTCCGCTTACCGCCACGGGAAAGCATCATCTGCTGAATCACAAACGGCGCCGCCGCACGCACCTCAGGCATCTCCTGGGAAAGGGACTGCACCTCCCGGTACTCCTCAAAATCCCGCCCGTACTTCAGCACCACCACGTGGGCGTTGACACCGAGCACACGGTCCTGAAACACCTTCTGAAACCCGGTAGAAATCGCCAGCACCACCACAAGCGAAGCCACACCAAGCCCCACACCAAGCACCGCGATCACGGCAATCAACGACATGGACGAACTACGCTTACGCGCCCGCAAATACCGCCCCGCCAACTCCAACGCCCACCGCATAACCCAAGGGACTTAGCAGGCACTCACCCAAAAGGTAAGCGTACCGTGCAGCCGACGCGGGAAGCACGCACACATCACCCAGTGAGAGCGCATCACCACATCCGAACGTTCAATCCAGCATGGTGTAGAGTCACATGTCGGCCAACAAAGCGTCATTCAGCTTGTCGTTGCCTGCCAGTTTCACATCCACTCTTCCAAGCAGAGGTGCCAGGTCAGAAGCATCCCCAATCTCATTGTGGGAAAGATCCAGCTCGTGAAGCAACAGCAGGTTCTGAAACACCTGCAACCGGTTAAAGGAGCTCCGAATCAGATTGTGACTGAGGTCCACCTTCTCGAGCTGAGCTAGCCCCTGCAAAGGTGTCAGTTCGTCAATGGAGTTGCCCGGCAACGCCAACTCCCGAAGGCCCGTGGCATGGGCCAGCGGTGAAAGATCCCGCACCTGTTGTTTCTCCACCGCAAGCACTTCCAGGTGGGGCAAACCGGCCACAAAGGTGAGGTCCCTAAACCGATCCCAGCCAAACCTGTAACTATTCCCAATAGAAACCGCCTCAAGGTTGGGAAAGCCCACAAGAAAATTGGCGTCTTCAAAATCACCGCCACCAATACGCAACTTCGCCAAACTCAAAATATCAGAGACGTCCTCAAACCCCTCCAGGCGATCGTCACCCTCTTCCACGTCAAACACACCGGACAGGGCAGCCGAGCAGGACCGCACGAAATTCACATCACCAGGCTCCTTGTGAAAGCCCACCACAGCCCAGGGTTTACCACTGTCTGAAGCAGAGCAGCTATTCTCATCTTCACAGGTGTCCTTTGGAAAGCGCAGGGCAATCACAAACAGGCCATCATCACTGCGTGACAAACCAGACAATTTTGGATCCAAACGCAGCACCACATCCAACGCATGCGTGTTCCGTTTCAAAACAGGTATCACTGGGGTAGACGCATCCACCTCAAACAGGTTTCCCAACGCCAGCCCAATCGGCCTGGAACCCATCGGGTCACCCTCGAGAGCTTCCACCCAGCCCGATTCCTCCACGGCAGCAATGCATTCCGCGTACAGGCCCAACCCCTGCTTTTCATGGGCTCCCTGGGTAGCCGCAGCACAGCCAAAGGCAAAAACCCACACGAACGCCAACAAAACAGGCTGGCCGGTACGCACAATCATCACCGGTTAGTTACCACGACCCTGGGCGGGGTGCGACCTTTGAAGCGTTCCTTCAGAAAGTTCGCAGACTCCCTCTTAAAGACCTCAATCGCGCTAGAACTGTAAAGAAACGTGTTCAGATGCAGAGTCACCTCGGTATTGGCGGGCACATCGGCACCTAGAGTACCAACCAACGGATCAAAAGATTCGAGTTTGGCTTGGTACAAGTTGAGATCCGTCAACTTGGTCATTCCTTGAAGAGGCGTGGCATCCACAATCCGATGTTCTCGCCCCAGTCCATTTCCAGAGAGGTTGAGCACCCGCAACTCGGTGAGTGTTGCCAACTCGTCCACCTTGTCGATTTGGTTGCGTGCCAAACTGAGTTCCTCGAGGTTTGTCAGGCCAGAAAGCGCCGCAAGCGCATTGTAGGAACTTCGAATCAAATTCGCCTCAAGATCCAAATGCGTGAGTCGAGTCAATGATCTCAGCACTGGAATCTCATCGACCTCGTTTTCAACCAAGGACAATCGCTCCAAGGACGGCGAAAAGTCCCCGGGTTTCTTCACTTCCAGCGGAGCCAACGCCAATAGCGGCGTGAGGTCTTTCACCTCCTGGCGAATCACGTGCAGTTGCTTCAAGTGCGGTAGACCCTGAACGAAACTCAAGTCTCGAAAAGCCCCTTTCGCGTCCCGGGGATTGGTATCCACGGTAACTTTTTCCAAACCCACAAAACCCGACAGAAAGTGCACATCCCGAAAGTTCACTCCACGGACGTGCACTTCCTGCAAAATCCGAACGGTTTCGGCATCCAACGAATCAAACGCACCAAGACGCTCGTCGCCAGCATTCACGTGAAACACTTGGCCCGGGAGAGCCGAACTGCAAGTGCGTACTCGCTGCACCCGATCGCCGTCGTGGTGAAAGCCTAAAACAGACCAGTGACCCGTAGTCCGTATCTCAGAACAGCCGTCTTCGTACACACAGTGATTGGTCGAGTAACGCACCAAGATCCAAAAACGACCGGCGTCGCCCGCTGACCAAGTTGATTCTCCAGCAGGAACATCAATGACCACGTCGAGGTGCGTATCCCTACGCTCAAGCACTGGAGTAACCTGAAACCTGGAAGACACGCCAAAAAGTGAACCCAACGATTCACCAAGAGCTTGCCTGTCAAAACCCGTATCCGCCCCACCCTGCACCACAGAGGCCAATCGGCCCGCACTAAAGCGGTTCTCATCCACCACCGCTTTGCACAACGCGTAGGAATCAACGCTCTTGTCGATCGCGGGAGACGTGGGGGTCACGCATCCGAAGCCCACCCAAACAGATAGGAAAGCCGCAACAACAGCGCCGATACAGGAAAAAGAACCAGAAAAATACGAATACGGAAAACGTCGAAACATCAGAGTACAAATCCACAAAGCAAATACCGGGCCAACGACCTAAAACACAGTATCCGCCATGGCAACGCACCGTTCGGAAACTCCAGTAGCCAGGGGAGGATCGTACAAGTCCCACCTAGTTGGCCACGACACGGTCCATTCCCAGACAATCACGACCTACGGCAACCACGACCTAAGGCAACACGGCCGACCCAACAATCTAACAACGCCCACACCCACTAGGGTTCACGTGCTGCACAGCTTTCGGGCCACACCAAGCGCGAACAAAATATAATGAACCAACATAGAGTACTAGTTTTCTAGATCCACGATCGGGCGGTTCTCGAGAGCACCAAATCGCTCTTCCAGAAACGCATCAGAAGCTGTTCGAAACTCAGCCTCCTTGTCGTCGTTCAGCTGACCGGCAAGAACTTCCACCACCTCGCCTGCTTTCAACCCAGCCCCCAGGGTTGTAGCCATGGGTGTAAGAGAACGAACCTGCGAACGCCGAATATCCAAAAAGGTAAGGTTCGTGAGCTTTCGCAACGGCGTAACGTCCAGGGGCTCCCCGCGACGGTTCTGATTATTGCCGTAAAGGCTTAGCCGTTGGAGCGTGGAGAGTTCAGCTAGGTCATCCAAACGAGTGATCTCGTTGTGTCCCAAATCAAGGTCTACCAAGTTCGGAAATTGCGTAAGCACACGGAGATTCCCTTGATCGCTTCGAATGCCGTTGTACCAAAGGTTCAAGCTCCTTAGCTTGGGCAACGCAGGTAACGTGCTCAGGTCACGAAACCAGGTGATTCGTAAATCTAAAGTCTCAATATTCGAACCTTCCAAGGCTTGAACTTCCTCTACGGGCTGTCCCATCACTTTCAACAGCTTCAAAAAAGGCAAACCTTTTACAAAAGACAAGTCCTTAAACCTGTCCGAAGCATCCATCCAGTTATTTCCAATAGCGACTTCCTCCAGGGTGACGAATCCAGAGTACACGTGGGCTTCAGAAGAACTGATCAGGGAATCCTTGACCTTAGCGACGTTCAACACTTCCGCCTCCGAGAGGTCGGAAAAGCTTTCCAAACGCGAGTCGTCTCCTTCCACGTCATGCACCCCGGCAGGTATTGCAGAAGCACAGGAGCGCACGCGCTTTATCGTTTTTCCACTGTGGTGAAACCCAAGCACCGACCACTGGCCCGTAACCCTGCGCCCGACGCACGTTTCCTCGACTGCGCACTCTTGGGTGGGGTAGCGAAGAGCCATCACCATATGGCCATCCTCCGACTCGGCAAAATCTGAAAGCGACGCAGGAACACGAAACACCACGTCCAACACGTTCTCACGAACGTGGAGCTGAGGCGCAACAAGGCTATTTAGGTTAATGCCAAAAAGTGCACCCAAGGCCACACCCAGCTTGCGCTCCTCAAAGGGGTACACGTCCCCATTCCGAAGCTCCTGGTCCGTCACCAACCTCTGCATCGTCTGAGGTGCAAACGTTTCATACTCCACAGCCACTTCGCACTTCGTGTAGAGATCGGCGCCGGAACCTTTGTTCTCCGCAACGCCGCCACCGGAAACATTGCCACCATCAACGGCACAGCCCATCCCCAGGCCGAGGCTCCCCAAGCCCGCAGCAAGCAACCCCCGCACTAGCAACCCCCGCACAAACATTACAACAACAGCACGACGAATCCCCATACAACCTCCCAGGCAATCGCCACCAGGCAAAGCCTGGCAGCCAGGCGGGTACTAGCAGAATCGCCGGCTAGCCGGTATTCATGATCCGCTCACCTTCGTCGCGGCAAGCACACCCAAACAGGTGCACAAGATCCCCAACGCTAGTTGTGGGGAACGGTGATCTTGTAGCTGGTGCGGCCAAGGTAGCCCCCAGGAAAACACCCATAGAACGCTTCCACCTGCTTCCTATCGAGCAGGAGGTGATCACCCGCATTGTAGGCGATCGGTGTCCGAGTGATGTAGACAGACACCCTCGGGTGCACGTTGCCGCAAAGAGGGCTTAGATCGTTCACTTCAGTATTTTCAATACTAAGGCGCACTAACTGAGGCATGTTCTGAACGAACGAGAGATCTGTAATGTAGTTGTTGTCCAAAAATAGCTGCTGCATCCCATGCAAACCGGAAAGAGGCGAAGCATCCAGAATCGCCCACGTATTCTCGTACAAATCGCATTCGCTCGTGCAAATACCAAAGGTCTCCAAGGAAACCAGACCTGCAACGAACCGAATATCCTCAAGGCCAGCAAGAGCGTTGTTGGGCTGTTGCAACGTGTAGTCCAAATATCGAAGATCAAGCACCGCCTGGGCGTTCAAACCATCCAATGGCTTCAACAGGGCGCCCGCGTAGCGATCCGCGGCACTGTTCTTGTCCAACGTAACAACGCCTTCGGTCCAGGATGAACACACAGACAACCGGTTCATCTCCGAGGTTGCCAAGCCCTGCTTGAAACTCAGAACGGCCCATTGGCCGCGGTTTACCCGATCGACGTGGGTGTCGCCGCCGCCCAATACAAAACGCACGGCGACGGAATCCAAGTCAGTCCCGTTCTCCACGGTCGAAAGGAAATCTACCCCGACCGTCTCACCCTCGACCTGCCTACGAAACACCTGCATAGGAACCGGAACCTCTTCGTCGCTTCGACCAAAACCCCCCAACGACAACGTCGGTGACACCTCGGTAAGCGCGGTGTCACCGAGTGCAGACACGGCTTTGTTGGCCATCGCCTTCGCCAAGGGCTCGCAGGCAGTGCGCGCCACATCCCCATTCTTGGCCTCCCCGACGTCCAAACTGGAGTTACTCGCAACAGTGCAACCGACAAGCCCAAGGGATGCCACAAGCCCAGCAGAAACCACCGCTACGCAACCACACAACACACCCGTTTTTTGAAACCGATCCACACTGCACCCCGTATTTCGTTGATTTTTAGGCAAGCCCATGGCCGCCAAAGCCGTTCGAGTGCAAAACCAGATCCAACCCGTTTGGCGGGGCAAAATCCCCACGAAACACACCCAAACCCATCCAGTGGCCCATCCACTAGCCATGCTCCGGACAAAACCCGTCGCAGTCGCCGTTTAGTGGTACCCACACCTGGTAGTCACAGTTCAAGAAAGGTAAACTCCCCGATCGTGCCTGCAAAATCGTACCCGCTGAAAAGCCTACAAAAAGTGCGAGATCAGGCCCTGGAAACGGCCAAAGCAGGTCTAGCATCCACCCTGCAACAGTTGGAAAACGCAGAACTGTCCCTCCGCGAGGCAAAAGAGGCACAAGACCACCACCATGAAGAAACCAAGGCCGAAGAAGCACGGGCCCTAGCCCAGGCAGATGGCCTCGTGCTTCAACGGCTGGGCACCTACATGGAACGGCGGCGCAAGGAAGCCCAGCGGCTGGCCGAAAAGACCCACCACGCGCAGCAACAGGTACACGCCTGCGAACAGAAAATGGAAGAGGCCCGCACCCACCTAGCCACCACCCGCGCCGAAGCCCGCGTCATTGAAAACCACAGGGACGATTGGGTCGCCGAACAAAAGCACGCCCGAGAAAAGAACCAAGAGCTTGAGGTAGAAGATCAAATCAGCCAACGCGCACCTAGACCGAAATAGAACTTCCAGGCCACCGTGCCACCCTGGGCAACCCCAGGCACCAACATCATAGGCAATCGCCCGACACCTATGAATACAGCCTGGGATTTACCTCCTGGGCGGGGTTTGGATGGGACATGACCTACACAGTGAACAACAAGACGGTGACCCAACGCGCCTTTTTACAGCGCACCTCATTTGAGATGATTGAGAGTTTGACCGCAGTAGATTTGGTTCGGGAGCAAGGAGGCGCGCGCAGGCGTAGCCAAAGCTACGGCGAGCACGTACGACACAGCTCCAGGGCCAAAGATCAAGGTCAAAACTCGATCAGAGCGAATGAGGTGCGCAATAAGCTGGGACACCGAGGAATGGACCACCGATCGCGTTCAAAAAACCTCCTGGGTTGAGCAGCAGGAAGAAAATGGGTACCCACGAGAACAGCTGGGGGGTCAAAACCATCGACGACCTCTACGAATACTGCCGCACGGAGATCCTGGTTCAGGACGCGAAGAACAACGAGATCGTTCTCGCCTTTGATTCCAGCGGACGACTCGAAACCCTGCGCCTACCGCCCCCTCCACTGCGCAGACGACTGTGGCCGGGGCTTTTCAATCGAAAACTACAAAGCGCTGAAATAGCCACTCCAGGCCCTGGCATGTGAAAAATAATATTCTGCCGTGCAGAGAAAAATATTTTTCACATGCTGGGGGGCCTAACAATCCCAGCCAGCACGCAAACTTGAGATGCACCGCCAAATCAACCAACGTGCATCCAAGCCAACGTGAAACCTTTTTCTACCGATCCCCCCCTAAGGCACAGCCACCGATGGTTGCTCCCACTCGTGCTGCTGTCCCTCACGGGCGCCACCTGCCGCGGAAGCACCCCGGGCACAACTCCTGCGCAGACTTCCCACACAACAAACACTCCCGTGCACCCAGGGCCCACCTCTCTGCCCTACCCCACCCCAGAATCGGATTCCGTACGGGCGCAGATCGACGCAGGCGACTTCAAAAAAGCACTGGCAGATGCCGAACATCACCTACACAACGGCCACACCGAAACCCTAGAACCCCAACGGGGAACGCTCCATTGGATGGCCGCCCGCGCCTGTGAGGAACTCCATCTGCCAGATCGTGCATTGGGCCATTGGAATGCCGTACGTGAAACCGACGTGGACCTGGCCCCCTGGGCCACCCTACACGCCGTACCGCTGATCGCACGCCTTTCAGTTACCCGCGCCCTCGAGGCCTTACGCCCCCTCGACTACCCCTGGGCCGGGCAGCAACAGGCCGCCAAGTTCATTGCGCACTACAACACTTCCCAACACGCAACCGCTGGAGCTCGGTCGGCACTCACGCACATAGGCGGATCCACCGCGCCACCCCTAGACCCTTGGTCAAGGGCAGAACACCTCCTACAGCGGGGCCAATACAAACAGGCAGAAAAAGCGTTCGAAAAACTCGCTCGAGATCTGCAACGACGCAACCCCGACCGTGCCTGCGAAGCCAAACTACAGCAGGGCCGCGCCATCCTACGCCAGCGGGATCGGGCCCGCACCGTCGCCTGGGCCGATGCCACCGCCCCCCAGTGCCCCCAACCCTCGGTGCAGCCCTGGGTTCGCTACTACGGCGGCCGCGAAAGCCTACGTGCCGGGCGTTTCGATCATGCCATCACCCACTACCGCGCCCTCTTCGAACGCTTTCCCCAACACCGCCTGGCCGACGACGCCCTATTTGGGGCCGCCATTGCTTCGGTGGATCAGGACGACCGCCCCCAGGCAAAGCAATGGCTCGAACAACTGGTCATCCAACTTCCCCATTCGGACCACGCAGATCGCGCACGGTTCCGGCGCGCCTGGTTAGAATACAAAGACGCTCGGCTCGCTGACCAAAACCACGATGGCACCGGTGCCGTACTCCACAGGGAACGGGCGGTGGAATGGCTCGCTGGCGGGCTCCTTAGCAGCGGAGATGCAGACGAAGGCACCCCAGGCCGCAATGCCTATTGGCACGGAAACCTACTTCAGGATCTGGGCCGCAATGAAGAAGCCCAACAAAGCTACCAAACCACAGTGACCCGCTGGCCGGTGAGCTACTACGCTCAGCTCGTACACCAACAACACCCGACCCTGCAGGACATACCCAAATCACCCACCCACAAACTACCCTGGGCCGCCGTACACCGCGCGCTAACCCCCTACGAACAGGCCACAAGCCATCGCCTGGCAAAACTAGCAAACATGGGAGAAGCAAAGTTGGTGATACTTGAAGCGCAACACTCCAACCGGCATGACAAACCAAGCACCGCACAGATCGCCTGGCTATCGGCACTGCTGCACGAATCCCAAAGGCACGCCCAGGCCATCTCATGGGCGACCCTCACCCTTCCAAGAGCCAGCACCGAGACCACCGCGGTAAGCGCTGCCCTTTGGAAGGGGGCCTACCCCACACCCTTCGCCGGAGCGTTTCAAACCGCAAGTGACCACACCACCGTCTCAACCTCGCTACTGTTGGCCGTCAGTCGCACCGAAAGCCGCTTCACCACAGACGTGCGTTCCTCCGCGGGAGCACAGGGGCTCATGCAACTCATGCCCGCCACGGCCGCTCGGGTGCGGGAAACCGCAACGCCACCCATCACCACAGGCACACTCACCGAACCCGAAACAAACATATTGCTCGGAGCCACGCTCATCGGCCAACACCTACATGACTTCGGCGTGGTTGGTGTCGTTCCAGCGGCCTACAACGCGGGCAAACACAACGCCCAGAAGTGGATCACCCGGGCATGTGAAAGCACTCCACCACCCCCATTCAATGTTTGGGTAGAAGAAATCCCCTACCGCGAAACCCGCCGCTACACCCGCAAAGTCCTGGAAGCCTACGGCCGCTACGAATGGCTCCACTCAGGAAACCTCCCCCCCTGGGATCAGCCTATTCCGTGTAGCCAATAGCTCCACAACCGCTGGCCCAGTAGCCCATAGGCCAACATCAGTATCCACGTCAGTTGCAGTACGCCCATGGTGACCTCAACAAAGCGAAGCGTCGTGGCGCCGCCCTTGAGTCGCCGGTGCTCCACCCATAGCCAACCCAATCCGACACACAAGGTCGACAAAAAGAACACTCCTAGCACCAACACACCCACGTAACCCGCAGCGCATGCAAGAAGTAAGAAAACCACACTCCGTGACTTCACATGCCCCCACCGCACAACCTCGGTTCGTTTTCCGGACGCCCCATCCGATTCCAAATCCGGCAAAGCGGTGATTAGGTTCGATGCCACGCCCAACAAAAACGTGGGAACCAAGAACCACCAAAAAAGCCTACCCAAGGAGCCAGCCTGAGCTTGAAATCCCACCAGTGGAAGCACCACACCCACACCCACACCCTGCAGAATTGAACCCCAACCGCGGTAGGAAGCTCGAACAGGTGGAAAGCTGTAAAGCCAAACCAAAAGAACCGTGGCGCCCGCGTACACCGCGCTCCAAACCCCCAATTCCGCCACCCACAACGGCACCGGCATGAGCAACGCCATCGCAAGCGCAGCACGTTTGAGCGTCGCCACAGAAATCTTGCCCTCCACGAGCACACCCGATCCTCCAGACACCAGGGTGCGACCCCCACGTGCCCGATCCACGGTTACATCCGCCACGTCGTTCGCGAATACAATGAACAGGTGAGCGAACACCCCAAACAGGTGTACCCAAACCATTCGCCACCCATCCACATGCGCCGCAAACAACTGCCCCCACAACAATGGAAACAGCAAACTAACATGCGCCAACGGCCGCGCGGCCTGTAACCAAACCCTAAGATTCACACTTCGTCCCGAACAATGGCATCAGGGCATCTGAAACACATGGGTGGCGCCAACGTAGCTGCCCCCGCTGGTGTCGCCAATGGCGCCCACCATCATCTCCGAGTCAGCCACATCGAGGCTCCACCCCAAGTAGTAGTTGGGCTGGCTACCCACCGCCGTCTGCTTGGTAGTCTGCACGGGCGTACTGCCACCCAAATCAAACACATACACAGCCCCTTCCGAGTCCTGAAACGCAGCACCCACCACAAGTTGATCGCCCACCAACCGTACCGACCGGCCAAAGAGATTGCTTCCAGTTCCATCGCTGGCCTGAAGTCGGTGAGTTTCCTGCCACCCTGTGCCCGATCCCAACGCAAACAGATACACTGAACCCGCACGGCTTGCGGGGTTGCTTTGGCCAATCTCCCGTGTGGATCCCACCACCAGCCGGTCCCCCTCCAGGTCCAACGACACACCAAAGTAGTCGTAGCCGCTGGAAGCACTTCCGGTCAGCGTCGCAGTCCTATTCCAAACAGTACCCTTCTCGTACACGAACACCTTACCTGCATCCGTGTGAGCAGTGTCTGCGGCATAGGCACCCACCGCCAGGCGATCCCCATCCAGGTCCACAGAGTATCCGTAGCGTGCGGCAATCTGCAAACCGGCTTCCGTCAGCTTTTGGTCCTGGGTCCAAACCCCACTTCCATTGCGTTGAAACACGTAGGCGGCACCCACCGATCCAGCCATCTGCACCTCGTTGGTCGCGCCCACCGCCAGCCGTTCTCCATTCAGTGAAACCGAAAACCCAAAACTATCATTGGGATGAATGTCATTGCTCTTTACCACCTGGGTTTCAACCCAGGCCCCTCCCCCCTGCCGTTCAAACACGTGCACCGCACCGTCCAGGGCATTGGAAGTGGAGTCCGCGCCGACCACAATGGTCTGGCCTTCCACATCCACCGCAAACCCAAAACGATACATGGTCTGCACAGTCCCAGGGGTCAGATGGGCCACCTGGCCCCAAGCTCCGTTGGTTTTCTCAAACACGTAGGCCGCACCAAACGAACTGTTTTCACCGGGCGCACCCACCACCATGATGTCGTTGTCCACCGCCACAGAATAGCCAAATGTACCCGCGGTCATCGTTTGGTCCGCGTAAAGTACCGGAATGCACTGCCCCGATCCATCGCAGGAACCACCACCGCAAGGTGTACCCTCAGCCACAGGCGTGGTGAGACACGCGTTTGCGCTACAGCTCGCCACCAAACACTCGTTTCCACCGTTGGAACAATCCTGCCCCACAATGCACTGCACACACTCCGCCCCACGGGTACACAATCCACCCGAACCACAGGAGGTCCGCTCGGGCAGGGGAACCAAACCCACACACTCCTTGGAATCTCCAACACAACTCCAAAACCCATGGGCACAGGAACCAGGGATCTTGCAAAGTGTACCGCAGCTTGGATCCACCTCAGGCCCCTCGGACAACAACGCTGGCAACGTCGTGCACCCCTTAGAAGAATGGCAATACTCAGTCTCCCCGCAAAGGTTGTCATCCGGTTGAGCCATGCACATGCCATCCACACACAGGCCAGGTGCACAGGCCACGTCCGAGCTGCACTCACTATCTGAAGTACACCCAACTTCTGCCAACGGTGCACAATAGGAAGATTCTGGAAGCCCGTGGGGGTCGCACCGCGGATCCACGCACAAACCCTTCACACATTGGTCCGCTAGTTGATCCTGATTGCTTGCGCACAACACAGTCTCGCATTCCCGGGTAAAGTGCAAACGCACCACAGCATCATCCACCACCGTGGCCACCGCGCACCGCTCATGAAGAAGCTTGTAACGGGCATCGAGCAACCGAGTGCACACCGTGTACTGACCCCGGGTAAGGTGATCGATATGGGCCACCGGGAACCCCACGCCAAAACCATGATTGGCGTAGGCCGCCAAATGAATCGTGTGCAGAACCTCTCCAGAGCGATTCACGCCCTCGGAGATCCGAGTCTCCACGTACTGAAACTCCACACCGGGCGAAAGGGGGGCCACCACCTCCACAGTCACGCCCTTGGTAACTTCACCACAGCCCAACCCGAACAGCGCAACTAACCCAACCAAAACAGCAGGCACCAAAGCAGCAGGCACAAACCACCCCATCCACCTGTGCAGCTGTGCGCAGGATGTGGGTTTCGTCACACATGAAAATCGGATCAACACTCCCTACTTACGAGTATGGGAAACCAGCACTTCCCTGTCCACGATCATGCACTGCGCAAACGTTTCGTACACGTCGCAGAACTACGCAAAAATCGCCGCCCTAGTGACTCGCAAGCGGCGGAGAGCACTCGGAGTCCGTGGAATGACAACGGAAACGGGCGTGGAAGTGGTGGTGGTGTTTAGGGAAGTGGCGCACCACCCCGGCGGGAACATTTTTTCCCCTTGGGTATTGAAACCAGCGGTCCAACTGCTGAGTGGTTGCGCCATTGCGCTGTGCAAACTGGTAGAGCGGCCGTTGCAACGCGTAGTCCACGAAAATCGACTCCACCGAATCGTTCTCCAGCCAGTGCTGAAACAGGGTCCATTGCCGCCGCACATCCAAATCTCGGGGCCGAACGCTCACGAACATACACACGTTGTTGGGGCACCGCCGTTGGTAATATGCGATGTCCACATCGCGCCCGCTTTGATGACTCAAGTGTCCGTCAAGGGATCCCCCGTAGCGGCGGCTAATATCATGCACACGAATGCGTGGTGAACTCCCGTGGCGCGCCACCACACGGTCGGCACCATCCACGATGGCGTGAATCGTTTCCGCTGTCCCCCACGCCTTGTTCCGGCTTCGGATCACGTACCCCGGGTGGGTGGGCAACTGAGCGGCGTTACGCAACACACCACGATTGGGAGCGCCCACAGACTCGGAATGGCTCGGTGCCCGATCCGTGTGAATCACCAACTGCTGCCCCGATCGAATCCTGTTGGGGTTCACATGCCGATTCCAGCGGCTTAAATCTCGCACCGAAACATCGTGCTGTTTCGCAAGAGAACTTAAGGTATCCCCGCGGCGCACCTCATACTCCACCTGGTATTTTCCTTGTCGCATGCGGAGGATTTGCCCTACCCGCAACCGGTTTGGAGACATCCCAGGATTGAGCGAAACAATGTCCTCGACTGTCATCCCGTGAGACTGGGCGATACGTGAAAGGCGATCTCCACGTTTCACCACATACCGCTGCGTACGCGGGCCTTCGCCCTCAGCAGAAGCTTCACCACCCTCATCGACCGATGGCGTAGTTCGCGCGGATTGGTCCTCCTCGGTAGAAGAGGGCGATGCTCGAAGCTCAGGCGGACACTGCACCACCAGGGTCTGCCCCACCCGAATACGGTCCGAGGTGAGTTCATTCCAGCGCTTCAGCTCGTCCACGCTAACGTGAAAACGCCGTGCCAACGTGCCCAGCACATCCCCAGGTTGCACCGTCCAACGCCCCCGGCTGGACACGGATTCCGCGTGCACAGGCACCGGCACAAAAAGCGCCATCACCAGAAAAGCACCACCTACCCAAAGCATGCGTCGCACCGGTTGAACCATCGCCCATGGATTGGGCCAAAAACGGGACCCGAAGTCCAAATTTTCGTAACAATGGCCATCAGACAACAAGGGAATGAATCCCGAAACGGTGCCACTCCGCATAGGAAACCGTTTCTAGCCACGGGTCAGTTCTTGCTGAGGCTATTCAGAATACCCCCCAAGAAACGCAACCCTAGGCACCGCGATTGCGGTGCTTTGTCTGCTCGGATGCGGCGCCGAAGTCGCTCCTACAGCGCACTTCTTCTCCAGAGCAAGAACCATCATCCTAAGGGGCGTACACACAGGCACACGACTCCTCAAACAATCCCTCGCCACCACCGGAAAGGTACTGCGGGTGGCCGTCATCCAAACAGCACGCACCTTCCCCCAGACCCTGGCAGCAACAGGAGCATTTACCCTCAGTTGGGGGGGTATTTCGAATCATCGAATCCTTCACCTGCGACGACCTCATCCACAACCTATTCGCGCCCTTCCTGGATATGATGGGCCTGCTGCACCAGAAATGTTGGGAACAGGCCCAGGAAGCCTACGAACAGTTCGGCCTCTACGGCCTTGTACGCAAAGAGATGGCCATCCTTGGGAACGCGCTCGGCCTCGTAAGCGCCGTGGAAGCCGCAAAGATCATCGAGCAATACAGCCTACGCCACGAACCTGGCTATCTTCCACCGGGTGTCGATACCCCCAGGAGCGACGGACAGTGCACAGTGAAGCTTCTTGGAAAGAGCGGACCCACCAACCCAAGCAAACTCTACAGGGATTCGAATCTGTCCTGGCAATTGGGATCACTGCGTGGGCCCGCGCAGCTCATCATCAACAAAACCCCTCTCCCCCTGCCCTACCAGTTCGGCTCGGAAATCCCGAAGGTACTTTCAGATTTCTATGCAGACGTGCATCCCCTCACCCTTCCGGAAAAAGCGGCACAAATTGCCCTGTGCCCAACCGCCACCTACCTCATCGTGCTGGGCAACAACACACCAAGAAACACAACCCTGTTGGAAAACCATGGCTTCAAGAAGCTGTACGGAAGCAACCTATCGGAATCGATCACCCAGTCGCAAAAAACTCTTCTACTTCACCAAGTAGCCACCAAAAACGACGTACTCCTCAAACCCTATTCCACAAAGCCAGCGAACTTGCCATTCAGGAGCCGCACGGAACCCCTGTAGATTCCCGCCTGTTCTACAGTAAGCGAGTAGGGGCCAATCGGAGTCGTTACCACCCGCTTGATGCCCAAACGGTCGTCGTCATCAAAAAACTGTGTGTAGTACACCACATGGGAAGCCTGCTCGGACGCGCGCGCCAGGGCCGCAATGGGATCTACCCAGCAAACATCCTTTCCAAGATCACTCCCCAACATCGCATTGCCCGTTTCCACCTGGCTTAGCCGGCGCCACACGGTTTGCATGCCAATGGTCGGCACCTCCGGACCAGGCGCACCCACAAGCTCATTTCGAACAGCAACGGCGTAGCGCTCCGTGGGAGGCGTCGGAGGAGAAACCCCCGGCACCGTTTCCTTTGGAAGATCAGGTTCGTACTCATCTGGGCGAACAAAGTAGCGATGGCGTGTAACCGCAGCCACGCCTGTCACATTGGGATTAAAAAACTCCGAAAGGCCACGCATGAAGTAGAAGGACTTGTTGTCCTCAATGAGCCCTTGGCACTCGGTGCCCTGTTGTACGTAGGCAATACGAAGTCGGCACCTATCCTCACAAACGGCATCGCAATAGGGCAGACCCGCATCGCAATCGTGGTCCGTGCAACACTCCGCAGAACCAGATGACGCCACACAAAAGTAGCGAGTCTCAGGTTCCTTGATGCGGGCCACATTCCTGGCCTTTTTTCTTGATTCAACGAACTTCTCCGAAAACTCAACCCTGGGCCCCACGGCCCCATATTGCGTGAGCGCGGTCCAAACCACCGCTGTGCTCTGCTCGGCACCTACCACCACACCCTCACACAGCGGGTGTTCGTACCGATCCGTACCCCAACCCAGGAACACACCCACCCCATCCAGCACTTCCTGGGCCACACCCTTCGCCCCGAACTCCTCAGAGGCCCCGGAAAGAGCCACACAGCCAACAAGGGTGAACCCCAGTAAAAAAGAGAGCCCCAGAAAATTAGCGCCAAACGCGAAACTGCCACGTCGAGTCATAAGTAAGCCACCTTCGGCCCAACTGTGGCCTGGTTTCCTTTGCAATGCACACCGGTGCCATACGCCCGCGTACCCGAAGCTCTTCCTAGGAAGCCTGTACCGATGCCTAGGAAGCCTGTACCGATGGACCAAGATGCTGGAGACAAACAACCCGACTAGCCACCTTCCGGGGTAGACAGCGAGGTAGTTGGAGCAAATGTACTACATTTTGAGCGGATCACTGGCTTGGCACAAAACTGGCAAGGCATAGGGCTCCATGGCCCCCCCGCTCTCCCCTCGAGTCCCCCATACCGGCATACAACGGCAAATACTCGGTCTACTCGTCCTGCTAGCCCCGGCGTGCATGGCGGCAAACGGAACCGCCCTAAAATCAGCGAACCCCGAGGCCCTCAGCCCAAACGGCGTTCACACATTGTCGGTGAAAGAGGCAACCCTTGCGATGGACGACGACGCGAGCCCGGAACTCACGATCTCTTTGGCATTCCCGGCCACAGATTGCGACGACTTCCAGCCCCATATCGAAGAGGGCGATGTACAACTCGCCTTCATGTGTCTCAAGCCCATCAACGGTGCTGGGGCAACAGAAATCATCAATCACGATGGGAAAACACTCCCCACCACCCAGAACGACGAACACCTCCGCGCCCTACGGCAGCATGCCGGGCACGGTGGTCCCTCCTGGGCATTCTTACTAGGTGGACCGGTCGCAGAAAACTTTGCTCAACAGGTGCAAGAGCTGGCCAAAACTCAGCCCAACGCCAAGTGGCCCAAGGGTACCGGCCCCAGCAACCCCGGTTGGTTGCAAAACGTACGCGTCGCCCTCACCCGGGCCGCTACCTCGGGCGCCCAAACCTTCAACGCCATCAAAACCCAACTTGCGGCCGGCGCAACGGTCTTTGCAAGCACCGTACGCGTCGCCCTCACTGCAGCCGCACGGGCCGTTCCAATCGTCACCAGCGCCGCCAGCACGGCAGCCTCTAGCGCTGCAACCTCGAGTGTACTTCCCGCCATGGGTGGAGCCGCGAGCCTCACCGTTCTTAGCTGGGCCATCTACCGCATGGTTTGGTCCAGCGAGTGCCGCGACATCTGGCACTACATCTTCGGGCCCTACCTCAACGCCATCAGTTTGGTCCCCGTGCAATGCGTGGAAAACGCCCAGCAAACCTTTGAGCAACTGGGCTGGAGCAACATGCTGCGCATGGAAGGCATCGCCCTCGGTGAGTTCCTAGGCATCTACCAAGTGGGCGCTGCCGAAGCCTTCCTGTTCAAACACATGCCAGAACTTCAGATCGACCACGGCGGCAGGTACCCCAGAGCTATCCCTAAAACAGATGATCGTCCCCACTGCGGCATCACCACCGGTGTGCAACTAACCCAGACAGGATCCATCGGAAGCCTACTGTCGAAAATAGGCTCCCTGTTGGATCACGTGGGATGGCTGGGCGCACCCGCCATGCTGAAGGTGAACAATAAGCCTGTAGCAAGCTTCCTTGCGGGTACCGACTACGCCAACACGGGCGTGGACGTCTACAGCACGGGAAACGGCAGCAACGCGCTCCTCCAAGCACTGGCGGCAAAAGGAAACACCGTGAAAACCTGCCCCACCGCCCATCACGTGATTGTACTCACCGGAATGCCTGACATGCGCTGGGGCATCGCCGGTATGTTGGACGGATACGGCTACAAGGATGTTGACCGTGGTGGGTGGCTGGATTCCATCGAGAACTCAACCAGTGCCAAACCCAGTACCCACCAGCTCTGGTACATCGACACCGATCACCGCCCCTAGAGTGTACAGACCAGGTGGGGACACGAAACCCGAGTAGCCACTTTGGTGGGCACTGAAAGCGGTTTAGGCCCATCATTGTGGAAAAAGGTCGGCTGGCATAAATCTGGCTAGGTAGCCTAGAATGCCCCCCACGCGCTTACCCGCTGTACCCAAGCGTTCACCCCACCCGCTCACCCTACTGTTGGCCATAGTCCCCTGGGCCACGGCCTGCACAGCTCTTCACTCCTCCGCGAAATCCGCAGACCCGGAACACATCCAAACCCTCTCCATGGAAGAGGCCTACCAGGCCATGGACGACGGGAAAACACCAGAGCTCACCCTATCGCTCGCCTTTCCAGCGCAGGACTGCAACGACTTCCAGCCCCATATCGAACAGGGCGACGTACAGCCCGCCTTCATGTGCCTCAAGGCCACCAATGGTGCCGGCGCCAGCAGCGTCATCAACCATCAAGGCGACACCCTACCCACCACCACGAACCGCGAACACATCCAAGCCATGATGGACCAACCCTCCAACAACGGCCCCTCCTTCGCCTTCATTTTCGGTGGACCCACCGCCGCGGAGTTTGCGAAAAGTGTAGAGCAACTCGCCACATCCCAACCCCACACCAAATGGCCCAAGGGAACAGGTCCCAGAAGCCCGAACTGGCTTCAGAAAGTCAGGGTCGTGGTCACCCGGGCCGCAAAGTCTGGCGCCAAGTCCTTCAACACCATTCGAACTGCCCTCACCACAGGTGCGAACACAATCACGCAGACCCTGCGCGTACCCCTGGCCGCCGCTGCGAGAACCGCAGCAGCCATGGGCAGCGCCACCACCGGCACCATGTCCGCCATCGGAGCCACGGGCACCATCGTCCTAAGTTGGGCCATCTACCGCATGGTCTGGTCCAGCGAATGCCGCGACCTCTGGCACTACATCTTTGGCCCCTTCCTCAACGAGATGGGCCTCGTACCCGTACAGTGCATCGAGAACGCTGTTGAAACCTACGAGCAACTGGGCTGGAGCAAGTTGCTCCGCATGGAAGGCATTCACATCGGGGAAGTACTCGGCATCTACGCAGTCGGAACCGCAGACATCTTTCTAGAGCGCCACATGCCAAGGGTGACCTTTGGGGAAGGCGTCGGCTACCGTCCACCCACCACCACGGTGAAGGACAACTTTACCTGCGAGATCCGAACAACAGGAAGCACGGTGCCTGCGGGTGACTGGCGCTCCAGAATTCTTGCGAAATCAGGCGGAGCCTTCAAGGCCCTCAGTTCAGTGTACGACAACGCTTCCCTTCTCATCGCCGGTCAGCCCACGGCCACTTTCAATACGGGCGACGACTATTCGAACACGGGGATTGATTACATTGACGTCAACCAAGGGGCCCTGCCCACAAGCGAGCTCGGAAGCGTCGCAAACAAACAAGGGAAAGTGCGCACGTGCCCCAAGGCCCACCACCTCGTCATCCTCTTTGGCCCCACACATCGAATAGGTACCGCCCGCAGCGCGCTAGAGGCCATGGGATACACCGCCGTGGGCCAAGAAGGAGCCGAACTTTTGAAATCCATCAACAAGGGCCGGAAGAAGGCTACCGCCAACCACCAGTTTTGGTACACCGCGGTCGATACCAGTCTGTAGTCCCCACTACCATCCGCCAGTACTATTCATCACCGCGCACAGCTTCCACGTCCGCCTGGCACTCGGGGCCGAATACGGTGTCGTCTCCGGTCACCACCAGTCGTCGAACAAAATCCGCAAGATCGGCCTTGCCTTCGTTGGCGAAATACATCACGCATTTGTCGTTGGTACAGTGGGCACCGTTTTCGTGATCGTGATGTTCTGATTGCAACGGAACACCATTGTTCACAAGGCCAATGGCATGGCCAAACTCGTGCACCAACGTGGTCTGCTCCACAAACCCAGCCGCGCTGGTGCTGTCGATCACGGGTTTGAACATGGCAATGGTGCGCGTACCGCCAATGGAAACCCCCAACACACCCTCGTTGGGCTCTCCGCCATCATCCAAGTATCCATCGAGAAACAGCACATGGAATACCTTCCGACTCGAAGTATTCGTCTCATCCGACGCCTGGTCGGCAATGGACAATAGATTACTAACGGAAAAAACACCGTCATCAATAGCGCCAAGATTTTCCATCTGGGCGAGCTGATCAGGAATCGTAAACGTGCGAGCGGGGGTTACCCCAAACATGGCTTCCACGTTGTTGCGCGTGAGATTCCAACGGCTGTTGCCATTGGGAAGGTTCCCCACGAACGGCTCTGCACCCTCCTCGTAGTCCACCTCAAACACCACATCCGTCACCGATGGTGCAAACACCTCAAGTGGATCGAAATCATCGCCCGCGCACCCACCAAGGACCAATGCACACATCCACCCAAGAAGAACCCATCGAAAGTAAGTCACGGGCCTATTCTTACTACTGACCGATCCACATCTCCAGGAATGGGAAAACCAGTCACGTCACAGGCAAAGCACCCAATGGGCGTTCCAGCCTCGCCAGAACTAGAATCCAGCAATATTTTTCACTGAACGTCCGAACGAGCTCAAATCAACATATGTAATTTCAATAACTTACGCTAAACATAAAGTGCGAATTACCCCAACAATTCGTTACACATTTAACAGAAAATTGTTATGATACTGTTATGGGCCAGGGGGGGGCAGCCACAAAAGGGGGAGGGGTGCGCGGTGACTTCAGGGTCTTGCGCACCCTTTTTCTTTACCTATGCCCAGGGATTTGCCTCGCGATTGTACCGCTAACCCAGGGCTGCGGGCGAATTGGCTACGATGAAATCGGCCTGCAGTTCAATACCCTAGACGCCGGGCCCTACACGTTCGATGCCACTCAAACCGGGGGAAACCAACCCGACGGAGGGCTGGAAGACGCCAACACCACAGACGCCACCAGTGACTCCAGCCTCTCAGACGGCGGACCAGGCGTGGATGGCGGCACAACGGACTCCGGCATGGACAGCGACGCCGGCATGGGTGGCGATGCCAACATGGGAGACACTGGCATGGGTGGCGACAGCGGCATGGGCCCATTGGGGGTAGAAACCACACTGAGTCACTACGCCACCACAGAACTCGGTTCCACGGTTGAGCTTCAAATCCGCCTACAGAGCGCACCCGCGGCACCTGTCACGCTCAGCTTCTCCTCCTCCGATCCCTCTGAAGGACAACTGCTCACCACAACCTCCATGGTGTTCAACTCCGGCGATTGGAACACCTACAAACCCATCATCGTCACCGGGCAGGACGACGCAATCGCCGACGGCCCAATCATCTACTCCATCGATTTTACCTACAGCAGTGCAGACGTGAACTGGAACAACCTCTCCCCTGGCAACGTTCCCATCACCAACGAAGACGACGAAGCGCCCATTCTCGTTTCGGGTGACCTCCAAGGCACTCCTGGCAACGGGTTCTCCTGGAACGCCGCAGTCTCAAGCGACACCACGCACGTCGTCTTCGAAACAAGCTCCAGCAACTTCTCCAACAACGACAGCGACAACAAGTTTGACGTCTACCGCTACGATATCATCACGCGCCAGCATGAACTTGTTTCAGCGAACCAATTAGGCCAAGCCGGTGCGGGCGGCGCCGTTGGAAGCGGCTACACGTTTGGCGTTGCCAAATACGCCGCAGCCGGGGGAGGTCGACACGTGGCCTTTGAATCCACCAAGACAGATCTTGTGAACCCCACCACATCGGGCACCCAACACCTCTACATGCGAGACATGCTCACCGAACAGACGATTCTTGTGAGCCAAGCCTTCGACAGCAGTGAAGCCGACGCGCCCTCAAGTCGCGTGGCCATGTCCTCCGATGGGTGCCATGTGGTCTACCTTTCCCCCGCCACCAACCTCATCCCCGGCGACGCCAATGGAAGGCACGACAACTTCTATTACGACTACTGCGCAAGCCGAACCAACTCCCTACTAAGCATTCGCCACGACATGACGCAACAAACCGGCATACCCACCAGCCCTGCCATCGGAGCCAACGGCACCTTTGCCGCCTTCTACACAAGTGACACCCAAATCGTTCCCACAGACACCAACGGGAAACCAGACGTATTCGTCCGCGACCTGGCAGGGATGACCAACGAAATCGGATCCCTTGACTCCATGGGTGGCCAGGGCAACAACTCCAGTTTCTTTCCACATCTTTCCTCGGACGGCCGCTTGGTTGCGTTCCTTTCCTACGCCAGCAATCTCGTGGCAGGCGACACCAACGGCCAACCCGACGTCTTCCGACATGACCGCATCAGCGGGCAAACCATCCGCGTTTCCCTGGACGGCAACGGACAGCAAATTCCGGCCATGAGCGAACTGGCCGACATGACCGACGACGGCAACCTTGTCCTATTTCGCACCACCGCTGCGCTCACACCCGAGGATACCAACAGCCAATCAGACCTCTACATTCGAGACATCAACGCTGGCGAAACGCGGTTGGTCCCAGGGGGTACTGGTGCCGTACATGCGGCCATGTCCGGTGCGGCAGACGGCGGCATCATCGTGTTCTCCACCCTCACAAGCCTCGTACCCGCCGACAACAACGGCAAGCACGACGTCTACATGATCCCCATTCCCTAGGAAGAAAACCCAGAAAGAAAACCCAGAAAGAAAACCTAGGAACCAGAAACCACAAGCCGGACCGTTCCGGAGGGGGGCACCATCACAGATTGCGGAGCCGTAGGTGAACCACCCGAAGGCGTAAAGGTCACCCGGTAGGATCCACCGGGAACCCCCGAAATCTGACAACGCCGGGCTTGCACCGCACAGGAACGGGATCGTTTCCCATCCCGGGAGCGAATATTCACCTGACCACCGGCCTCTTCTGAAATGCCACGCACTTCCACATCCACCAGGGCATCGGCCAATGCAAACCCGGAACCCACAAACAGCCCCACGGTAAGAAACGTAAGGAACAGGGGCACACCCTTAAAACCATGCCGATTGAACATCACCCCTAGGGACGCTCTAAGTAGCCTAACCATTCACTCCATCCTGTCGATCCAGGGGAGGCGGCCCATCTTCCGCTAGATCGCCACCAATAGGCTCCTCTTCACCCTGTATTTCTGCCACGTCGTCAGACGATTCCAACTCATCCACGCCCTCCAGATCATCCAACTCCACCACCTCATCCAAGGCTTCAAAGTCCGCCGACTCTTCCAGGGCAAACGCTTCCACGGTGGCGGGAATAGGGGGCCTCTGCGGAACCTCTGCTGTGCCACCCGCTTCAGAAGACATGGGCGGCATGGAAGACACCGATAACATGGGCGGCGCCGACGACAACCGTGTTCGCGACGGGTGCGGCGCAGGTCGGGCTTTCACCGCCTGGCCCGGTTCCGGGTGAGGAAATGCATCCGGCGCAGAAAGATCTGCGGGCACATTAGGGATTTCACCCAACTCCCCGCCAGCGCTGTCAGCCCCATCCCCATCGAAGCTGTCAAAGCCCTCATCATCCCCTTCGGAGCCCGCCAGCCCAGAGCCAGGCAGCCCAGAGCCAGGCAGCCCAGGCCCAGTCAATCCAGCGCCGTTCAACAACTCAGGCTGCCAACGCACCTGAACGGAACTTCGAGTAAGCACCCTTGCTGAATCGCCGACACTTCCGTGGTCACCATCGAGTTCACGATCCACAGAAGGGGAGCCCTGTTCCAAAAACGTTGTGGTAAGCATCGCCTGCTCCTGGGGGGCCGCCAGTTCCCGTGGCGGGGCCGCCTCAAAATCCTCACCGAAACTCACGGAAGGGCTGCCCGCCGAGGTTCCCCATTCCCCAAGAGATCCCTCTGGGCCGCCGCCACCCACAGAAGATTCGTCAGCAACAGAAGTACGCAGGGCTCCGGTAGCTGTTGGTTCAAGTTCGCCCTCTTGGTCAGCATCGGAAGCCGTGGGCCAGCTCACCTCATGGGTACGCAGCTCCGCACCCAAAGACGGAGCACCCAAAGATGGACCGCCCAACGGCGGCGGCGGCGCTTCAGGATCATCGTCGCCAGTGCCGTCACCTTCGGAAACGCCACCATCGAAATCCAAATCGCCAAGATCCACAGAACGAAGCTCCTGGCCCAAATCCTCGGAATCCGCCGCACCCTCTTCAACGTCACTCACGTCATCCTCCAGGTCGCTCACGCCTTCACCTCTTTCGAAGCACCCTCAAGCGCCTCGCCCTCAAGTAGTTCCGTCGAGCCATCTGCCAACAGCTGCTCCACCCGGGCTTCCGCCGAATCCAGCCGTGCCAGCCCCTCCCGGGAAAGTTTCACACCCTCCTCAAACACCTCAAGGGACTGTTCCAGGGGCAAATCACCCTTCTCAAGGCGCTCCACAAGGCCCTGGAGCCTCTCGAGCAATGTCTCAAACTGGGTAGAAGACTCGGTTTTAGTCGCTGGCATGCCAGATCTGAAGGTAGCTCAACCAGGGAAAAATCGCACGGTATTGCAGTCCTAAAGGGCGGACAAACGAAGACCTGATGCGTTTTTCGGCCGTCCTGCTAGGGCTTCGCCCAACCCCATGACTGCGGCACACCCACCCCAGGGCCATTCAGGCACCATCACACACCCGCCCACGGTGGTGATCCCCGGCAACCACGA
Source organism: Polyangia bacterium (assembly GCA_030427835.1). Classification (GTDB taxonomy): domain Bacteria; phylum Myxococcota_A; class Polyangia; order Polyangiales; family JAUICN01; genus JAUICN01. The sequence goes on along the minus strand of JAUICN010000002.1, from coordinate 40,242 downwards.
TGGCGTACACCTGGGCCACCAAAAGCTTCTCCAACAGGCCCAGGCCATGGCCGCAAAACTCGGCTGCAACCACCACACTGCACTCTTTTTTGACCCCCATCCCGCCGCGGTGCTCCGCCCAGACCGGGCGCCCTTGCCGCTCACCACCACCCCCCGCCGCAAACAGTTGCTGCTTGCCGCCGGCGCCAACAATGCCGTTGCACTCACCTTTGACCACACCTTCGCAAAACAAAGCCCCGAAGGTTTTGTGGAGCACTACCTTCTACAAACCCACCGAGCCCAAGGTATTGTGGTGGGCCCTGACTTTCGCTTCGGCAAACAACGTGCGGGTAACCACGAAACCCTTGCGACCATGGCCCCAAAGCTAGGTTTTGAGGTTCGCACCATTGCCCCCTTGGAAGTGCAAGGCGCGCGCATCTCCTCCAGCCGCGTGCGCACGGCCCTTTCCTTGGGCGACCTAAACACCGTGCACGCATGCCTTGGCCGCCACCACGACTTTGAGGGAACCGTCATCAAGGGCCAGCAACGGGGCCGCACCATTGGCTTTCCCACCGCCAACCTCGAACTCCCCACACTCCAACTTCCCAAAAACGGTGTGTACGCCCTGTGGGTGCGTATTGACCCATCGCCGGAGCAGTTTGGCTCCGTCACCGAGATTCTTCCAGGGGTCATGAACATCGGAACCCGACCCACCGTCACTGCTGGACAACCCGCAGAACCCTCGGTTGAAGTTCACCTGCTGGATTTTGAGGGCGACCTCTACGGAAAAACCCTTCGGGTGGCCCCAACACACAGGTTGCGTGACGAACAAAAATTCCCGGGCCTGGATGCCCTCAAGGCACAAATTTACGCGGACGCACAACAGGCCAAATCCCTATTGAGCCAAACACCCGAAACTGAAAAAGCAGTGAACCTCAAATGGATGTAATCCAACGCACCCTCCAAGAAATCCTCGACGCCCGCCTGCCCCAGGTCAAACGCTGGCTCACCCCCGTGTTTGAACCCGACCCACCCGCCTCCACAGAATCCGTGACTGCAATAACGGCACCGGAAGAAAAACGACAGCCAAAAACTCCACTCGACCCCGCGTCACCCTCTCAAACCCCGCAAGAGAAACCTTCCAAGGAACCCATCGCCACCAGGGCCATGGCGCGGCTGCTCGCAAGCCAGGGCCAACAGGCACGGGCCGCCGCCATCTACGATCAACTGCTCAAGCTCACCCCAAACGACCCGGAGCTCCAACAGGAAAGGATCGCCTTAGATGCCGATCCGGCACCCGCCCCAGCCACACCAGCCCCCTCCGTGGTGCTCGCAGATGTGGCCGAAGCGCCCACAAACACCGGATCGCGCCCAGCAGAACCCACGCCAGCAGAACCCACGCCAACAGAATCCACGCCAGCAGAATCCTCACTACAAACACGCATTCCGGGCACTCTGGAAGTACATCAAGGCCAAGTGCGGTGGAGCCTCCTACCACCGGTAAGCCCCGAGCCCACCCCACCACTCACCCTGCGCATCGAAACCTTCGACCCCCACACCCAACTCCAAACCCATGTAAAAGAAATCCCAGGCCAGCCCCTCACCGGCACCCACCCGCTGGAAACAACAACAGCCCCCGCCCTCATCGCCATCGGAACAGGCCAAGGCGCCCATTTCCAACCCTGGCGCCACGTGACAACAGCAAAACAGGCACCTGCATCAGTGTGACTTTGAGAGCAATCCACCACACCCGTGCGGGGTTCTTGATGTACCTTGTTGGGTGCGCATCGGTGGCAACTGAGACCACTCCAAAGGCCATCCACAACGATGAGCACCTCGCCAACGAAACTACCACCGGGCGCTACAAGTGGGTTCGTTTTACCTTCCGTGGTGGTCAGTACCAAGTTGCAAACAAGGGCGAGGTACCCAACGTTTCCCAACGCATCACCGACGCCTTCGCCACGGAAGATCAGGTACCGCCCGGCGAATCTTTCGTGGCCACACCCTCCACGCTTCTCGGCGATCTGACCTGGAGGCGGCGATCCCTATTGAGAAACATCGCCAAGGGCTTTCTCGGTTTTGGTGTACGGGTAAGCTCAGACGTGGATGGCGACAACGAAATGCTCACCGAAGAAGTGGGATTTCACTACCGAACACCTGCTCCCGATGTCCAAGGGTCACCCGCGCTGCGGCAATGGGATCGCCAAAAGCACGGTCCCCAAACCATCGAAGTGGTTTTCAGCGACCGATTTCGCACACGCAGCAAACACCCGAACGACGCTGAGATGGGCACCACCGGCAACCGGGAATACCGAGATTTGGAGTGGAAAGAACACGTAGGTTCAGGCAGCTACAGAAACTACCTCACCGGCCTGGGTAGCCCCACCGTATTCGTCAAAGACTCCCCACACACGGTAGTCACGTTTCACGAAATTGGCCATGCCGTGGGGCTGGTCCACACAACGGGTGGCATCATGGCCACCGACGGCGGTGCGGGATATGCCTTCGATCTATTTGTACCTAGAACAGGAGTAGACGAAGGCCGTACCCATATCGCGCAGCGCCCCATCGACTTCCTTGCACCTGCGTTTGGAATACGAAGGCACCCCTTGCTTCTTTCCCAGGCACAGAAGGTCGCCATCGAATCCAACCCCGCAATCGACAGCAGAGTTTCAGGCACTTCGCTACCCCTGCACTGCCAAATACACCCCGTAGAACTTGAGTCGGGCACCCACTACTTTCTAGAGGCACAAAGCTGGGAATACCTTTCAGAGAAGCACAAAGCCCACAATCACAACCCCGCCCCCATCAACGGTGGAACATTGTCCGCAGATCCTGGCGTTCACCACATCGCTTGGAGCAAAGGAACATCACACAGCCCCCCTCCAGGGGAGATCGCATTCTCATGTGAAGGATCGGTTCTGACCGCCACATATCCCCAGCCCGTTCATGAATCCCAATCCACCGATTGCAGCCACCTCGCCCCCTTCTCCCATTGCACCGTGAGCCAAGCAGGGCGCCAAGCAGGGCGCCGACACGAAGGCAGATGCTCCACCTCACCCTCTTCTCCAACGGCTAGTCCACAACGACAATAGCTGGCATGAAAAATGAATGCTGGGTTCAGCATTCATGTGTTGTACCGGCTGTACCCCTCTCAAACCGGCGATTGTTGTGCTTCTATTGGCGTTTGGCTGCGCCGTTGAAAACTCGAATAGCCACGCAGCGCTAAAAACAGGGCCAGAGCAACCCTTGGGGCTGGGGAGCGAAAACCTAACCCGTGGCCGCTACGACTGGATTCGTTTCACATTCCAGGAAACCGAATACACCCACATTGATCGGGGAGAAGTACCCAGTGTGTTGGATCGACGGGCATTTTTGAAAGCGAAAAACGCCACCCTAAAACCCGGCACCCTGTTTCAATCAGTAGCTTCCAAACTGAACCCTGAACAACGCACGATTCTCATGTCCAAAGTGGCCCGGGCCCTGCGCGGATTCCACGTACGCATCACAAGCGACGTGCCGGGGGATGATGAAAAGCTCGCCCGCCGCCTCACCCGAGCGCACCAAAGGCACCACACCCACGACTGGGAAACCTGGCACCGGGGGTTGGGTTTGCGAACCATCGAGGTTGTCATCTCACCGGGCTACTGCATCAGCGGCAAGGCCTGCGGTGAGTACATGGACGATTGGGAGCCCACGACCCCAACTCTCGTAGGGTGGGCAAACTTTCAGCCCTACAAAACCGGTCAAGGGAGCCCCATCCTGTTTGTCAAAGAGACCACCGGGCGGCGGGCGGCCGTCACACTCCACGAAATCGGCCATGCCGTGGGCCTAGAACATACCACCGCAGGACTGATGATCCCTGAAGGGCCCAGGGAAGAAACGTTCAGCCTCTTCGCACTTCGATCTCTCCTCGACGATACAACTCGGCGCACCCAGCGCCCCATCGACTACCTGGCAACCGCGCTGGGGGTGGATCAGAATTCAGCTCTAGAATCCAGCACGGGTTCACGCATTTCCGTAACCATCGAACCACCACCAAACCCCAATCAAGCTCAGTTCGCCTTTCCACTGCGACACTACAAAAGGAGCATCCAGTTCAACGGGGAACACCGTACCTTGGCGCAAATCACAGACCGTGTTTCTGTGGACAACCATTTTAGTACAGGGAATCCAACGGTTGCCGTCACGGATGGCACAGCGGCTGAAAATCAGCTCTCCATTACCTGGCAGGGCAACGCCAACAGGGGAGAGCTCTTTCGGTGCCAGGATCAACACACCCTCGTGCGCTGGGGGAACTGCGAACCGGGCACGTGCCACGTCCAGTTTGATTGCCGCAGCCTGGCACCCCTGTCCTTTTGCCACACACCCGCCAGCCAGAACCACGCCACGCAGAACCACGCCACGCAGAACCACGCCAGCCAGAACCAGGCCACAGGGCACCCCTCTGTACAGGCCCTGGGGTTCTCCTGGACCCGCACCGGGTCCTGCACCGACTAGCCAGTAGCCAGCACGATCATTGACCCCTGGCCCACCCAATGCTAGTTGCTGGCGCCTCAACCGGGGCTGTAGCTCAGCTGGGAGAGCGCATGACTGGCAGTCATGAGGTCAGGGGTTCGATCCCCCTCAGCTCCACTGTGTTAATGGGGAACCTTTCGAGGTTCCCCATGTTCGCTGGGACAAAGCCCCAGACTCCATTCCCCTCACCGGACGGTTCCATGCGGAACCGCACGTGCTGCCGCGGACCTAGTTGTGGGCGACGGGCGTGCGGTGGCAAAGCCCGCGACTCATCACCCCTTCACCACTACCGTTCCCTTAGGAACGGACCTGAAGGAAACCAGCGGCAAATCCCCCCTCAGCCAAATACGATTCGGCTGAGCCTCCCCCACAACTCCGCTTTGCGCCGGAACTACCCGTTCCGGGTCCCCCACCAGCGAAGCCCCAGACTCCATTCCCCTCACCGGACGGTTCCATGCGGAACCGCACGTGCTGCCGCGGCCCTAGTTGTGGGCAACGGGCGTGCGGTGGCGAAGCCCGCGACTCCTCACCCCTTCACCACTACCGTTCCGTCTACTGAACCACTGTTCTCCAGTTTTTTGACCTCTAGGGCGCCCCTGGCGATCTTCTCCCTGGGTCATGGGGACAGAACAAAAACATGGGGGTTTCAGGCATATTCTCCTGTCGAAGCTCACCCTGGCCAGCCTTGCCCTTGGTCTCGGGGCCTGCGGTACCGACCTAATTTCCACCTTTGGGCCTGAAGCGGGGGAATCCGTGTACGATTTACACGGAATTCAGCCCCAGGAAATTCACCCAGAGTCGGTTTTGCGCCTCTCTGGAAACGGGTTTCCTGCGGAGCGGGACGTCCTCGTACACTTCCGGGGAGAGCTTGTTCGACCTGCAAAACGTCCGAAGAACGTCCACTGGATTGCCCGTGGCCGCACCACCAACACCCAAGAAGTTCGCCTGGTACCTCCCCGGCGCTGGCAGGGTGGCACCCAAGAAATCACCTGGGGCTGGTTCCAAGGAACCGCCACCCTCCATGTCAAAAGCGCCGCGACTGGGCAAACACTGGTGGGTTCACTCCCCCACGCCACCCTACAGTTACAACCCACCCACACCACGGTCATCCACAAAAGCCATGGGGTGCAGGGCTCTGGAATACAGCAACAAAAAGCACAACGCCTGGCAAGCACCCTAGGGCTCCGCCTTGGAGCCGTGGACCACAACGTGCCTTCAAACTCCACACCCACCGGAAGTGCGGTCGGGAGCCTGGCAGCCCGTAGCCCAGCGACGGGTGGCGTCACCACCGGGGTTGGGATCCTACGGGTCGAACCCGGCTCCCTTGCAGATCAATCAGGTCTGCGTGAGGGCGACATCGTCACTGCCGCACTGGGTTTTCCACTTCACAATCCGGGCGACTTTCGAGTGATTCAAGGCCAGGAGCGGATCGACCTGACCGTGGTACGCAACGGCACCACAAAATCAGTAACCATAGGCACCACACCGTTTGCACGTACGCCAATGCGCTGGTGGTACGCGGGCCTTGCCACCCTATTCCTATGCCTGGCCCTCTTCTGCTCGCCACTGTGGCAACGACGAACTACCCGTAAGGCGAACTCAACGCCCTTTCCACAAAACATTCTACCCCAGCAATCCGCCACCACCCCAACCGGAAGAAGGCGCACATCCGTCGTGCACATTTGGTGCACCGCCACGTCCCTTGGGGTCATTCCCTTTTTCGCCTGCCGCGGCCAAGTGGAACTGGGAGCCGTGGTGACCCTTGGGCTATTGGGAATCTTCCCCTTCCTTGCAGCCCTGCCCAGTAGAGACCTGTGGTCTGCGAGTAAAACCCTCACCACATCCGCCATCGGTCTATTGCCATTTGGCGCCCTGATTTGGGCTCACATATGGCATGGCGGAGAGCTCAACCTTCTTGCCCCAACCGCCTCCACAGCATCGGCGCTCTTTGTAAACACCGACACCGCAACAGCGCTCCATCAAGTGAACGCGGACGTAAACACAACCGTTGGAGCGAATCCTTGGGAGTGGCCTGTTTTCGCAGACCCCACCTACCTGATTCTAACCATTGCAACCCTGTGGGGCGCCGCAAAAGTCGCAACCACCGCAGCGGCGGTGGCCCCTAGGGCTTCCACAAACAGCGGTCTCCTTGCTAGCGTGGTCAGCCAAGTGTGGGGTTTCGTTGCCGCACCCTTGATTACCCTTCTCTGCCTAGGTGGATGGTCCCTTCCGGGTGTCGCGACGGACACAATCCACCTGGAGCCCAAACTGCGCCTGCTCGCGGTGATCATTTTTGTACTGAAATCGGCTGTCGTGTGGTGGCTAATTCAATCCATTCGAAACCGCTCCAGCAACCAGCCACACAAGACACCCCACACCTCAGGCCTTCACCGCTGGGCAAATCAACTCTGGAAACCTACCTGCTGGGCAATAGCCATGGTCACTCTCCCCACGGCCTTCATTGCATTCGACATCCTGTGGGCCCCACAGCTCCCCGTCGAAAAAGCACGCCTCATCATCGGCCCATCCCTGCTCCTCACCCTAACCATCGCCGCCCTCCACCAACTAGCCACCCACCAACCCTGGCGACACCTCCCAAAACACACGTCCTAAAACGACCCAGGTTCGTTTCGAACAAAAAACCCGCACAAAACGAACCCTCTGAAAACGACCCAGGTTCGTTTTTTGGTCTCAGTACGGGTCAAGATCGTGGAACACTGTCGGAATACCGACACTCGGGTCCAAGCAATTTGGCCAACTAGTCGGAGCTGAAGGCCGCAAATCGGTGTCCCGTAAGCGCATCCAGTTGCGCAGAAACGCGGGCAATCCGAACATGCTGGGCCACATCCTGTTTTCCAGAAAGGTCCCGTTCCAACATCAAACGTCGGCGCTCAAAGTAGAGCGCAACCACTGTGTTCTTGAGGTCACCAAGAACGTTCTCAACGGCCCGATGTTCCCGTGCCAGGGCAACCTGATCCCGGTGGTACACCACCTGATCCAGCCGAAACGTCAACCATGCCTGCAAGGTAAACTCGTCATCCAAGGAGGTATTTGTCTTGTCCAAACTTGTGGATTGCTGCTCCGACAAATCCCGTTGTTGGCCCCGGCGCGCTCCCAACCGCAATGTGGGGACCCAACCACTCTGCCTAGCCCGTCTGGCCAACTGCCGAAGACGCGTCGGATGCACCGAGAGCTCATCTTCCAAGGCCCCCACAACCTGTTTGATTGTGGGATCCCCATAGTTTTCGATCTGTTTTTGGACAACGGCCATTGTCACACGGCTCGCTGAAGGTCCCGGCCCGGGGCGAGCCTGCGTCGCTGTGGGATCAACGTGCTCATCCGCTTGCCCTTCCACAGGCGACATGACCATGGCAGAACCAGCCGCCACAACAGTGACAAACAATCGTTTGAGAACACTCACGGAGCAACTCCCAAACTCTGAAACGCACGCTCCCGTTCACGGGCTTCCCATTCGCACAGAACCCGTTGTTCCTGTGTCCAGGATTCCGGAGCGGTGTTCAAGCTGCTGCAGGGGGAATCGGCCACCCACAGTTCCTGGGTCTCCGCAGGGGATCCTTTTCCGCGAGCAGGAGAATCGGCCAGCACTTCCGCCACATTGGTTATTCGAACCCCCGACCAACGCAACCAAACACGCGCCTCGTGATCCCAAGATCGTCGAGAAATTTCGCTCCCGACATTCACACTCAAACGTCGGGTGTTCTTGCTCGTCCAGCCCAGGTGCAACGACGGTACCCACGCAGAAGCCGTACCCACATTCGAAACACCTCTAGCATTTCGCAAGGTTCCACAACCGCCACCGAACACAGCAGACACCATCAGCGCCCAGCAAAGGCATGCTCCTGTTTTTCGGAAGTACCGAAGAGAGATCTGTGACCAAAGAATCACGTTCCCTTTTTCGGCCAAACTTTCCGCCAGTTGCTAACAAACGCACATTGCCCCGCGAATTTTCATATCTAGTGTGCAGAATCAAAAATCCGACCGTGCAGATAATCAGCAGAAATTCTAAAAAAGACGGCGCAATAGGCCTGCAACCCATCTTCCATCTCCGGTAGGTGCCTCAGTGGGCCCAACCAGATCAGTAATTCAATGGCCACAAACTCCTATCCACTGCACCTATCTTCAGGCGTCTGAATTCGAACGGAATCAATACCAAGCGTACGCCGGAAGCATGATCTCGATATTTCCGTGAAGTACCGCAGGCACCGCAAGCATCGTATTGAAGCGGCTACGCAACACCTGCCGCACTTCGCCAACATAGCCGCCAGCGAGGGCAATGCGATCCTTGTCCTTCGCAACACCTGCTCCAACATGTGTGATCAAATGTACTTTGACGCGCAGGGCATCAGAAAACTCACCTGCCTTAGCGGCCTCCGAAAGTAACTTAGAAAGCCCCCCTACCTCGGAACTGCGCCCGAGAAAGCTATTTAGGAAGTGGGTCACTTGAAGAGGGCGAAGGAACGCAATCAGCAGCACTTCTCTAGCTTCTGCAATGTTAGGAAGCTCCGCCATCGCGCCAACAAACCGTTTTGCATCGCGGGAGTGTACCGTCGGGTAGTTTCTCGCGGCCCACAACTCCTCTCCCAAAGCGGTGGCACCCGCGCGGCCGTCGGGCCAAACATAGGTGTCCGCTGAATACAAACCGGCGCCGTACACCATCAGCGGTGACACCGACAACCCCCTTTCCGCCCAGTTCTCACGAAGCCGAAGCAGCGACTCCAAATAACGCATGAACGCGACCTTCATACGAGGGTCAATCTCGAGCTTGCCGCTGCGTTCACGATCCACAAACACCAGAGTCGGTACATCGTGCATCAACCCTGGTGTCGAGTGCGCCACCAAAGCGGCGTCCCAGCTAGGGTCGGCTACGGCTGGTTCCAGCCCATCATTCTCTATTCGTCGAGCAACACAACGGCTACGGGTTCCCATGTACACAATCCGCATCTGCGGCCGAGATTCTTCGTCATCGGCAAATCGAACAAAAGCCGTCATCGGCATTTCAGCCGGGTGAAGAGGGGCCGCATCCCTAGAGCGACGCCCCGCATTCACAACCTGACCTCGCCTATCAACTCCCGGGATCATGAAGCGACCGTAGGTCACCTGTCCATCATCTATCCAATCTTCCCGTTCCCAGCCACGGGTCTTTTCAACGTTGAAGTTTCCGGAATGAGCCGCACGACGAATCGCCTTTGAGTTCCAGAACACGTGATCACACAGATCGTCCTTCCGAAAGTCGTACCGGAAATGCTGTCCGGCCCCTCCATCCGATCGGGCCGAGCCATCGGACGAATCACTATCACCCACGAGCCACGACCCAGCCAGGTACACGACTAGGAATAACAACGCAATCGCGCCCATACCCATCCACATCAATATGCGCATCAACTTCATAGCTCATCCTCCGCTTCAGAGCCGACTCCCGCAACTGCCGCCATCACCTCAAGAAGGTCACCCGCATTTTCCACCATGCGGAGGTAATCCAGCGATGTTCTACCTTCGTGATCCCGATGGCCAGGCACAGCACCACGCTCCAGCAACTGATGAATGAACTCAACGGGCATGGATTCAATAACCGCAAGCGCCAGCATGCTTCGCCCATGGGTATGCTCTACGGCGTTCACACTAGATTCCCTTGCCAACGCGAGCTCCAAGGGCGAATAACCGCCAAGCTCTTTGAGCGGGTGGTAAGACTCAGGAACGGCACGCGCCATTGCAAAATACAACGGCACACGCGTATCATAGGCCTTCTCATCCATCACCACGGGTTGAACCGTGACAGCTATCCGGCAGTTCACATCGATACGCCTAGCATTCCAAAACTGCACAAACGCACCAGGATATACAGCCGGATGAAACAACGCCTTCAGATCTGGCAACGTACATACGGGCTTACCGCCCTCAAAGAGGTCCTCAACACGCTCGCGGTGCGCTCGATCCGAAGAGTGATTCAACGCCCGTCGCACGACCTCATCGTCTGACACGCCATCGTTCCCCTTAAACACTTCGTGGGCGTTTCGAGCACCTTCGATAAAAACGTGCACCCGCGAAACGATGCCCACGTCCTCACCCGCAGAGATCTCGTCGAGGTTGATCAATTGGTTTGCTCCACCGATGAACCAAACCACACTGAAATAGGAAACAAGCTGAAATGCAAACGCACCGAGCGGGGCAACAAAGGCAACCGGACGACACCAGGCTAAAACCCATAGAGTCCCCGCGACAAACACAAGCACCGTGGGCACAATGAAGAAGCAGACAAGCAAAATCGCCCCAAAGGCAAACGTATGCCACCGGCCCACCATTGCCGGGCCAGCGAACCAGCTACCCGAAACCCCAAGCAAGTACCCCAGGACAGAAGCAACAAAATAGGTCCCAAGCATCGCAAGAAGCAGGGCAAACCCGCCGACACCCCACAGCACTTGCCGACGCGGGGACCTCCAACGCTCAATCCAACGACGAAGCATCTCAGCCGCCGAGGAATGGCTTAAGCACAAAGGTCGAAACCGCCATACCAAACAGCAGACCAACCACGGTGGCAACAATGGCGGCTTTCCAGGGCGAGCCATACTTTGCACCAACCGCTCGAAAAACCGTATGGCTGTCGCGCTGCCGCACGAAAAACAATCCCCATACGGCCAATGCCAACACGCGCGCCACAATGGACGGCCACTGAGCATCCCAACCGGTACCCCCACTCGCCTTAAATGCAGTCGCATCCAAACGAGCACCATGAAGCGGCGTCCAAAACGCAAACACGCCAACCACGGCCACAACGTACAGCCACAGATCCTTGCCCAAACGCCCCAATCGTCGGGCACTCCACGCCGAAAAAAGCAAAAACGGAAGCGCACCCACAACTAACGCAACCACCAGGCCAATCCAGGGCGAAAACGGCGGTTTTTCTCCGACAGAATTTGGCAATTGAACGTGATCGAGCGATTGATTGTCAGACATGAATTTTGAAATCCTGGGCTGCAGCACAAATGCCGCCGCCACAATGCCACTAAACGCATACCGCTACAAAATCATTCACCACACGCTTAAAATCTTTAGAAATGCACCGAGGAGCCCTCAGCACATCCCGAAAACCAACATGAACTACGTGGCACATTAGTTGCTTGGTCTATTCACACTATGGCGCAGCACAAGCTTACTACTTCATTCCCACCTGCATGGGCGGCACCCGCATGCCTCGCAATAATGACCACGTGGGGGTGCACGGCCGCATCTGAAGATACTTCAAGAGCAAAGAGGCTCGAGCAACAAGCAAGCGTATGTAGTCCCGATCTTGCTAAGCAAATTGCCTACGAGTTCAACCAGGGCTACCAGGACCGGAAAGTTTCCAGCACCCTTGAAACCGGGTTCCCGAACCAACTCGACCTTGGCCCGTGGGGTCTCGACGCCTCAGTTCGCGATCGACTCCTACAACATATCGACCCCGCCGGCGCCTTCGGTGGCGACTCCCCCAAGAGCACAAAGGTCTCCTATCAAAAAGAAACGCTGCCAGTGGGTGCGTACACAGTGTACTCCCTGCCAATTCAGGTCCGTATCGAAATGGGCCCAGCAGGCTCCCACTCAAGCCGCGTACTCGAGGTGGACCTAGCCCTTGAAATTCCACCGCAAATGGATCTCAAACGCACTGGAGAAAACTTTTTTGCTGCAAAGGGTCAGCCAAAAATACGCGCCTATGCAACGGATTCCACAGGCAAGGTCAACGGCCTGTGGCATTGCGAAGACGGCGCTTTCATCACCAACCACGAACTCACCAAGACCACCCTAGGGACCGATAGTGAATGGATGGAGGGCGACGGCTGGACCATCAGACCACCAGGCGATGCCAAAAGTCTCGTAGGCATCGAAAAGCTATTCGAGCAAAAAGAGTGGCAAGACAAATACATTGCCCACCTCTTCCTGGATCCCTCATCCAATCCAGTCCCAGGCAACGTTCTCACCGCACTGGAGGAAATCGAGAACGTCGAGATTCACATCGTACACCTGGGAGGGCGCCCAATAGAAGGACCCCTCTCGTTGGACGGCCCTGTCTCCCTAGACTTCCTGTTCCTCGGAGATAACCCAGAGCACGAAGTCACCCTAGCAGCTCCCTGCGCGGCCCAACTGAGGGGAATCGACGTAAGCGGAGTCATTGTCGATGACTACACACCCTTACTTCAATGCAACGGCCTGGAAGAACTGCTAGCGGGCCCCGTCGTGAATGCAGCCTGGGGTATTGGGCTCGATCCCATCGAAGCCGCCCGGCTCGCAAACGATGCACGCCGCAAGGGCCGCACCCTCCGCGTTGCATTTACAAGCAAAGAGGGTGTACAGCCACGACCCCACGAAATACACCCACACCGAAACCAATAAGGCACCTGGGCTAGGGCCGGGCTTTTACCAGCAACACCTATGGGGCTACCGTTCCGGCCGGTGACCCATCAAAACCGTATGCCAGCCGCACAAGCGGCAGCGCTCATTGCAACCTCTACTGCGCTAGCCCTTTGCGCAATCGCGGGGGTACTTGACCCGGCGCCCTCCACGGTGGCCATGTACACGGCCCTGGCATTCGTGCCCTACGGAGTGGTGGTCTCATCGCACTTCAAGGTCAGCGGCACTCCGGTCAGCAACACGCCAACCCATCCCGCAAGTCTGGGCGGCTGGTGGCTTGCCATCCTAGTCCCCGGCCTCGCGCTAGCCTTCACACCACCCGTGCTCTCGGACGACCTCTACCGTTTCCTGTGGGACGGCCACGTGGGCAACGCAGGCATCCCCCCCTACCGCTTTGCCCCAAACGCGCCTGAACTCGCCCACCTACGGTCCACCTTTGGCTTCGAGCACTGGCAGCAGATCAACCACCCCGAACTCAGCACGATCTACCCGCCCTTTGCCCAAGTCTGGTTTCGCCTGGTCAACCTCGTAGGCGGCCACATCTGGATCTGGAAGCTACTGACCCTATCTGCACACCTGGGCGTCACCGCACTGCTACTGCGAACCACGTCCCCCAAGCCAGCCCTGCTCTTTGGCCTCAACCCCCTAGCCCTCGTGGAATCCGCGGGGTCCGGCCACCTAGACACCGCCCTCGGAGGCCTCCTCCTACTTGGCGCTCTGCTGGTCGCGAAACAACGTCCCTTCCGGGTAGGCACCGCCCTAGGCGCACTGAGCGGCCTGAAACTTCTGGGCCCCCTGGGCCTCGTGGCCCTACTTCCGAATAGAAACCAAACACACCACTCCATGGGCAAAGGCAAATCCCTAGTGCTACTTGCCGCGGTACTCACGGTCACCGGCCTGTGCACATGGCCACTCATCCAAACATCGCAAAGCAACTCCGGCGGCCTCGGCAACTACGCCACCCGCTGGCAGGGAAACGGCGTGGCCTTCGGGTTCATCGAAACAAAACTACGTCACAGGTTCTACCAAGCCTCCCGCCACACCGAACACCCCATGCAACTCCGGGTACCGTGGATTTCAAGCTCCGAGCTCTACCCCACCCGCAAGCTAGCCTCCGTCACCGCACGACTTGTGGTCCTCACCTGGATGCTGCTCTGGCTCGGCCTGCTCGCAGTCAGAGCCTGGCGCAGCCCAAACCCCATTGCTCCCCCGCACCTGCTACACGCCGCCCTCTGGGGGATCCTGCCCGCCCTACCCCAAATCCACCCCTGGTACCTCCTGTGGCTACTGCCCCTGGACCTCGCTCGCGACACCGGCTCCCACCCCCGCCTGGCCGCCACCCTCTGGACCGCCGCCTGGCTTGCCACCTACGCCACCGCCGACACCTGGCACTGGCTCCGCCAAGCCCAGGAACCCACCACCTTCCTCGCCCTCACCCAAATCACAGTACTCCTAGTCGCCCTCTGGGAATCAGCCCGATCAACTTGCACGTCCAGCCCAAATCCGTACACTCAGCGGTCCGTTTGATTCCGGTAGGTCCCAGGGCTCGCCGGGCACAAGCCAAGTAACTAGAATTTAAGAGTTTTTCAGGAATACCCCATGTACGCAGTCATTCAAACCGGCGGTAAGCAATACCGCGTTAAAGAGGGCGACACCGTCCGCGTGGAGAAACTAGCCGGAAATGTAGGCGACGCCGTCACTTTTGATCGAGTTCTCATGGTTAAGGGAGACCCCGCCAAAGGGAACGTCCCCAAGATCGGCACCCCTCTTGTGGAAGGCGCTTCCGTAGCCGCCGAAATCAAGACCCAGGACAAACTTCCCAAAATCATCATCTTCAAGATGAAGCGTCGTAAGAACTACCGCCGAAAAAACGGCCACCGTCAGCACTACACCGAACTCAAGATCACCGGCATTTCCGCCTAACCAGACCCCAACCCAGCAAGACTTCAGGAGACTAGATCAATGGCACATAAGAAAGGCCAAGGGGCCACACGAAACGGCCGCGACTCCAACCCCCAGTACCGCGGGGTAAAACGCTTTGGTGGGGAAGAAGTCTCTGCTGGCTCCATTCTGGTTCGCCAGGTGGGCTCCAACTTCCACGCGGGCACCAACGTGGGCACCGGCAAGGATTACACCCTCTGGGCCCGCATCGACGGCGTGGTTCAGTTCGAGCGTCACGGCCGGGATCGCAAGCTCATCTCCGTTTACGCTGCTGACGACAACCGCCTTCGTACCAACGCTGCTGCCGAAGCCGGCCAAGCCGAAACAGCCAACTAGGGCAACACCGGCTCAGCTGGCACCGTCGGGCCAAGGCAAACCATGCCGAAGCCGCCAATTAGGTCCTGGAATAGGGTATCCTGGTGAGGTTGCCTGATCGTTTCACACAACCGCCCATTCCTGCACTTTCCCCCGGCCTCCAGGGTTTGCAATCAGAGCCACCTCCCGAGCATCGGCGGGTATTCTGCAATCGCAACCTGCGCATGGATCAAATCCAATGGGTGGGTTTCGACATGGACTACACCCTGGCCCCCTACAAACAGGAGGCCCTAGACAAGCTGAGCATCGACGCCACAGTCGAAAAGCTTGTAAAGCGTGGCTACCCCGAATGGCTCAAGGACATCGAGTACAAACCCGATTTCCCCATTCGAGGGCTGCTGGTGGACAAAAAGCTGGGCAACGTGCTCAAGATGGACCGCTACCAGTACGTCAAACGTGCCTACCACGGCTACCATGAACTGGACCCAGAAACCCGACACAGCCTGTACCACGCAAGGCGCCTACGTGTGGGTAGCCATCGCTACCATTGGATCGACACACTCTACGGCCTCTCCGAAGTCAGCGTGTACACCGCCATCATTGATCTGATGCACGAGAAAGGCGAAAAGCTCGACTTCCTACAACTGTTCACAGACGTTCGCGAATCCATCGACGAGGCCCACCGCGACGGAACCATTCACGACACCCTATTTGCTGACCCGGCATCCTTCGTCATGAAAGACCCAAGGCTCGCCACGTTGCTGCACAAACTCCGTAGTGGAGGCAAACAACTCTTTCTTCTCACCAACTCTGGCCCAGAGACCACCGAACGCATGATGCGTTTCCTACTCGAGCCCACCGGCAACGGTTACCACACCTGGCACAACTACTTTGACCTCATCATCACCGCGGCAAAGAAGCCCGTATTCTTCAACAAAACACACCCGTTCACGCACACCGACGAGCAAGGTGAAACCCAAACCTCCCCACTTCCCACACGGGGCAAGGTGAACGTGGGTGGCAACCTTGGTGGCCTACGTAAATACCTAGACACACCCGGCGATCAAATCCTCTACATCGGTGATCACATCTACGGCGACGTGCTGCGTGCAAAGAAGGAAACCGCCTGGCGCACCATCATGATCGTTCAAGAAATGAAAGAGGAACTCCACGCCCAGCACGTCTCTGCATCTGCACTCACAGAACTGGAAACCACATCGGAAATCCGAGAACAGGTCACAGCGAGATTGCTAGAGGTTCAAAGCAAACTCAAACACGTACGTCGCAAAATCGACACCCTGCGAAAAGCCCACCCGAACCACTCGGGCGACAACGGTCCAAGCACAAACGAGCGCCAGCAACTGGAAGATCAACGCATACAACTGGAACAGGAAATAGAAATCGTGCGAACGCAGGTGGAGCTGGCAGAGTCCCGTATTGAAGAGCTCGACTCCCTCATCGAGAGCACCTTCCACCCCCATTGGGGCTCACCATTCCAAGCCGGCACAGAGCTCTCCTATTTCGGCCACCAGGTCGAGCACTTCGCCTGTCTCTACACCGACCGCGTCACCAACCTACTCAACTACGGCCCCACCCACTACTACCGAAGCCCAAGGGACCGCATGCCCCATTTCAGCCAATAGGCCAACGGGGGAACACAGAGCGCTCCACGTTCCAGCTCTGGAACGATTCATGTTCCAAACCGGGCAGAACCGGGGTCCAACCTCCCCATTTCACGCTTAAAATGAACTGATAACACGAAAGATCCCGTGAAAGAACCGCGGGAACACATATTGCTTCACATTTAGAACGTCCGTTGGAAAACCATTCCACGGAGCCAGTTTGTGGAGCCAAACATGTACCGAAACACCCCCATCCCATCCCTACTCCTCGCCGCCACCCACCTAGCAATCGCTGGCTGCGGCGGCCTCTCCGCCCCAGGAGCCGCATCCAAATCCACAAGCGAGGAAGACAACATCTACCTCCCCGCCTCCCTCTGCACCGAAGACGGCGCCACCAAAACCATCCGCGGCAAAGAACACTTCTGCACCGGAGGCCACTGGCTCCCCGGCGACCTGCCCATGAAACTCCGCCTACACTCCCTTTCCATGGCCGACACATTCATCACTGACGCCTACGAAATCAGCCTAGAACTCAAATGGAAGAACACAAAAGGAAAGGCACGTCTCGAAGATCTGCTCAAAGCTATTCCAATCAGCGTCGCCACCGCAAAAAGCAATAGAGTCGTCACCACTACCAACTACTGGGGGCTTAGGGGTCAAGACGCCTCACCCACAAACGTTGTAGGCAGGGAAACACCTGCTGAACTAGAAGATGTGGATTGGGACAACGACAGACTTGCAGCGGACTACAAGAAACTGCCTGATGGTACCGAAGTTCCCTCCCTCGTGGACAGTATCTATGTGGAGGTACCATGGAAAGACCAGGAAGAAGTGGTGGTTCCACTCCATGCAATAATGCGAGGTAGCCTGTCTCTGAACAAGGGTGATCGATCTATTCAAATTGGTCGGCGCCTGGCGTCGCCAAAAATCGTGTCTGGGGATGTCCCGGGAGTGTTTGGTTATTCGGGACAATACCTAGGTGTCCGGTTTCAACAACCACGTATCGTCGGTTGGGCAAAAGACGGGCAGACCCATTACGACGGAGGAATAGACATCGTTCAAATGCAGGCACGACTGCAGCCCCCCATACACACTAGGTACCACACCCCAATAGCCAACAGCTCAAACCACTACCTTGAGTTTTCCATGTTTGATGAAAAACAAACCAATTTCGGTCTCCAAAACCTTAGAAACCAGCACATCGTCAACCAAGTGCGGCCAGCACCATCCGTAGCGCGCACAATAGAAGATTGGGAGTGGGGAGACCCGGATCTCTCGCCTTATTTTGGGATACTAAACCGTACAAACACGTCACAGGTAGATCCTCTACGACGAGATGACCTCAAGATCCGTTTCCGTTCCGAGCTCGATCCTTTAACCAAAGAAGTTCTACTCTACTTCGGAATAGAGCCACAAGGCATCTTCATTTCAGCATCCTACAACGCAACCAATCCATCCGATGCCAGCGTACGTGCCGCAGAAACCAAAAACGCTAGCTACCTTGAAGAGAACACGTACTATCCGGATGGAACCTTCCAACCTGCCCACGTTGGAAAAATGTCAGTCGATTCACTCCCGAAAACAATGAAGGCATGGTTGACAACAGAGATGCTCAAATATCTCGAATGCAAAAACGAAGCAGCTCCAGAAGTTACACACGACTACGACCATGATCGCCACGAAATAGGTTGCGAATGGAAAACTGGAAACAACTTTAGCTTCTACCAGGGATCAGATACGAATGCGTTCCGAGAAGACGCAGAAGAACTCGCCAACACCATTCTCAAAACCCTCGTGGATCAGGGCGTCTTCCCCGAGTTCTTCCGCGCCTCACTGGACTAAACACCGCGTCCAGCAGTTCAGGGAAGCTTCACCCCCGTGCCACCCAGGCCGCAGTAGCCGTTGGGGTTCTTGGCCAGGTACTGCTGGTGGTAGTTCTCTGCGTAGTAGAATGTGGGCACGGGTTGAATCTCTGTGGTGATATTGCCCATACCGGACGCGCTGAGCTGCAGTTGGTACGCCACCCTAGAAGACATCGCCGCTTTCATCTGAGCCTTTGAAGACGTGTAAATCACCGATCGATATTGACTACCCACATCGTTGCCCTGTCGCATGCCCTGGGTGGGGTCGTGATTTTCCCAAAACACCTTCAACAGATCTTGAAACGCTATCTGCTCAGGAAAGAACACCACCCGCACCACTTCCGCGTGGCCAGTCACTCCCGCACACACCTGCTCGTAGGTGGGGTCCGCTCTCTGTCCACCGGCGTACCCCACCATGGTCGTGTGCACACCCGAAAGCGTCCAGAAAGCCTTCTCCGCTCCCCAAAAACACCCCATCCCAAACACAGTCTCCTCAGCACCGTCCGGAAACGGCTCCCGCAAAGAAGTCCCCAACGCCCCATGAATCAAATCCATGGGGATCAATTGGGGACTGAGTGGCCCCGCGTCAACTGGCACAGGATCGCCTTGGCTTGGCTACCGCGGAAGTTGGTAGACAAAGATATCGTACACACCGTTTGTATCTCCACTCACCATATTGGTAGCCGTGGTGTTGAATACAATCACCGTACCGTCTGCGGAAATATCGGGAATCATGATGTTGGCATCAGGCTCCACGCCGCCCTCGCCAAGCAATCGAACCGTGGTACCCGCCAACTTGTCGCGAACGAAGATGTCTCGAGTTCCGTTGGTATCTGGTGCCGCAGTGAGGTTGGTGGCGGTGGAAAGAAAAACCACCCGATCACCCCCGTCCGAAGGTATGCCAAACTGGCTGATTTGCGTCGCTTTGGCCCCGGTGTGTGTGAGGCTCGCGACCTCTCTAGTCCCAGTGCCAGTTTCATATGTGTGAATGTCCCATGTCGAATCCATGTCGAGACCACCCGTTATGTTGCTAGCGCTGGTGGAGAACGCAGCCCAACTCCCATCCGGGGAAAGTCGCACGTGCATGCCCATACCATTCGCCGTGGTTTGCGGTGCAGACTCATTGAGCAAAGTCGTAATACCCGTACTGATTTCATACAAATATACGTCATGGGCCGTATTCGTATCTGTCATGACAACATTGGTTGCTAAGGTCTCGTAGGCAACATAGGTGCCGTCATCCATGTCCGGGTTCTGGGCCGCCCCGTTTGCGTCGGATCCTGTGACTTCAGTGATTCGAATCGTCGTCGCCATCTGGCGATCGCGAAGAAAGATGTCGTCGACGCCATTGGTATCCCCAGCCACAAGGTTGGTGGAACTAGAACGAAAAGATATGTACCGACCATCGGCAGAGACCGTGGGGAAGTGAGAGTTCCCGTCACCCTGTGCTCCTCCCGTGGCAACGCTCACGCGCTCCACGGTATCGAGGGTACGGTCCAACAGAAAAACATCCCGGGTATTGTTGGTATCCATGGGCACAAGATTGGTGGCACGGGAAGCAAAGGCGACGTACCGCCCGGTCGCCGAGACCGCTCCGTAATACGAGTCGTTGTCCCCTTGAACCCCGCCAACACCTCGACTCACACGCTCCATGTTCCCAGATGATCGATCGTACAAAAATACGTCGTTCCGACCGTTCGTATCTCCGGTCACCAGGTCCGTCGCATCGGACTGAAAAACAATAAACTGCCCATTCGAAGAAACCTGTGGAAGCAACGCGTGTGCTGTGATCTCACCACCCATGGTGTTCATGGTGATACGAACAGGCACACCTATTTCGTCATCGTGGTTGGTAAACGCAACGTCGACCGCGTCCATGCCGTTGTAGGCCATGTCCGCACTTGTGGCAGCAAGGATTTCAAGATTGAAAATCTGATCGCCATCGATAAGGCTGTCGTCCACGGGCGATACCGTCACGTCGTGGGGGCTGGACCAATCCATCGAAGTGAACGTCACACTGGGGGACGACACCGTTCCTTCAGTCGTGTCAGAGGAGGTCAAACCAACGGTCACATCCGCTGTGGGAGCAGCCTGCAACATGAACCGAACCACCACGGCTGTACCACCCTCCGTCACATCTGTTCCACCCAACAGCATGACAAGAATGTCTGGAGGCATCGGCGACCCACCATCGGCGCCACCGTCTGCACTACCGTCAGCGCCACCGTCAGACGAGCCGCCGTCAGCGACGGAACCATCCGTAGACCCATCGGCTCCAGCACCGGCGTCCCCAACACCGGCGTCCCCAACACCGGCATCCCCAGTACCGCCGTCGCCTACGGTGCCGTCGCCGAGACCACCGTCCGCAGAAACAGATCCGTCGACCTGGGCATCCTGTGCAACACCACCATCTCCTGCGATCAACTGAGCATCACTGCCCCCGTCCAACCGCTGGGTGGGTGACGTCTTGTAATCAAACCCCAACCGTCCACAGCCCATGGCTGAAACCAGTAAGGCACCGCAAACCACCGAAGGCTGAAACAGTCTCGGCACCGCAAAAATAGCAGTCACAGTGATATATTATATAAATACAGCATTCGCGAACAGCAAGATCCAAACCCAACTGCCAAACCGTGAAGCCCTAGGTGGGCAAAGGCGCATAGAACGCCCACTGCAGTCCCAAACCCACATTGTGTGTGACCCAATTGCGCAATGTCGTTACCCAAGAAAATCAAAGATATACACAGCACGCAAGGTAAGCGTCGGTCCACTACTCTTGCTCAGAACCAAGCCAAAAAACTGGCCTAAAAGATTAAAAATAGGACCTTTTTTCCCGGCATCCGAACGTGTTAGGCACAGTCAATGATCCAGATCATCACAAAAATAATCGCAAAAATGATCGGACGAAGAATTGCTCGCAACATGCTCGAGCAAGCAAAGCAACACGTCGGTCAGGCTGCGACAGCAAGCACAAGTGAGGTCGAACAAAACCAAGCGCCTACGAAGGGTATCCGGAGATGGCTGGGATTCTTTGTCGCATCGTTCTTTGCCACCGCGATTTTCGGGCTAAGTCTCGACGGATACGCGAAAGGGACGAACCACCTCGGAGCAGCATTTCTTTGTGCGGGATTTTTAGGGTTCGGGTTGCATCTCGCACGTGAGGAACGGATCCCTCGAAAAAAACAAAAGCCCAACAAGATCATCCGGCGATTCGCCACCATCAACGCGGTCTTCTTCTTCCTACATCTCGTAAGCGTCGGAATGGAAGGTGGTCCCCAAACCGCAGCGCAAGTGTGTGCAAGGCTGGCCACGTCCATAGGTATGCTCATCCTCAGCGCACGACTACTGCTAACAAAAAGGGCTCCATCAACATCAGATCCAAAAACCCAAAAACCCAACAAAGAAGACAGTGCTCAGCAACACCGCTACAAAAAAAACTAGGGGATCTCAAATGTAGCTAGCGTGACCCGTTGAGTAGGGGTGAGCGTGTAGCTATAAGCACCGATCACTTTTCCGCCCACCGCAATCGACGTGGTCGTATCCATGGCTCCCGCATCGCTATTGCAGTCGCCCCAGTAGTGCAGCTCCACCCTGTAGGTGCCGCGCATGGGCTGCTCCGAGTTCCAGAACACATTCTCAATCGTGTTGTTGGGTTGATCGGGTCGGCACATAC
This sequence comes from Polyangia bacterium, assembly GCA_030427835.1. Taxonomy (GTDB): domain Bacteria; phylum Myxococcota_A; class Polyangia; order Polyangiales; family JAUICN01; genus JAUICN01. Next base: position 17,932 of record JAUICN010000002.1, on the reverse strand, counting down.
CTCGGGCGTCGTGGTCCAACACGCCCCCTGAAGTCACCTGCTTGTTGGAATAGCTCAACACCTCACCCATGGGGTCGGTCACGTACAAGTCCATGTCACCGCCACCGTTCCAGGCCATGGTTACCTGGATTGTACCAGACGCGTAACCGCATCCTTCATCAATGCGCCCATCGCAGTTGTCGTCCAGCCCGTTGCAAGCTTCGGGGGCACCGGGTCGACAGGTAGCTTGTACCGAGGCCACCCCCGTACTCGTCTGTGGTTGTTGAGCGCCAATTTCGTTCCCGCCCGGCTCAACCACCACCACCGTACTCCCGCCATTTTGATCGGTTCGCTGTTGAGTGGTCTGTTGACCACCTGAACTGGAGCTGGACTCTGCCGATGAGCCGTCACCGCCCGCCAGCACATGCACCTGACATCCCGCCAGCAACCCCACACACGCTAAAACCAAGAAAAGTGTCCCCTTATGCATTCAAAATCTCCTCAAACATTGGCCTACGGGGGTACCTTACTGTGGAACCACCCAGGGTGGAACATAACAAACGAACGTTAGGAAAAGGTAAATCAGTCCACCATGCCAGAGGCCACAACATCCCATCAGCACGTACAACAAGCCGCGGAGTACCTACGTAGCCAAATCCCCAACAGTCTTGAAAGTCCCGTGGGAGTGGTACTGGGCTCAGGTTTAGGCGGTCTGGTAGACCAGCTCGAGAACATACAATCCGTGCCCTACGCCGATGTTCCCCACATGCCCAACCCATCCGTCACAGGGCACGCGGGGCAGTGGGTGTTCGGGGTCGCAAACAACACAACAAAAAACACCCCCGTACTTGCCATGAAAGGCCGTGTACATCTCTACGAGGGGCACCCCGTGGAGTCCGTCGTCTTTGGGGTCCGGGTACTGGCGGAACTGGGTGCCAAAGCACTGGTACTCACCAATGCGGCAGGAGGCATAAACCCAGACTTCAACGCAGGCGACCTCATGCTCATCGAAGATCACCTCAACCTAACAGGTCACAACTGCTTGGCTGGCCAAAGCGCAAAACCCTTCGGTCCCCATTTTGTGGATATGACCCACGCCTACAACGTCACCCTACAAAAACTAGCCAAGAGCGTTGCCAAAAATCAGAGCTGCGATCTCAAACGGGGGGTCTACGCCGGGCTACTTGGCCCCAACTATGAAACCCCTGCGGAAGTGCGCATGCTCCACACGCTGGGGGCATCCGCAGTTGGAATGAGCACCGTGCTGGAAACCCTGGCCGCCCGCCAACAGGATCTACCCGTACTCGGCGTCAGCTGCATCACCAACATGGCCGCCGGCATCTCCCCCACAAAGCTGTCCCACAACGAAGTCAAAGACACCGCCGACCGCATCGCCCACACCTTCACCACCCTACTCATGGACATCCTCCAAAAAATCCCAGAGACTCTTTCCTAGTGGACACCCTACCCGCCAAAGCCATCGCACCAGATTGGTCACCCCTGGAACAGGTCGCCATCGAGGCATTGGCACATTCCCATTCCCCCTACTCCAACTTCCCGGTGGCGGCAGCGCTCCTACTCGAGGACGGCTCCATCCAAACCGGGGTAAACGTGGAGAATGGAGTAAACGGCCTTTCTATTTGCGCGGAGCAAACCGCCATTACCGCTGCTGTCTCCCGTGGCCTCATTCGGGCAACCGCCCCGCCCAAGGCCGTGCTCGTGATCTCCAGCTCCAACCCACCGGCCACACCCTGCGGAGCATGCCGCCAAGTGCTCAAAGAATTCGCCCGCGACCTCCCCATTCGATGCATGAGCACAGCCCCCGGCGCCACACCCATCGACACCACACTGCAAGAACTGCTTCCATTGGCATTCGAGCTCTAGGCACGTGACCGCTCAAAACCAACGTTGTCTCATCACAAATGCCACCGTCGTCACCATGGACGACGAAAACCGTGTTCTGAATACCGACGTACTTGTTGAACAGGGCACCATCACCCAATTCACCACACGGAGACAACGGTCCTCACTGCGTAGTGCAGCCCCATTGGAGGTTGTCGATGGGTCTGGGTGCATGCTCATTCCCGGTCTCATCCAATCCCACGTCCACCTCTGCCAAACCCTATTTCGAGGTATGGCTGAAGAACTCCCACTTATGGAATGGCTCCGCACCCGCATCTGGCCATTGGAGGGCGCCCACACACCCGCATCGCTTCACACAAGTGCACTACTGGGCCTCACCGAAATGATGCTCGCCGGCACCACCACCATTCTCGACATGGGCACAGTCCATCACCAATCCGCCATCTTTCGTGCCATGACTGATGCTGGCATCCGCGGTTTCTCCGGCAAAGCCATGATGGACAAGGGCCAGGGCGTGCCCAAATCCCTGCGTGAAAGCACCGCCGAAAGCCTAAAACGTTCCGAAGCCTCTTACCGCGCACTGCAGCGTTCCCAACACAACCAAGAAGTACCTCGCTTGGGCTACGCCTTTGCCCCCCGCTTTGTACTCTCCTGCACCACGCGGCTCATGAAACGAACAGCCGAGCTCACCCAAGAATACGGCGCCCTCTTTCACTCCCATGCCTCCGAACACAAAGGGGAAAGTCAAGAAGTGCAACGGCAGTTCGGCATGACCGACATCGCACGACTCTACCAGCTTGGGTGCCTCGGCCCCCGCACAGTATTGGCCCACGGCGTGCAGCTCACCGCAAGCGACCGCAAGCTGCTGTCACAAACCAACACCCGCATCACCCACTGCCCCAGCACAAACCTTAAACTCGCCAGCGGCGTGGCCAAAATCAAGGCCATGCAACGTGCAGGCATCACCGTCGCCATCGGTGCAGACGGCGCCCCCTGCAACAACCGCCTCGACCCCTGGACTGAGATTCGCTCAGCGGGTCTACTTTCCCAAATCGCAGCCCCGGATCGTGCGCAAGCCCTCACCGCAAAACAAGCATTCGCCCTAGCCACACGAGATGGCGCAAAAACACTGGGGCTTGGAAAACACATCGGCTCCATCGAAGTTGGAAAACGCGCCGACCTCGTACTGGTGGAGCAAAACCAACTCCACACCACCCCCAACCTGGACCTGGAAGCAGACCCCTACACATCGCTCGTCTACTCCACCACAGCCGCCGACGTTCGCCACGTCATGGTAGACGGCACCTGGCGCATCAAAAACCGCACCCCCACATTCACAGACACAAGTGAACTGCACCGCAAAGCCAACCTGCACGCCCGAAAACTCCAATCACGAGCCGGATTGGCTGCATAAACACTGCTGTTTTTCGATATTAAAAATTCCCCGTTTGCGAACGATCGGAAGGTGCTACCTTCCAGCACCGTGAAGCGGAACGTGACATTGGAAATAGCGGGCATGCAATATCGAATGCGGTCGGATGCCTCCGACACGCGTCTCGCGCAGCTCGCAGAAGACATCAACAGGCGCATTCAGGATCTTGGGCCAAGAACAGCGAAAGCTGCACCTGCCCAAACCCTGGCCATGGTGGCCATGAAGGCCGTGGACGAACTGCTTACCGAGAAACGCAAGCGTGAGCGGCTGCAGACACGCCTAAAGGAACTAAAGTCAAAAGCACGCTCCACCGTACAGTTTGCCCTGGACCGCATTGATGCCCGCATCGCAAGTGTTCCACAGGAAGACGAACTGGATGACATCACGGGGGAAACCCTACTTCCAGAGTCCCGGCCCGTGCCTGCCTCAGAGCACACCAGCTCACAACAGGGCACGGCGGACTCCCAAATGGTGATGCAAACTGTATCCCGCTCCACCTCCACCCACTCCGCCAGCTAGCTCAAGTCGGTGGCTCAACCAGGCCCCACGCTAACACCGGAAGAGCACACCGCCCTTGCAAGAGAAGCGAAAGCCGCTTTTCGTACACGTCTGGGCGCCCTGCGACGCGCCCTACCTAAGCAAGCGCAACTCAAACGCTCCTCCGCCATTTGCGAATTTGCGTTGAAGCTCCCCGAGTTTCAATCCGCAGACAACATCGCAAGTTATCTTCCATTCGCGGGAGAAGTGAATCTCACCGGGCTGCATGACCAGGTGCATTCCTCCGGAAAAAGTCTCTTTTTACCCAGAATGAACAAAGACACCCATGCCGTAGATCTTCTGAAAGTGCCCGAAGACTTTGAACAGGAAGAATCCGGCTACAGCTTCATGCAGCCCGCAGACAAATATCCCGTCGCCGACCTTTCCGAAATCGACCTCATCTGCATCCCCGCACTAGCGGCGGACTTGCAAGGCCATCGCGTGGGCTGGGGAAAAGGCCACTACGACCACCTACTCCCCCAATGCACCCGTGCCCTACGCGTCATCACCGTCTACGACTTCCAACTACTCGCCGAACTCCCAAACGAACCCCACGACACCCCAGCCCACATCCTAATCACCGACAAACAAACCCACCGCGTCTAAAATAGACTCACTGCAACTTTTCCACGTCGGCAAGATCCTTCGTACGGCCTGTCGCGATCTTGTTCTTGACAAGAAGTTCCTTTGCCAAAAAAGAAACCGGAACACCGTCGAGGTCTTGAACAACCCGACTTGCCCATGCCTCCTCAAACTCAACACCAGAAATTGAGGTAAGCAAATCGATTCTATTTGGGGGTCGACCCAGTTGAACGATTTGGTTGGGAACCATAAAGGTGTCTTCAGTAAATCCCAAACTTCCAAACCCAAACTCATTCAATGCGTTCACCAACCATTGCGATTGCTCTAGCGTTGAACGCACAAGAATATCGATATCACCCGTGTACCGAGGATAGCCGTGGAACGCAACCGCATACCCTCCCACCACGAGAAAATCAACGTTGTGGGTATTGAGTAATTCGACAAACTCTCTCAAGTCGTTGCTCAGTTTCACTCAGACCCTCCCGGTACTGCGCAATCATTTCAAAAAGGATTTCCAACCGCTGCTTCGGAGTAAGAGAAGCATAGTACAGGTCATCCGCACGTTCTGCCTCATCAAAGCTACCAAAGACCTGCACGACTTTGTCCACTACCCAAGTCTACCAGAGGTGGAGCCTGCTGTCCGCCATCACCAAACCCCGCCCACAAGTATCGGCCTTCGTCACAACATCGGCTGGAGGCTGGAGCTCTTGTGCCCTAGGTTCCGTAAGTGCTTCCAAAGAAGGTCACAGCCGAGGTTACGGAGAAGCTGCAAACGCTGCCCAACTCGCCTGGGGTGTATCTATTCAAGGATGCCGCAGGCACGATTGTCTATGTGGGCAAGGCCCGGAGTCTACGCAGCCGCGTGCGCAGCTATTTTTTGCCAGGTACCAGCGACACCCGGTACTTCATCGAGCGCATACACCGGGACGTTCACGATCTCGAAACCTACGTTGTCAAAACAGAGAAAGAGGCCGCCCTTCTTGAGAATCAACTCATCAAGAAGCACCTCCCCCGCTACAACGTTCAGCTCAAGGACGACAAGGAGTTCCTCTCACTCCGGATAGACACAAAGGCCCAATGGCCACGACTGGAAGTTGTACGGCGCCCCAAACCCGACGGCGCCCGCTATTTCGGCCCCTACAACTCCGCAAGCTCCGCAAGGAAAACCCTACGCCTTATCAACAGGGCTTTTCAACTAAGAACCTGCAGAGACGCTGAACTCAAATCCCGCACCCGCCCGTGCTTGCAATACCAAATCAAGCGCTGCCCCGGCCCCTGTGTGTTGGACATCGACCACGGCAACTACCGCAAACAAGTTCGAGCAGTTTCCATGTTCCTCGACGGTCGCCACACCGAACTCACCCGGGAACTCAAGCGAGAAATGAAAGGCGCTTCCGTTGCCCAACAGTACGAAACCGCTGCAGCCTACCGCGACCAAATACAGGCGATCGAAAAAGTGCATGAAGGCCAAAACGTCACCATGGTCACAGGCAAAGACCAGGACGCCATTGGCATTCACACCGAAGGGGACCAGGGGGAAATCAGCGTGCTCAACCTCAGGCAGGGCAGACTGTCGGCGGTACATACCTTCGCCCTCAAAGGCGTGGCCCTTCCCCAGGAGGAACTCATCGCATCGTTTCTTTGGGACCACTACGTGGAAGGCAGATACGTTCCCCATGAAATCCTACTTCCCGTTGAAATGGATGCCCAGGACGGATGGGCCGAAGTACTTTCAGACCGGCGCGGAAGCAAAGTAGAAGTCCTCACCCCACAACGGGGTTCAAAAACACGCATCATTGACCTCGCCAACAAAAATGCCCACCATGCGTTTGGGGAAAAGCAGAGAGCCAAACAGGACGCCCAACAGCGACTGGAGGAGATTCAAACCCACCTCAAGCTCCCACAAGTTCCCCACCTCATGGAATGCATCGATATCTCCCATCTAGGCGGCGAAGGCACGGTTGCCGCCATTGTGGCCATGAAAGACTGCCAGCTTGATAAATCCCAGTACCGGAGTTTGAGCATTCAGAACATCCAACCCGGCGACGACTACGCCGCCATCTTCAACGCCCTCTCCCGCCGTTTTCATCGAGGGAAAAAGGGCGACGCCGGATGGAAACTGCCCGACCTGCTCATCGTGGACGGCGGCAAGGGCCAACTGTCCATGGCTTTGGAAGCTCTCAAAGCATTGCAACTAGACAATGTGCCCGTCGTCGGTTTGGCCAAAGAGAAGCAAAACGCCATCCGAGACAAGGTGGTAGATCGCGTGTACCTACCCGGGCAAAAGAACCCAATCACAATACAGAGTGGCGGAGCATCCCTACGACTGCTCTGCCTATTGCGTGACGAAGCCCACCGTTTCTCCAACCTCCACCGTGAAAAACGCAACACCAAACGCCGAACCCGAAGCGCACTCGACGAAATACCCGGCGTGGGAAAAATCACCCGTACCAAGCTTCTAAAGGCACTTGGGTCAGTGCAAGCCATCGCGAAAGCAACCCCAGAACAACTCACCCAAGCCGGCGCGAATCAGACTCAAGCAAGCGCCATTCTAAACTACCTACAACCCAGTCCCCACCAAGCCACCGATGCTGAAAAAGCCGAGAACGAAACCGATGCTATTCAAAACGCATTCGATGTCAGCTAACGCTTCAATGGAATCACTGCCTGCGCCTACTTCCAGCATCCAGTAGCCACATAGACAATACCCGGGCCGCCCGTGACCCCGTTGAACTGTGACTCGTGAGCCACGAGCACGACAACGTTGGATTCCACTGCAACGCGCGAAACCTCGCCGAGTTCGCTTACGTCAATCTCAGCAATCGGCGGCTCAACCACGCTTGGGTTCGGGTCAACCACCCGTAGAATCTTACGGGATGGAGTATTTTCAAGAAGTGCGAGTGTTTTTGCCCCAAAGGCATCCATATCCAAAGCCTCCCCGTTGAAGGACGTAGTGGCACCCGTGGAGACTGGAACCGTATTCGAAAGCAAAGCCGACCGCAGATCAGGAATAGAAATCATGTCTACCCCACCCAGGTTGGAGATGAAAAACCAATCGTCTGTCATGGCAACGAGTCGCGTGGTCACCTGCGCTGTTGACCAACGCATGAAACCTAGATTCGTGGGCGTGCTACCCGAGACCTCCACAATCTGAACAGGACTAGACGCACTTGTGCTCCGGCCCGTCAGCGCCACCAGCGTTCCCGATGCCGCGATCTCAGGAAAAGCATCGAAAGAAGTACCCAAATTCAAGGTCGGACTGACAGGTCCAACAGCGCTCCAGGTAGTTGCTGCAATCCATGGGCTAGCAACACCGTTTGGAAGGCCAAGGTACAAGCCATGACTTCCCTGATATCGACCGTACGCCAGAAAACGCCCAGCCACAGCCACGCGACTGAACCGTGACCCGCCATCGGCCCGCGCTCTCTCCACAAGAACACCATCTACCAATGCACGTTGCAAAGGATCGTAGCGGTATCTCGCCGTTCCTTCCACACCAGAAACGACCACATAAAGGTCTCTCCCATTCAGAAGGATATCCGCGTCATTCACGCGAAATGAAGGGCGCAACACGGTTTCCACGGTCAGCTGCGTGCACGTAACATTTGGTTGAGGAATCGCACCGATGGCATTCCCCGTTCCACCGCGAGTCTGTCCTACCCCTGAAACGCCCACAGGAATGGAGTTGGGTTTCGACATGGAGATTCCAGAAACCCCTTCAAGGATGGGCGCGTCTACGGCGTCAGGAACAAGCGTATCGGTGCCTCCGGTACCTAGGCTCGAAGGCGCAGAAGTACCTTGATCGTCCGTCATGCACGACGAGACCAGGACACCAATCACACACCCAATCGCAACGACAAAAACCTTGTCAGACAAACTTCGTTCATTGGATATCACCATCACCACACCTTCCTTCACAAAACTTCCCCTGCAGGGTCTACTCACCAGCACTTCTTCAAAATATGGAGCCGAGCTGAACCGCCAGGAAGGCGCTCTTCCCGCTCAAGCAAGTACACCTTGTCCCTTGTAACTTCCACGTCCTGAAGGTGCTCTGCAAACATGTACGGGTAACGGGTCGAATCGAACACCACGTGGGCAAGTTCAGGATGAGCCTCCGCCTCATCGGTCGTCGTGACACGAAGCTGGGCAGGCCCATCGGGTACGTGCTCTAGGATCACCATGGCCTGCGCAGCATCGTCGTAGGCCAAGCCAACCTGACCCGCAGTGCTAGATGTACCAGTAGAAATTGATCCTTTTTCAGGCTGTGGCAACGACCCGTAGCCAATGCGAGAGGAGTTCGAAGTCGTGGCCGCTTGAATCATCTCTGTGAGTGAAAACAGACGGTTCCAGTTGGCGTGCTTCACTAAGAGGTCGCCGTTTGAGTTCGCCATGCGAATATCAAATATGTTACTAGTGTGTTGTGCCCACACAGAACCCACGTCCTGGTAGCAGATACTGGGTTGGGTCCCGCACACAGTACCTATTCGAAACGGGGCACCAGATCCTGAGGCCATGTTGCCCGTCACAACACTTGTGCCCAGTGCCACAACCTGCGGTGGAAATGACTCGTTTGGGCTACGATTGATAACCCAAGATGGAAGCGCCAGCTCGTTCCACGACAACGCTTCCCACCAAGAACCTCCCGTGGGAACTGACTGTGGTGCGTATATTTTGGGACTCCAGTTGCCGTTGCGATCCACGGTGATGACAAAGCCATCGCCTGCCGAAACCGAATGAACACGTGTATCAGAACCAAGGGTAGCCGTTCGACGAAATGCCGTACCCATGTACCTCCACATTTCCACGCTGTCCCCACCGAAAATGATGTGGTCATCGCCAACAGCTTCGACATCACCCACCCAATAGGGGAGCGTAAACGTATTGATGTGCGCAAGACCCGTACACTGCGATAGGGGTGCAAACTGCACCTGGGCAAGCGCACTTTCTGAAACACCTGCCGCCCAAGTGAACGCAAACAGGTACAAACAAAACGACCTCAACCGATGCGCCATAGTGCAAACTCCTCGTCTCACCCCACGGACAAAATCGCCCCGCGGTGGTCAGATACTTGGAGTCACTTTCCCTCACCGATCAAGGGCAAAAATTCCCCAACCGGACACTCGGAATATGTTTCTTCAGAATCGCTCGCAGAAACAATATCGAACAACCCATCCCCCCAGACGAGAAATGAACGCACTATCAACTGGCATCAATCACCGCGTGCTAGAAAATCTACAGCGCACCTCATATGAGATGATTGAGAATTTGGCCGCTGCAGATTTGGTATTGGAGCGAGAAGGCGCGCGCAGGCGTAGCCAAAGCTACGGCGAGCACGTACGACGCCGCTCCAGAGCCAAAGATCAAGGCTAAAACTCGATCCGATCGAATGAGGTGCGCGATAGACAAAGAACGCAAATCCCGCGCCGCCTAGCGAAACAAACAGCTCAAGCTGTGATCCAAGGGCGATGTTCTTGGTAGATGTTTCGAATGGTGGCGGCGTAGTCGTGGCGGGGTTGGCGGGTAGGCAACGGTGGCGGGTAGCGTTTGAGACTTGTGGCAAGCAAAGAGTTGGAGAACGGATCCAGGGGCGCAAAGCGAATGCCCACACCCTGGTAGGGGTCGGACAGGCGCCGGCCGCGAACCACGCGAGCAATGGTGCCCTCGGTATCGATCCACTGGCGCGTACCCGGAACACGCAGGGACAACAGCAGCGGCTCACCCAGGGTGGGATCCTCTTCGCTCTCCACCAACATCCCCCTGGGCGACAGATCCAAAGAGCGCTCTCCCAATAGGGAAAACCCCCGCTCAGTCACCACCTGGCAATCCGTACGGACCCACCGGCGCAGCGTTTGACGTGGAAGATAGGGCACCAGGCCAAAGGAGGACGCCGAAAACCGTTCGGTCCGAAGGGTATCTGAAGGGTAGAAAGGTACGTCGGTCCAGGTGGATTCCAGGGGCATGTAGTCACAATACCTACATCATGGTGTCCAGGTCCAAATTCTGGTTTCAGAGAGCTTTCTTGGCTCTATTCGCCACCAGCGGTAAGACCACCGGGTGAAACAACTCCTATTTGCGACGCTGCTCATGGCGCAATCGGTCACTTCCAACGGGGCCTTTGCGGAAACCCGCGCGTCCAGCCCTGACGATTACCTCGCCACCCCAAGCCAACGCATGGAATGGATCCGCAATGCAGGTCACCCGGCCGACGCCGCGATCCAGTTGATCGAACTTTGGAACAGCTGGGACTTCCAACACCCCAAAACCATTGTGGACACCCTAGATACCCTGGCCGACAGCCGCCTCCACCCGGAAGTGCGGTCCCTAGTAACCCACTACCAACAACAGGCAGCCCTTCGCATGGGCCGCACAAAAGAGACCCAAGAAAACCCAACAACACGAGAAAACCCAACAACCTGGGAGGTCAGCCCTAGATTCACCCCAGAAGAGGCACAGCAACAGGAGCAAGATCCCAAGGGGATGACGTGGATCACCGTGCCCGCACTTCTATTTCATGGCGGATCCCCCAACCTACAACCCTTACTTGCCCCCGAGCGCACTGGCTGTGCCTATGTGAAATACACCGTTCCCACCAACACCGTTTCCGAAAAAACAGCCCTGGTTTCTCTAGGGGCAAATGGATCCGTACGTGCATGGTGGAACGGCATCCAGATTCTGGATCAGGCAGAGCACTACGACGCCTTTCCAAATCGCCATCGGTTGTGGGTAGACATGCAGCCAGGAGAAAACGAACTCCTGGTGCGAACATGCGTAAAAGACCGATCATGGAAGATTTGGTTAAGCACTGTCAACGCACCCACCATCCGTCGCCGTACACCCTACCCCTCCCTATGGGACACGGTACAGGGTTGGGATGACACATGGAGCACAGGCGAGCGCGAACGAGTTCTTCGCTTTCAGTATCTCACAGGAACCTACGACAACAGAGACACCCTATGGACCCGTGCAAAGCGGCTGGTGGATGAAAAACCCACGCCCACTCGGATCGACCTAGCCCTGCGCATCGCACAGCGATCAAGCCAGACAGACCACATTCGCAATCTTGTGACCTCCTCAACCGTAGGCCTCCACCCGGATTCCAGGCGGTGGTTCACGGCTCGAACGTGGCTAAACACACCCCTGGAGCACGAAGTTGTGCCACTACTTTCGCACCCCCCCGAACAAAGCAATCTTCATCTTCAGTGGCATCTAACCCGCGCCAGGGTACTGAATCGACACGACATGCCACGCTCGGCTCTTGCCGAGCTTCAGAAAGTCCCTATTGAAAAACGGCACGTGCCTGCCTATTGGCACACTCACAGGGAGGCTGCCGACAACGTGGGGCTCGTGGCGTTGGGCATCACAGGACTCCATAAACAGCTAGAACTGGAGCCCGGCAATCCGGCACCACTACGAGCCCTTGCCCGCTGGCACGCCCATCGCAACGAACAGGAGCAAGCTGAAGGTCTTATTGAAGCCCTGCTCGAGGTGGCAAGCCACCGTGTGGATACACACCTTTTTGCACTGAAATACTCGAGCAAAGAACCAACCAGTCGAAGGGCTGCCCTAATTGCTACGTTTGCGAACGACCCAGAGGTTCAATTGTGGGCCGCCCGACAGGCCACCACCCAGGGCAACACACCCGTTGCCATTGAACACCTGAGATCTGCACTTGAGAGGGATCCGCAACACCGCCACGCAAAAAAACTCTTGGCACAACTCCAACAGAGCAGCACGGATCCACTCGCGCAACACCTCGGCCCGGAGGAGCTGCCACCCTACCCCGACGCGTCTCCGAAAGATCACGGGATCACCCTGCTCCAGAACATCACCGTGGAAACTGTAGAAACAAGCGGTCTATCCGATCAAACCACCCGACTAACCTATGCCATTCACACAGACGACGGAGCCCGAGACCTATCCAGCTACGCGATTCCCTACGATCCAGAACAGCAAGAGGTGCGCGTTGTCACGGCGCGCGTGCACCACGCAGATGGATCCACACAGGATTCATCCGGTGTGGTTCAGGAACCCATGGGTCGCCCATGGCACCGCATGTTCTACAACAGACAAGCAAGCGTCATTCTCTTTCCCCAACTGCAACCAGGGGACCTCGTGGACATCCAGTACCAACGCTACGACATCCGCCGGCACCCAGGGTACGGCACCTACTTTGGTACGCTACAAGTCGCGGGTGGAGGGCTTCGCACAGAGCAGTGGAAGTACGTATTACGGCACCCGCCAGAAATGAACCTGCGCATCGAGCTCAAGAACCACAGTTCCCAGCAGGCACCGCCCATTCAACACGAAACGAAATCCCAAGGCGCCTACCGCGAACATACTTTTACCACAACCCACCTACCCGAAGGCACACGTGAACACCATGCCCGGGGTGCCCAGCAACGGCTGCCCTACGTGCACATCTCCACGTTTCAAACATGGCAACAACTGGGGCAGTGGTGGTGGGATCTCATCAAGGAACAGCTCGTGGCCACACCAGAGCTCGAGGGAGTAGTTCAAAACCTCACAGAGAACCTGGATCTCACGGCTGCAGAAGACAGGAAAACAGCCACACAGCGTATCTATGGATGGGTACTCGACAACACACGCTACGTGGGGCTCGAACTGGGTATCCATAGCCACAAGCCCTATTCCATCTCTCGAATTACGGAACGGGGCTACGGTGACTGCAAGGACAAGGCGTCTCTTCTCTACATTCTGCTTCGGCATGCAGGCATCCCGACCGATCTCGTATTGCTACGTACCACAAGGCACGGCCCCTTGACCGACGATGTCCCTTCCCTTGCAGTATTCGACCACGCCATCGCCTACGTACCTGAGTTCAAGCTCTACCTCGACGGCACTGCAGAACACCATGGATCCCAAGAACTCCCGTCCATGGACCGAGGGGCTTCCGTACTTCACGTGGGTCCACGCCCGTCGCACGATCCCAACACAGCTCCCCGCCTTCATGTGGAACGCCATGAAACTCCCGAAATCACACTGAACCACGTGAAACACGGCCGAAAAATCACAGTAAATGCATTTTCGGACACAACCGCAACCGCAGAAATCGAAGAAACCCTCAACGGAGATCAGGCAGCAGGCTATCGGCGCCAACTGGCCCCCACAGCCACCCGACAAGAGCGGCTTGAACGTATTCTCCAAACCGCATTTCCTGGGGCCTCCATATCGAACGTGCAGTCCGTAGAACTAGAGCGGGAATCCACGGTGCGTCTCATCTACAACACACGCATTCCAAACTTCATACGCAAAGAAATCAGCAAGGACGCGCACATGATCTCGGTTCCTGTCAGGCACCAGAGCAGCTCCACAGGCGTGCAGAACCTGGTGAACTCCCTGGCGCCAGAACAAAGTCGCACCCAGGATCTGATCATCTCCATACCCGTTCACCTTGAGCACAGCACCCTTTTCACCTTGCCCAACAGCTACGAATGGTCGAACCGCCCCGCCCAAAAAAAGCAACAAATAGAAAGCCAGTTTGGAACCGTCAAAGTGGAAATGCGCCGAAACGACGCTGACGAAGCCCACATTCAGTACGAGGTCGGTTATTTTCTAGCAATCCCTGCCACTGAGATCTCCGCACGCGAATACCCAAAGTTTCGCGACTGGCTACAACGGGTGGATCTGCTGCTCAACGAGCAACTTGAGTTTTCATCCACACCTGGAGAACCCCAACTGTGAAACTCCCTTTCAAAAAGCCCTACCTTCTTTCAATGCCCACAACATTCCTAATCCTGTGCGCCATCACAATGGCGATGGCCTGTGTACCCGCACAGCTACGCCACGCGGGAAACTTGGAGGATCTGGCCCGTCTGGCCCGGCGCAAAAACGACAATCCCGAAATACAGCGGGCCCTGGCACTGGGGGAAATGTACCACCCCGGAGGAAACATGGATCGGGCGCAACAGGCAATTGCCCAGGCCATTCAATCCACACCCAACGATCCAACCCTCCAGTACACCCAGGCCAGATGGCTTGACCTGCGGGGGTCGACCGCTGAAGCCGTTCATGCGTATTTGAAGCTGCTGAAGTCCCTAGGCACTCACCCAAACCAGGAACATTACGATCTTGCCGCGGCCGCCCTGTTTCACCTGCACGCCCTAGCCCCCCTGGAACCCAAGTTTCGAGATCGCACTTTCGAGGCACTCCAGGAGCTGTTGAAGCACCCCCGGGGGCTTGGGCCCGTGGCCTTCATGCACGTAGGTGACATTGTCCTACAGGAATGGAGACAACGGGGGGATCCCGAGAAGGTCAGAAGTACCGCAATGACCCTGGGCTGTGCACGAACCTGGACCGCCTATGGGCCCTTTGGGAACCACACCCTTGCCGACTTCAACAGGACCTGGCCCGTGGACCAACAGGGGCTCAACGAGCCGATCTACGACCCGGGAAACGGGCTTCCGCTTCAACGACCCCAGGAGTTTCTATCCCTCGATGGAAAACTCTCGCTACCCAAGCCACCAGGGCAAGCCGGTGGCACTGCGGTGTTTGTCGCGTCCCTACCACACACCGAACCACTCCTCTTCCGGGTAACTTCGGACAGTTACGTAAGGATAGAACAGTCGGAGCACCTTTTTTCTCAGGGTGTTCGCACACGACAACAACCCATCGAATCATGGGTACCACACACACCCAACACAGAACCATTGAGAGTACGCTTTTCTGCGCGGTACAGCGGTAGTTCCATGGGTTTTTGTGCCCTACCTGCAAGC
Source organism: Polyangia bacterium (assembly GCA_030427835.1). GTDB lineage: Bacteria > Myxococcota_A > Polyangia > Polyangiales > JAUICN01 > JAUICN01. The sequence continues at coordinate 2,806 of JAUICN010000002.1, read as the reverse complement.
CTCTTTGACGCACCAATGCATAGTTTCGGGTCCTCGCGGGCCAACCAGTGGGAACAGGCGTTTCAGCACTCCCTGCGGGCGAGCATCCTACTTCACCAGGGCAAGCCAATAGAGGCCCTGTCGCTACTTGCAACTCCCCGGACCGACGGGGGTTTTGAGTTGCCCGAAAACGCCACCCCAGACACGTTGGATCTTTTTGCCCAGGCAAGCGTCACCGATCCCCACGCAACCTATGCCCAACGACGACAACGATCGAACCACGCGCTCAGTCTGTGGGCCGTACGTGACCGTAGCTCATGGCGCCCCCAATACCGGAAAATACACGCCCTTCTGGAGGACGCTGAACACGAAACAGCCCTGAACCAGGTAAACAGGGCCCTTCAGAAGTTTCCAACCGTATTCGCCCTCCTGCACACAAAGGCCAAAGCGTGGAGCTACAACGGGCGGCCTTCCCCTAGCGTTCGTTTGCTCAAGAACCTGGCCCGCACCTATCCGACCCATTGCGTTCTTTGGCAACAACTCGGGCACGCTCTTGAACAGGTAGACGGAAACTACGATCAAATAAAGTTCGCACATGATCAGTACGCCCAGTGCGACGCGTCGTCCTTCGAGTCGCTCTTTTCAGCGATCAAGTCAGGTCAATCCCAATGGGCAAACACCGAAGTGACACGCCTCGACGCCCTAGGCTTGATACGCGGCACAACCCTAGAGTCCTACCGCCAGCAACTCGCATTGATGGAAGGCGACACGGAACTTGCGGACCTTCATCTCGAGGCCTTCGTAGTACAGCACCCCCTCTACCCGAACCTTTGGAGCACATGGCTGGATCGTCACTTTGCCGACAGCAGCCTAAACCCTGCTCTTCTCAACACCGCGGTTGAACATGCCCCCATGGCTTCCGCTGCAATCGCCATCGCCCACGCACGGGTGGACCCTTCCACAAACCTTTTGACGCCATTTCGTAGAAGTGGAGAGGCCTTCGTGACCACGCACAGGGCAACCCTGGATGAGGCCACCGATCCATCGGTGCTCGCCCTCGACTACACGTTGTTTTACGTATTCGAAGATGGCGCTTCCATCGAAGTCACCCACAACATCTGGAAGCTCAACTCCAAGGAAGCCTTGGACGCTCGGGGTGAGTTCGATCCACCTCCCGGTGCTGAAATACTCACGCTTCGCACCTGGAAGTCCGACGGAAGCACACGCACCCCTGACCACCCGCAACAGGGCGGCACCTACTCTTTTGCAGGGCTCACCGAAGGTGACCTCATCGAATACGAATATGCCGTTCACCACCCGCCCGTCGCGGGCCTGGCGGGGGTATTTCAAAGCCCTCAATTCTTTTTCCAGAACCCAGAAACGCCATTTCTGGAGAGCATGTTTCGCGCTGTGGTACCGGCGGATTGGAGCGAGGACGGCACACTGCAAGTGGAGTCACGCAATGGTGCGCCCGTTGCCACCCAAGAGCTCCGCGGCGAGCACCACAGCTACACCTGGACTGCGCAGGACACCGAACCGCTCCCCGCACAGGAACCCAACGGAGTCCGCTACACCGAATACGTACCTCACGTCTGGGTAGGGCACCAAGCCCAACCGGATTCGGCGGCAAGTATCTATCAGCTCCAGTACGACGGCGTCTTCGACCCGGATCCCCGTGCCACGGCACTGGCTGAGTCCATTGTGAACGCAAGTGACAAGCCGCCCGCACAGGCGCTTTACGAGTGGGCCGTGAAACACGTGGAGGGCATCGGCTCCGGATCTGCGGCCACCCGACTATTCACGGGTAAGGGGCCACCGGTGGTGGTGCTGCACTACCTATGCAGCCTGTTGGGCATTCCTTCCAAACTGGTACACGCAAACTCTGTTGTTGGCGATCCCCACAACGCACGACTACAAACCCGGACTCCAATGGTACTGCAGTCCTTCGCGGAAAACGCACTGTGGGTAGAAGGGCACGGTGTGTTGTTCCCACAGAAGCACGTTCCCTTTGGCCACACACCGGCTCAATACCGTGGGCAACTCGCCTACAATCTCGAAGACCCCACCACCCAACGAATCGTTCAAAGTACAAACAGAACCACAGTTCAGCACCACATCGATGTGGAACTCACCGACCAGGGTACAAATGCAAAAGTATCTGAAACCTGGTTTGGTGACGCAGCCAATGAATGGAGAGAAGTTTTTTCCCAACTTCCCCCACTGCTCAAGGAACAGTGGGTGATTCGAGGGTATCTGACCCCTCAACTCCCTGGCGCCCAAATCGAACAACTCACGGTGCCACACAAATCTGCGGTCAATGCCTCACAAACGGATCCGGAGCTTACCTACCTGGCCACTTCCAACGAGGCACTTTCACCCTGGGATTGGTTCCCCACCCAATTGGTGCGACGGTTCGCCGCACTTCCGTCCCGGTTCACCACCGAAATCGTAGCCATTCCAATTCACCAGGTATTGGAAGTGCACGGCCCACAGGAGTTGTTCGAAGGTCACGTCACTCCCCGGGAGATCCTGGGGCCAAACGGCGCCACTGCGACACTCACTGTGCAACGAAAGGCAGGAACAACCCACATCCGCAGGGAAATCCACATCCCCTCCATGCGCACCCCCCCCAACGAATACGCCATCTTCGCACGCTTCTGCCAACAGGCTGACAACCTCTGGAACTAGACCGCTTCGCGCTTTAGATGAACGAATGATCGGTGTTCAGCGGAGCCACCATGGCGTGACAACCGACGAGGCAATGTAGGAACATTGTTGAGGAGGTTGGAGGGTCATGGTCGCTTTGCTGGGCTCCGAGGGCCGATCA
>JAUICN010000011.1 GCA_030427835.1 Polyangia bacterium | reverse complement strand
CCCAGTTGCGTCTACCACCCCATTTTTCTACCCACACCTATCCCCCACCTATGTTTTTATTCCCTTTTTTTCTACCCTGGGTAGAAACCACAATCGGGTGAGAGAAGGGCCAAAAGTGCTGCGAGGGACAGGTCGGGGCTAGGTGCAAAACTCGCCGTCGGGTTACCATAAAGTGACGGGTGGCGGCGAAGAGTGGCGAAGCGCCAGGCGAAGCTGAGCCAAAGGACTGAAATTATTGTTGCGGTGATGAGGTACAGGAAATGCATGTACAAGGGGTGTGCTTGCAGTAGCCCATACATCCACCCTACTTGGAATTGAGGCCCGACGGGTTACCGTGGAGGCAAATCTGGTTCGAGGTTTACCTGCCTTTGATCTTATCGGGCTACCGGAAGCGGCCGTCAAAGAAAGTAGACTGCGCGTTCGGGCCGCGCTCGAAGCCCGAGGTTTTCCCTTTCCAAATAAGCGGGTACTGGTGAACTTAGCTCCTGGGGATCTGCGCAAACATGGAGCTTCCATGGATTTGGCCATTGGGATGGCGATTCTTGGAGCGAGTGACCGATGCGATCGTCAGAGCCTGCTCGATACACTGCTTGTGGGGGAACTTTCCTTGGATGGAGAGCTCCGTGCAGTGCGCGGTGTATTGCCCCATATCCTGGCAGCTCACACGGGATTTCGTCAGGTAATTGTTCCGTTTGAAAATGGTACCGAGGCCCGCGTAGCAGAGTCCGTGGACGTGCGAGTGGCACGCTCCTTGGATGAAGTGGTTGGACACTTCAGTGGGGATCTCTCGCTACCGCGGGCCCGAGATATGGCAGTCGAAACGGCTACCGAGGCTTCGTGTCAGACACACAAGCACGAGGACTTTCAGGAAGTACGCGGACAGGAGTTCGCGCGTCGCGCCTTCGAAATTGCGGCGGCAGGAAACCACCATATGTTGATGGTGGGGCCTCCTGGATGTGGGAAGACCATGTTGGCTCGACGATTTCCAACGATTCTTCCTCCCCTGTCTGGCTCCAGGGTGTTGGAGGTTGCCACGATTGCGAGTGTAACAGGCATGGGCTCCCGTTCTGGAACGCCCCGTACTCCACCATTTCGTTCGCCCCACTGTTCCATCAGCGCACCCGCCATGGTGGGTGGAGGTGACCCGTTGCGACCGGGGGAAGTCACCATTTCCCATGGTGGTGTCCTATTTTTAGATGAACTCCCCGAGTTTCGTCGCGATGTACTGGAGTCCCTACGCACTGCCCTGGAAGACGGCGAAGTAACGATATCAAGGGCCAACCATAAGGTGCGACTTCCAGCCAGTCCGCTAGTCATTGCCGCCATGAATCCATGCCCCTGTGGCTATGCCTGGGACCAGGACAGGATCTGCCGGTGTTCCCCCCGTTCGGTGGAACGATACCAGGGAAAGGTATCCGGGCCTCTGTTGGATAGGTTTGATCTCCACGTGGTTGTGAATCCGGTGCCCACATCGGTGCTGGACACGGAAGGCAATGGAGCGTGCTCCCGATCTATTTTGGCCCGAGTAGAAGGCGCTCGACGATTTTCACTATCGCGCGCTGCTCGAGAACACCGTGCAGCTGACGCGACGGACGAACGCTCCGTATCACCACCAGCGCTCCTGCAGTTTGGCTTCTCCAAGGAAGCCAGTACGTTGCTTATCCAAGCCTCGTCCGCCTTGAAGTTAAGTGCTCGAGGCGCCCTTCGGTCTGCCCGTGTGGCCCGCACGATCGCTGATCTGAACGAAGAACAAGCGATCCTCCCTGCCCACGTGACGGAGGCGTTGCAATACCGGTCGGTGTTTCTTCGGGAACGGACGGAATCCTAGGAAGCGAAATGGTTGCAGGCCCTCGGGCCTGCAACGGATGACAACAATAGAGAGGAAATGGAAAATGTTAGGTAAGGACTCAAAGAGAGCGAAGGTGCTGGGTGGACTCGTAACTGCGGTTGAAAAACAGCATGGCAAGGGTGCATTGATGGCCCTGGGCACGTCCGTGCACGAGAACGTAGAGGTGATTGGGTCGGGTTGCGATTCCTTGAATCAGGCCCTGGGTTGCGGGGGATACCCCAAAGGTCGAGTCGTGGAAGTGTACGGCCCGGAGTCGGGAGGGAAGACCACGTTGACCCTGCACGCCATCGCCGAATGCCAGGCGCGCGGAGGGGTGGCTGCATTCATTGACGCAGAGCACGCCCTAGACCCTGGCTACGCACGAAAGCTGGGTGTGCATGCCGACGATCTTCTTGTGAGCCAACCGGATTGTGGCGAACAGGCGTTGGATATCGCAGAAACCTTGGTGCGCAGCGGTGAGGTGGGCCTTGTGGTGGTGGATTCGGTGGCGGCGCTTGTTCCCCGTGCAGAGATCGATGGTGATATGGGCGACAAGCACCTTGGGTTACAGGCCCGGTTGATGAGCCAGGCCCTGCGTAAACTGACAGGATTGGCCCATAAGACGGGAACGACCGTCATGTTCATCAACCAGCTCCGGCACAAGATTGGCGTCACCTTTGGATCACCCGAAGTGACCACGGGTGGTAACGCACTCAAGTACTACAGTTCGGTGCGGTTGGATGTGCGCCGTATTGGACTTGTAAAAGCAGGTGAAGATGTGGTGGGGCACCGTGTACGCGTCAAGGTGGTGAAAAACAAGATGGCGCCTCCGTTTCAGCAAACGGAGTTTGATCTTCGTTATGGAGCAGGGATCGATTGGGCGGGGGATCTGTTAGATACCGGTGTGGATGCAGGTGTGGTGCAGAAAAATGGAGCGCACTATGCCATGGACGGGGATCGACTGGGCCATGGTCGGGAAAAGGCACGTGTCACATTGCTAGAAAGTAGCGAGCAGGTGGCGCGACTTAAGGGGCAACTTGCAAAGGCCCTTCCGACAGATCTGGAAAAGTCAGAAAAGGAAGGGATCACCAACAAAGCGGTGGCCTAACGTTTCAGGGCAACCGAGCCTTTTTCTGCGTATTGGAGCAAATCAAGGGAAGGAATCGAGGTTCTCCCAGTTTCCGTCGTGGAGAAAGTCCAACTCGATGCCATCCGAATCACCTACCCGGTCGAGGTGCCAGGTGTGATCGGTGGGAGGATCGTCGTAGCTTCCACTTTGATTGGCATCCACGTAGAACTCGATTTCGTAGTTTTGTCGGGAAAACACCACGTGGGGAAGTTTGAAATCGATTTCACCCAGGTTGATGTCGAATATTCGGTAGTAACCCACGGTGTGGGCTGCAGTGCCCCCTTCGTTGTCCACGAGCGCAAACTCCAACATCTGCGCACCGCCCTGGTGGATGCCATACCCGTTGAGTGTCACACGGAGGGGTTGGGAGCCCACAGTAAACGATTGGTTCAGCGCAACCTTGGGGTCCTCTTCTGTGAGTTGAACTAGGCCGCTTGCGCATACCCCTACCACCCAGGAAGGGTCATCCTCGATTCCGGTGTATTCGCCGGGCGTATTCTCATCGATGTAGATGTGGGCGGTGTAACCCACGCCGGCTGGCAGGGCGCGAAGCACGGTCAACGCAACCTTACCCTCGTCGTCCAAGGTGATGCCCTCCAGCAACATCTGGGTAACTGCAATTCCATCTTGACCCACAAGTTCAATACGAAGATTTTCACCCTGATGATCGCTTAGGTTGCCCAGCTCCAACCGAACATCACGTACCTCGTCGGTGTTGGTGGAGACACAGGGGTCCAGTTCGTACTCGTCGAGCCCCAGAATGCGCGCGCAACCGGTCACTGGCATCACCATGAGAATTAGAGCCAATGAGGCAGGAACATTTCGAGAGAGGAATGAATTTGTTCGAACGGTCATGAAGTTCTCCTAAAATGACCCCTGAAGTTGGGTTGCGCAAAGCCGCGGAGTACAGGCAAATGCCATTCGAAGAGGCCTGCGAAATCGTCGGCTCGCGGTGCGTGTCTCCGATGGATGCCGCTCCCTATTGTTGGAGGCGACCGCCAACGTAATGCCCAGGCCCGCTACCAATGCCCCGCTTAGGAAGAGTACGTCGGTGATGGTCGCCAAAGACTCGGCCTGAGAACGCGCGTCCTCAAGATCGAAGTCCGCAGGGCAACGGTTGTCTGGACAACTGTTGTCCAGGTTAGAAGCCTTTCCAGCGGCGAGAATTCCGGTCACGAGGCTCCCCACCAACAGGGTGCCGCCAACCACCATGGCGACCCGTGGTAGGCGGTTCGACCGGCTAGCGTTGGCCGAAGAGGAAGCGACCGCTTCACCCTCCCTCGCGTCGAGCGTGCTCTCGGAACCACTCGGTGCCCGACTCGCCGCCTGGCGTTGTAGGGTTTCGAGACGTGCTTCAAGGTTGGCTCGATCTTCGATATCCCCCACCGTCTCCAAGTACCGCTCCAGCGACATGGTGGCGGCCTCGGTTTGGCCGGCATCACGCTGGGCCACGTACAGGTTGAACAGCAACTCTGGGCGCCCTGAAAGTTGATAGGCCTCGAAGAACTCGTCGGCGGCGGACTCAAAACGCCCCGCGTCATAAAGAGTGCGCCCGGCGGCAAAATGGGCCTTTGCTGCGTCGTCGTCTCCTCTATTTTCCTGAGCATGACCGCGACCGATAGGTACCACCAGCAGTAGCATCGCGGCAAGAGGGAGTGCCCTGGGTAGGAGTACCCAGCAAGGTATGGGTTGCCCGATCACTACACGGGGCCCTGTGAGCTCATGTGTCTGTTGTACCCGAGTGCGCTCCATGATGGCGGCAGTATGGCACGGGTTTCCTAGACTGCGAAAGGAGTTGGAACGGACCCGAAAATGAGTGAATGGCAAGAATCCGCATGTACGTGGCGCAATCCCGTGGAAAGATCATCCAATGCGTGTGGTGGTACTGGGTGTGGGCGGCTTTGTGGGCGGAGCGGTATTTCGCAAGCTGCGGGAAGCTGGGGATACCGTTGTGGGTTTGGCACGCAGGCTAGATGCGGCCGCAGCCGCGGATATGGAGGCTGAACCCCTGAAGTTGGCGGATCCCGGAAGTTTGGCATTGGCGTTTAGGAATGCGGATGCGGTGGTGCATGCCGCGGGGGTTGCCTCACCAAGGGTGGCCCGTGCAACGTTGCGCGAAACCCATATCGCAGGAACCGAGCACGTGGTGGCGGCGGCCAAACACGCCGGAGTGCGGCACCTGGTTTTGGTGTCCTGCGCGGATGTGACGTTGTGCGACCGGGATCGACTGCACTTCAACGAGAAGCGTGACAGCGAAGCTGGCCCCATGGACGCCCATGGTGAGAGCAAGCGCTTGGCCGAGGAAATCGCCCTGACCCACGACTCAGGCACCGTTGCGAGTCGATCGGAGTTCCGCGTGACCGCACTACGACCTTCCTGGGTATGGGGCGCGGGGGATAGGGGAGCTGCCTGGCGGCACCTTGGGTGGGGGCCGCAACAGGGGATCTCCCTTGTGGGGGCAGGCGTCAACCTGTTGTGTACGGTGCATGTGGATAATCTGGCCGATGCCGTAGGGCAGGTTCTCCGTGCGAAAGATGTGGGCGGCCGCGCCTATTACGTGGCGGATGGCCACTTCCTTGAAGCTCGGGAGTTCCTACGTGAGTGGAGCACCGCCATGGGTTTTTCTCCACCGAAACGGGGAGCTCCCATGGCGTGGATGCGTGCCCAGGCCTCCTGGAGAGAGCGATTGGGTAAATCAGGCCCATGGCGGCGTGATGTGGCGAAGCTTGGGCGTGGAACGTTTTTTGATGCCAGCCAACTCAGGCATGGCGTGGGGTGGAACCCCCAAATGTCGCTCGAAAAAGGAATGAGAGAACTTCAGGAGTGGGTGAAATCTACTCGGTAGGATCCTGATCCCCGGTATTCTCCTCTTCCTCGTTCTGTTCCAGGCTGGGGAAGTCTTCGGTGTGTTGAGCCGGGTCGAAGGGAACGACCGCCATCCCCATTTGGAGTAGGTCCTGTTCGGCGAGTGCAATGGGCATGGAGCGGGAGCAGGGGTCCGTGAACAGTTGGGTCCGTTCTGGTGTCAGGGATTGCGGTTTCTCTGCCTGCTCGGCATCCGCCCTTGCGCTGGCCTTCGCATAAACGAGGTAGCTTTGGCCTTCCAGGTACGCGGGCTCTACAGAAGTAAATGTGGTCGGAGCCAAATGCAGCTCGACCTGTTCCGCCTGGCCCCCCTTCCAGCGTTGCACGACCTGCATGCGCACAAGGGTACCCGACCGAGTCGGTTCGGTGACTAGGACGCGCCCCTCAAATACGGTGTCGGCCTGCTCGAGGGCGTGCTGCTGGGACGGCATGGAGCACAGCGCACCAAGTGCAATCCAAGCAATAAGAGAGGCTTCTGCCATGGGGGCTCCTGGGCCCAAGGGCCCTGATTCTCGACGTGATCGTTTCTGATTGGCGGAGGAGGCGGGATTCGAACCCGCGGTACACCTTTTTGAGCGTACGGTCGCTTAGCAAGCGACTGCCTTCAGCCACTCGGCCACCCCTCCAGTTATTTTCAGAGGACCTTCCGAGGTCCCCTCGTTCGCTGGAGTAAACTCCAGACTCTTCACCTCCCACCGTACGCTCAGCATGTTCGCAACGGAGGTACTATCGTTTCCCTATATTGGTCTCCAAGCAAGGTGGCAGGTGTAGTGGCGGTGGCCCTGAGTGTCAATTCAGGGATCTTTGTCTTTTCCGAAGATTTCACGGACGGTGGGCTTTTTGATGGGAATGGCCGTTTCGTCAAACCGCCTATTGAGCATGGAGATCCGACCGGGATTGGCATGCCGTTCACATAGGACTCGAGTGAGTTCGGATTTGGTGGAGGATAGGGAAAGGGCGGCGATCTGCTCCTCGGTCAGTGGCTCGTCGCTTGAGCGCATGAAGCGGACACCATGGAAGCGTTGAAGGCCTGGCACCGTTGCGAGGAACTCCGGTTTCCCGGTACCCATACTTCCAATTGCGGGAACGTATACCCGGCCCTGGGGAGTGACTTCAGTGGTGTAGTAATCGCCGCTTGCGCCGATGGGCCCCCTGTCCGACGTGCGGGCGGTCAAGCTGGAGAAATCGAACGTGAACTGTAACCCAGCATGGAACCGCCGTTTTTCCTCCACGTCAAAACGGAGACCAGGCGTGCCATCCTGATCATGGTCGATGGCCTGGGCGCGCCCCTTTTCCCGGTAGCCGGCATTGAGAACAAGGGGGTCATGGATTGCAAACTCAGAGGTCACCGTGCCCTGGATCATCGGTACGCCCGAAACATCCTGGGCGGTGGCGAAGTGCAATGTCGCACCCAGGCTGATGTAGAGCTCCAGGGAGCAAAGGTTTAGGAAGAATGGGCGATCCGAATCTAGGCTTTCGCCCGAACCCACATGCATGACGGCGGAGATATTCCGAAACTCGTTGGGCCTATCGCTGTTGACAGGTTGCCCAGAAAAGACACCCACCATGGTGTAGACGCCCGATCGCACGGACAAACTGTGCGATTCAACCCCGGCTTTCGGATCTACTGTTTTGAGGAGCTGGCTGTCGAAAGAACACCCGAAAAACAACACCAGTGACAGGGTCACTCCGACTTGAAGAAGCTTTTTCATGCACGATGCTCCGCAGCGTTGTTGTTCTTATAGGTGAACTCAGTCAGGAACTCACCTTCCGGATCCGCAAGGACGCACCGCATGCCGTTCAACACGGCGGGCAACATTCCGTCTGTAGCGTCGTACTCAGGCCCCGATACATGGTTCGGCCATCCGCGTTCGCTAGGTAGAACCGCATGAAGCACGGGTGCAACAGGGCATAAGAGGCATTCCCAGTGGTTTCGCCATCACCACTTGGGCTGTAAACATCTAGAAGTCCCACAAGGTTTGGCTGGTATTCAGTAAGAGTAGGCTCAAACGGCTGGCCATTGAAATACGCCACCACAACGTAGGAACGGAGAGGGTTACCTTCGTTCTCCGCCACGGCCCCAGGGATACTGTTGACCGTGGAGACGGTTTCGAAGTCCGACCCCGTTATCGCTGTGCATGCGGCGATAGAGACTGCAAGGGCTACCGTACTGCAAAACTCAAAACAACCAAAAGGCGCAGACTTCGTCATTGGCGTCGCTCGTAGTCTGTGAACGCTTGTAAGAATGCACAGCGAGCCACATCCACGTATTGATCTCCGGCATTTCGTTCGTGCTTGAAAGCTTGGTGCGTGACCATGTTCTTGGAACGGAGCAGTCCAAAGGCATCCATTCGAGCAAATAGGCTCACGGTGTGTATGAACGCCGTTTCAGCCTTTTGCCTTTTTTCTTTGGTTAAAGGAGGCCGCGTATTGAGCTCCCCTGATAGCTCCCTCCAGGCACGCCTCATTTCCTTTCCGACAAGCCATTCTTGGGCTTCAGGAACCTGGGGTTCATGGGAACGTTTGCCACCCGAAATGACCGACGCAATTCCAGTCAACGTGGTACCGGTGGCCATGGTCATGGCATCTTGCGCACCATCACTCTCAGTGGTTCGAAGCCGATCCACCTGGAGTTTGAGTTGAAAACCTACGTTGATGGTACCGAGCCCGTCCACATCTAGCCGGACGCCGGGCACCCCATCGAGATCGTGATCCATGGGTTGGTATCCTCCAATCGGCGAGGGATCGGGCTCGAGGCCGAAGTTGAAAACAAAAGGCTCGGTGAACCCAAGCGTTCTGTCGAACTCCGAATAGTCGGCTTTGGAGTGGGCGAAGGGCATGAGCGGTGCACCCACAAGCGAGGCAAAATGCTTGGTCCGGTATTCGGGCCCATGGGTATGAAACTGGACCTTGCACACACGAAGTGCCGCGTCGCCATTGGGAAAGATATCCAGGTACCCCACAAGGTTCTTGGATTCGTCCATCTTTTGGGGCTCGTTGGGTTGGCCGCTAAAGATTGCGCCCACCGCATAGGAACCGACGATTTCGGGTGGGATTTGGTTGTCCGCAAATTTGGAGGTGGCGACTTGGGCCTCCGGTGCGACATTCGCCGTACATGCGGCGGCGCTGATGACCGCAAGCGGCCCAAGCAGTCGAGGGAAAACGGGAGTGTAACGAATGGCGTGCACGGATTGAGAGCTTTCAGGATTCCTAGGGAACCTGAAAGGACAAAGCAATCTGCGTGCCCGTGCCAGGGTAATGAACAAAAAAGGTGGCCCCGCCACACGCTGACTACCGTTACCGTTGCTCCCTTCCGGGCCTGGCGGAGTTCACGGGTCAGCGTCGGCGAGACCATAAACTTCTTTTAGAAAAGAAATCTGGCGGAGGAGGTGGGATTCGAACCCACGGTACCCGTTAAGGCACACACGAGTTCCAATCGTGCACCTTCAACCACTCGGTCACCCCTCCAGTTTTGCTGGGGGGCCTTCCGGGCCCCCCGTGGTCGCGGAGGCAAAGCCTCCGACTCCTTGCCCCCGACCGTGCGCTCGGCTGTGCTCGCGGTTGGGGGACTACCGTCCTTTTCATGTTTGCTAAGAGGGCCCGAGGATGACGCCAAGATAGGAGCGATGCAACTCGGAACAGGGCTGAACGGATGTCACATAGAAATTTGGCGGAGGACGTGGGATTCGAACCCACGGTACCCGTGAGGATACACTTGATTTCGAATCAAGCGCCTTCGACCACTCGGCCAGCCCTCCGCGGCCGAAACTAGCAGGTTGGCTGAAGAATGCATGGGTGATCTGAACTTCCCGAACTACGTGGGCCTATTTCGAAGATTCGCAAAAAAACTTGTGAGTTGGTGGGCACATTCTTCGGCGCGAACGCCCGAGGTGAGCTGAAACTGGTGATTCAACCGCGGATCAGTGCCGATATTGTAAAGCGTGTCTGTGGCACCTGCCTTTGGGTCGGGGCAGCCGTAGACCACCCGGGAGATGCGCGAGTTTACAAGCGCTCCGGCACACATGGGGCAGGGCTCAAGCGTCACGTAGCAGGTCACGTCGATGAGCCGCCAGCTGCCCAGGGCCTGGGCGGCCTGTCGAATGGCAATGATTTCAGCGTGGGTGGTGGGATCCTGGGTGGACTCCCGAAGGTTGTGGCCCGTGGCGAGTACTTGGTTTTGGTACACAAGTACGGCACCCACGGGGACTTCCCCCTGCTGTTCAGCAGCCCGGGCCTGGTCCAGGGCGAGGCCCATCCAATGTTCGTCCGGATATTCGGCGGTTGGATTCACAGCGGAAAGGTTCACGGATGGTGGGTTGGCGGAGCTAGAAGGATTCGAACCTTCAACCCCCGGCTCCGTAGGCCGGTGCTCTATCCAGTTGAGCCATAGCTCCATTCGCTTTCGCGAAGGTCGGCGAACCTAGCAGGTCCGCCCAAAAATGCACTTGGGACCTAGGCAGATTTGTAAATTGCCATGATGTCGTTGAGTAGTTTCACGGCGTCGGCACGGTTTCGCTGGAAGGCGTTGCGACCCACGATGGAGCCAAAACCACCACCCTGGGCGATTCCGCGGATTTCCTCGAGTACGGCGTCCGTTCCCTTGGCGGCGCCGCCCGAGAAGATGACAATGCGTTTGCCGTCGAAACAGGCCTTTTTCACGTGGCTGATCCGCTCGGCCAGGGTGCTAACAGGAATTCCTTCGTAGGACTTGCGGGCTGCATCCTGTTCGATGTGCTCGGTGGGGGGTTTGACCTTGATGACGTGGGCGCCGAGCTGGCAGGCCACTTGAGCCGCGTAGGCGATGACGTCGATGCTGGTTTCGCCCTGTTTGGAAAGGTTTCCTCCCCGCGCATAGGACCAGAGCACCGTGGGCAAACCCACCGAGCGGGCCTCGCGAATGAGGTCGCGGATCTCCTGGTACATGGTGTTGCGCTGGCCGCTACCAGGGTAGATGGTGAAACCGATGGCTGAACAACCCAAGCGTAGGGCGTCGGCCACGGACCCGGTGAGGGCAGAAGCGGGCTGGTCTGGGCCACCCAAGCTGTCGCTGTTGTTCAACTTAAGAATCAACGGGAGCTTGCCTGCGTATTGTGCGGCAATGGATTCAATGAAACCCAAGGGAGCCGCGTAGGCGTTGCAGCCAGACTCCACAGCCAAGCTTGGGTGGTAGGCGGGGTCGTAACCGGCCGGGTTTGGCGCAAAGCTGCGGGCGGGCCCGTGTTCAAACCCCTGATCCACAGGAAGAATCACAAGTTTTCCGGTGCCTGCCAAGGTACCCGTGTTCATCATGCGGCGAAGGTTGCCCAGGACCCCTGGGTTTTCACCGGCGTAGTTTTGAAGAATGTTTTCGACTTGCTCACTCATTGTCTTCTCCTACTTCGTGCCGCGACCGATTCACAAACGCGAACTGTTTGCGCTTACTCCAGCGGAGGGGAAGGGATTCGAACCCCCGGAACCCTTACGGGCTCAGCGGTTTTCAAGACCGCCGCCTTCGACCACTCGGCCACCCCTCCATGTTGCTGGGGGACTTTTGAGGTCCCCGATGTCCCAGGGGCATTGCCCCTGACTCCTCATAGGGACGAAGGGTTAGCAGGGCCCCGCCGTTTGTCACCTGCGGTAAGAACGGCAACCCAGCTCAGATCGATGACCCGTTCGGCAAGACCATCCAGAGGCTATGCAACATAACGACAAGACGGGAGCACGATCGGACAAGATTTCGGACATTTCCTAATAATTTCAGCGCGAGTATTCAAAGTTCTAAATTTTGCCCTAGGGCAAATACCAATTCTTGCCATAAATCACCCGCCTAACCTATCCAACCTGGGTCGCTTTTGGTGGGATCCCATGTCACCCCATTAAGTCATTGTAATTATTGATGTCATTCCCTGGAAAACGAACCTGGGTCGTTTTTACAATGCAGTTTTCCTGGGGGATGAACGCGGGCAACGAATGGGTGGGGTGGGTGGCACAACTGCCTGGCTGGCATCAGGCTCGGGCGCGGATGGAGCCGATGGTGGGTACAGATGCGAGCGTGGGGCAGCGGGCCCTTTCGCTCTTGGGGTTGTTGGTCATGGTGGCGGTGGCCTGGGCGCTCTCGTCACACCGGCGGAAGTTCCCCTGGCGCGTGGTGCTGTGGGGGCTTGGGCTTCAGCTTAGTTTTGGGGTACTTGTACTCAAGACCCAGGCGGGAATGGCCACGTTTGCCTTCCTGAACCGGCTCGTCACGAAGCTGCTGTCCTTCACAAGCGAGGGTAGCAAGTTCGTGTTTGGCAAGTACGCCACCGAGGAGTTTACCTTTGCCCTCGGGGTGCTGCCGACCATCATCTTTTTCTCCTCATTGATGGCTGTGCTCTACCACTTTGGGGTCATGCAAAAATTGGTGGGGGGCATTGCCTGGGTCATGCAGAAGACCATGCGCACCTCGGGGCCAGAGACCCTGGCCACGGCGGCGAACATTTTTGTGGGACAAACAGAAGCGCCACTTGTGGTGGAGCCGTTTGTGCAACGCATGACCCGCTCTGAACTGATGACCGTGATGGTGGGCGGTTTTGCCACCGTTGCCGGGGCCGTGTTGGCCGCCTACGTGGGTTTGCTCGGCCCCCACTACCCCAATATCGCGGGGCACCTGATTGCCGCAAGCGTGATGAGTGCACCCGCCGCCCTATTGATTGCGAAAGTGATGGTTCCAGAAACCCAGGTTCCGTCTTCCTTGAAGGACGCAACGGAGGGCGCAGACAATACCCGTGCCTCGAACCTCATCGATGCTGCCGCAGCTGGCGCAAGCTCTGGACTTAAACTGGCCTTGAATGTGGGGGCCATGTTGCTGGCATTTATTGCGCTGGTCGCCCTGGTAAACGCACTGCTTGCCTGGCCAAGCACCTGGGCCGCAGAGCACTGGGGCTGGGGCAGTGTGTCCCACCCCCTCACCATGGAGCGGATTCTTGGCTGGGTGTTCTGGCCGCTTGCGTTCGTCATGGGCGTGCCGCTTGGTGATTGCGCGGCAGTGGCGTCCTTGATGGGGCAGAAGATGGTGCTCAATGAGTTCGTGGCCTACGTGGAACTCAGCAAGATGGCGGCAGCGGGAACCCTGCAACACCCCCGGTCCATGTTGATTGCTACCTATGCCCTGTGCGGATTTGCCAACTTTGGTTCCATTGCAATCCAAATGGGTGGCATTGGGGCCATGGCGCCGAACCGACGCGCCGACCTCGCGAAGCTCGGAGTACGGGCCATGATCGGCGGAACCCTGGCCGCCTGCATGACTGCCTGCGTCGCCGGAATTCTCGCTTGAATATGCAGACTGTTGACGGATGTGGATGGTGCCACTTTACAACCAGGCTTCAGACCGGTCCGTTCCATAGGACGGGTTACGGTGAGGGGGTACGAGTCGGCAATCGTATTGCCGCGAGAAGGGGGAACCTCGGAAGGTTCCCCCAAGGCTTATTTCGTGAGTTTGCGGTATTTGATACGTTTGGGAACGTCGGCGGCGGAGCCCAGGCGGGCGCGGCGGTCTTTTTCGTAGTCCTGGTAGCTGCCTTCCATGAAGACGGTTTTACTGTCGCCCTCAAAGGCCAGGATGTGGGTGGCCACGCGATCCAAAAACCAGCGGTCATGGCTCACCACAAGCACACAGCCTGGGAACTCGAGCAACGCTTGCTCCAAACTCTGTAGGGTTTCCACGTCAAGATCATTGGTGGGCTCATCGAGCAGCAGCACGTTGCCACCACGCTTGAGCAGTTTGGCCAAATGCAGCCGGTTGCGTTCACCACCGGACAGGGCTTTGACCTGCTTCTGTTGGTCACTGCCCTTGAAGTTAAACCACCCGCAATAGGCGCGGGTGTTCACCTCACGGCTACCAATGGTGATGAGTTCGTGCCCTCCGCTGATCTCCTGGTAGACGGTCTTGTCCCCGTCCAGGGCGTCACGGCTCTGGTCCACGTAGGAAAGGTCCACCGTGGGGCCCACGCGCACGGTGCCCTCATCGGGGGTCTCTTCGCCCACCACCATGCGGAACAGGGTGGTTTTACCCGCGCCGTTGGGGCCCACGATTCCTACGATCGCTCCACGGGGCACGCGCATGTTGAGGTCCTCCACCAACACACGATCCTCGAATCCCTTTTTGACGCCCTCCACCTCAATGACCAACTCCCCCAGTCGTTCGCCGGCAGGGATCTGCACTTCGTTGAGTTCGCGCTTTTTGCTGCCGTACTCAGCGATCAGGTTCTCAAAGGCGTTCACCCGGGCCTTGCTTTTGGCCTGCCGGGCCTTGGGTGAGGCATCCACCCACTCCTTTTCCGCTGCAATCTTACGCTTGCGTGCCCCCTCTTCCTTTTCCTCCTGTGCCAAACGCTTTTCCTTGTTCTTCAGCCAAGCCGTGTAGTTGCCCTCAAACGGAATGGCGCGCCCGCGGTCCAGCTCCAGGATCCATTC
Source organism: Polyangia bacterium (assembly GCA_030427835.1). Classification (GTDB taxonomy): domain Bacteria; phylum Myxococcota_A; class Polyangia; order Polyangiales; family JAUICN01; genus JAUICN01. The sequence goes on along the minus strand of JAUICN010000011.1, from coordinate 86,768 downwards.
GGCCACGTTGTCCAGGAAGTATCGGTCGTGGGTCACGCACACGACCGTGCCCGGGTAGCTCTCCAGGTGCCCCTCAAGCCAGGCCACCGATTCGGCATCCAGATGGTTGGTGGGTTCGTCCAACAACAACAGGTCAGGCTTCTTCAACAGGGTTTGGCACAGGGCCACCCGGCGGCGCTCCCCACCGGAGAGTCGTTCGATTTCCGCGTCCACGGGCGGAAGGCGCAGGGCATCCATGGCCTGATCCAACACGTGATCCAGGTTCCATCCGTCGACCGCGTCGATCTGATCTTGCATCTTGCCTTGCTGATCCAGAACCTTGGTCATCTCCTCGTCCGACATGGGTTCGCCCAACTTCATGCTGAGCTCCTCGAACCTGGCAACCAGATCCTTGGTGGAGCGCACGGCATCGTCCATGGCGTCCTGCACGGTTTTGGCATCACCAAGCTTGGGCTCCTGGGCTACGTACCCCACGGTGGCACCCGGCCGCAGCCACGCCTCCCCGTTGTACTCCTTGTCGACACCCGCCATGATGTTGAGCAGGGAGCTCTTGCCCGTACCGTTGTAACCCAGCACACCAATCTTGGCGCCCGGCAAGAAGGACAAGTAGACCTCAGACACCACCGTCTTGTTCGGAGGGTGGACCTTACTCAGGCCCTGCATCGTATAAATATAATCCGCCATCGGCCCCGGATCTGACACGAAGTGGGTGCCAAGGGAAGCGAGGTGGGCAACAGGAACCATACCCGTGCGGTGAACGGTGCCCAGAGACAGAATCGAACTGCCGACACGGGGATTTTCAATCCCCTGCTCTACCGACTGAGCTATCTGGGCCGCCAGCCCCTTAACGAGGCGACAGCGGCAGAAGGTAGTGGGCCCCGCCTGGGTGTCAAGGGATCTGAGGACCGTGATGTTTGTGGCTGTGAATTTAGGCCCAATGGCCCCTGTTGCCATTTCGGTGGCCAACTCACCCAACGGTCACCGATGTAAGGGCTCGCTTTTCACAGAAAGCGGACTGGCGCGATATTTGCCTCTAGGCGTACATGGTTTTCCGGTCCCATGCCCCGCGCTGGTATGCATTCGTGTGGCTCTTCCCATGGGCCCCCGCATGCGGCTGGCAGGCACCCCCCTCCTCCGCACCGCTTGCATCCTCGCCCGCCTCAACCTTTCACGCGAAACGGGTTACAAATGCAACGTCAACACTTGTACCACTCGGTGACCGCTGGCTGGTGTGGGCGCAGGCACGACCACACCTGCTTTTTTACCCCAAGTGCCACGGGGGAATGACCGTGCATCACATCGTTTGGGAGGTGTTGGAGTTCGCGAGCGAACAGGATCGCAATTTTTCCCTGGTGTGGGGAATACGGGAAGCCGCACTCTCAACCCAGGTATTGGATATTGCGCAGAGCACCACTGCCTACGGTTTCGTTGGGGCCACAAATGACGATGCCCCCGCCTGTCATGACTACGTCACCGACCTCAATATTCCGATGGCCCTTCAGCAAAACATGAGGACCCTTACCGGAAGTTCAGATTTTCCAACGGCGCTTCGAACCGCAGTAGAGCAAGCGACAGATCGTCTGAAAACGCCCCTGGACCCATTTGACCGAGTTGCGGCAACTGCGACCTCCCACGGAGGATACCTTCTGCTTGAAGTCACCGATGAGGCGTACGCATTCCAATGCTCTGTGGGTTTTTTGGATCTTGCGATCCCTGGAGTGGCCGAAACTGCAGTGACGTCTGCTCACTGCTTGCAACAAAATGGCGATTTCTACTTCGGTACAGGTTCGGTTTCCGATGGAGACACCACCGCCGTTTCTTGGGCAGTTACCAACCCCTATTTTGAGGATGGCAGTTTTGATGATGTAGCGATATTGGCCTCCAGGGCACCCCTTCGTCGATCTCACAAGAACCTTGTTTGGCCAAGTATCAACGCATCACACGATCCGCCTTTTTGGACCGTGGGCTATGGTCGGCCAGCCACAGGAAAGGCCACCCAATGGTCGCCTGATCACGTCGAGTGGTATTCGGACCTTGCTCAAATTTTCAAAGGTCCATCTGGCACGTTGACCTACGGCGACAGTGGCTCTGTCCTTTCAGATTCTTCCGACGTGGCCTGGGCCGTTGCTTCCAAAGCAAACCGAATCCAGAAAACCGGAGAAACCTCTAAAGGTTCCATTTGGACATCGCTTATTCACAACCACTGGATGGCCGGGTACGCCGCGTCACTCATTTCACAGGAGGCTCCCAGCGCACGTGGGGATTCCACGAAATACCTAACAGGTGCCGCGCCTCCGCGAACGGTTTTTGGTGAACCACCTGCAAACTACAGTCCCGAGCCGTTTGCAGCCGGTTCTCGGGCGGTCAACTTTGGAGATCTTAAAGCCTATGTGCTCCCCTGGGACGCAGGCCCCTGTGAAGGGAAAACAGTGACCGTTCCCTGCGGTAGAAGATTCGTTCTCTTGAGCCACGATGTCCATGACAAAGCGACAGGCGTGGTGATCTACGCCCAATGGCAGCAGCCTGTGCCACCCTACCTGGCGAGAATCTTAACAGCCTCCGACACCACGGCTTTTTCGGTACACATCCCTGATAGGCCAGGCATCCCAGCCTGCCCGGAGACACTTTTGTCCTGTGAGGATCCGGAGCTTGCGGGCACCGATTGCCCCTGTAGCTACAGCAACATCGAGGGTGCTAGTGCGGCGATTCTTCGACTGGTTGCCGAACGCCTTGGGCAAGAGGTGGAAGATTTGCCGTCCGACAAGCGCTCCGACTTGGACAACCTGATCCGCTCCGTCCGCTAGAGAACCCCGATTCCCCCACAAAACGGGATTGGATCGATATTTGCCACGGGGGTCTCACATGTTTGCTCGACAATGCACCCTCAGGAGCCTTTTGCTAGCGCTGTTCGTCGTGGGGCTGCTCACCAGTGTACTTGGGGCCTGTGGCTTCGTACCCCCTGCACCTTCAGAGGCCTCTACCCTGCAAGTAAAACGAACTGCCAGCCGAGGTATTTCGATCGAGTTGATTGGTGACCGCTGGATCGTGTTTGCAAGAACGCGGCCCGCCCTTCTCTACTACCCCAACTGTCATGGGGGCATGACGTCCAACCAGGTGACCTGGCACGTTCTAGAGTTTTCCGACGAACAGGGCAGAACCACGGCTTTCGCAAACAACGAACTGGAACGCGCACATGCGACCTACGTTCTGGACCTTGCCTGGAGTCCAACGGCACACCTTGGTGCTGTCACAGGCGTGGGAGACGACATTCCTACATGCAGCGACTACACAAGGACCGAAAGTGAGATGGCCGTGCTTGTGGCGCGACTACCTCGTGACATCCAGAACCTTACGGGAGCCAACCCTCCCTTGTCATTGCTTTGGGTGGCAAACGCTGCCTGGAAACGCATGCAGTTTCCGCTGGACTCGCTTGGCCGCACGGAAGCGACACCTGGATCCGGTGGCGGCTACCTCATCGCAAAACTGAACGCTGAGGTCTACGCATTTGTTTGTTCGCTGGGGTTTTTGAACCTGACCATTCCCGGTGCCGCTGAGACCGCAGTCACATCCGCCCATTGCGTGGTGGGAGACGAGAACCACGACTTGCGTATGGGGGCGGGATCCGTCCTAGACGGCGATTCCACTGCGGTCTCTTGGGTGGTCGCCAACCCCTATGACAATGGGGACGGGTTTAGCGACGTGGCCATTCTGGCGTCCAGGCAGGCGCTTCAGCAACCCCACCAGAAGTTTGGGTGGCCAAGTGACCACACCCAACCCATGCAGCCTTTTCAGACGGTGGCTTACGGCAGGCCTGCGACGGGATCCCCAACACAGTGGCGACCGGATCGTGTGGAATGGTATTCGGACATTGTTCAAGTCTACAAAGACCCGTCTGGAGTTGTGACCGTGGGTGATAGCGGTGCCGTTCTTTCGGACGCATCCAACATAGCCTGGGCAGTCACGTCCAAAGCGACTCACATAGTACCCAAGGGAGATCCCCTGCCCGGATCCGTTTGGACGTCACTTACCTACAACCGTTGGATGGCGGCATATGCTGAATCGCTTATCGCAGATGCCCGATGGTACCGTGGCCAAACGACCATTTACCTCCATGGCGCCGCACCTCCCATAACTCGGTTTGGCGAGGCCACAGGAACCCACAGCCAGGCCCCATACCCGACCGGCACCCGTTTGGTAGACTTTGGAAATCTCCAGGTCAGCGTGCTCCCTTGGGTGGTGGGTTCCTGCCAAACCACCGAGGAGATTGTGGACTGTGGTCTTCGGTCCATCTATTTGACCGGCGACGACAGTTCACCACCCGTCACCGTGAACCTCCGTGCGCAATGGAAATACCCATACCCCCCGAACATTCGGGACTTTTTACCGATGTTCGACTCCACCGCGTTTTCGGTTCATTTGGACGGGGGGAGCGAGATACCCACGTGCCCCCAGGCTCTGTTGTCGTGCAAGGAAGTCCACGCTCAAGATCCCAACTGCCCCTGTAATTACGACGATATTCAGGGGGCAAGTGCCGCGATCATTCGATTGCTTGCTCAATATCTTGGGCAAAAGGTGGAAGACTTGCCCTCCGACAAGCGCTCCGACCTGGACAACCTTATCCGCTCCGTCCGCTAGAGCCGAAGTGCCAGTAGGGTGCGGGGAAGGCCCGGTTTCCTCCGCTGGCCTGTGGAAATCTTTTCCGTGGGGCCTTTCGACCTATCCGCCGTTGGGGTACAGTGACTCCATTGGGTTATCGGTACGGAATTGGGTTATGAGCACTGGGGATAGGGATAGTCGCGATTTTTTGGCGTCGTTGGTACCGTCATCGTTGGATTCACCCGCGGTGGCACCGCTTGAACGGGTTCGATCCATCGCGCCCAGCTCGGATCGGGGCCGGTTTCGCCTTGAAAGATTGTCCCATGAGCCGCCGGAATCTGTGGTTGCTGGATTGCACGGAGTGCTGGATGCGTTCTCCGAGGTGGAATTTGCTGCCCTTTGCGGCGTTCGTTACGAAACCCAGGGCAACCACGAACCCCCGGTACCTTCGGTGGTGGTGTACGTAAATGCCCAATTTCGCCAGCGCCTACAAAAGGTTGGGGAAACCGTGGAGCGCATGGGCAACAAACACGAGTACCCCATGGAGATTCAGCTCTTGGACGACGAGATCTGGGTCCAGTACGCGAAGCAATTGGGCAAAGTCGTCCTCGGATAACTCTGAACTTTTATCCGCCCAACACCCCCTGGACCCCTCGCGAAGCGGAGCCGGGGGTGAATGTGCCGGAATCCATTCCGGCGCAGAGGGGAGTGGCACCCACTCCCCTGGCAAACACAGTCAGTACGCCAAGCAACTGGGCAAAGTCGTCCTCGGATAACTCTGAACTTTTATCCGCCCAACACCCCTTGGACCCCTCGCGAAGCGGAGCCGGGGGTGAATGTGCCGGAATGCATTCCGGCGCAGAGGGGAGTGGCACCCACTCCCCTGGCAAACACTGCCAGTACGCCAAGCAACTGGGTAAAGTCGTCCTCGGATAACGAGCTTCGCCTAGTCCTTGTCGTTGAGCAGGCCGTTACCGTCGATTTCGTGGATGGTGTTTACGGTGTTCATGATGTTGTTGTAGTGGGAGATGAGGTTGTTGCCCTCTTCCTGAACTTTGGATTCCTTGCCCGCTTCCATGGCGCTTTTTACGTCCCGGGCAGTGCCGTAGAATTCGGCGCTTTCGTCCACCATGATTTTGAACACGTCGTTTAGCTTGGTGCCCTTGCCTTCCGCAAAGGCCTGCAGTGCATTGTAGGCCTCGGTGTGGCTGGCGAACGCGGCAGCAAACCCTTCTTCACCCACGGATTCGACAACTTTTTTCGCACGCATGGGGTAAAAACGAATCCAGTAGCCGTAGGAATCCTCCTCAAACTCCTTCAATTCTTCGGCCACCTTCTTGTCTTCCACCTTGGAAAGCTCCACATCGAGCAGCTCAATGGACTCCCGAAACGTGGTGAACCCTGCAATGATCTTGTCGTGAAACGCCTTGGCCTTGGCGCCGTCGGCGTCCGACTTGTAGTCACCGGAGCTGTAGAAACGGTCCATCTTTTCAGCTTCGGCCAACCCGGCACGGAACCCTGCGAAGCCCTCTTCAGCGGCCTTCACCAGCTTCTCTAGGGAGTCTGGTGCCGTGGACCGAGCCGACTCGAGAGACTCTTTTGCTTCGTCGATGTCAAAACTGCTTGCACCCAAGCTGACGTCGTACTTCTTGCCGGCCTTGGGGCCCCCCTCTGGGATTTCTTCAACGTACTCGTTCACCGCATCCGCGAAGTCGTCGGTGGCTAGGTTGAAGTACCCGATAAGCGAGTTGGCAGTACTGTCTTCCGTGCTCTGGCCGCTGATGGCCCCTGCAATGTCGCCCGCAAGCAAACTCTTGATCCGTTCGCAACCGGTCAGGGAAATCCCCGCAACAAGCCAGAAGGCCAAAAAAGACAGGGCGCGCGTCGAAGAGAATCGTGATTTCATGGCGGGTATTCTTCCCTGGATGATGAAAATGGTCAACGAACTTATCCGGTGGCACGGGTAACCACCGGTGTCTATTTTTATCTGTCTAGATAGGGCGACTGCGAAACCAGTCTACGGTTTGTGCGAGGCCTTGGGCTAGGGAGGTTTCTACTGGCAATGTGGGCTCCAGTACGGAGCGTTGTAGGTCGCCCTCACGCATCGGGGCGCGATGCATTTCTACCTGTTTACCATTTTGCGATGGCCCAGCTTGCTGTTGGATGGTGTTTGCGAGCTCCAGGGTCGTGGTTTCCTGGCCGGTGGCGATGTTTACGATTTCGGCCTCGAGCTCCCCCTCAAGCGCCATCAGGTTGGCTTGAACGACATCTTCCACGTACACGTAGTCGCGAATGCAGCCGTCGTCGCCTTCGGTTTTCATGGCGTTGATTTGAATTGGTTCACCCGCGAGTATGCGTTGGCAAAAAATTGCCACCACGCCGGCCTCCCCATGGGGGTCCTGCCTGGGGCCGTACACGTTGGCGTAGCGCAGGATATGAGCTTGGATGCCTTTTACCTCTTGGTACCGGTGCAGGTAGGCCTCGGCCGCAAACTTGGAACAGGCGTAGGGGCTCAGGGGCTCCGGGGGAGTATGCAAACCTGCCCGGGTGCCCTCTGGCACTTCACCGTAGATGGCGCCACCGGTACTGGCGAAGGCCACCCGCTCCACATCCACAGTAACTGCAGCTTCTAGAATATTTAGGGTGCCAAGCACGTTGATTTCCGCATCTCGCAGGGGCTCCCGGGTGCTTACGGAAACGCTGGTCTGGGCGGCCTGATGGGAGACCGCATGGGGGCGAAAGCGCTTGAATACTTCGTTGACCTTTTCGCCCTTGCGGATGTCCAGTTCCTCAAAGATGGCGTTGGGGGCCAGGTTCTCTCTCCGGCCGCTGCTGAGGTCGTCGATCACGAGCACCTCGTGCCCGCTTGCCAGTAGCCCATCCACCACGTGGCTGCCCACAAATCCCGCTCCACCCGTCACAATCACGCGCATGGCCGGACGCTAGCAGAAACCTCACTAGCAGGAAGCCGCAAAGAGGGCGATGGCGATCAGTAGAACGAACACCGATCCCCCGAAAAGCATGCCAGCGAGCATCAGCGGAGAACGGTTCTCAAGTAGGGGTTCCAACAGGGCGTGAACGCGCGCAACCATGCTTCCGTTCTGTTCTGCACGGTTCCTCAGTGCACCGTTGTAACGAGAGTTGGCACCCTGCCGGGAGGGCTCCTGGGCAAGGGGTTGCTCCAGGGGAAGATCCAGTTCGGAAATATCCACTGCGACACTGGAGATTTCTTCCTCATCACGAAGTTGTACGGGCACCTCGACGGGCCCGACCTGGGTGGAAGGTGCCTGAGTGGAAGGTGCCTGAGTGGAAGGTGCCTGGCTGGAAGGTGCCAGCGCACTAGGCACGGGAGCTGGCGCAGGGGGCGGTTTGGGCACTTTGGAAGCGCGGCGGAGCGCACGTTTCTCGATGCGTTCCGCAATCTTCTTGGCCACCTTGGGGTTCACCTTGGCCAGACGATCGTGGACTTTTTGCAGGGCTTCGTCGGACATCATTTCGGTGGGGCCATCCACACCTTCACCGGGTGCTTTGGAGGGCAACCCATCCACCTCCCCCAGCTCCCCAAAGGGCAGCACCTCGGGCTCCGGGTTCTTTACCCCGGCCAGGCTCCGCTCCAACAACTCTGCTTCCATGTTCTCTAGCGTAAGGGTCTTCAGCGCTTCCTTGGCGGGCCTTACGATGCCACCCGCACTCTTGCCGACCCGGGTGGGGGGTACGGAGCCCCCCGTTCCGCTACCCGCTCCACTGTTGGGCACCGCTCCGGTCACGCCCTCGGGCAGGGCATGGGCGGACTGCTGCATTTCTTCGCCGAGCACAGCGTGTAGGAGTTCGGAAATCTGCTCCTCGTCCAGGGCTTCCGCAAAGGGCACCGCCTGGGAAAGGGCATTGCGAAACTCAAGCGCACTGGCGTAACGCTTGTTACGGTCGGGCTCCAGGGCGCGTAGCAACACCTCGTCTAGTGCCCCGGGGATCTTTCGGAAGTACTTGCTGGGCGGTTCGGTATTGGGTTTGCGAACCTTTTGCAGCACCTTGAGATCCGTTTGGGCCCAGAATAGGGGCCGCATGGTGAGCAGTTCCCAGAGAATAATGGCCAGGGCATAGACGTCCGTGCGCCGGTCCACGGGCTGCCCCTTGGCATGCTCGGGCGACATGTAGCGCAGCTTGCCCTTGATGGATTCCCCCTTGGCAGAGTTTCCTTTTGTGGGTTCTTCCGCATCGAGCTGGGATTTGGCGATGCCAAAGTCGATGACGCGAATCTCACCGGTGTGGGCGAGCAATACGTTCTGGGGGCTCACGTCCCGGTGCACCACGTTGAGAAGCTCGCCGTCATCCCCACGTACTTCGTGGGCCGCGTGCAGGCCCTGGGCGATTTGCATGGCGATGTAGACGGCCAGATCGATGGAGAGGCGACGCTTGTGCCTGATCAGTGCCTGCAGCAGTTGGGACAGTGAACACCCGTGCACGTACTCCATGGCAAGGTAGGGGGTGCCCTTGTCTTCACCTACCTCTTCCACGGAAACCACGTTGGGGTGGCGAATGCGCACCGATAGCCCCGCCTCGGCCAGGAACATCTTCAGATGCTCCTCGTCGTTCATGAAGTCCTCGTGGATGACTTTCACCGCGAAAATCTGGTCATCTTCCACACGGCGCCCAAAATAGAGCTCCGCCATGCCCCCAGATTTCAGGTGGGTCATGAGCTCGTAGCGGCCAAGCTGCGTGTGGACAATATCTCTCACGGCGCGAGAAGATAGGGTACAGGACTAGGCCGCCCTGTGGAAGAGGCCTGGTAGAGGCCTGCACGGACGAAATGTGGAAGGAGCGGGATGTGTTTGCTGGGATGAAGCCGTTTGACGAAGGGTATTTGGATGTGGGGGATGGGCACCGGGTGTATTACGAGCAGTCGGGGAACCCTAAGGGGAAGCCTGTGGTGTTTGTGCACGGGGGGCCCGGGGGTGGCACCCAGCCTAGCCAGCGGCGGTTTTGGGACCCGGCCCACTACCGGATTGTGCTGTTTGATCAGCGGGGCTGCGGCAGGAGCACGCCCCACGCGTGCCTTGAGCACAATACGACATGGGATTTGGTGGCGGACATGGAACGTCTTCGTGAACATCTCGGCATCGAGCGCTGGCAGGTGTTTGGGGGCTCCTGGGGCAGCACGTTGTCACTGGCCTACGCGGCCAAGTACCCGCAACGTGTAACCGAGTTGGTATTGCGGGGGATCTTCCTGCTGCGTGAACGTGAGCTCAACTGGTTCTACCAGGAGGGCGCAAGCCGCATGTACCCGGATGCCTGGGAGCACTACCTAGCACCGATACCCATGGATGAACGGGGCAACCTGATGGCGGCCTACCACAAACGACTTACTTCAACCGATAGGCAGGTGCGCATGGAAGCCGCACGGGCCTGGAGCATTTGGGAGGGCTCCACGAGCACGCTGCTTGGGGATCCGACGTTGGTTTCCAAAACTGGTGAAGATAGGTTTGCCGAGGCCTTTGCGCGCATCGAGTGCCACTACTTCATGAACAGGGGCTTCTTTGAATACGACGGCTGGTTGCTCGACCAGGTGGACACCTTTCGCCACATCCCGGCGGTCATCGTGCAGGGCCGCTACGACGTGGTGTGCCCCATGGAAACCGCTTGGGAACTGCACCGACGCTTTCCTGAAGCCAAGCTGCATATCGTACAGGACGCCGGCCACTCCGCCGCCGAACCCGGCATTGCCGCCAAACTGGTGGAAGCCACCGAGCGGTTCCGGTAGGACGGGCACCTCGGCGGCCTAGTACAGTGCACGCACGCAGTCGTGTAGGGACCCTGCTGCCTCCGCTGTGCACACGAGTGTATTCTTTTTGGCGGCATAGTTCGTGGTACGGCCGATGCACCTATCGTAGTGGCTGCAATAGTCATCTAGGCAGTCTTGTACGTCTTTGTGTTCACCTGCCCAGGCTCTTGTCCGCTTGTCCCAATCGGGATTGCCAAGCCACGGCTCGTAGGCTTCCAGAAGCGCCTGAAAATGCTCGGTGAACGCCACGTCTTCTTGCTCTTCTTCTGGGTCGCTATCATCCCTAGCAGGCGCTCTGCCTGGTACTTTGGGGGGCCGGTGGTGTTGGAACGCGTGAATGGGATCGAGGCCATTGCTCCAATGCTGCGCAACATATAGGGCAACGGCCTGCAGTTCGTTTCGCCTGTCTGGAAGAAAAGTCTCCCGTGTAAATGGCGCCATACACGCTTCGTCTATGGTGCTCTGTGATTCATATAGATGCCACTTGGAAAGGAGCTCGCAACGGCCCTGTACGACCTGTGAGATTCCTGAACTCGGCAGCCGCTCAACCACGTATATTTGGGAAAATAGATCGAAGAGATCCCGCTTGAGCCCATCCGCAGACTTGACTAGATTGGTGATCAGGTAGAGGTCGCGTTGCCCTTGATCGTTGCGCTTGGGTGCGCCCTCGTACGCATCTAGGTAGGTTTTGACAGCGTCGGTGACCATGTACCGGCGCAACATCTTTGCCAGTCCCCTTGTTGCCTTTGCCTCCCACGCTTCTACATTTTCGTCGTTCGCGTACCACCGTTGAGCTTCTCTCTCTTCAAAGGTCTTTGGAAAACGCTGGGGCGGCGGAAGTTGTTTCCTGAGATCTAGAATGGGCTGGGTGACGAAGTGTGCAGTGTGCAGTGTGCAGAACGTGACTGAACGACGCATCAAAGAAGATTTTGCCAGCAAGTTCCACCCAATCTTCGACGATTTCTGCTTCGCTTCGGGACTTGTTCAGCTCGTCGATGATTCCCCGGCAAGGCATGTTGTCCTTCGGTTTAGTTTTGTAGTAGCCAAACCCAATGACGGATCCCTTTTCGTAGCGGAGGAAGTAGCGATACGCTTTTTCGCCATCCACGGTGAACAAAATGGGCAGGGCGTATGCTTTTTTGGGCAACCCCTGTTGGATGCAGGCGAGGTCAAATCGTTCTGATTTCTGCGCTTCAACGTGAAGGTCGATAGGTTCATAGGTGGGCCACGATCGTTGCCCCACCGGAGGCAGCCGTTTCCCAGCCCCTGTCGGTACGGCCGTACAGGACAGGAGCAGGAGTGCACACCCAGTCACCCTAGCTATTTCGTGCTTGCCCATAGGTGACACCGCACAGCAACTAGCGTGCCACTTTCAATCGCGCTGATTTCCTACGTGACGACAAGTTGCTCGAGCAGCTCGGTACCTTTCTCCGCATCCTGACCGCATACTTGCAAGGCCAATACGATATGGTGTGGCCCATGGGAACTGCCTGGGAACCCCACCGCCGCTGGCCTGAAGCGAACCTGCACATCATCCAAAACGTCGGCCACTCCGCCGCCGAACCCAGCATCGCCACCAAGCTGGTGGAAGCCACCGAACGGTTCAAGCCCTAGCGGTTCAAGCCCTAGCGGTTCAAGCTACACCGGCCCTTTCCAGCGTGGGCCTTGTCCTATTTTTCAGGAGCATCTGCACAAACTCCAAGAGCGTTCGTTTTTCCCTGACGGCAATAGGACAAGGGTGCAAGCAGGTGGCAGTCCAGGGAGACTTCACAGGGTTGTTCTTGCCCACATTCGTAACGCTTCATGAGGATGTGCCCTTCTTTGCAATAGAACTGATCTGTAGCGGCGATGTTTTGGGACGTGCCCCTCCATAGAATATACCTCAAGGTGCTTTCTATCCACGTGGGGTCAGAAATGCGTGGAGAAGACATTTCATACTCAGGTGACACTGCGTTTGAAACGAAGAACTCTAAGAAGGATCGGTGCTCTTGGCCAAAAGCGACGTCGTGAAGCCGATGGGCCATGGGGAAAGGATATGGGGTGGGGAAATTGGCTCCAGGACCCGCACGATTCGCAACAGCCAACGATTTTCCCGCTATCGTTCCTTCAGTGCCTGGGCGAAACAAGGGTGTGGGCAGAATTCCAAAACCTGGCCCGAGATAGTCGATAGGTCGCTGGAACTCTACGCCCTTTCTTTTCGCTTCGTCTATGAGTTCGTACGTTTCAAATAGCTGGAATACGTGCCTGAAATCCAATGCACGCTTGCTCATGATCCCTTTGTCTGCGCTGGAATGACGCAGGCCTACGGCATGCCCGATTTCGTGGAGTACAGTGCCCCAAAAACGCGGTGCGCGTTCCCGTACAAAGACGATTGGACTTCCTTTCCCAGTAGAGAACGGTAGACGAGATGCCCAACCTTCGACCTCGCCGTGGTCGATAGTCTCCTCTACTTGTTGACATTCATCCTCTTCACAGATTTCTGGGAGAACTACAACTTCCACAGTCCTGTCGCCATTCACTTCTCTGCTCCAGCCACCCTTCGCACTGAGTTCAGGGCTTGGTGAAATGCGTGATTCAATCGCTGCGTCATCGCCCGCAACGTCGCTGGTTACACGAAGATCGAACCCACGAAGGGCCATCGCGACGGTGACCAACAGCCCCTCCCTCTCTTCAAAGTCCAACGTAGACGGCACAACTCGGACATTTGGTTTTTCCGCGTTTATTATCTGGGTACGTTTGTCTGTAACACTCACTACTTCATTTCGATTCTTTACGATCTGATAGTCTCCCCCGAGAAACGTAAACCTGATCCAGTCGTAACGTCCGTTGGTGAGATTTTCACCTCCCGTGAAGCCCGAGATGGCCTTGTTGCTTCCGGGCGCCTCCCCCATGGGGCTGCACCCAGTCGCTCCCACGGAAGAAGCAAGTAGGAGTCCGATGCACGTGGCAACCGGCGTCAACGATCTCAGGATTGGGGAGGGGAGTTCATACGTTGATTCTGTAGATTGACGATATGGCGCATACAGACGTACGAACGATGTGGGTCCAAAGCCAAAGCCCGGTTTTGACGGCAGCCTTTTACCCATTTTGACCCTTGGATTTCTTGTAGAGACTCAACTCAAACTCGGACCACTTGGTGAAGTAGGCCTCGGCGTCTGTGGAGCCTGGTGGAGGTGCGGTGATTCCGTCGAAGGCATCGGCTCTTGGGGCATCTTCCATGAACATGCAGTAATTCCATGCGAGTCCCCGTTGGCGGTCCTCGTTGTTTTCTAGAATAGCCAATGCACCCTCTGCATCCTCCCCAGCGATTGTTTCGTAGCGGCCTTTCAAGTAGTTCCAAATGGGAGTCAGGAGTTTAGGATCCGTGCATTCGCTAGCCTGCGTGACCGCTTCACGCCAGGGGAAAAACGGATAGGCGCCGGACTTGAGTGCCACCACGCCGTCCGTCCCGAAGTTGCGTATATCTGGGTCGTTGGAACTGAACCTTGGATATCCAATGCCAACCACCTCCCAGCTCGATCGGCGATCACGGTTGAAGAGCCAGCTGTGGTTCCAATCGGTGTGATGCGGATAGCTACCAAACAGGAACAGCGTTTCCTTAGTGACACTCTTTGCTATCGACCCGTAGGACAAAGTCTTGTCCTGTTGGACTTCCTTTCCACTACGGGCCGGCCCAATTATCCACGAAACATTGCGCTGAATGGATTGTCCATATTCACCTCCAAAACTGTCACCAAGCACCCCGCTTGGCACCCTTGAAAGGCCGCAATCCCCACCCGCGTCGGCGAAGGAAGGATCAAAGAACAGCACCGTAACCGAATGGACACCACCGTTGTAAGAGAGCTCGTTGTAGTTGCCGCCGTAGATGTCCTCCAACACCCCGAGTGTGCCTGGATCATTGACCTCTACTTCCATGGCCCCGACAACGCGACCAGGCCCTCTTGCAGGGCAATCTGGGTTTTTGTCTAAAGTTCCGGCGGGGAGCCTGCGCGGCATAGGACTATTGGACGGCGTAAAAAAGAGGTCCTCGCCCGCAGCTGTTCCGATGAACGGAGCCACGTCTGCATGTGTGACTTGTCCTGCAAGCACGCCATCTTCGGCTACGCTTCGCTTGGTCACCGTGATTGCGCGCGCGTGTTTCTTTTCACCCAGAGTCATGGAACGATCCATTCCCTTGAACGCCCATCTGCGCGTAAACTTTGCTGGATGATTGACGGCGTAGGTCATATCCATGTGCATCCCCACGGCCAAATCTTCGCTGATACGAATCACATTCGCGCTATTGGTTTTCGAGGTGTAGTCAAACTGCTTTACCTCCTGGCTGGGCCACTCGTGATACTTGCTGTTCCTCCAAAACTGAAGCACTGGGGTTAGCAGTGTGTCTTGGGTGGTCTTTACCGCCTGCGGGGTTCCCTGTGCGGGCTCACAACCCGTGGTGGCTGTCACCCCAGAAGCTAGGGTCAACACCATCGCCCCGAGGGGCGCTTTATGTTGTATTTGCTTTTTCATGTTCAACTCCAGTGGTGCATGGCCCGCCATATCAGCTGCGGCAACTTGGCGTGTTCGTTCTCGCTTGCTTACCGAGAGAGCAGGCGCTGGGCGTAGTTATCGGCTAGGGGTTGGTGGGTTTTGGACATGACGCAGAAGTTCCAGGCTACTTCTCGGGTAACGGCTGCGTGTGGCTCGCCGCCTGAGTAGGTGCGTGCCAACACCGACTTTGTAAGCTCTAAGCTGGCTTCTTCGGCGCAGGCTATGGCGTGTTGGATACTGGGCAAGATCGGGTCGATGGGTGCGGGGTAGACCACAAACTGCTCACCTCGCCTTGGTTGATCAGCGATTCCTATGGCTGTCAGCACGTTACTCTTGTTAAATAGGTAGCCAGGTTCAGAGCCTGAGATATCGAGGTTGGGTTGCACAGTAGATACCAGCGTTTGGGGAGTGATACCTCCGCCGATATACATTTCCCGAACTCCGTAGTAGCCATCTGGCCACAGGTCCTCGTCTTGTAAGTCGTTAGGTGAAGGAACCTGCACCTCCACAGTTGCCAGGGCATACCGTTTTGTCAGGTCATCGTTTTGGTAACCTAGGTGTGCGATGTAGGTCGAGCTGGAACCTACGGCGTTGTAGTCATCCATATTGAAACGCCCGACGGCGGCGGGTTGTACGTTTGGCAATCCACAGTCGGATTCAGTTGCCGTTTCAAAGAACACCAGCGTGTTGAACTCAGAGCCAGCCTTTTCCCCATAGAGCTTCTTGAGTTGTCTCTCAATCTTGTCCCGGTAGTATTCGCCCACTTCAAAGGCCGCCGTCACATTCCCTAGCGCCGTATTGGAGCAAGATTTGTCTCCTGGGTGCACGGAAGTGGAGGTCAGTAGATAGTTGTCCGCCACACCGGTGTCTGGTTTCTTCAGGCAAATGGAATCTACTGTATGCATCACCGTACCCTTTTTTCCGAGTACGCTCTTATCCATGTCCTGGTCCTGCATGTGGTGTGAGAAAATGCAATGGGCGGTGTCCTTGTTCATTTCTGCAGCAAGGTCTCCTTCGTCACTCGACCCGTTCCAGCCCCTGCGCCCCCTGAAGCCCATTTGCACCCCTGACACCAACGCCACGTTGTCAGCGAGGCGTATGGCCTGCCCTTCTGTGGCCCGAAACGCATCCGAAGAGACCTTTCGGTAGAGGTTCATGGCCGAGAGTTCGGGAGCCACTGGGGTTACCTGATTCGTCTTCGCGGCTCCCTTTGCTCCCTCGGGCGCTGAACAGCCAACGGCCGTGATTCCCATCGTGGTTGAAAGCACCATGGCGCCCAGGGTTCTAAGGCCCTGTGTTCCCAAACCCACTGTCGTAAATCCAGTGAAGTTCTCTTTGGTCATCGTCGTTCCCTATCCAGTGTGTACAGAATGCAATGTGAGCCGAAGCCGACATTCGACATCTATGCAAACTGCGATCCAGAGAGAAGCATCGCAATTTTTGGGATTTTTAACTCGACATTGGACACTCGGAACATGAAATGCTCCAAAAGTCCCCACCTGGAGCGCTCCATGTTCCACGGCTCCTATAGGTTTCGGCGAGTGGGCTAGTTTTCGTGGAGGAACTTGCGGAGGTTGCCTTCGACGACGTTGAACCAGGAGATGACGTTGTATTTTTGCTGAAGTTGGGCGTCTAGGTTCTGGGGGTTTGTGGTGCTGCTCACCCCGTGATGCTGGGTGATTTGGGCCAGGTAGTGATCCTTCACTTTCTTGAGGGCTGCGTTGATGCTGTCTTCTAGTGCGTTCCGGTCTGGCTCGAGGGACTGGCCCATGATGGAGCTGCACTCCATGGCCACGGCGGACCAGAGCCAAAGGGAGGCATCTGACAGGAAGGATAGGCTGAGCTCCCTGGCTTCGGGGTCACTGATCGCGGCCATTTCCTTGAGGCCGTCCGTGACCTTGAGATTGAAGCGTCTCGTTAGCTCCTGGGGATTGATTTCGGTGGTTGAGCTTTCTCCAATGCCAAGGATTTCCGATGACAGAGCGACGTGACGTGCGGCTTCCAGTTGCAGCAATAGCCGGTGGGCATGGCCATGGCACCGTTGCTCCCTCTGGTTGTACCTTTCGTCACGCGTTTCTTCATCTTCGTAGAGCATCGCCATCTTTGACAGATTCATGGAACGCGTGCTTCGCTCGCCATGCCATTTGGGGCCGTGCTGGTTCACGCCGTCACCCTTGTCTCCTTCGGGGTGAATGTTGTAGGCGAGTCCTTTGGAGAGCTCTAGTAACGACAACTGTTCGTCTAGGGCAAACGAGGCATTGAAGTTTCGCGCCAACATAGTGAGGACGTGCTCCGCAAATCTCCTTGCAAGATCGAACATGGATTCTGGGTTGTACCGGGTTTGCCCGGAAGCGAGGGTGCTGGGCAGGGGCTCCAGATGTATCCAGGGCAATACGTGTGGACGATCCAACATCACCCACACGGTGTCGCAGGTTTTGGGGTCGTAACAGAGCTCTACCTTGCCCAGTTGCATCATATACTTGTTACCGGAACCACGGTGTGGCTTTACCTTCGCCTTCTTCGTGGGCATTTGACGCCGCCCCGTAAGCAACACCTGGGCGGGCGGCTGCCCTGCCTGGTACCAAACCCATGAGGGAAGGGGGCTGGCGCTGAAGGGCATTTCCTCGCGATCCACGTAGGACTGGCTAATCAATACCATCAGGGGCCCGAGACCGGTTTGACGGCTTTCAAAACCTTGGGAAGGTGCCCGCCCTGGGCGCCATCCGGGCGGATTCACCTCTAAGAGATGGCCTTGGTCGTCCACACACAGGCTTGCCAGGTTAGACCCTGAAAACGGAGAGGAACACTTCCAAAAGCCCACACCCTGCACCCAACCCAGGGTCGCGGATTGCTCAGGGACCCCCAGGGAGAGGACCCACTGCCGTGCCCCCTCAGACTCTGCAAACGGCACAACACTTGGCTCTACGGTGTAGTACATGCGCGGGTTGCCCATGGTACGGGTGGTCTTTTCACTAGCGGCCTGTGGAGTGGTGGCCTGTGGAGTGGTGGCCTGTGGAGTGGTGGCCTGTGGAGTGGTGGCCTGTGGAGTGGTGGCCTGTGGAGCAGCCCCTAGGGAACAGCCCTGTAGCCACACCACCCACCCGAGGGCCAGGCTCGAAAATAGTAGAAATAGCAGGGGACGGTTCTTCGAGGGCATCACTTTACGAACCCTCACCGCAAGAACCGAGCCATGGATCGGCGGCTACTTGTTCGGGCTTGGGGGGGATGTGAAGAAGGTGTGGAGCACGGTGTCCAGGATATGCACCCACTGCTTTGTGCGGAAGCGCCGCTCGAGTTCTATGGGAAACGGTCTGGTTGGCGGCATGCCTAGGCGTTGCTGGATGTGATTCTGGTACCGGTCATAGATCTGGCTGGACGCGTGGTAGGAAAGAGCCCGTACCGCGCTCCAATCGATGGATGTTTCAGACTTCTGGTAGTCCATGCAGTCGCCAAGTAGGTTGCCGGCAAGCACGATGGAGCCCTCCGCAAGCGCGTCGTGGGCGAGTTCGAACTCATCCGACGGGGCCAGGGCAATGAGGGACTGCAGATGACCGACTGTGCTCTCGCCGTAACGCGCATTGATTTGGTTCCGCGTGTCCGGTTGAACGGAATGCATACTGCCAAAACGAAGTACCCGGCGCATGGACTCTAGGCGCTGAAGCAAGGCCTCTGCATATCCGATGCATTGCTTGTACTGAGCATTGAACGGGATCCGCCCGTTGAGCAGACCCCGTGCGGCATCCTGCAATTCCACGAAGGCACCAACCCGGAATCGTCGGGCGGGCTCCTCAAACTGTAGAACTGGATTGTGAACCGCCACCTGTGGATGGGCCCATGGAGCCAGCTGATCGACCATCTGCTCAAGGGTAAAATCCTTGCTGAAGTTGTGGGTCAAATGCAGTGCTCGGCTGAGAGCCTCCAGGGTTTCGTGGGCGAACTGCAACATGGGTGTGGGTAGGCTTCCATCGTCCTTGCGAGATTCTCCCGGAGCCAAAACCCCGTCCAAGGAAGTTGGGCTCATGGACCATATGGGAGTGTCCCGATGGGCGAACACCCAAACCTTTTCGCACTTTGAACGACTCCGGCAGAGATCGATGGAACCAAGTTGCACGGGGTGCCCTGAACTCCCGCCAAAATCCGTGGCAGCATGGAGTCCAAATGGGCGAACTAGGTAGAACTCCACCGGTGGCTGGACGGCCTGGTACCAACGCTGCAGCGGAAAGCGCACGGCCTCGGCTCCCACCATCTCCTCCGGTTGGGTTAGTTTGTCCAGAATGTGGGCACCTGCGCTCCACGCGCCAGCGCTTTCGTCTTCCGTGGGTAGGGCCAGAGTGCTGATCGGGATGGTGCCGTGCGCACTTGTGATCCTGTGCTGTATGCCAAGGGTACTGCCCTGGGTGCGCCAGAACCCTCGCTTTGCATGTTTGACGCCGTCGCCACTGGCAGTGCGTAGGGCAGGCACGACGAAAAGGCGTGGCTGATTCATGGATTTCTCAAAGGGCGTCACCGAGTAATGCACCTGGTAGGTTACCGGCATCAAGCTTTGGGTAGCGCCCACGGACTTGCCGGGAGCTGCCACCTCGGCCGTGCACCCAACAAGGCACCACAGCACGGGCACCACCAGGGCCGCCCCCCGAAGTAGGTTTGCAAGATTGAAAAATGTGAATGAGTTTCGTTGCGGGGTCGACATTTTGTGAACCCCTAACGCAAGAACCAAACCATTTACATGTGGCCCGGGGTCTTCGTAACCTTACGGACAACGACAGGCTCTTACCCGGAACAGCAAATGTTCCCCCTGGGTCCTTTTGGAGCATTTCATGTTCCCAAAACCGGTATTCCGGTTCTTTTTGGAATGGCACTTGTTTTGCACGCTGCTTTCACAGTGGAACCGCCGTTTTTCAGAACAGGACAACCATGCCCAATCGAGTACGTGACTCAGTTTCAGCTTTAACCCTTCTTGTGTTTTCCATCGGATTCAGCACCGCGTGCTCTCCCATGGATGCTTTGGCAACAAAGTCCGCGGTTGATGATGATGACAATGCCCGACCGTTCCTCGCCGCGTGCGAAGTGATGGGAGACGCCAAACGCGAAGCGGAGTTGGAAAGCCTTTTTGATATCTATCTCAAGGGAAAGGAACGCCCCGTTCATTTGTTTGGCCAGGACCTAGCGGACAAGACCCAGCTCATTCCGCCGCCGTCGCTAGATTCCCATGGGTTCGGATACTACATGCGCAAGGACCACATTGACCCAGACAACTATGAAGAGTTAATCCGTTTTGGAGCGGCCAGTTCTTCGATGCTGCACACGTTCTGGCATAAGAACGAGCCTACAGACGACAATGGGTTGCACACCGCCCAGATCACAATGATGTGGGGTTTCAGGCTGTTTAACAGAGCTCCCCACTGGGCCGCAGTGTGGACCCTGGAACTGGACGCGGGTCGATGGCGGTTTGCTAAGAAGAACCCTTTTGTGTACCGCTACATCATCCCCGACGGTTTTTCAAATCGTACTTTTCTGTCGCCCGTCGTGGGGGCCATGCGGGAAAAGGGCATGAGCTGCGAGCAGGTCGGCAAAGTTCAGGAGGTGCTGGAACGCACCCCTGTGAAATACACCGCGGGATTTTTCCGGCATGCTTTTGAAGGCAAGTATTTCGACCTTGGAAGCAAGCGGCTAGGCGCCACACGTAGGATCAAGCGGACGTCGAAAAACCTTCACGAGAATATCGAACGGGCCATGCTCAATGAAGGCACCCTTGATATTCCCGGAAGGGTTTACAAGAAGTGGAACGCGCAATGTACGGAAGTGGAAGGTGGCGTTCTGTGCTTAGACACTCCCCCCAACATGGATGAAGATAGCCGCCATATGGAGGCCGCGTTGTTCGGGAACACCACGGATACCCGTCTGCTCTATTGGAACCTCAACTACGTGTACCGCGCCTACTGTGTCGTGGGCGGACAGTACTGGGAAGACCTTCCCCATCAAGGATGGGAAGAACCACTATCCTGTGGGGCAGGTTGGATGGTGCTCACCGCCGAAGATGCAGCGTGGATCGACGACGGACTCCTTCGATGATAAACAGGGTTGAAATCAGCAAAGACAAATAGGAGCAATGCGATGGGTTTAACGCCAAGGTGAAAAACTCCTGCAGTCCATCCGAACAGAACTCGGCACCGCCTACGACGTGGTGGACGAATTCGATCGCCTCACGAAAGATCGCTGATTGAAATCATTCAGCTAATTTTCAACCAGGGTCGTTTCGCGAGGAACTAGCAAGAAGCTCCAAGCCTGCTGGTCCGGTCCGCGGCGTCCACATATGACCCATTCGCAGTTGAACTGCGGATTAGTCAATAGTGGACGTTTGATCATGAAATTACTTGCTTTTTCACGAACCTGGGTCGTTTTACGGGACCTAACGGGAGGGTGACGGCTGAGAATTTGCCTAGCTGGTGCGGAGGGGGGCGGTGGGGAGGAAAGCCCAGGTATCGTTATTGCGGATGATGCGGTTGAGTTCCCATTGGTCCCGTAGGAGGGCGACGGGGATGTTGTCCTGGTCGGTGACGGCGAGGGGGACGCGGGCGGCGGCCAGGGCCTGGGGGGTCTCGGCATCGGGTACCCAGCGGGCGAAGGCGTAGGGCAGGCGGTCGAGGGTGACCTTGGCGCCGTACTCCTGTTCCAGCCGGTAGGTGAGGATCTCAAACTGGAGTTGGCCCACCACGCCACAAATGGGATCCTTTTCGCGGCCGGGTTCGAAGAAGAGCTGCAGGGTGCCCTCTTCGGCGAGCTCCTGGATGCCCTTTTGCATTTGCTTGCGCTTCATGGGGTCAAGCAACGCTACGCGGCCGAAGTGTTCGGGGGAAAATCGCGGCACGGCGTCGAAGTGCACGCCCGCCTTGGAAGACAGGGTGTCGCCAATGCGGAACAGGCCCGGGTCGTAGAGGCCCATGATGTCGCCGGCGTAGGCTTCGGTCACCGCTTCACGATCCTGGGCAAAGAATTGCTCGGCGCGGTTGAGTCGGATTTCCTTGTCCAACCGGTAGTGCTTCACACGCATGCCGCTTTCGAACTTGCCGGAACAGATGCGTACGAAGGCCACGCGATCCCGGTGGGATTTATCCATGTTGGCTTGGATTTTGAATACGAAGGCGCTGAAGTCTTTGCCGCCTGGGGTCAGTTGGGTTTCGCCCGCTTTGCGGGGCCCAGGCGGCGGGCACAGGCCTCGGAAGGTTCGCAGAAAGGGCTCCACACCAAAGCTGCTCAGTGCGGAGCCAAAGAATACCGGGGTCTGTTTACCGCCCAGGAACTCCTCTTCGCTGTAGGCTTCGCCTGCGCCGTCCAAAAGCTCAATGTGGCCGCGCAGCTCTTCCACGGGTTGGTCTCCCAGCAAGTTGTCCAGCTCAGGATCGTCAATACCCCCGGTTTGCACGGGTGCGCGGGTGGCATTTTGCTCCGTCTTTTCAAACCGAAGCACGGATTTGTCGTCTCGCACGTACACACCCTGAAAGCGGCTGCCATCACCGATGGGCCAGGTGAAGGGCACGGTGTTGAGCCCCAGCACTTCTTCCACTTCGCTCATGAGTTCGAACGGGTCCCGGGCGGGGCGGTCGAGCTTGTTGACAAAGGTGACGATGGGCGTGCCACGCATGCGGCATACGTCGAAGAGTTTGCGGGTTTGGGGCTCCACGCCCTTGGCGGCGTCGATAAGCATGATGGCGCAGTCGGCTGCGGTGAGGGTTCGGTAGGTGTCCTCACTGAAGTCCTGGTGGCCCGGGGTGTCGAGCAAGTTGTAGCGAATGCCCTCGAACTCAAAGGCAAGCACACTGGAGGTGACGGAGATTCCGCGCTTCTTTTCGATTTCCATCCAGTCACTGGTGGCCGCGCGGGAACTCTTGCGGGACTTTACGGAGCCCGCCATGTGAATCGCTCCACCGTACAACAGGAGCTTTTCAGTGAGGGTGGTTTTTCCCGCATCCGGATGGGAGATGATGGCGAAGGTGCGCCGCAATGTGCTCGGATGGGCCATGGGGACGCCATGCTTAGCTGGACCGGTAAGCACCATCAACCCAATGGAGCTTAGGCGGAGCACTGCTAGTCTTGGCCCATGGGTGAGAGAAAAGCTTTTAAGGAATACCTGGATCGGGCCGCCGCAAAACAGTTGGCGGGGCAGTTGGCAACCGCCTACCCCAAGCTGGACAAGGCCATGTTTGTACGTGTGGCCACCCGAGGGATCGCAACGCTCGAGTTTATTGACCGGGTAAAACAGTTTGCGGCGGCAGCGCGAGAGACCTTGCCAAGGGACTACGAAAAGGCACTCTCGGTAATTCTCAAGAGTCTTCCACCTGGCTTGGAGGACACGGAAGAACTGATGACCGACTGGTACGTGTGGCCCCTGTGCCAGTTTGTACAGGAGTACGGGGTAGACCACTTTGAGCCCTCCATGGATGCCATGTACGAACTCACCCAGCGGTTTTCCTGCGAGTTCGCGGTGCGGCCGTTTCTCATTCGCTACCCCAGGAAAACCCTGGCACGGCTGACGCAGTGGACCCGGGACCCAAACCCCCACGTACGCCGACTGTGCTCCGAAGGTACGCGCCCACGGTTGCCCTGGGGGCAACAACTCAGGGACTTCGTGCAAGACCCCACCCCCGCGTTGTCGATTCTCGAAGCGTTGAAGGACGACCCGGAGTTGTTCGTGCGGCGGTCTGTGGCCAACCACCTGAATGACATTGCCAAGGATCACCCTGAGGTGGTGATCAAGGTGTGTAAATCCTGGAAGGTGGGTGCTACTGAGGAGCGCAGGTGGGTGATCAAGCACGCCCTGCGGACGCTCATCAAAAATGGCAATCGGAGTGCGTTGACACTTGTGGGTGTGGGAAAGCCCGAGCTCACAGTAGGCGCGTTTGCGGTGGATAGAAAACAGGTGCCCATCGGTGAGAATGTGGGGCTGCGCGCGACCTTGGCTTCCACGGCACGGAAGCCGCAATCATTGGTGGTGGACTACGTGGTGCACCTGCAGCGGGTGGGTGGAAAAACCAACGCCAAGGTCTTCAAATGGAAAACCTTCACACTTGGTGCGGGCGAAACCATTGAACTCACCAAGAAGCACAGCTTCAAACCCATCACCACCCGTAAGTACTACCCTGGCGTTCACCGCATGGAGCTGCAAATCAACGGCACGCGGTTAGCTGAGTGCTCGTTGACGTTGCTGAACCGAATAGAACCCATCTCATAAATCCCGCGGCGCCTTGAAGCCCATGCAAACGCGGCTGCTTTGTTGGCAAGGATTTGAAATACTCGCGGTATTCCTGCACCTTACCGCCTTGCATCCCCATTCCCCTGAGCTTCAAATACACTCGCTTGTATTTATGAGATAGGTTCTAGTTCGAGATCGTGACGCCGCGGTCACAGGTCGCTTTTCCTTGCACGCAAAATATTCCCTCGAACAGCCCAGTGAGCTCCTTGGCAGGGTCACCCGTGAGTATCGTTGGGGCCACACGTGAAAATGCGTTGCATGCAAGTTGACCAAGACGACACTGTTCCGCTGGAGCGACGTTGGCGCCCCATTCGCAGCTCACAAGGAACGAAGCCGATAGGAGTCCACAGTAGAGTTCACGAACCGGCCCCTGGGGGTTGGGCGGCGCTCCGCACATGGATCTCACGGTCTTCGCGCCTAGCCCGCACTTGGATGTGAGATTGACGGCACGCGCGGCTGCAGACGTGAGCTCGCCCGTGCTGTGCCACCCCAACACCTTTTCATTCCAGGTTTCGGAAGGGGTCTGCTCGGCACGCAACAACCATGGCTCTAGGGCGTCTGTGCTGACGTGGGTACCATCTCCAACAGAAGTATTGGCGCCGTTGATCCACCCCAGGATGGCTGCGGTCGCACCCACGCTTGCAGCTTCGACAGCTGGAACGACGAGAACGATTGGAAAGGCAACCTGCTGTTGCAGGGCTCCACCAAACTTGTCCGGGTCGTAGTGGGGCGCGCCGTGATGCATGGCGATAGGAGGAAAGTGCCCGTGCTTGGCCGTTTCCACGTGCAAGCGCACGTCCCCGTGGAATGAACCGAGGTGCTTGAGTCCTGGTTTCGCAACCGCGAGCACCGGCTCCAAATCACCACCTATTCCGTCACCGTTTTGGTCGTCGCTCACCTGGCCCGTGACCAGCAGTTGGAACGACTTTTTCTGATCCTCGTTCCAGGCAATGGCCGACACCACAAGCGACAATAGGTACTTCACACAAACTCCTGTTTCCCCTACCGCCGGGTCACCTATGGACGGAGCGGGTCCCGCAATCAACCGGCCCAACAGCCAGGCCGCCTATCTTAGGAGCGTGGGTGGACTTCAACCCCTTGGTGACAGCCAGGCGCTTGGGGCCACAGCGTTGTGCGCCAGTGGCGAGTCGGGTGGCCGGTTCCCGGGTTGTTGGGGATGTAATTCCTGGTTTTTTGATTGGCTCGGAAGTTGCTATTGAAGCGGCATGGCTTCCCCCGGCTATCTTAGCGGCTCCCGTGCGGGTGTACTGTGGCGTTCCGTGCTTCTGTGGCTTCTGGCCCTTGTGATGAGCGCTTGCTTGGCCCCCGCGGATGCTGGGCTTGGGGCGGAGGCCGTGGTCGACAAGAACGGCTGGGCCACGGTGGAGCAGCCGGAGGATAATCCATCGAACGAACTTGTGCTTTCGCTGGCACTTGATCCTGAGACCCTGACCCAATATCGGGATTCCGCAGACGAGCAGGCTCTGGCGTTCATGGAGTGGAAGCCGACCAATGGTGCAGGCGCGGCCACGGTTGTGAATCACGTGAAGGAGCCCTTGGATGCACTGACCGATCAGGACCAGTTTGAGAGAGCATTTGTGCCCTTGGGGAGTGGCGATTCGAGCTGGGCTTTTCTGTTGCCTGGTTTGCCCACGGGAATGGAGGGGCTGAAATCGGTGGTGGCCAAGGAGATCGCCGGAACGACGGTTTCCGAACCCCTAAAACGTACATTGATGCAGAACGTACGGTTCGTGGTGACGCGCGCGGTGCAGTCCGGTGCAAAGGCAGTCCAGGTGATTGGCAGGGCGGCCGCCAGTACGGGTCGAGCCGCCGGCCAAGTCGTGGGCACTGTGGTGCGTACTTCCACGGCCGCATTGGAAGGGGCATCACTCACGAGTGTGGGAACGTTTGTGGCGGGCGCTGCGAACATCGTGGTGATTTCCGTGGCGTTCTACCGAATCCTCACGGCGTTCCACTGCGACACGTTTTGGCATTGGTTGGCGGCGGACGTACTTTCCATGATGTCGATCATCACCGTCGATTGTTACGAGGAAGCTGCCCGGTATTGGGAAGGGCGCACCTGGAGCGCGCCGCTCGTGGAAGAGTTCCCCGGCCTGGCTCGTACACTTGGGCTGATTGCGGAGGGGGAGGTCGTGGCGAAGATTTGGAGCAAACCCAAGGAACAGCCCACACCTCGGAAGTACCCCGAACCGCCCCGTACCTACGTGGACGAGGGCCAATGCACAATTGTTCTGCAACCGCCCTACGCTGATCTGGGGGGTGTATTGGATGCGTACCAGAGGTTCCCTGGGGTGTATTCAGCAACCGCCCGATTGGAACGCCAGGTAGGAAGAAGTGCGGGGCTCTCTTCGGCGCAGTTTACCGCAGGCAGCATACTCACACGAACCGTGACGGACCCCGTTCTGATCACCACACCCGACCCAAATCTAGCAAAGCTCTCGAAAGCCTTGGCTCATGTGGCTAGCAAGAAAAGCGCCGTGTTGGCGTGCCCTGGGGTGAACTATCTGGTGGTTATCGATGGCAGCCCGCTGAACGAAGGCCATGTAGCCACCATGCTTCAAGAACAGGGATTTGCGCCCTACGCACCGACTTCGGCAGGCGGCGGCGCCTACTACACCTATGCGCGTGGGTACTGAAGCAGGGCTGCTGGGATGAACGTACTCCGTGGCACTCGCCCAATCTTTCAAGGGGCTTGGTTGTTGCCCCTGGCACTCGTGGGTTGCCTTGCTGGGGGCCACGGTGCACCCGTGGAAAAAAGTGTTCACGAGGGGCCTCCCTCAGGGGCGGGGAAACTCCGGGAACTGTTGGAGGTGCACGGCGTGCTTGCCCATACGGGTATGTGGGGATGCCAGGTATGGGAGACGGGTTACCGCACGGCGGTGGAGCCGGGCGTTTACTGCTACAATCCCAACGTAAGTTCCGTGGGGGCCGCGGGCCGGAGTGCACAGGCGTTGCGGGTGGCGGGCCTGAAGCCTGCACTCACCATGGCGGACGTGACCACCGGGAGCCTTGGCGGCTTCTCGCCATCCGATGTGGCCCACGTGGTGAAGGCGCCGGACGGCAATACGGCCCGATCACGCTTGATGGGTTTCGTTTCGTTTATCGGCGACCACAATAAACATCGGGAGCAGTGGCTCAACGATGTACTGGACGATACGGTGGACCAATCGCTTGAGGTGCCCTGGGTGTTTGCGCGCGCGCAACCCCAACATGGAACCGGGGGGTGGCATGTGGAGGTGTGGGCCCTGCGCTCGTTTCGCAACGTGGCCCTAAACCCCTGGCCAGAGCGGGATCCGTCCATGATGCAAATCAACGGGGAGTACTACCCCGTGCAGTACGGGTTTGTGGGTGGACCGAACATCGTTTCTGGGGCACATGTTCAAGGTGTCAGTGTTCGACTGACTCCTTCGGTGGCAGGGGGTGCGCCGAAGGTGCCCACCACTCACCCCCGTGCTGCCCCTCGCGGCCGCCTGCCGGGGGTTGCTCTACTGGCTGTTCTGCTTGGGGTGGAGGGGGGAGCCACGTTTTCAGCCCAGTCTGTGGTTCGTCTTAAAGTGCGGCCAACAGCCTCGGAGGGGCGGCCGGCGGGTCGCTGGCATATCGTGGAAGAAGAGATCCTGAAAGGTTTTGATTCCAACTGGGACGCGTCGGAACAGATTCGAAAGATCGGGGCTCGCTGGGGAAATGATGTCACCGGGGGGCTCGAAGTGCTGCTGCGTGGAAGCACCGAGATCGGTGGCGCGCCTGACACCACTGAGCAAGGAGACACGGGCGGACCAACACCGCCCGAACCTATCCCAACTGAGGGCGACGACGATCGCGACTGCACGCTGACGGGTGGGTTTTATGTGGATTGCGGGTACATGGAGCGGGTGGCCCTTGGGCCGAATATTTGGCCGTCGGTGTTGAACGTTCTTGGTAAAGCTTTTCCCCTGGCGCAGGCGACCGATTTGCAGTGCCCGGTGTTGGTTCGGCCGGGGGCATCTGCGACCGCCTATTCTTACCCCATGGGCTACCTTAGTGGACCCGACAGCGGATTTGCGTACTTGTCGTTTGGGAAAGATGACCCCGAGCTTGGCGCCTATGGAGCCGGTTCCATTCGGGCGAGCGCGGCCGCCATTGCCAGACTGCAAACCGCCGATATCCAGGCCGGTGGCTGCCACGGTTTCTCAGTGCTTCCCTGGATTCGTTAGGTGGACCACGGTCTATTGCAGGCCCTGGCGGCGTTGTAGGGCGTCGGCGGTGGCGGGGCGGCCTCGGAAATTTTGGTAGAGGGTTTCTGGATCCTCGGTGTTGCCCCTGGAGAGGATGTGTTCACGGAAGGCTCGACCGGTTTGTGGATTGAAAATGCCTTCCTCCTCAAAACGCCCAAAGGCGTCAGCATCCAGCACTTCGGCCCATTTGTAGGAGTAGTAGCCGGCTGCGTAACCCACGCTGTCTGCGAAGAGGTGACCAAAGCCCGCGACCATGGCGTAGTCCTCCGGTAGGGCGGTGGCGCTGTGATCGGCGAGCACGTTGCGGGCAAAGCCCATGACGTCGGCGCGCTTGCCTGGAGGTTCGGCCAGCCACTGGGCGATCCATTGGCTGTGAAGCTTGAGATCCATGGAGGCGAAACCGAGTTGTCGCATCTGCGCGTTGGCGGCACGGAAGGTCCGGGCCCGTGTCATCTTTTGGAAAAGCTGCTCCGCAATGGGTTCCCCGGTGTCATGGTGGCGGGCGAAGGTGTCCAGGGACTCCCGGTTCCAGCACCAGTTCTCCATGATTTGGGAGGGGAGCTCCACGAAATCCCAGGCCACGTTGGTGCCACCCAGGCTTGGCACCTCCACCGTGCTCAGCATGTGGTGCATGAGGTGGCCAAACTCGTGGAAGAGGGTTTCCACCTCCCTGTGCGTAAGCAAACCGGGTTTGCCCTCTGCGGGTGGCGTGATGTTGGCGCAGAACAGAGCCATGTGGGGAATGGTGTCGCCCTCGGCATGGGTGTGGAGGCCAGCCATCCAGGCGCCATCACGCTTGTTGGAACGGGGGTAGAGGTCCACGTAAAACAGACCCTGTTCCTGCCCGCTCTCGTGCATGCGGAATACCTGAACGGCCTCATCCCAAACCGGTGCGCTGCTGTCTTTTTCGAAGGTGACCCCGTAGAGGCGTTGGGCGGTTTCAAATAGACCCTGGACCACGCTGTCTGCGGGGAAGTAGGGGCGCAGGGCTTCTTCGTCAAAGTCGTACTCAGCTTTGCGTTGCTTTTCGGACAGGTGGGCCACGTCCCAGGGGGCAAGGGGTGTGGGCGCCCCGATGGATTGTGCGAACGCGCCCAGGGATTCGTTTTCATTTTGGAACGCGGTTTGGGTACGGGCGCGTAGGTCTTCCACAAAGGCTGTGGCGTTGGCTCCGGTCTTGGCCATGCGTTCCTCGGTGGTGAGGTCCGTGAAGTCTGCGTAGCCAAGCAACTGTGCTTTCTGGTGGCGCAGTTCGATGATCCTTGGAAGCAACTTGGTGTTGTCCACTCCTTCACCTTCTTCCTGGCCACCTGTCGCTCGGGTATTGTGCGCGCGCCACAGGGTTTCGCGCAGGTTGCGATCCTCCAGGTAGGTGAGCGCTGGGATGAGGCTTGGGGCCTGTAGTGAAAACCGGTAGCCCGACTTACCGTGGGCCTTGGCGTCTGCGGCGGCGGCCTGTTTTGCGGATTCAGGGAGGCCCTTTACCTGGTCGTCGCGCTCGACCACAAGCTCAAACTGTTGGGTGGCGTCGAGCACATGCTGGGCAAACTGGGTGGTGATTTGGGCCAGCTCCACGTCGAGTTTTTCAAGGATCTTCTTTTGCTCGGGGTCGAGCTCGGCGCCATGGCGCTTGAACTCGCGCAGGGTCTTTTCGAGCAATCGCTTGCGAACAGGTTCTAGCTTTTCAGCTTCCGGGGTGGCCGCGAACGCCCTGACCCGTTCGTAGAGTTTTGCGTCCAGGGGTAGACGACTGAAGAACGCGGTGATCTTCGGTTGGGCCCTGTTGTAGGCCTCGCGCCAGGCGTCCGTTGTGGCCACGGCCTGCAGGTGGCTGGCAATTCCAAAGGCGTACTCAAGCCCCTGGGTCGACCGCTCCAGGGGTTGCAGCACGTTGTCGTAGGTGGGTGCACCTGTCTCAGCTGTCACACCATCAATGCATTGTTGGGCTTCCAAAAGCAGCTGGTCCACTGCGGGCCCCAGGTGCTCTGGCTTGATGGCATCGAACGGGACAGGGTACTGGACTTGGAGCAGGGGATTGGTGGGGGCAGCGGACATGGGGCGAATCTGGCGCGCTGGGGCGGAACCGCAAGGGGCTTTGCTTGAAAGGGAGAGCTTCGTCGATGGATGGGGTCTGGGTGTTTGGGAGCGCCTCGGCAGCATTGCTAGGCGCTTTGCTTGAAGGGCAGAGCTTCGTCGATGGATGGGGCCAGGGTGTTTGGGGGCGCCTCGGTAGCATTGGGAGGCGCTTTGCTTGTGGGTTTGTCCTTTGCTTCAGGCGTGGGGCCAGGCCCTGCTGCGCGAGGCCTGGCCCCTGAGTGGGAGGTTGGGTAGGGTTTGGGCATGCGGGTTTGGAGTGAGAGTTTTTTGGCGGGGGAGTCGATTTCTAGTGAGTTTGCGTTGGGGAAGTATCACCCGGAGACGCATTTCGAGTTTGGGGGGAACCGCAATCCGCATTTGGCCTGGGAGGGTGTGCCAGGGGGGGCGAAGTCGTTGGTGATTTTGTGTGTGGATTCGGATGCACCCACAAAGCCAGACGATGTGAACCAGGAGGGGCACACGGTGCCACTGAACCTGGAGCGTGCGGATTTTTACCATTGGTTACTGGTAGATGTGCCCGCCGCGGACGGTTCTATTGTAGCCGGCCAGGTTTCTGACGGGGTAACGCCCAAGGGCAAGCGTCAGCCCATCGGTTGGGGTGGTGGAAGGCGTGGCCTGAATGACTACACCGGGTGGTTCTCCGGCGATGTGGGCATGGAAGGCAAGTACCTGGGCTACGACGGCCCTGCCCCACCCTGGAACGACGAGCGAGTGCACCGGTACCACTTTGAGGTGTACGCCCTCGATGTGGAGCAACTCAATGTGGGTGGAGAGTTCACCGGGCCCGATGTACGGGCGGCCATGGAGGGCCATGTGCTTGCCGCCGGTTGCGTAAGTTGCACGTATGCCATTTACCCGAACGCGGTTTTGCCGTAGGAATAGCGCATGGTTGGAGAGTTGGGGCGGTTGTCTTCGGAGACGCTTTTGTTGATTTTGATGGTGTCCATGCCGGCGCTGGCGGTGAGCCTTGTGGTGGGGGTGGTGATTGGGTTGATTCAGGCGGTGACGCAGGTGCAGGAGCAGACGCTTTCGTTTGTGCCGAAGCTTGTGGCCGTGG
Source organism: Polyangia bacterium (assembly GCA_030427835.1). Classification (GTDB taxonomy): domain Bacteria; phylum Myxococcota_A; class Polyangia; order Polyangiales; family JAUICN01; genus JAUICN01. Next base: position 55,224 of record JAUICN010000011.1, on the reverse strand, counting down.
CCGTAGTGCTTGCGGTGGCTGGCGGCTGGATGGGGCAGCAGTTGGTGGATTTTTCCCAGGAGCTCTGGAACCAGTTGCCGCGAATCGCCCAATCTGGGTAAGGGGTAGTTGCCAAGGTCAGGGTGCGCAGCGCCCGGCTTGCTGTGGAGCGAATTGAAAAATTGACGGAACAACGCTCGAGGCAGCGCCCCCGACAGAAAAAGAGCTTCACTGCCGATTCAGCCTCAGGCTGTCCTAGCGGAAGCGATGCGCTCTGCGCCGCTTCCCTGTTCTGAAAGACTTTCCCAACAGGTTTTTCACTTCACTTGAGGTCATCGATTTTTCTTCTGGGGGCACCGCCTCGAACGCTGTTTTCGTGAGGCTTCTACGTCGGATTGCTGTCTTCCTGCCTTCCACGGCAAGGGGTGGATGGCCGCGAGCTTAGAAGGTCAACATGAAACGCCAGGGGCCCTGCAGGCGATCCAAGGGCTGGCGGGGGAGTGGGTGGGGAGGTAGGGAGAGAGAGTGGAGAGTTTGGCGGAGGGGCTGTTTGGGAATCGGGCGTTGTTTGAGCACGTGGGGGTGGTTGCGTTGTTGGTGGCGGCCCGGTGGGCGCCGGTGTTGGTTGTGGTTCCCTGGCTTGGGGTGAAGAAGACGCCTGCGTTGGTGCGAGCTTCGCTGTTGCTGGTGTGTACGTTTGTGATGATGCCCACGGCCCTGGCCCATGCGAGTGCGGAACTCGGGTTGTCTCGGTTGGTGCCGGCGTTGTTTGCCAGGGAGCTGATGGTGGGGTTGACGTTCGGGCTGGCGACTGCCGCACCGTTCTTTGCTTTGGACTGGGCGGGGCAACTTGCGGACAGCTGGCGTGGGGCCTCCATGTCAACGGTGTTGGCGCCTGGAAGTGGCGAGCAGACAAGCCCACTTGGTGCATTTTACTTGCTGCTTGGGGTGACCCTGTTCTTTGCGGTGGGCGGGCATCGGTTTGCGCTGGAGGCATTTGCGGACGGGATCATCGCCCTACCCCCAGGGGGAACGTTAACTGCGGAAGATGCACGCACCATGGCCATGGGTACAGCCCAACTGTTGAGCCAGGCCTTGCGGTTTGCGGCGGCGGTGGCGGCACCGGCAGCGGCCTGCGTGATCCTGGCGGAGATGACACTTGGGCTGTTGGGCCGAGCGGCACCCCAGATCCCCATCTACTTTGTGGGCATGCCCGCCCGTTCGGCCTTGGCACTGGTGGGCCTGCTGCTCTCGCTCGGCCTGCTCCTAGAGCACCTACCCGGCGCCTTCTCTCGCGCCATGCAGGAAACCCTGCGCATGCTGCAAGCGATCTCCACGTGACCTAACTTCTAAACGGCAAATCATGGTCGGCAACCGAGTGACTGCGTACGACTCGTGCCGCACCCCACGCCCAATGAGTGGGATATCTTGCCCGTGTTGGGGCTACTTCAGGGCGTTCTTAAGGATTTTGATGTCTTGCTTTTGTTCATCGGTGCGGTCGCCGCGGGGGATGCTCTCGAGCTCTGCGAGCTTCTGGGCGTAGTAGGCGTCTAGGGCCTTGATGACGTAGTTGGATCCGTAGTCGGCAGTCACTGCATCCCGACAGACGTGCTGAATCACTGAAGCATTGCCAAGTACAAAGCGCGCGAAGGGAGGGTGTTGGTGGTAGCGGTCGATGTCGCGTACGCAGGAGTCGTAGAGGCGCTGTTGTTGTTCTGTGAGCTCTGGTTCAGGGGTGGGTTGACCTACACTGTTGAAGTTCACGTTTAGGTTGATGTCTTCCGTGAGCTCGGTGATGACTGTGGTGCGCGGGACGAGCCATTGGGTTTGTGCGACATCGTACCGATCGTTGCTCAACAATGCGCGATGGAGTTTGGTGACAAACTCTGACCAATCTTCCCCGGTCTCGCCCTCGTCGCCTAGGTTTTCTTGACGGAGGTGCTTTTCAAGCCCGGTGTCGTTGTCAATCATGTTTCTCAACGCGGAACTATGGTTGTATTCAAGTCCTGATGAGAACCCTATCCACCGGGTTCCGCTTGACCCAGCCTCGAAAAGGGGTGTGGTGATGCCGACGCCATCGGGCCGTGCCGCATCCCACTCGTTAAGAAGAGTACCCGCACTCCACAGCACGATGGGTGCCCACCGTTGCGCCACCTTGTTGTTTTCTAGTCCATGTAAGACGTTGTTGAAGAGCTGAAGTCCGCCCTTGTCGTTGTTGGCCCAGGACCACCCCTGCTCGTCCGCGGAAACCTCGGAGGACCAATGGAGTACGGCGTGGGTTTCACCAACGTAGCGGGGTAATTCGTTGTCCAGCACCACGGCCCGTAGCACCGCTGGGCTTTCTCGGAACGTGTTGTTGGAAGTGATTCCATTTGTCGCATCCTCCGAGGAGTCTGCGCGGCGCTCCGTGTCCCAGGCATGCCATTCCACGTGGGCGGAGGTCCCCTTAAGTTTGGTCTTGGCAGGTGTAGCGGCACCTACCTGGTCGAGGTCACAGTTGGTGCCGGGGTGGATTTTGACGAGCGTGGCGGTGCCCTGAATGGTGTGCACGACCTTGCCACCCGAGTTCGCCACAACGAACCCACCCAGGGTGGCACCTTCCTGCTGGGTTTTGGGCGGCTGGCAACCCTCTACACCGATCTGATCGGAAGAGAAGCCCGTCCGACTGGGGCCTTGGGGCGATTGCCAGGGCGCTGTCACCACATAGTTTGTGGCGGGTGGATAGTGCTTCTCTGTGGCCCAGACTGGGGCAAGTGCTTCGCCGCATGCAGCGGTTGGAATGGCGATCGTGTCTTCGCTCAGGCGAACCCCGTAGCAGGCAACATGGTAGTCCTCCTGACCCCAGCCCCACAGGGCGACCATGGTGGTGCGGGCGTCTTGCTGGGCGGACTTGGCCGCTGGGCCATGGCTTGCGGGGGTGCAGGCGAAAGCGCCAAGCGTACCTAGGGTGAGTAGCGCGAGTACAGAGGGCGCTGAGAAGCGATGCAGGCCTAGGAACTTCATGGTGACAGTCTAATGCACATTTCGGGCCAACGGCCGGAGGGAGTTCACGTTCAATAAATCCCGTGGTTTTGAGGCTTTCACCCGGAAAGGGGCGACATCCGATGGAGCATTTTGTGTTCCAGGGAGCAACTGCTGTTCCCAACTGAGTGGAATCGTCAATTATCTGCACGGCAGAACTTGTTATTTCACTGCGGAATCGTTCATTTCACCGCGCAGATAATTTGCAGAAATAGTTGGAGTTTGGGCACGGCACGTGGGGGTGTGTTCGAATGGGCACACTGTGTGACACGGGTTTCATGGTGGCTGTGCCATGCCGGCTGGGTTTCCGAGAAAACCGATGTTGGTACGGGGATTGCTGTGGGTACGGCATGGCTTATTTTTCTTGGATTTCTTTTCTTGGTTTTTCCCTCACCCGTCACTTCTTACCGCGGGTCAAACTCAACGGCGTCGTTTGGCTCCTCTCCGTCGCGGGATTCCTTTCGCTGGCTGTTGGGGGGTGCGCGACGCAAACGCATTTGCGGCCGGCAGACACGCTCAAGGCGGGCGAGGTGGAGCTTACGGGCGCCATGTCTGCCAATACCAGTGGCTGGATAAGCCCAGTGGCGCAGGGAGCGGTGGGCGTAACGGACTGGCTTGAACTGGGCGGGCAGGCGGAGTTTCTGAGCACACTGGGCTGGGCTCGATTTGGACTGCTGCACACAGAAAAGCACGGATTGGGTTTGGCACTCACCGTGGGAGGGGGATATCGGCCCCGTCTTGGGGAGGTTTTTTTTGCCGAGCTGTACGATGAAGACTACTCGGGCTTGGCGTTGCTCTCTGGGGTGACCGTGGGCTTCAAGAAAGGAAAATTGGAACCCTACGCCGCACTCAACGCGCTGTATCTTCCTAGTTCTGTAGGGAACTTTATCATTCCATCGAAGCTTGGGCTGCGCGTGCATACCGGCCCGGTGATTTGGTCGGTGGAAGGGGGCGCAACCTCCCATTGGATAGGAGGCACGGAACTTGGCTTGGTCGTGGGAGAGTTCTCCGGAGCGGCGACCTTGCACCTGGACGTGCTGTCGAAGAAACGGGGGCGAGATCCGTCGTATTGATTGTTGACCGACTCACGGTTACAGCGCTCTTCAGGATTCATGGTGGACGACAACACGTACGGGCAGAGCCGGTTTCGGGCAGTGGAGATTGAGCACGGGTGGGGGCCGAATGTGCACCTGTTGGATCAGCCTTTGATGTGGTCGTGGCTTGCTCGTTTAAGCGCAGAGGGGACTTCCCAGCCTGAAATTACTCGGCTGATGAAGAAGCTCTACACCCACCTGGCGTGGACGGTGGCAGGTGCGGAGCTGGTACAGGAAACGGTGAAGGTGGAGACGCGCATGCACGGGGCCCACCCCGGTGTGACATTGAATACTGTGGTACCAAGCAAGGCACAGCGGGCCGTGACCGTGGCGATTGCCCGGGCGGGCAATGTGCCTTCGCAAGTGTTGTTTGAGGTTTTGAACGAGGCGTTGGATCCAGAGCTTGTACAGCAGGACCACCTGGTGATGGCACGCACTACCGACGCCGAGAATCAAGTGACCGGCACGGAGCTCATGACGGCCAAGGCCGGTGCCAACGTGGACGGCGCCACGGTATTCTTCCCGGACCCCATGGGGGCCACAGGCTCTTCCATTTGCCGTGCGTTGGATCACTACCGGGACGAGGTGGCGGGTACGCCTGCGAAACGAATCGCCATGCACTTGATCGTGACACCGGAGTACCTACGCAAGCTTCAGTCAGAGCACCCCAACGTCATCGTGTACGCACTAAGGTACGACCGCGGCCTTTCCAGTGAAGATGCGTTGCAAGCCGTTCCGGGCACGCACCCTGGGGAGAAGGGCTTGAACGAACAGAGCTACATCGTTCCCGGCGCCGGCGGCCTCGGTGAACTCATGAACAACGTTTGGGTGTAGGCATGGCCGAGCAATCACGGAAACAAGCGATTCAAACCCTGCTGAGTACAGAACAGATTCACGCCCGTGTGCAGGCTTTGGGGGCGCAGATTACGGCGGACTACTCGGCCTCGGTTGAGCAGGGGCGGGAGTTGGTGGTGGTGCCGGTGCTGAAGGGTAGCTTTGTGTTTGCGGCAGACTTGGTGCGAGGCATTGATCTACCGATGACCATGGAGTTTCTGGGTGTACGCTCCTACGGCGATGAGACGGAATCGAGCGGCGTGGTGCAAATCACCCACGACCTGAAGCGCTCCGTTGAGGGCAAGGATGTTCTGCTTGTGGAGGACATCGTGGACACGGGATTGACCATGCAATACCTGCTCAAGAACCTGGCCACGCGGAACCCGGCAAGCGTGAAGGTCGCCTCCTTCTTGCACAAACCCGCCCGGGCCAAGGTGGAGGTACCCATCGACTACCTGGGCTTCACCATCGAAGACGTGTTCGTCGTCGGCTACGGCCTCGACCACGCCCAACAACACCGCAACATCCCCTATTTGGGTGTGCTAGAGAACGGTTAGCCATGTCGAAGCGGTTGGAGATGATTGAGGGGTTGATTGCCAAGGGGTCTGAGGATCCGTTTCATTGGTACGCACGGGCCATGGAGTTGCGTTCGCTTGGCCGATTGGAAGACGCACTTACGGCCTACGGGGAGGTGCGTGAGAAGTTTGGCAGTTACGTGCCCACCTACCTGATGGCAGGGCAGGTGTGCCTGGAGCTGGGCAAGAACAGCGATGCCCGCACCTGGCTCGAGCAAGGCATCACCACCGCCAAGGCAGAAGGCGACGCTCACGCACTCTCGGAGTTAGAAGCCGCACTCGCCGGGGCTTGATTCTAAACCCACCTAACGATTCGCAATTTCAGGAGGCTCTCCCAGGGCCGTACTCCACGCGCTTAGGACGTCCACGGTTTTCGTTTCCGCATTGATTTCGAAAAGAAGCGCATACGGGGTTTTGTCGATTATGCAGTACCTGAGGTTTTGATCTGGGTAGAATGGAAACCGATATGGGAACTCGGCTACCGAATCCAGGGCCAAGTGGAGACGTTTTTGGAATCTGGGGCGTGCCGCAGGTCGATTTCTATCCCACCACCTTTGGTACTCTCGAAGCCGACGAGCAGCACCAGGGGCAATAATGATACGGTAACTCAACGAACTGATGACTCACAGAGTGGCAAGAAACTCTTCTGCGGGAATCCCTTCGCCGTTTCGAATTTGCTCTCTGCCCTCATCGATCATTGCGTTTAGTTTTTCTCGCTCTTCAGGCGTAAGCTTGGCAAACGGGTCTTCCGAGTCCACGACGAGATTGAAGGTGGTGCCTTCAGGTAGGTTGGTAGGTTCATCCATCACGAGCCTACCGTTGCGAACTGTGGCCTGAAGTGTGTCGCCCATGGGTCTATTCTACAGGCTTTTCATCCACTGTCGAAGCATCCTGCGCGGTTTCGCTCTCTAGGGCGCGGCCGCACCAGCGGGCGAGGGTGGCTTTGGATTCTTCGAGCCAGCGTAGGCGTTCGGCGGGGGTGAGTCGCAGGCCCATGGTGGCCTGGGCACGCTTGTGCTCCTCAAAGCCGCGGCTGAACTCTCTTTTGGGCGCCTTCATTGCTCTCCATCTTGCATCTCTGCGCGCACAGCTTCAAGTGCCGCCACGTCAGAGTCGTCCACGGCGCGCCCGACGGCACGCTTCATGTCAATCAGGTCGTCCACACCGACAACACGGGCATGCAGCGTATCAAGCTCTACTTCTTGCGAGCGTTTCAGGGCCTCTTCAAACTCGAAAGGTGACTCCACAAACACATCTACTTCAAGTGTGGGGATCTGATTGCTCCAGAGGCTGAACACGGTGAGCCCCTTGTCTTCTACCCAGGAGCGCCGTTGCTCACTATCCGCAAATGCTTGAATCGGCACCGGGGCGCGGGGCTGGTAACCGAGAGAGCCTAGCGCTCGCATTGCGGCTGCGGCATTTTCTTCTTCGAGCCCGATGACCAGATCCAGGTCCGCGGTGGTGCGCAGGTGCCCATGAAGCACAACGGCCACCCCACCCACAATGAGGTACTTCACGTTTGCGTCGTTGAGAACCCGAATCACCCGCTCAATGTCGTTGTGCACGGGACGAGTGTACCGGACCCTTCGATCCTTAGAAAGGCATTGCGGGCACAGGGTTAACGGGAGCGCGGTGGGTCGGTGCAGACGAGCACGTGGCTTGAGCCGACGGACTTTACGTAGAGTTTGGCCTCGCTTGAGGGGGTGCCTGGGAGTTCGCCCGCGCGAATGGCGATCGCTCCGGTGATGCTGAGGACTTCGCCGGTGTCGCTCTCGATGACGCGGTAGTCTTTCTCACCCTCTTTGATGGTCTCCCTGGGTTCGCGTACTTGAAAACTGAGTTGCCCCCCGCCGTTGAGGTACGTGCCAAACACAAACCCGCCACGCCCCCAAACCTCTTGGATGCTCTCCCAGGGTAGGTCAGGCACTTCTCGCCAGGCTTCACCAACACTCAGCACCTGCCCGTTGCCACTCTTGCAGCGGGCTTGGGCCGCGGGAGACGGCCGCGTGATTTTGTAGACTTCGCCAACCTCAGCGTTATCCATGTAGTCGGCACTGAGAGCGTTCATTGCTAGAAGATGATCGTTGTCCAACATGGCAAACTGACCAATCTCGGCGACCGTTCCCTCCCGCATTTTCACGTAGCTCTTCCTGCTGGGGAGCATTGAATAGGGTATTTCGAAGTCGACGCTGCCGTCATCGTTAAGAAATACGGCGGCCTGATCTTTAAAGACCACTATCTCACCGGTGGCGGCAATACTAGGAAATGCGGTTCGACCACGGTGGGCCACGGGAACAGTGTAGATCGTTCGCTTCGTGACCTGGTCGTCCTGGATAGAAAACTCTTGAAGATCCCACCCCGGGCGCCCGTCCTCTCGGAATGGGACTCCAACAAGACCTCGGGTTGGATCTTGCGTTTCAGAGAACCGAATATCTCCCACTTTCATTGCTTCTCCAAAGTACAGGGCCTTGCCGCCCTGACGTAGTACAGCCATTCGACCGTTGACGAATGCCAAGTACTGCCCATCGATGGACCAAAACCTTGATTGGGAACTTGTCCAAGTGAAGCCCTCGCCAAATACTTCCGAGTTGATGACTGAGAACTCTCCCTGGGGGTCAATGGCTATCATTTGATGACTTGGATGATGGGAGCTGGAGTACTCATCGCTTTGTCGAAAAACCTGGAACAGCGTCTGACCACCAAGGAAGCCCCAGGGCCCGGTCGTGTACGGCTCTCCCGGGTTCTGAACTTCATCTCCGTCAAATATCGACGTGTCGCTACCTTCGAGTAACAAACTCTTCAGGTCGGCACTTTGGGGCACCCAGTTTTCAAGGAAACCGCGGTTGGACACGCATTCTGCGCCGTTAACCTCGAAGCGGTTGTTCCTGATCTTTGTGGGGCAGTGGGCCTCTTCATGACTCGAAACGAACGCATCGGGGCGGACGAGGTTTACCGTCACCCTTTTCCCGTTTCTCTTAAGGAATGTATCCGCCACACCTGTGAACCACGCGTCGTCCCCAGTCACCGCGTGAGTACCGACGGCCGTCTGCCGTGTGGATGTGGGTACATTGAGGTTGGTTTCTAGGCTTCCACCTACATGGCTTAGGGCCGGTGGAACCTGCTGAATCTTGTCCAATAGTTGAACGCTCTTGAAGTCCTCGGACCATTGGTAAAGGTACAAACCATCTGAGCCCACGTGCACAATGTGACGAGCTTCCGAGTCGACGCGCATGGAATACAGAAAATCCTTGCCCGCGTCCCTTGGCAGGGTGGCGACGACTTCGAAACGTGCGGGGAGGTAGCGCTTCTCTAGGTTGGACTTTTGCTCGGTGTGGGAACCCAAGGATGGCGTGCATGCGCCCGCGGCCAATATCCATGCCAACGCTCCAGTGTGTCGGATTGCGTTTTTTGTGTCTCTACGGACCATGGGGTTGAAGAAAGGAAGCAATTTGTGCGCCAGGCCGGTTTTGGGCGAAATCGTTGCCGGGTTCCAGTGTGAAAGGGTACACCGACCCCACTTTGTGGAACATGGAGCGCTCTGTGTTCTGGGGTTGGAGCACCTGGGCCACCTGTCCGGCTGTTGCGAACACCGTGTTAACGGGAGCGCGGTTGGTCGGTGCAGACGAGTACGTGGCTTGAGCCGACGGACTTTACGTAGAGTTTGGCCTCGCTTGAGGGAGTCCCTGGTAGCTCCACCGAGCGAATGGCGATGGCTCCGGTGATGCTGAGGACTTCGCCGGTGTCGCTCTCGATGACGCGGTAGTCTTTCTCACCCTCTTTGGTGGTCTCCCTGGGTTCGCGTACTTGAAAGCTCAGTTGACCCCCGCCGCTTAGGTAGGTGCCAAACACAAAACCCCCACGCCCCCAAACCTCTTGGATGCTCTCCCAGGGTAGGTCAGGCACCTCTTGCCAGGCTTCGCCAACACTTAGCACCTGGCCGTTGCCGCCCTTGCAACGGCTCTGGGCTTCGGGGGATGGGCGGGTGATTTTATAGATGTAGCCGGTCTGACCACTTCTACGCAATATGGGCGTTGCAATGAAGTGTTCGTTGTCGATTTTGGCCAGGTTCATGTTGACGCGGACATCGCCCCATCCGTTTCGATATATGGGCGGCTCTTCCATGTGGGAATAGAGAACTGTGGCATCCACGGAACCGTCATCTTTCAAGAATGAGAATGAGTTTTCCTGAAATACTACGAGCTCACCTGTGGACGCGATGGATGGGATGGAAATTCTACTGCGAAGTGATGTGGGTACCGAAAAGATCTTTCTCTTCACAACCTTACCCCCGGGCCCAGGTACAAACTCAAATAGATCGTGGGCGAGTGTGCCTTTGCTGAGCCATTCTCGCGCAACCAGCCCACGTGTAGGGTCTTGATGCAACACGATATTCATTTTTCCAACATGGATTGCAGGTCCAAATTTCCACGATGTGCCTTCGTTAATCAGAACGGCGACCCGCTCGTTCACGTAGACGACATGCACCCCGTTCACGTAGGCTGAATGAAGGGTCTCCTTTGATGACTCTTCGATGATCTGGTCGACCGTACCTTCAGCGGTATGAACACGCGGATCGCTGAGCTGGAGCGTTGTGTCGTCAATGGGTGTTGGACTTCCGTCTGGACGGATTGCCCAGAACCTGGTGCCAAGAATGTCTTTGGCTTGCACGAATACCTGCTCATCTTCCACGCCCCAAGCCTCGAAACTCACCGTTGTGGAGAACACGTCTACGCCAGGCTTACTCACTGGACCCCACTTTAGAACCTCGTCGTAGGTAAGCCTATCGGCGTCTTTCACCAATCTTTCGAGGATGGGCCTGGTAGAAACGCAAGCCTCGTCGTCTAGGGGCGCCTGACCGGGCCACGCCGTCCTGCAGAACCGCATACTGTAGTGGTCTACAAAGTCACTTCTCGATATGGAACGGTTGCTCCAAGGAGCGTACGTTTGTTGGTCACTTAAACGTACGAGCATGCCCTGATTTGCGACCATGGGAGATGACTGCAGTTGATGGTGCCTTTCGCTCCATTCAAGTTTTCCGTTCGGTGGGGGAGCCACACCGCCAACCATGACAGAGGTTCTATTCCGCGACACTTTCAACTCGTAGACCGCGTCCGTGTCGGATACCCAAAAGCGGTCCCGTTTGGTATCCGCCCGGAGAATCAGGGTGCCGACGTATCCGCTGGTCAGTTTGGGTAGCGCTGCCGTGGGTACTAGCTCTACAGGCATCGAGCGAAGTGAAGCAACGCTTCCTTTTTGCTCCGCAGGCGAGCTGCCCACCGGGGTGCACGCGCCGGCTGCCAGTAGTACCGCGAGGATCCCACAACTGGGGGTTCGGTGGGGCGCAGTCTTGTTTCGGGCTCGGAAAAACATCACGTGGGTACGTAAGGCAATTTGTGCGCCAGGCGAGTTTTAGGATGAAAACCAAGTAAATGCTGTTTTGGATGGGCAGTTGGGCACCACTTTGTGGAACATGGAGCGCTCTGTGTTCTGACGTGGTGTGGCGCAGCCCAGAAATGACCCAGGTTGAAATGGGCGGAGGCGGGTTTTGTGTCGAAAAATGGTTTTCGGCATGTGTCTTATTTTTAAGATTCTGGATTTCGATCATGAATGCACCGATTATTTTTCAATGATTACAATACTAAATACTGGTTTATCCCCTCACTCGTCAGGTGTGTCTTAATTTGGATCACACCGTGAGTTGTTTGGACATTTCGGGCTCCTCTGCCCCGCAAATCCCGGTTCCGTGTGGAGCCCGGACGGCTCTGGAGCTAGGTGGGTGGGGTGACGTGGGAGGAGCAGTTACTGGAGTTCTGGCGTTTGGCTCCGGGGGTGGGGGTAAGTGCCCGGCTGGTGGATGGGGAACTGGCCCGGGAGGATGAGTTTGCCCTGGGGCGGGCGTGTGCTGTTGAGGCAATGGGGGCAGTGGAGGCGATGGACGAGTTACGAGTGGCGTCCCGGGAGCCGTGCGTGGGGGACAAGGGCGAGCCGATTTGGCCCGCAGACGTCGCGGGGAGCATTAGCCATTGCAGACTGGATGGCAGCATCAGTCACTGCGGGGTGGCGGATGGCCAAACCTATGTGGTGAGCGTGGTGGCCCGAAAGCCACACTTTGGTGTGGGGATTGACGTGGAAGGGACGCACCGGCGGATCGGGAAGATCGAAGCCAAGGTATTGCACGGGCAAGAAGCTCAGTGGTGCGAGGTGAATGGTGAGGACCCCGAGCACGTCCATGGGCTGAAGTTGATGATATTCAGTGCCAAGGAGGCCTATTACAAATGGCAGTACCCGAGAACGAACACCTGGTTGGGTTTCAAGGATGTGCAGCTCACGGTGGATGCACAGGGTGGAACGTTCGAGGTGGAGATGCTGCGTGAGCAGGTGCCTCATTTACCCCAGGGAACGCGTGTTTCGGGCCGCTTTTGTATCCTGGGGCCCGTGGTGGCGACCCAGGTCATCACCCCCTACACTTGAGGGCATGACTTTTCTTATTCCGCTTACACGCCTGATTGGGCTGTGGGGCGTACTGGTTGTTGCATTCGCGGGCTGTGGCGCGATCACGCCGCTTGATTTGACTGTGCCCGGGCCCCGCCCGCGGCCCCAACCCTCCAGCGAGGTGTGCAACCTGTTGGATGACGACCTCAATGGTGAGGTGGATGAAAGCTTTCGGGATGACGAAGGCCGCTACCTGGATTCCGAGCACTGCGGCCGTTGCAACAACCCCTGCCTGCCCTTCAACACAAACGAACTCGCCACCCAGTGTGATGTGATCGAGGGCCGCCCTGTCTGTGCTGCCACCCAGTGTGCCACCGGCTTTGCGGTGTCCAAGTCGGGCCGGTGCGTTCCTGCCTTTTCCCACCTGTGCCTCACGTGCAGCCAGGATTCGGACTGTGGAGACTTGGCCACCGCGGCGTGCGTATTTGTGGGCAGCGAGTCTCGGTGCACCGTGGGCTGCGGTGAGGGTTGCCCCGATGGGTTCAGCTGTACCGACGATCAATGTGTACCCACCGGGGGGAGCTGCAGTTGTGAGGTGGGGCAATCCTTTGATTTGGCCTGTGCTGTGTTGGATCCGGGGGGCAATCGATGTGTGGGGGCCACCCGATGTGACAACGGCGTGCTTGCTCCCTGTGCATTGGATGAAGAGATTTGCGACCTGCTGGACAACGATTGCGACGGGGAAATCGACGAGGATTTTCGCAATGCCCAGGGTGGCTACAACGCAGAAGAACATTGCGGGCAGTGCGGCGTGGACTGTGCCACTGCAGGCTCTGGAGTGGTGGCGCTGGTGTGCGGGGGCGAAGTGCTTTCCCCCACCTGTGGCGTGACCTGCGCGGATCTGGACGACGGCTTGCAGGTGGGTGACCAGTTGGATGCGGATCGGGAAATCGCCAACGGTTGCGAATGCACCGTACAGGCCACCACCGACGGCATTGCAACCACGGCCGGCAGCAACATTGACGAAAACTGCGACGGCGCAGACGGCGACAGCGCGCTCCATTGGTACGTGGCATTGGATGGGGACGACAATGCGGTGGGCTCCCCCAGCCAACCCCTGCGCACCATTGGTGAGGCCATCACCCGCTTTGAGGCAACCGTTGCTGGCGATGCTGGCGATGGTGGCGGTGGCGATGGTGGCGGCATGGGCCGAAGCGGGATTCTGGTAGCGGCGGGCACCTACGTGGAGAGCATTCGTATTGAGAGTGCTGCGGTGGTGCAGGGCGGGTACCGGCGCGATTTTCGGGAGTGGAACCCCACCCAACATGTGACCGAAGTACGCGCCCCCCAGGATACGGTCGCCCCCGGTGGCGCTGCACTCGTGGTGGTGCAAAGCGGCCCCGTGATTCGGGGGATTCAGTTTGTGGGGCGGGATGCGGTGGCGGCAGGTGTGCCCACCATGGGGGCCTACGCACAGGACCCAGAGGCGGGGTTTTCCCTACTGGACAGCACCGTGACTGCTGGGCGCGTCAAGCGGGGAAACTCTGGCTCACATGGAACGGCGGGTGCTTCACCCCAGGTGGGTTCTGCCAGTGGCCAACCCCCACGGGCGTCCGTCGAAAACGGGGCGCACCAATGTGTGGTGGGTGCGGCCAACCAGGTGGCGGGTGGTACCGGGGGCATCAACCTGTGCACGGTGGTGACTGGGCCCGGTAGCACCGACACCGTGGCCACCCACGGTGGCAACGGAGGTGTGTCGGGGTGCCCGAGCTTTGCTTCGTTCCAGGCTGCAGGGGCTGTGGGGCTGGGGACCCTTTCCACCCCAGGCGGTTTTGGCGGCACGGGCGGGCAGGATTCCCAGGGGCCCGTGGTGGGATCGAGCTGTTCGACGGCGGTGTGCTGCGGCCTTGCAGACTTCGTGGTGCCGACCGCCTTTGTGGGCCCGGAGGCGGGTCAAAACGGGCAAGCGGGGGTGGACGGCGTGCCCGGCGCCGCCTGCGCCGATCCCCTGGGCACGTTTTTAGGAACCACTTGGATTGGAGCCACGGCGGGAGCTGGAAGTGCGGGGGCTCCTGGCTCGGGTGGTGGCGGCGGTGGTGCCGGAGGTGGATCTGAAATGCGTTGGTTCCCAGGTGCCTGTGAGCATGTGGATGGCCTTGGCGGTGGTGGCGGTGGCGGCGGTGCCGGGGGCTGTGGTGGCCTTGCGGGAACACCCGGTCAAAGCGCCGCACCCACGTTGGCATTTTGGTTGCGCTACACCGCGGGCGTAACCGCAGTGCCTACCCTAAATGCAGTGACACTGGTGACTTCGGACGGCGCCGAGGGCGGTGCCGGGGGCGCGGGTGGAGACGGGGGTACAGGTGGAGCGGGCGGCCTTGGCGGTGAACTACCGCAATCGGCCCGCACCACGCCTACCCTGGCGGGCCCCTTTGCCGGAGGGCGTGGTGGCACAGGTGGAAGTGGGGGCCGTGGCGGCGCGGGCGGTGGGGGCTGCGGGGGGTCCGTGGCGGGCATTTGGGTGACGGGAGGATCCCTCACCACTGCAGAAGAAAACGCACTTCAATCCTCCACCACGTTTGATTTGGGCCAGGCAGGTACGGGCGGTGCTGGAGGTCAGGGCGGTGTCGCCGCTCCCAAGGGTACGGACGGAGAGAGGCGCCATGTTGTCACCCAATAGTCGAATTTGCTTTGCCGCCCTGGTGGTTTTGTTCAGCGTGGGATCCGCCGGCTGTTACCGGCAACACCCCTGTTCCACGGAGGAGCAGTGCGACTACCGGGACAACACCTGCAACGACCGAGTGGACGAGGATTTTCGGGATTCGGAGGGTCGCTACGTCACCCTGGCCCATTGCGGGGGTTGCGGCGTGCACTGCGACGAAGTGTTCCCCACAGCCGAATCCACCAGTTGTATTGTTGGCACTGGCGGAAACCCTGAGTGCACCATCACCGCGTGCCCAGAAGGTACTTACCTTGTTCAGGGCAGCTACTGCGCGCCTGAGGTGGAGGTGCTTTGCCTGCCCTGTTCCGGGGACGACGATTGCCGCATTCGCGACCCCCGGGGGATCTGTGTGGTGGAATCCGGTGGAACCTCTGTGGATGGTTCGGGCTGGTGTTCCATTCCTTGCGTGGCCGGAGATGGGGGAGACGCGCTGTGCGGGGAAACAGCAGAGTGCGACGCGGATGAATCCCACTGTGTTCCCACGGGCGGAGACTGCTCCTGCAACGCGGCGAACGAGGGCCTGGAAATTGGCTGCCTGGTGGATCGGGGGGACGGCTACCAGTGTGCGGGCGCCCAGGTGTGTACGGCGGGGGAGTTTGGGACCTGCGGGGTGGTGTCCGAGGAGCAGTGCAACGGCCAGGACGACGACTGTGATTTCGGCGTGGATGAGGACTTCAGGGATGCCATGGGCCGGTATGTGCACGACCAGCACTGCGGCGCCTGCGGTCAGGCCTGTGTGGTGTCCGGCGAGAACATGGTGGCCACCTGCCGTGCTTCTGGTTCAGGGCCCATGGGAACAGCTGTGTGTGACGTGCAGTGCGAAACCGGTTTTGTGGATGTGGACGGCATTGCGGGCAACGGTTGTGAGTGCGAGCTCTACAATGGCATGGGCCCCCCGCCCGAGGTGGGCGGCGACGGGGATTGTGACGGCGTACCCGACGGGGCCAACGACTACATTTTTGTGACGCCGTCAGGTGATGACGTGAACCCGGGAACCCTTGCCCTACCCGTTCGCACAGTTCAACGGGGGCTCGCCCTGGGTGACGCGGGCAACAAGGACGTACTCGTGGCTCGGGGTATTTACAGGGGCCCGGTGGAGCTGCGCCCTGGGGTTGATCTGTTTGGGGGCTACCGGGCGGATTTCCAGGAGCGGGATTTGGAGCTCTACCCGGTGCGCATTGAGCAGGCGCCTGGCATGGAAGGGCACGCGGTTCTTGTGGCGCGCAACATCTCGGTGGCCACGGCTGTGGAGGGCCTAGTGGTGACTGGCTCCATCCCCACCAGCACCGGAGCAGGCAGCACCGCCGTGTACTTGGACGGCAACGACGCGACGCTCCTATTGCGGGACCTTACCGTATTGGCGGCCGCTGCGGCAGACGGGTACCGGGGTGAGGATTCGAGCGCCCGGCTTGCCACGGTGGGGGCCTCAAGCTTGGCTGATTTGGACGGAGCGAATGGCACCGATGGATCCGACGCAGCCTCCTTTGGCTGCCCATCGACCCCGGGGGGGTCTGGGGGCGGCAAGAGTTGTGGTGGGAGCCATGTTTCAGGGGGTGGGGGCGGCGCGGGCGCGTGCCCTAACATCATGTGTACGTGCCCACCCGGGGGTTGCACCCAGGCCCAGCCCTGCGGAAACGCAGGTTGCACCTACTACACCCAGCCGGGCGGAAGCTGCGATGTGGCCACCATGATGAGCGAGGCGGTGCCAAACCCTGCGGCAACAAGTGGGCAAGGCGCGAGCGCGGGAACCGCGGGATCACCAACCTACAACGCACCCACCACCCGGGGAGCCTGCAACTTTTGTGACGACAACCCAAGTCTTGCCCGGGTGGGCGGCAATGGCGGCGATGGATCTTCTGGAGTGAACGGAAGCTCCGGCGGAGGTTGCGGAGGCGCCACGTTCTTCAACGGCACCACGGGGCAGCTGCAGGGGTTGAGTGGTAGCAACGGAACGGGTGGAACCAACGGCTCGGGAGGCGGTGGCGGTACCGCGGGTTCCGGATACTCCGTGGTGCAGGGTGTGAGCGGTTGTTCCGATCGCGCGGGCGGTGCAGGGGGTGGCGGCGGAAGCGCAGGCTGCGGTGCGCCGGGTGCCACGGGTGGGGGCGGCGGTGGAACATCGGTGGCCATGGTGGTGCGGACCGCGAGTGGCAGTGGCCCCGTACTTGAAAACGTGCGTGTGGTGACCGCCAGCGGTGGAGCGGGTGGTGACGGGGGCATTGGTGCCAGTGGAGGAAGCGCCGGAGTGGGTGGCCTTGGGGGCACCAGCGGTTTTTGGTGCGCACGCAATGGCGGCCGCGGTGGAGACGGTGGCCGCGGGGGCAATGGTGGTGCAGGTGGCGGCGGTTGCGGCGGTGGATCCCACGGGATTGCCATCACGGGCGCTTCCGCTTCTACCTACGAAACGCAAGTGCAAACCTGGGCAGGTAACGGTACGCTCACCCTGGATGAGGTGGGCGTGGCCGGCACAGGCGGAGAAGGCGGCTTCGCCCCCCACGGCTCCGGCACTCACGGAATTTCAGGATCGACTCAAGCGGTTGTCGTTTTCTAGACCATTCGTGGGTCTTCATTCGACATCGCTGGCACGCGGACTTACACTTTGGGTATGGGTCTTCGGTCTGAAATCAAGCAGCTCATTGAGGAGCTCCCGGAAGAGCAGTTGGTAGAGGCCAGGCGTCTACTCAAGGCCGTACGCAAAGCTGACCGCAGAGTTGAACGCAAGGTTGAACGCAAGGTTGAACGCAAGGCCAAACCACAGCTGAAGCAAGGCGCAACCCTGGGAGAACTTGTTCCCGAGGTTTTTGGTTGCCTGGACGGCGGCCCAACGGATCTCTCTACCAATCCAGACCACATGGAGGGGTTTGGTGAATGAGTGGGAGTTATCTGCTGGACACCGGCCCGCTGGTTTCCGCAATTGCAACTCGGGATTCCAACCACCAATGGTCGCGTGAGATTGTTGAAAAGCTGAAACCTCCGTTGATCACCTGTGAAGCGGTCATCACAGAGGCCTGTTTTCTTTTGCATCGTACATTCGGGACATCGGACCCGATTTTCCATCTCATCGATGGCGGCTATCTCGACGTTAGGTTTAGCCTGGCCGAAGAGCAACCCCGTGTACGCAAACTCATGTTGAAGTATGCGGATACACCCATGTCCTTAGCCGACGCATGCCTCGTACGAATGGCGGAATTTCACGATAATTCGCGGGTTCTCACCTTGGATAGTGACTTTCATGTGTACCGCAAGCATGGCGACCAGATGATTGATCTCATCACGCCAGGGAGCGTGCCTTCGCAGTACTAGGTTGTTTTCTTTTTGGGTCGGTCAAGGCTTCGTGGGGCTCGGGAGGGTTTTCCTGCTTGGTCGAACAGGCCTAGGTGCACTACCCGGGCGCCGGTTTGGGCCACAGGGTTTACGCTTTTCCCGATCACTACTCCGGACTCCGGCGCCTGGTACTCCGCGATCACTTCCCCGAAGGCATTGCGGAGCACGGCCACGGAATCTCCCTTCTTCACTACGGATGCAAGATCCACGTGCACGTTGAGCAACCCACCGCGATCGGTGTACATCCAGAACGAACGGTCGCAGACAACGGGGTTGGATTCCTGTTTGACAGCGCGCGGCTTGATCAAGCCGTGGTGCGCGAGCACCGCGTGCACGCCTGCAAGAGTTGGCCGGATGTATTTGGGCTGGAATCGGTGCGGATCAGCAATCTCCACAGTAATGGCGGGTATGCCCAGTTCCATGGCCGCTCCACGGAGGGTACCGTCGGATGGTGGATTGTGAAGAATGATCTGTGGGTTCTGAAGGCGCGCCATGCTGGCTGTTTCCGAGTGAGTCATATCCGCGCGCACGTAGAGCGAGTTTACCCGTCCGAAGCTTGCGGTGTGTAAATCAAGTAGGTAGTCAAACTGACGGATGATTCTTTCCACCAATTGGTAGGCGTACACTTGGGATGCACTTCCGGCTCTGTTTCCTGGAAAAATGTCGTTGAGGTCCACACCATCGTCAAACTCCCGTTGATGGTGGTGTAGGCCAGGTACATTGGCCACCACCACTCCCACGACGGTGCCGGAAATCATCCTGGAAGGAAGGGTTTCGAAGAGCCGATGAATGACCGAGATCCCGTTGAGTTCGTTTCCATGGACCGCGGCCGTAATACCCACGACAGGCCCTGGGCGTTTCCCGCGGACCACAAGAAGAGGAACTTCGATGACCTGTGCGAGCCCGTCGGTTACCAGTTCCACCCACACGTGGGAAGCTCTGCCAATGGGCAGCATATCGATCTCTAGTTTGTCGACGTGAATCGGGGCTCTGGGGTTCATCACACAATCTCCTCCGCAAGGGCTGGGTCTGAATTGACCGCTCGAAAAAAGCGATGTCGGAACTTTCGCCCTTTCGTGACCAGCTGGGTCGCCATCTCGTCGATGGCCAGTACTGCCATGACCGTTTGCAAGTACCCCTCCACAAGATCGTCGAGCCCGATCCCTAGGCGGTTGAAATCCTTGTTGTCCATCAGCAATAGGCGTTCGGTTTGGGACCCCCAACTTCCGTCCGCGTTCTTCACGGAAAGGTTGGTTCCCAGCATTTGCCAGGAACCACCGTTGTCTGTCGGGAGTTTGGCTAGGGGCTGATGGGCACGGCGCGCGTACACCGCAACAGGTCGAAAACCGGATGGGCCACCCACCACCATGCAACGAAGATCTGATACGAATATTCGTCCGCGGCGATCGGGTACTGTGCCCACGTGATACAGGCGCCCCTGATTGCTTGTGGAACTCCACCCTGAGTTTCCGATGAGCGCTTGCACTACGAACTGATTGTAGTGCTGCTCAGACTCCATGAAGTCTTGCAACTCCTTGTCTGTGGTGATGGTGTAGACACCCTGCCCAGCATTGCTGTACGGGTTCTTCACCACGCCGATGCCGCCCATGTGAGTAAGCCACATGGGCACCTCTTCACGGGAGGCCCCCCAAATCGTTTCGGGAGATTGAATTGTAAGCTTGTACTGGGCCAATCGCGCGTTGAGTAGATCGTAGGCTTTGGCTGCCATGAGCTTGTTTCGCCCACCGGCCAGGCAGGCCACGACGGGGTTGAGAATCGCTGTTCGGGTCACGGGTGGGATGCGATTCCAGGGTCGTTGGGTCACGTACCTAAGGGCTGCTCGGATCGGCACCCATTGGCCTGCTTGAGCAAGGACGTGCATGACACCCTCGTCAAACCGAACATTGGGGCATGGTGCCGTGTGAAATGGAACGAGATGTACCGATTCCCCTGTGAGGTCTGCCAGGGTGGCCGCGTAACCAGAGGCTTCCATGTGATTTTTGTCGTAGATGACAGCCAGTTCCCCATCCGGAAGTTGACGCCCCCGGAGTTGGTCCAGAAATCCGTGTTCAAGCAGGTGCCGGTACCCGCCGTACTCATCCGAATCGTCGACAAGGGGCATGGACTTCTGCCCAGACGGGCAGGAGTTTGTCTCCACAACCACCACCCTACGGACGCCCTGTTCGTTGCTGGTAACAAACAGATCTGCGCCACCCCAGCGGAAAAACTTAGGTGTGGTGTTTAGCAGCTGGCGAACACCCTCTGGGCTGGCTTCGGGATGCAGGTGGCAATAGCGCTCCGCAATACGTTCGTTTCCAAGGCCCATGAAGAAACGCACCATCGGATGGATCTGTGCGTTGAGCACCCGTTCATAAAAATGCCCCTCGGGCTCAAACGACCCGGGAACAACCGTACGCACTTCGTTGGCCATGCAGACTCTCCGTTGAAAGTTCCGGGAGTGTATGTTGACAGTTTCCAACCTCCTAGGAGAATCGACTTTACAGCTTCCGGGTCTACCTGCTGGCGCAGGGCCCGACCCACTGACAGGGTTGGTGGGATGTCTAGGGCGGGTAGTCGGGCGAGTGGGCCCAATAGGAAGCGCACGGGGAAAACGCAGGGGAAACGGCAAACCTCCCGGGGCGCTGTGGTTTGGCGGGTGTTGTTTCAGCTTGCCCTGTGGGGGGGCGCGCTGGGCCTTGCGACGGTGGCAGGGGTATTTATTTACTTCAGCCGTGATTTGCCCACGGTGGACGCCCTTCGGGACCACAAGTTTCCACAGACCACGCGCATCTTGGATCGCAACGGCGTGGTGTTGGCGGAGTTGGCGTCTGAACGGCGGACGGTGGTTCCGATGGAGAAGGTACCAAGGCACCTGGTGCTGGCCGTACTCGCGGCCGAGGACGCGGACTTCTACCTTCACGAGGGTCTGGACTACCCAGGTATCGCCCGTGCGGTGGCGCGTGATGTGCTCTCCGGCCGCAAGGCCCAGGGTGCAAGTACGATTACCCAGCAGGTCGTGAAGCTGCTGTTGCTGACGCCCGAGCGGACCCTCACCCGCAAAATCAAGGAGTTGATTCTTGCTCGGCGATTGGAACAGTACCTTACCAAGGATGAAATTCTGTTTCTGTACTTGAACCACATTAACTTTGGGCACGGGCGCTACGGTGTACAGGAGGCCTCGCAGTATTACTTTGGCAAGGACGTACAGCACCTCACCCTGGCGGAAGCCACCTTGATTGCCGGAATCCCCCAGGCCCCTGCGCGGCTTTCTCCCAGGGGGAATATGGAGGCAGCACGGCGGCGCCAACGTTTTGTGTTGGGGCAGCTGGAACGGAAGCGGGAATCCTATTGGCCGGATCTGGATGCCAAGGAAATTGCCCAGGCGCGGAGCACGGTGCCACAACTGGTGGATCTCACGCCTTCTCCGGACCCGGCTCCAGAGGTACGCACGGCGGTGTTGCAATGGCTGAAGGAACGGGTGCCCCCGGCGACCCGCGCGCTGGGTGGCTTTACGGTGTACACCACCCTAGACGCTAAACTGCAGGGCAAGACCAGAGCTGCGGTGCGAAAGGGTTTGGATGCCCTGGACAAACGCCAGAAATACAAGAAAGCCAAGGAAGATGAGGACACCTCGGGCGCCCGGACCTGGGGCCCGGAAGCGGCAGCCTACGTGTTGGATACGGACCGCCGGGAAGTGCTAGCCTGGGTGGGTGGCTACGGTAAGGGGCCAGGGTTTGACCGGGCTACCCAGGCCAAACGGCAACCGGGAAGTTCCTTCAAACCGTTTGTCTATGCCCTTGCCATCCAGTCCCGGGAGTTCACGCCAGCTTCCCTTTTGGTGGACGCCCCCACAGTGTACGAGGGCTGGCAGCCTAAGAACTATCGCGCGGACGAATACCAGGGGCACATTCCCCTGCGTCGCGCGTTGGCGCTTTCCATCAACTCTGTGGCGGTTCGCTTGATCGAAGAAGTGACCCCCGAGGCGGTGGCCCAGTTTGCAAGGGACCTTGGGATTACCACTTCGCTTGAGGCCACGGGATCCCTGGCCCTGGGGGCGAGCGAGGTGCACCTTTCAGAAATGGTCAATGCCTACGCTACCTTCGCGGCCGGTGGGAGATGGCAACCTACCCGGTGGCTTACCCGGGTGGTGGGCCCCAAGGGCCAGGACATTCGCATCGATCCGCCTGAACCACCCCGTGAGGTGTTGAGCCGCAGTGAAGCCTATGTGGTGACTAGCCTTCTGCAATCGGTGATTCAGGACGGCACAGGAAGGCGCGCACGGGCCTTAGGTTTCGACGTGGCCGGCAAGACGGGCACCACCAACGGCGCCCGAGATGCCTGGTTTGTGGGCTATTCCCCACGCCGTGTGGCTGGGGTCTGGGTGGGTTTTGACACTCCCCAACGGCTCGGGCGCAAGGAGGGGGGCAGCCGCTCTGCGTTGCCCATCTGGGTAGACATCATGGGAGCTGCCCACGGAAAGGGTTTCGACGAACGGTTTGTGGTGCCCGAGGACGTGGAGCAGGTGCGTATTGACCCGGTGACCGGTTTACGCGCCTTTGAGGGTATGGAAGGCGCGGTGGATGAGATTTTCCTAGATGGCACCGCGCCCCAGGAAGAAGCACCGCGCCCCGACATGGTCGATACAAGCACATTTCTTTTGGAGCAGCTGTAGGGAGACCGTGGCCAAGGAAGACACATTGATGGTGCACGAGATTTACACCTCGATTCAGGGGGAGTCCTCCTTTGCGGGGTTGCCGTGCACCTTCATTCGGCTGACGGGGTGCAATCTTCGATGTGCCTGGTGCGACACGCCCCAGGCGTTCTACGGCGGTACGCGCATGGGCCGACAGGATGTTCTCAAGCAGGCCCTGGCCCCGGAGGCGCCCCTTGTGGAGGTGACCGGTGGGGAACCTCTGTTGCAGCCGGGTGTGATTCCCCTAACCACCGAGTTGTGTGACGCGGGGCGCACGGTGCTCATTGAGACCAGTGGAGAACGGGATATTTCGGTGTTGGATCCACGGGTGCATCGGATTGTGGATTTCAAGGCACCGGCCAGTGGGGAAGACCATCGCAACCGTTGGGAAAATGTGGATGCACTCACCGATTTGGATGAGGTGAAGTTCGTGATTGCGGATCGGGCGGACTACGATTGGACGCGCCGTGTCATTTCCGAGCACAACCTTAACCACCGTGCGGGCCAGGTGCTTTTGAGCTGCGTACACAACACGGTGGGGGCGCACCAGGTGGTGCAATGGATGCTGGAAGACAAGCTACCTGCCCGGTTTCAGCTGCAAATGCATAAATACATTTGGTCTCCCTCCGCCACCGGCGTGTGATCGTTGGGTCTTTTTGACCGGAGCCCGAGTGCCCCGGCAGCGCAGGAGTGGGGATGTACAACAGGTTTTCGTCCAGGTCCGTTCCTTGCAGGAACGGCTACGGTGAAGGGGTGAAGTCGTCGGGGACTTGTTCCCGCGACGAGGGGAAACCTCGGCAAGGTTTCCCCAAATCTGCTGCGTCCAAACTCTCAATCATCTCAAATGAGGTGCGCTAGGAACCTCGCCTATGACATCCGTGTCACGTGGTTTGGGGGTGCATGGGTTGCTAGGCTGTGGTTATTCGCAGGTGTGACCGTCGGTCTCCACTGTTGCGAGAACCCTTAGTTTTTGGAGCTTACAATGAAAAATTGGATGTTATTGATTTGCCTGGCTTGTGTTTCCTTTTCCCTTACCGCCTGCGGTGACGACGACAACGATGAACCCGGTGAGGTTTGTGTCGACGGCGGCGCCGGCGACGCAGGCTACTCAGATGGCGGCTGCTAGCTCCAAGTTCTGCTAGACCTCGCTCCATCTCAATCAATCTGTTTGCTGCCCAAAGGATTTCCCATGATGAATTTGCTCGAATCAACCACTACACGAAATGTGTTGTCCCTTACCGTTGCGGGTTTGCTGCTCGGTGCTGGTGCCTGCGGAAGCAAGGACGAGGACAATAGCGCAGATACCACTGTGGACGCCGGCATGGGTGACGGTGGTTACACTGCCGATGGTGGCAACACCGGCGACGCGGGGAATGGCACAGGCGATGGCGGCGCGGGTGACTCTGGCACCGCCGGTCAACTTACCGGGTCCATGGTAACCATGAACGGCACCAATCCTCCCACGGTAGCTGTAGCCTGGGAATGGTCCGATCCGGGTAGTTGTGGTGGTACTGCAGTCGATGCAGTGATTATTACCGTAACAGCCACAGATTCTCCTATGGGCACGCTCACAGCAACGGGAAGCATTAACAACTGCGTGAAGCAGACGGGCGGGGGCAACGCCTTGGACACCATTGGAGCAGTTTGGTACGAGTGTGCTGTAGGAGCGGCTAACTACAATGGCACAGTGACCGTAACCGATGGTGACGGGGATTCCACGACACTTGCGTTTCCTCTTCCCGCAGATATTGGAGCCTGCGATCCAAGCAGTACCGCTGGCGCTGCAACTACCTCTGCCATTGGCTGCTGCAACGGCGCACTTCCTTAGGGATACCCCAACTAGCCTGCTCGGCTAGCGGAAGACCCACCAGATGAGGCCTACGACACCGACTAGCAGTAGGCTTGCGGCGATGTCCCACCGGGCGGGCTGGCCGTCGTACCAGGGCTTGGGTTGGCCAAAGCGCTTTCCTTCACGGTGGGCCAGGGTCATTCCTGCCAACTGGGCCCGGCTGGGGGCTGGGGCCGTAAAGCTCACGGCCACCAACGTGACCGAGCAAATCACGAAGAGCACCGCCGCAAAATGTAGGAAGTTCATGGTTGCATAGGTGTGTAGTAGCGGGGGCAAGTGACCCTGGTTGATCTCCAGGAGCAATCGGGCCGTGCCCAACACAAAGCCTACCAAAAGGGATGCCATGGCACCGCGAGCGTTCACACGCTTCATGGTCACACCCAGCAAGAACACTGCGGCAATGGGGGGCGCGATGTAGGCCTGCACGCTCTGCAGGTACTTGTACAGCTGGTCGGAGATGGACTGCATGAAAGGGATCCAAAGCAGGCCCGCCACCACAAGCCCCACGGTGGTGATCTGGCCGATGACGACCAGCTGCTTCTCGGATGTTTTAGGGCGAATCTTCCGGTAGATATCCCAGGTGATGAGCGTGGAACAGGAGTTGAAGACGGAAGACAGGGAGCTCATGAGGGCGGCAAGCAAACCGGCCACCACCAAGCCACGGAGACCCATGGGAAGCACATTGGCCACCAGGCTGGGTAGGGCTTCGTCTGGGCTGACCAGGGGTAGTTCGCCCTTGTTGGCCAGGGCCTTGGCAATGATCCCCGGGATCACGCAGATGAACAGGGGCAACAACTTTAGATAGCCACCAAGAATGGTGCCTCGCCGGGCGTTGTCCTGATCCTTGGCCGCCAGCACACGCTGCACGATGAACTGATCCGTACACCAATACCAAACCCCCAAAATAGGCGCACCCAGGAGGATGCCGGTCCATGGGAAGTCGGGGTCAGAGGCGGACTTCCAAATCTGGAACGCTTCGGGGCCAGCGGCCTTGGTAAGCTCATCAATGCCCCCAAGCTTATTCAAGCCACAGATGGTGACCACAATGGAACCGCCGATAAGCACTATGGATTGCAACACGTCCGTGTAGAGCACGGCCCTCATGCCGCCCACCAGGGTGTAGAGGCCCGTAAAAACAACTACCAATAGGGCACCGGTCCAGAAATCAATGCCCATGAGGGATTTGAAGACAATGCCCCCGGCCGCAATGGTTACGGAAATCTTGGTTAGGACGTAGGCGGCGATGGACACGATGGCCAGGTACCAACGGGCATGCTCTGAGTACCTGCGCTCCAAAAACTCGGGCATGGTCATGACGCAACTGCGCAGGTAGAAGGGCACAAAGATCCACCCGAGAACAAGGAGGATCAACGAGGCCAACACCTCGAATTGGGCCACTGCAATGCCCTGGGAGGCTCCGCTTCCAGCAAGGCCCACAAGGTGTTCCGAGCCAATGTTGGAGGCAAAGAGCGATGCACCGATGACGATCCAACCGATGTTTCGCCCGGCAAGAAAGTACCCCTGGCTGTCGTCACGGTTGCCCCGGGAACGCAGGGTCACCACGAGGGCAACGCCAAAAACCACACCAAAATAGGCAGCAACAATGATCCAATCCAGGCTTGTGAGGGGGCTCGTCATAGGGTCAGGTCCAGTAGCAGCCCTATCACCAGGGTGCACCCCGCCTCTCACGGGACGGCACCGGGCAGGGTTTGGACACCCTGATTTTGTGGACAGCCGTGGTGGTTTGACGGAGGCGGGTGGTGCGTTCACGCATGGTGAATGTACGCCTTTGGCCAGTGTGCTCCCCAGGTGTCCGGGGAGATTCCGGGTTCGACCTCACGGGCGTGGGTCGAGCGGTTGGCTGGGGTGGAATCCCCAGCGTTTACAATGCGTCGGGCCCGTAGGCAGGAGCTTTCGGGGGCCTCCCAGGACCCCATTGTCTGGAACCGGGCCCTTGGGTGGAACGTGGGGGACGCGGACGGACAGGTCTTTGTGGACCTCACGGCCGGCTTCGGGGTGGCCCTGTTGGGGCACAACCCGCCATTTGTACAGCAAGCCATGGGGGCCCAATCACACCAGTTGGTGCATGGCATGGGGGATTTCCAACCCTCGACGGTGAAGATCGAACTGCTGGAACGGCTGCAGGATCTGGCTCCCTGGCCAGATGGGAGGGTGGCGCTAGGGCTCACGGGAAATGACGCCGTGACGATGGCCCTGAAAACCGCCGTGCTCGCCACGGGCCGGCCCACGGTGTTGGCCTTTGAGGGCAGCTACCACGGACTGGGCTACGGACCGCTTGGGGTCTCCGGATTCTCGAACGCTTTTCGAGAACCCTTCTTGGAGCAACTGAATCCATACGTGATCTTTGCGCCCTACCCTAGGGACGGCATTTCGGTCGATGTATGGAGGGCTCAGGTGGACAACGCGTTGGGAGCCACTCCCCTAGGGGCGGTAATTCTCGAGCCCATGCAAGGTCGTGGTGGTGTGGTTGGCATGGGAGATGAGGCGCCAGCAGCACTGCGGGGCTTGCTACGTGAACAGGGTGCTGTGCTCATTGCCGACGAGGTGCTGACGGGATTGGGCCGCTGCGGAAATACCTGGCTCAGCACAACGCTTGGTTTGGAACCTGACCTACTGTGTGTGGGTAAGGCCCTGGGTGGAGGCCTTCCGGTGAGCGCATGCCTGGGCCGAACTGAAATCATGGAAGCCTGGGGAACACCGGACCAGGTGCCGATTCACACCGGTACGTTTTTTGGGCACCCCCTGGGTTGTGCCACGGCGTTGGCCACGCTGAACGCATTGAATACAGAAAAAGTATGTGAGCGTGCCCAGGCTACAGGCGCGTGGCTTTTGCACAAACTTCAGAACACCGTGGGCTCGCACGTTCACGTGAAGGAAGTTCGCGGGCGGGGCCTGTTGCTGGGTGTGGAAATGGATAGCGGCCCCCTGGGGCTTGCCACGGTTCGCGGTTTGCTTGAACGGGGATACATTACCTTGCCCGCGGGCAAATACGGCGAAGTGGTTCAACTCTGCCCTCCCGTGACGGTGCATCGAGACATCCTTGATCGTTTCGTACATACCCTCACAGAAACCCTTGAGTCCACGCCATGAGGCCCCCTGCCGATCTCGAAGCACGGGTGCTGTCATTCATGGAATCCTGCGTTCTGTTCCCGAGTAGTGACCCAGGGAATCCACTGGAGTCGACCCAACACAGCACACGGGACGCACTGCTTCTCGAGGCCCTACGTTGGCAGGCAGAACATGTGGTGCCCTACGGAAAGTGGATTCATCAGAGAAACGGCAATCCGAAGCCGCCCTCCATTGACCTTTTCCCCGGTCTTCCCACGGACGTGTTTCGATATGCGTTGGTCACACCCTACCCCACGGAAGCCTTGAC
This sequence comes from Polyangia bacterium, assembly GCA_030427835.1. Classification (GTDB taxonomy): domain Bacteria; phylum Myxococcota_A; class Polyangia; order Polyangiales; family JAUICN01; genus JAUICN01. Next base: position 27,307 of record JAUICN010000011.1, on the reverse strand, counting down.
GGTTCGCTTTGAAACCTCGGGAACCACGCAACTCCCCAGGGGTGTTCACGCGCTTCCCCATACACGGCTCTACGATCTGGGGGCCCGTAGAATGGGCGCGCACATGCTCGGGTTGGGCCGTCAACCCAACGCGCAATGGGTGCTCCTACTGCCATCCAGCGAAGAGGCACCCCACTCTTCGCTTTCTCACATGGTGGATGATTTCTTGAGCCAGTTTGCGCAGCCTGAAAACGTGCACCGCGTGTGGCGAAACTCCCAACTCCTTGGGGATGAGCTTACAACAGCGGTGAGAACGGCTTGCCGTAAGGGACACCCAACATTCCTATTGGGAACCGCCTTTGCCTTTGTGCACGGAGAAGACCAACTTGGACCAGGGACCTTTGAACTCCCTCAGGGAAGCTTCGCCATGCAAACAGGGGGTTACAAGGGGCGCTCCCGGGAAGTGGAACCTGCCATGCTTCGGCAAGCCATCGGTGCGCGCTACGGCTTAACTGATCGTTGTGTGGTGGGCGAATACGGGATGACGGAGCTCAGTAGTCAGCTCTACGAGTCCACACTGTTGGAGTCCACGCCGTTGGAATCCACGCTGTTCCATTCCATACCGTTGACGCCTGGTACCCAAACAGAGAATAGTCGCCGGGGTTACGTGGCCCCCCCATGGGTGCGTGTGTCCATTGTGGATCCGGCTACCCTCGCTCCTGTGGGTGAGGGCCAATCGGGCTTGGTACGTATTGACGACTTGGCGAACTTGCACAGCGTATGCGCCATTCAAACCTCGGATGTGGGGCGCATGACGGATCACGGGTTGGAGTTGTTGGGCAGGGACCCGAACGCAACCGCACGGGGCTGCTCCCTCTCGGTGGAGGACGTACTGTGGTGAAGTGGAGCACGCTTTCTGTGGAACAGCGTGTTTCCGTACTGGAAGGCGCGGTGACGAGCCTAGGTGAACGGCTTGGGCAGGGAGACGATCTACAGGCGGTTGCTGATTCCAGTGGCCTGAGTACTCCGATGGTTCAGTGGGCCCTGGAACAGGAACTGCACCCGTGGGCATCCGGCACCCTATTTCCGATTTGGAAACGGCATATTGCGGGTAGGGGCCATCAGGGAAAGCATCTTCTGGTCCTCGCTGGAAACCTCTTCACAGGCTGCATCAAACCGATTCTGTATTCGCTCGTGTCGGGCTCGGAACTATGGGTGAAGCCCTCCCGGAGAGATTTGTTGTTTCCCACCTGGTTTTGTGCGGCTGTCCGCGACACTTCAGAGTCTGTGGGATGCACTGCTCCGGTCACAATGGTGGAGGATGGTCTCGCCATGGTGGGCGATGTGGATCGGGTGGAGGTGTTTGGATCCGACGCCACCATCGCGACGTGGAAAGGCGCGTTGCAACACAGCAATCCCGTGGCCGGTTTTGTGGGGCACGGCCACGGTTTGGGGGTGGCTCTTGTGACCCCGGAAGGCCTCGAGAATGATGCGGAGCACCAGTGGCCATGGGCGCAGGCCCTGGCCATGGATGTGGCGGCCTACGATCAACGGGGGTGCCTTTCTCCCCACGCCGTGATTCTGCTGGGGGGGGACAACTCCCGGTCAGGGAGCTTTGGCCTCCAACTTCACCGGGCATTGACCGACCTGGAGGAGAAGCTTCCACGGGGCACCCTATCGGTTGAGCAACGTGCAGAGGAACACCAGTGGCGCGCGGTGGCGAGCACCGTTGGCACGCTCTGGGAAGGTGAGGCTCACGGTGTTTCCTGGGAGGGCCATCTCCAGTCTCTTCGGCCGAGCCCCGGACTTCGAAATATTTCCCTGTTTCAATGCGAGAACATGGAACAGGTGGTTCAGATATTGGCTCCGGTGGGATCACACCTCAGGGCGTTGGCGGTGGCAGGCCATTGTGGTCCGGCCGTTCAAGGGGCGGCTTCCGTGTATTTCCCCCAATGCCGGATCATGCCGGCAGGCGCCATGCAGAAACCTCCGTTGTACGAGCACGCCGACGGCACACCGGCCATGGAAGCGATCTAAAGAATATCCTGGTCGCAGGAATAGGATGCCTCGAGCCAACGCAATGTGGGCGTGAGAAAGCTTGACGCGTGGATGTCCAGCCGCTGGAGTTGAACTTCCACCTCAAGATACCGGCGGGGCTGTAGGTCTGCCTCTTCCAACGCGCGGTCCACAGCGGAAAGTAACGATGTGGCACTGGTTGCCGACCCCAGATTCACCCATTGGGCGGCGGCAAGGGAGCTTCGTGTGGCACCCGTGCGGACCTGGAAGATGAGCTGGGTACCCACCGGAACTTCGCCATTCCAAACCAGGTTGGACCATTGGGTGGCTCCATCGTCGCAACCCTGAAGAATCGTACGCAACGTGCCGTAGTTGGGGAGCACGTTGCGCAACTGGGTGCCCGTCATGTCGGAATAGGTGTAGGGCTCGTAGAGAAAATCCACACTTGTGGCGTCCACGGTTTCGTCGCCTGGTCCTGTGCCCGGGTCGATCACCAATGCAACGTCCGGCGTCGCGGTATCAAAGTCCTGTTGCAGGGGAATCGACCACACTTTGCCTTGGACATCCACGGCGACACCTTTGTTTTTGTGGGTGGTCGTGCCGGCCACCACCGTAGGGCCACCCGAGGCGGTTGGATTGTCTGCGTGAATGCGCACTACCCCGCTATCCAGGGAAGCCCCCCATATCCAACCATCGGCGGAGGCGCTAATCCCATGTACGGCAATCTGTGTCGCGGCCCATGGAAACGTGAACTGCTCTATCCTAGAAGCCGATGCTTCGCTTGGGTCGTATCGGGTGACAAAGCCGCCCGCAAGCCACACCCGTTGTTTGGAGTCCACGGTGATTCCGTAGGGCATTTGCGTGCCCGCGTAGCCCGGAAGGAACACGGATTGTTTGATGCATTCGTCACCGTTTCCGTTGTCGGCAAGGCCCGTGGACACGCACGCCTGCACGTCACAGGAGAGGTTGTCGGTACACCGCGTGGTGTCGATGCGGCCCAGGGATGCTGAAACGTTTGAAGCGATCCAAAGGTTGCCATGGCCGTCCAGGGCAAGACCATAGGCGCCGTCCACTGGAGAGTCGGTTTCCACCAGGACATCCCCAGTGCTTCCATTCAGTTTCCTGATTCTTGCGTATTGCCCCGTACTGTCCCCCCCGTAGCTTGCAACCCAGACGTAGCTCTGGACGCTACCACTGCTGTCAACCACATCCTGTGCCGCCACGCCACGCACCTGGCCGCCCCCGGCAAAGACCCGGTACCAGGCGACACACTCATCCTGCTTCCAATCCAAGGCCGTGTTTCCATGGGAGGTCGTTACCTCCCCGTCTCCGTCAGCGTCTGGACAACCCGCCCCGTGGATTTTGGTTAGGGACTGTGTGAGCCGATTGCCCACAAATGCGTCTCCTACCGAGTTGATGGATGTTCGCGACGGGTCGTCACCTGCATTAAACTGATTTTGCCGAGCACCCCAGGGGCCCGTGCGGTACCGCCCCACTTCCTGCAGGGATTCTGTGTCGATTTTGGATACGGTGGCTTGGCCCGTATTTACAATCCAGATATGGGTCTTTTTCTCTTCGGTCTTCGTGAGGCGAATGGCACCGTCCTGCGCATCCACCGTGAGGGTCCCGCTAAGACTTCCCTGGGCTAGGGAAACCGCGTCACCCTCGCAGTTTCCAAAACCGGCCGTGTACATCGCATCCGCCAGTGGTGAACTGGAACATGCTGAATGGCGCGCACATAGGCCTGCCTCGCAGGTGAGGCCGCCCGCACAGTCTCGGTCCTGTACGCAGGGAGACCCACCCCCGCTCACGTTTGGGTCGGTCTGCTTACCGCCTCCGCACGCCCACAGGACAAGAGCGCAGGGGAGGAGCGTCCACCAGGTCTTCATAGTCCCTATGTTAGCGTCTCAAGCAATGGGGGCCATGTTTTGACAGAAGTCAGCAATCGTCCAGACTCCGGCGATGTGCCAGATGCCCCCCGGAAACACACGTCTGTGGTGTGCTGTTTTTTTCGGACTTCTAGTATTTTCCCTTTCTTTCTGCTCTCGCAGCGATTCCACGAAACGGGTGGCAAGCCTTCAGGTAACGCTGATCACGGACTACGAACCCCTACGGGAGTTTTCCAAGGTACGAACCACCATCGGTCGAGGGAACACCCAGGATCGTGAGGTCTACGCAAGCGCCATGTGGGAAGCGCCCGCGGCGGACAATCTTGAACATGGTGTACTGGTGGCTGATATTTCGGGCGCCCCCCTAGGCCCACAGATTGTTCGCGTGGAACTGCTTTCTAACGTGGAGCGGGTGGTGTCGCGATGGGACGTACCGCTGTTTTTTGAGGGAGCAGAGAAGATCACCACGGTGCTTTCGCGGGGCTGTTCTGAGTTGGGTTGTACGGATTCTGATGGGAATCCCTGCTCCCAGTGCATCAACGGGCAGTGCGTAGAGGGCCCAGACTCGGCCCCCGTGAGCAATGTGGAACAAACCGTATGCGGCACCCAGGGCTGCAGCGAGAACGAAGACTGTCCGGTCACGGCGGCCTGCGCGGAAACCCGGTGCATCCAGGGCATATGCTTGCAGCTCATTAAACCCCTGGGCTGTGATGAACCCATGTTCTGCAACCCCAACCCTGGCGTTGGTTGTCAGTTTGAAGAAGGCAGCATCTGTGGCCTTCTCTGCACCCCGGACGAAGCTGAGTGCAGCCATGGATACTACAACTGCGAAACCGGAGATCCCCTGTGTGAGCCCATACGCCCAAGGGACGATGGGAGCCTTTGCAGCCACGGCTGGTGCGATGGACGGGGAGGATGTGAAACCCGCGAAAGTCCTTCTGAGGGCGGTATTCAAAACAGTTTCGGATGGGCACTCGCCAGCATTCCCTCCATGATTTTTGTGGGAGCGCCTCTTCAGGATTTGTTGGGGAGTTCCAGTGGCGCGGTGTACCAGTACGCGGTGGATCCATCTGGAGCACTTGAGTTCCTAGACAAATTTGAAACACCGGTTGCGCCGGGTTTCAACGTTGGCGAGTTTGGCGGCTACCTTGCGGCAGATCAGACCTGGCTCGCGATAGGCGCCAATCGCTCTGCCACGATGGGCGGAAGTACTGAGGGTTCGGTCTACGTCTACCGAAGGGGCTCTGGCCAGGAGTTTACGTTTCATCAGGAGATCACCAAGCCCTCTGGCATCAGCGGTGACTGGGCTCCTTCTTCACTGGCGTTCTCAGGAGATTGGCTTGCGGTGGGCTCGCGCTATTCAGATAGCTTCAACGGTGTTCTGGACCTTTTTTCGTTCGATGCAGCAACGGATCAGTGGGTGTTTGTGCAGGAACTTACGGCACCCATGGGTTTCTCAGAGTTGGGCGCGGAGATTGATATGGAAGACCCGTGGCTGGTTTCCCTAACCACTCAGGAAGAAGCGCTTCTCTACAAACGGAGCGGCAACACGTGGGCGTTGGAAACCATGTTTTCTGGTGGGATTGTGAACGACAGTGATGGCTCCGTGAGTCTTGATGGAAACCGATTGGCTCTTCGGGCTCCCTTCGATATGGCCTACGATGAGGTACTGATTTTCTCTGAGGATAGTGGCACTTGGTCGATGGAAGCATCCATTGATGTGATTCGAATGTCTGCCAACCATTTTGGTTCAATCTATCTGCAAGGAGATGATCTGCTCATCGCTGAAGGCTCGCAGTCTGTCGGCGGGCCGGTTCGGTTCTACCACCGTGATGTCTCAGGGGCCTGGAACCACGTCCGAAGCTATTCCACGGAAGACAATGGAACCGAAGGGCTCTTTGGTTACCGTACCGCTATCGTAGATGACGTCGCCATTGTGACTGCCCCGGACGGGGAGCCCCCGGACTTCGACCCGGGTGCGGTGTACACGTTTCACCTACGGCCGTAGGCGTTTACCACTACACACCAATGAAGAGGCGATGGGCGAAATTTTGCTCAAGATTGCCGTCGATGATTTTTTCAGCGGCCGCTTCGATGTCGTACTCCACGCGGAAGAAATCAAAGGTCTTTGCGTCCGAATCGTACATGGTGTAGCTGGCGCGATTGTCGTAGTCGCGGGGTTGCCCAACAGACCCAACGCTTACGATGTATTTGGTGTCGGGGTCGAGCTCGAATTTTTCAGCGGGCAACTCGCGCACGTCCCCAGGGCGGAGAGCGAATACTTTGCACAGGTGGGAATGGCCAATAAGCGTCAGCGGCGCGAGCTTGTCCCATATGGGAAGGCACTCGGCGGCCTGTTCAGGCGCAAAAATGTAATCAAACTCCTCTAAACGAACAGGCGAGCCATGGCATATATCTAGGCCGATTTCCGAAAACTCTTTCTTGTAGGGCAGGCTCTTGAGCCATTCCATGTTCTCTTCAGTCAGAACCTGTGCGTGAAGGTCCAGGGCATTGCGGGCAGCTTCATAATAGTAGGAATAGTCCATACGCCCGGCCACTGCAGCGTCGTGATTCCCCAACACGGTGCTTTTCGAAAGCGTACGAACAATATCGCAACACTCGTTGGGGCTCGCACCGTACCCGACCACGTCTCCACCACACAAAAGCATATCGGGTGATTCCTGTTCGAGGGCCGCTGTAACGGCCGACAACGCCTCGATGTTGGCGTGAACGTCGCTAAAAATTCCAACTTTCATTCTTGATCCAAACGAAGATTCCTGTTCAGGCCCCCTGTCGATCGGAGGTCCCTGTTTAGGGGCGACGCCGAGCTTACCATAAATTGAACCTCCACCCTACTCTGTCGCGGGAGTATCTGAAGCTCCGTGGGGTAGAACAACGCATGGAGCCTCGGGTGATCCAATGGCTCCAGGGAAGCGAGTGGGCTAGATCGACGGCCATGGAACCTACCCTAACCCCTGACGATGCGGCCAACCCGTTGGTGACGACCTACGCCCAGGCCTGTGGGCGCTTTGTTCAACAGGCGGTGGGAGTGGCCCTGGATGGTACAGGCGACACTTTGCCTATTCTAGATCACTACGTGGAACAGTTTGCAGGAACCCGAGCAAGCCACCTGGAGGTTCTCACCGTGGCCATGTGCGGGGCCTACTTTGGGGAGGTGGTTTGCCGTGAGTTGGGTGGCGAATGGGTCGACGTGGAACCGATGCTCACACCCGAAAATGGTGCATCCGATAAGGAAGATGCGAACGGGACGGGTGTGCCGGACCCGGTGGTGGTTGAGTCTGTTCCGAAGTGGAAACTGGTTTTTCCCGGTACGAGCCTTGTTTTTCATCCCCTAGCGGTGGCCGAAGAGATTGTTCGAAACGAGAGCCCTTCCGTGGATGCGCTTGGCCCGTCCCACTTCCAGCTGCACGCGTCTGACCGGGCCCTTGCGGAGAAGGCCTTGGCTGATCTCGGGGAGGTGCGTGAGGAGGACTACTACCGTTTCACCACGCGGTACGAAGCGATTACGGAAGTGCTGGTTGTCCTTCGCAAGCAAGTGGCTCGGGCCTGATCCACTTGCCCTAACTTCGGTTATTCCGAGTCTTTGGCGTTCACAGACCCGATCTGCTGCACCAGGGCCTGGAGGTTTGGGTCGTTTTCCATGGCGTGTTCTATCAACTGGGTGAGCTGGGCCCTGCCCTGCTCGCTGAGATTGCCCATTGCGGGACCAAGCGAACGCTCCACCACCTGTTGCACCGCTTCTGGTCCCGTGATTTGCCCTGACTTCATGGCATCTGCCAGTTGCTGAGCCATATCCTGACCCGACAGGGCCTGACCCGACAGGGCCTGACCCGCTTGGGTGCCCGACACACCTTGGGTTTCGGAAGTATCACCCGCCTTCAGCGAATCCCGAAAGGATCCTTTGGTTCCTTCGATGGCACCCTTTCCACCTGCAGGCCCGTCTATCGGGACTCCGGCCGGTGGGCCGCCAGGGGGCTTAATTGGTATGCTCATGATCGCGGTAACTCTAGCAGGTGGAGGGACATGTCTTTACCCTTTTTGGGGATACTAAGTCTTGAAAATCGTCACTTTTCCTGTGGTTTGGGGCCTACATGCCCGTGATCGCGTGCGGCTGCAGCGCAATCACGGGCCAGGTTCTGGCCCCCGACGGCCCTAGCGAATGTTGCCAATGGCGTTCTTTGCTGTCTCGTGACGGGCTTTCAGCACGTTGGAAAGGGTGCTGAACTGGCGGTTTTCGCTTTGGATTTGTTGCTGAATCTGAAGAAACTCCATGTTGTCGTCCATCATGGTGGAGTGGGCCGATTGGAGCGGGTTATTTCCGCCGGCACCGCCAAGGGCTCCGTTCACTGCTGCGCTAACGAATCCTCCTCCTGTAACCATGGAGCTGGCTCCGGCCAGGCCGTTGCCAATGTTTTGCATGGCGTCGGAAAAACCGGTGTTTCCTTGACTGGTCTTGCCCTGGTTGTTTTGAAGTTGCACGGTTGGGTTGGATTGGGTTGGGGTTACGTTGCTCATGATTGCTTCCTTCTGTTGTATTGAGCCTGTTTCAGGTTCGGTTGTTGGTTCTCCAGTGGACCCCTACGGTCCTCTGCTATTTGCCCAGTTATCGGCATCTGGCACCGCCAGTTGCTAAAAAAATCACTTTCTTTGTCACACTTGACAGGCAAGGGTCACCACCGCAGAGAATTGAGTCGCAGGTGGGATCCCACTGGGGGCGGGCTGACAAACGTTGTGAAACCCAAAAATAATAATGAAAATCAACTGGTTAGCCTAGGATCGGGGGACTCCGGGGAAACACCGGGTAAGGGAGACTGCGGGCCCTGGACGACCGGTGATCTTGCAAAAATGACGCAAAGTACCGTCAGGACGGTGCGTTTTTACGAAGAAGCTGGCCTTATTTCACCCTGTGAACGGAGTGATGGTGGCCACCGGGTTTACAGGAAAGAGGAGCTTTCCCGGCTGGAGTTGGTTTTGGATCTCCGTGAGATCGGGCTCTCGCTCCAGGAGATCAAGGCGCTTTTTGAGCTCAAGGCGGATTCCAAGAACCAGGTGGATGCGAGCCGACAGATCTGTGAACGTTTGCAGGCCCGTGTGGACGAGTTGCAGGAAAAGATTACCAAGCTGCGAAAGCTACGTAGCGAGCTGGTGGCTACCATCGGTATCCTGGCGGAGTGCAGCGGCTGCACGACCAAGAGCTTTCCCCAATCCTGCAGCGGTTGTGATGTGATCGAAGGGGAAGATATGCCGCGGGCCGTTCGACTGCTTTGGAGCTAGACTGTTGGCCATGGTAGCGGGTCCCATGGCCGTCGGCGTGAACGGCAAACAATGCGGTGCAGCGGTGGGTTCGCAGTGAAGCCACCTGACCGAAAGCGCGCCGAGTGGGCCATGGGCCAGTTCCTAGGGGCCATCGGGTTGGATCACTCTGAGGTGGACGCGACAGATACTTCAAGAAGAGTGACCGCTCTTTTTGTTGACGAACTCCTCTCCGGATATGCCCAGGATCCAAAGGCGATTTTGGCGAGCAGCCCCGTGGCCGCCCGTTCAGATGTGGTGGTTGTTTCCGGGATTCCCGCAGCAACAACCTGCCCTCACCACCTCATGCCTACCGTCGGGCACATCTGCGTGGGCTACACTCCCAAGGATCGCGTGGTGGGCTTCGGTGCACTTCACCGGCTTGTGGAATGCTTTTCTAGACGCCTCTCCTTTCAAGAACAACTGGTACAACAAATTGCAGACGCGTTGGTAGAACACCTGGATGCTCGGGCAGCGGGATGCATTGCGACCATGGCCCCAACCTGCCTGTCTTCCCGGCCGCCATGCAAGAGCTCAGTACGAGCAACGACCGTGGCCTGGGCTGGAGATGTACAGCAGGACCTTCGTGACGCAGTAACGGTCGCAACAGCCACACAGGGAAACACTGCTTACAGGAACAGCGAGGGAAATCATGGATAGTTCATCGGAGAAAATGATGGCCGTGCCCCTCGCCGCACATGAACTGGAGGATGTGGCTGTCTTCCCATTGAGTGGCGCTGTGCTTTTTCCTGGGACTTCGCTTGCGCTTCATCTGTTTGAGGATCGGTACCGAACCATGATGCGTGACTGCGTTGCCAGGGGCTCCATGGTCATGGCGGTAACCCAAAGCGTTTCGCCTGGAGACATGGAAACAGGAGAAGGGTTTCGGGAGATGTGCGGCGTGGGTCGTATTGTTTCCCATGAGGCCATGGACGATGGCCGTTTCAACATCGTATTGCAGGGTATGGATAGGTGCTTGTTAGAACCCCTTGCCATGGAGAACTCCCCTTACATGCGCGCTCGCGTTCGCACAGTTGCTGACGAGGGTGCAGCGCTGCCCTCGGACATGGCCACGCTTCTCTCTTGCGCATCTACCGTTGCCTCCCGTATTAAGCAGGAACACTCGGGGTTTTCACTTCAGATCCCAGCAAAGGCAAGCACCAGCCGCATGGCGGATTTGATTGCCGACCAGCTTGTTGCAGACGTGGATGTTCGGCAACGCATCTTGGAGACCAGGAACGTGAAGCAACGGGTGCAGCTCGTGGTAGAAGCGGTGGGAGAGCTGTCCGCGGTACTACTGCACGGAAGTGCACGTCGCGATAGTTGGTGTTGACCGACCCTGAATCGAAAGGGTCTACTTGTCGCTCTTTGGCAAGGTGAGTTGATGCCCCATACGTTGCTGCTTTGTGCGCAAATAGCCAGAGTTGTGTGCGTTGGGTGCCGCTTCATGGCCGACACGTTGCGTGACGACAATCCCGTGCGCTTCGAGAGCTTCAACTTTGTTTGGATTGTTGGTCATCAGGCGAACACTGCGAACGCCCAGATCCCCCAGAATGGATGCGGCTACCTTGTAATCCCTGGCGTCCGCGGGCAGGCCGAGACGCGTATTTGCATCCACCGTATCTGCGCCCTCATCCTGTAACGCGTAGGCTTTCACCTTGTTGCCGAGACCAATGCCTCTTCCCTCCTGCCGTAGATACACAAGGACTCCAGAGTCATTTTCAGAAATTCGCTCCAACGCCAGGTCCAACTGGTGGCGGCAGTCGCACCGCAACGAATGGAAGGCTTCTCCAGTCAGACATTCACTATGCACACGCGCTAGAACTGGTTCGGACAAATTCCCGCCCAGGATCAAAGCACAATGCTCCTGTGGGTAGGGTTTGTCGTCAGCATCCCCCACAGGATGGGACGGCTGCTGCCTGTAAGTGACAATCGCAAACTCACCGAACCGCGTAGGCAGCTTAGACTCTGAATAGCGTATGGGTTGGGTAGTCATGGAACCGAAACACATGGAGCTGACGCAAACTTCAACGGATCTACAGGTCGGATTGGGAAAGTTTCAGTAGCTCTGCCTGGTGGGATGTCCGCAGCGCGGAGATTAACTCGTTTAGATCACCTTCTACCACCGCATCCAACTTGTGTAGGGTCACCTGGATTCGATGATCTGTGATTCGATTCTGGGGGTAGTTGTAGGTGCGAATCTTCTCGGAGCGCTCACCGGTACCCACCATGTTCTTGCGCTCTGCGCTGATGGCGTCGTCCTGGGCTCGCTGTTCCTGCTCCAGGATACGGGCTCGGAGAATCTTCATGGCCTTCGCCCGGTTCTTGATCTGGGAGCGCTCGTCCTGGCACTTCACCATGATGCCGGTTGGCTTGTGTATGATTTGCACAGCCGAGTCCGTTGTGTTTACGCCCTGACCTCCGGGCCCTCCCGAGCGTGCGATGGTGACCTGAAGATCCTCATCCCGAATGTCAATATCCACATCATCCGCTTCAGGAAGTACCGCAACGGTCGCGGTGGATGTATGGATTCGACCTTGGGATTCCGTTGCTGGCACCCGTTGCACGCGATGCACACCCCCCTCAAAACGCAGCCACGAAAACACATCCTTACCTGAGATCAGCGCAACGATCTCCTTGAGACCACCACCGGACGCTTCACTGGTGGACATGACCTCAAACCCCCACTTCTGTTGATCTGCGAACCGGGCATACATGCGAAAAAGATCAGCAGCAAACAACGCAGCCTCCTCTCCACCGGTCCCGCTTCGGATTTCAAGGATCGTATTGCGAGCATCGTTGGGGTCCCTGGGAAGCAGCAGCAGCTGTATTTCCGACACCAGGTTTTCTAGGCGCTCTTCCAGCCCAGGGATCTCGTCCTGGGCCAGTTCCTTCAGCTCAGGGTCGGACAACGCCTCTTTGTTGTCCCTTAGTTCGGATTCCAGGCCCAAGTACTCAGTGTAACGCTCCTGCAGTTGTGCGAGGTCCGCCCGTTCCTTGGACAGCAGCCGAAACTGTGTCTGATCCGAAAGGACATTGGGCTGACACAATAGCTCCTCAAGCTCGGTGTACCGAGCCATGAGAGAGTCAAGTTTGTCCCTGGGTAACATTCCCTGAAGAAATAGAACCTAAGCCCACCACTGTCAGCCAACACGCTGACAATCGTAGACCTAGCTTCCCGTACGTGTCCTGCTGTACTTCTTTTTGAAGCGTTCCACTCGCCCCGCAGTGTCAACAAGCTTCTGCTTGCCCGTGTAGAACGGGTGACATGCAGAACAGATATCTACCGCAAACGAATCCTTTGTGGAAAGCGTCTGGAAGGTGGTGCCGCAGGCACAGGTGATGGCGGTTTGATGGAGCTCTGGGTGAATGCCGGATTTCATAGTCGTTCTCTAGATAGTTGAGGTCTAGTCGGTCTGTATGTTTAGCGCCGTTGGCTTCCAACGGCAAGTGCGCTACTCCTAACCCCATGGGGCTGAAGCAAATCCATCTCGTGGTACGGGGGCGTGTTCAGGGCGTGTTTTTTAGGGCTACAGCCCTGAGGGAGGCCCGCCAGCATGGGCTTAATGGATGGGTTCGTAATCATCCGGACGGAAGTGTTGAAATGGTTGTCGAAGGCGAAGAGGGCAATGTAAAGGACTTTTTGTCCTGGGCGCAGACAGGGCCAACCACCGCACGGGTAGATGACGTCCAAGTCCGGTGGCACAGTCACTCGGCTGAGTACTCGAAGTTTACAATCCTTCCCTAGGCCTCTTTTCCTAGACTGCTTTTCTAGGCGGCTTCGGGCGCGCTCAAGAACTCGATGATGGCGCGAGGTGCATTGTCCCCCTTACGGGCCACACGCTTGATGATCCTCGTGTATCCGCCGCCCTTACCTGCGCCAACGCGCTCCATGTAGCGCGGTGCGATCTCGTGGAACAACTTGTGAACTAAATCAACCTCTTCGATGGTGCCATCCGAGAGTGTGCGAGCGAGCCTAGGTGGAAGAAACTGGGCGACAGTCCGCTGGGCGTGAACCCTACGTGCCAACACCAAGGAACGGTTGTCGTCGTCAAGCTTGCCCACATCTGCTGTAAGATCCGCTCCAAGACGAGTCGCTTTTGTGATCAGTCTTTCTGCAATCCGACGCAGTTCCTTCGCCTTCGCCTCGGTGGTCTCGATTCTCTCGTGGAGCACCAGGTTACCGGCAAGGTTTCGGAACATGGCGCGCCGATGGCTTGTGTTTCGCCCAAACTTCCGTCCTGCTTTCCTATGCCGCATGATCTACTCCCTGCTCCAATTCGTTCTGTTCCAGACCTAGTTGGTCTTCTGTCCGGCTTTCCAGCGGTCGAGCATTTCAGGCCATCCTTCAACCTTCATGCCCAAGGAAAGGCCTAGCTCGCCTAGTTTTTCTTTGATTTCCCGAAGAGACTTTCGCCCGAAGTTCTTTGTCTTCAGCATTTCGCTCTCAGTACGCTGAACTAACTCTCCAATGAGTTGAATATCTGCGTTCTGAAGGCAGTTTGCGGAACGAACGGAAAGATCCTTGAGCTCTTCAACGGAAAGAAACAACCTCTCGTTGATAGGCTCTTCGCTGCTGCCTTCTTCGATGGGCTCCACCTCTTCCTCAAAGTTGATGAAGACGTTGAGCTGCTCTTTAAGAATCTTAGATGCAAACGCGACGGCGTCCGCGGGGTTCACAGTCCCGTCGGTCCATACTTCCAGGGAGAGTTTATCGTAGTCGGTCATTTGTCCCACACGCGCATTGGTTACTGTGTAGTTGACCTTGCGAATGGGGGAGAACAGTCCGTCGATAGCCACGGTACCAATGGGCATACCCTCTGGCTTTGTGCGTTCTGCGGGAACGTAGCCCCGACCGCGGGAAACCGTAACTTCTGCCGTAAAGCGCCCACCCTTGGAGACCGTGCAGATGAGTTGATCCTTGTTGATGATGTCTACCAACGTGTTGGATTCAATATCACCCGCTCGAACCTCTCCCGGGCCTTGCTTGTCGATGCGGAGAACAACCGGCTCCTGACTACGGGATCGTGCCACGACGGTCTTGAGGTTAAGAACAATCTCCGTAACGTCCTCCACCACGTCGGGTACCGAGGTGAACTCGTGGAGTGCACCTTCGATTTTTACGGCAGTAATGGCCGCCCCCTGTAGGGAAGAAAGCAGTACCCTTCGAAGGGAGTTACCGAGGGTAAGTCCGAACCCACGCTCAAGAGGTTCCACCACGAACTTGCCGTAGGCGCCGCTCAATGTCTCTTGGTCTACAGGGATCTTTTTGGGGCGAATAAGGTCACGCCAGTTTTGTGCTACGAGCTGATCCATGTGTTGTCTCCGTCCTTCGCTTCTCGTCGTTCTGTTCGTTAAAATTAGGTGACTATCTAGAGTAAAACTCGACGATGAGTTGTTCCTGGATAGGCAGTGTGATCTCTTCACGGTTCGGAGCCGCTTTTACTGTGCCGGACAGTTCGTCCTTGTTGAGCTCGAGCCACTCGGGAACCCCGCGTCTCTCCACGGTTTCAAGACTGGTAGCCACTCGGGCCATTTCTTTGTCTTTCTCGCGGATCCGGACTGTATCACCCGCTTTTACTTTGAAAGAAGGGATATTGACCGGTTTGCCGTTTACCTCCACGTGGCGGTGAAGCACGGTCTGGCGGGCTTCGGAGCGAGTGGCAGCGAACCCCAGGCGATAGACAACGCTGTCTAGCCGACGCTCAAGTCCCTTGAGTAGGTTTTCACCGGTCACGCCCTTTTCGCGGTCGGCCTCTTTGAACGTACGCCGGAACTGCTTTTCCACCATGCCGTACATACGACGTACTTTTTGCTTCTCACGCAGACGAATACCGTATTCCGTGAACTTGGAACGCCGTTGACCGTGTTGTCCAGGTGGGTAGGGACGACGATCAAAGCTGCATTTGTCGGTGTAGCAACGCTCTCCCTTGAGAAAGAGCTTCATGCCCTCACGCCGACAAAGTTTGCAAACAGGTCCTGTATATCTAGCCATGAATAGTGAACTCCTGAAAAGGGTTGGGCGCTAGACCCGGCGGCGCTTAGGAGGCCGACATCCGTTATGGGGTATGGGGGTGACGTCTCGAATCAGTGTGACTCGAACTCCTGTGCTGTGGAACGCTCGCAGGGCGGACTCCCGTCCAGCCCCTGGCCCTTTCACAAAAACAGCGACAGAAGTCACGCCATGGTCCTGGGCTTTCCGAATCGCATCCTCAGCAGCGAGTTGGGCAGCAAATGGGGTGCTTTTACGGGAACCCTTGAAGCCTCGGGAGCCTGAAGAGGACCAGGATACTGTGTTTCCTTGAAGGTCCGTGATGGTCACGAGTGTATTGTTGAAGGTAGACTGAATATGACAAATACCTTTGCCTATATTCTTTTTAACCTTCTTCTTGCCTTTGGTGGGTTTTGCCATGGTTCTTTCTTCCGCCTCTAAGGCTTACTTCTTACGTGCCATGGGCCCACGACGGGGACCCTTACGGGTTCTTGCATTGGTGCTTGTCCGTTGACCTCGCACCGGAAGTCCACGTCGGTGGCGCAGGCCGCGGTAGGACCCAAGGTCCATCAACCGTTTGATGTGCATGGCAATCTCCCGCCGCAAATCACCCTCTACCTTGTGGGAACTGTCCAACACCTCACGGATTCGCCGAATCTCGGCCTCATCCAAAGAGTCTGTTTTCCGGGTGGGCTCGATCTCCGCTGCGCTGCAGATGTGCTTCGCCACGTTGGGACCAATCCCATAGATGTACTGCAATGAGAACAGTACTTGCTTTCGCCCTGGTATATCTACGCCTGCAATTCGCGCCATTTTTCGTGTTTTCCTCAATCATTCTCGAAAGCCGTCGTCGTGACGGATTCGAAAAAGGCCCCAAATTAAGCGGGGCGCGGGTTATGGATCGCATGACACCTAAGATCAAGTCTTAAGCGATGCATTTTTCTAGGTAGTTCGCCCTAGGAGAACTAGCCCTGCCTCTGCTTGTGTCTTGGGTTTGTACAGATAACCCGCACAACGCCCTTACGACGGATGACTTTGCATTTTTCGCAGATCTTTTTAACGCTCGGACGGACCTTCACAACTTACCTCTTACGGTGACTTAGCTTCTTTTCAATTCTGCCCCTGCTTGGGTTTCTTTCCATGGGTCGAACGAGAACTCGATCTCCGGGCAGAATGCGAACAATGACCTGACTTGCTTGTATGGGCAAGGAAGCAAGCAGGGAAAAACCATCCTCCGTGCGTACTCGAAACATGGCTCGAGGTAGAGCCTCCTCCACAATGGCCTCAAGGGCCCCCTGAGCCCCATATTGTCCCGTGTGGTTTGCTTCTTGCATGTTAGTAAACCTGTTCTACAGAGCCTCTCCAACGAGCTTCTTTAGGGCGTTGCAAATATTTTGGGTGACCTGGTCAAGCTCACCCAGCCCGTCAACCTCCACTACAATGCCCTTCGCCCGGTAATGGGAAAGAACTGGCTCCGTTTTCTCGCGGTATTCCGCATGCCTCCGCCGAACAACGTCTTCATTGTCGTCCTTGCGCTGGTTGAGCCCCTCGTGACCGCACGCGTCGCATACGTTGGTGTTTTCAGGCGGTTTGTGATGGAGATGGTACGAGGCTCCACAACTTGGGCAGACGCGCCTGCCGCTCGCTCTCTCTAGGATGGTTTCCAACGAAACCTCTAGGTGAACAACCGCTTGGATACGCCTGCTGAGTCCTTCTAGGATTTCGTCGAGACGTTTCGCCTGGGTAAGCGTTCTAGGAAACCCGTCAAAAATGGCTCCATTCGCCGCATCCGGCTGCTTGAGGCGATTGCTTAATAGCTGTTCCACCAGGGAATCCGGTACGAGCTCCCCCTTGGACATATATTTGTCGAACTCCTGCCCCAGGGCGCTACCGGATTTTCGCTCGGCACGCATCAGATCCCCGGTGGCGATCTGCGGGGTCTTGTAGATGTCTACGAGACGTTGGGACTGGGTTCCCTTTCCCGCGCCGGGCGGTCCGAATAGGAGAAAATCCATCGTTTTACCCCCTTCGCCCGCGCACCCGTGGCCCCTTGGGTCCAGTGAGACCCTCGTAGTGACGGGTAATCAAATGGGACTCGATCTGCTGCACTGTGTCGAGTGCAACACCCACCACAATCATGAGGGATGTTCCGCCAAGGTAAAACGGTACATGCCACTCAGTGCGCATGACCTCAGGAACGGTGCACACGGCTGCGACATAGAGCGCACCACCAAAGGTGACCCGTGTGACCACTCGGTCGATATAGTCAGCGGTGGCTTTTCCCGGGCGAATGCCGGGAATGAACGCATTTTGCTTTTTGAGGTTCTCGGCCACGTCAACAGGTTGAAACGTCACCGCTGTGTAAAAAAAGCAGAAGAAGATGACCATGGTGGCAAAGACAACCATCCAAACCCAGGTCCCCTGTTGAAGGTTCTGGGTGAGCCACTCCATCCCTGGCACGTTGTAGCTTGCGAGGGTAAACGGGAACATGAGCAGCGATGAGGCAAAGATGGGTGGAATCACCCCGCTCATGTTTACTTTGAGCGGAAGATGGGAAGTCTGTCCGCCCACCACTTGATTGCCTGCAACACGCTTCGCGTAATGAATGGGGAGCCGGCGCTGTGCCCGCTCAAAAAAGACGATCACAGCGATCACTAGAATCGCGACACACACCACCAAAAGCAGGGTAATGGGCTGGATTTGACCGCCCTCGGCCATGGAGAGTGTCCTTACTACAGCGTCGGGCAGGTTGGCCACGATACCCGCGAAGATGATGAGCGAGATTCCGTTTCCGATTCCTTTTTCTGTTATCTGTTCCCCAAGCCACATAAGAAAGGCCGTTCCTGTGGTGAGGGAAATCATGGTCATTAGCCTGAATGCCCAACCGGGATTAGAAACCACATCGCCGTAGGGTGAACTTGTGTTGAGGCTTTCCAAATACAACGCGATTCCGAAGCTCTGGACGAGGGCCAACCCAACGGTGGCGTAACGGGTGTATTGGTTAATCTTGCGCTGCCCTGCTTCCCCTTCTTTCCGCAGTTCTTCTAGGGGCTTCATGACGACAGATAGAAGCGAAAAGATAATGCTCGCCGTCACGTAGGGCATGATATTGAGCGCAAAAATGGAGAGTTGCTCCAGAGCGCCACCCGAGAAAAGGTTGAACATGCCAAGGAAGCTCTGCTGCCCAGATTGCACAATCTGGCGCATGACGTTCCTGTCCACGAACGGTGTGGTGACAAAAATGCCAATGCGATAGACCGCGAGCATTCCCAGGGTGTACAGAATCCGACGCCGGAGCTCGGGGACCTTAAAGATATTTCCGAAAGCGATCATAATAGGGGTGAAGCTACTGCCTAGACGGCCGCGCTCGCCTTCACCTTATCCTCGATGGGCACCACTGTGCCACCCGCACTTTCAATTTTCTCCTTTGCGGATGAACTGAATGCGTGGGCGTGGATCGTCAGGGCATGCTCAAGGTTTCCCTGGCCAAGAATTTTCACACGGTCAAAGGAACCTTTTGCCAATCCAACGGCTACCAGTGCTTCAGGATTCACCACAGATCCAGCTTCAAACCGGCTGCCAAGCGTTTCGACATTGATGGCTACCACTGTCTTTGTGAACGGATTCTTAAATCCAAACTTTGGCAATCGTCGCTCGAGTGGAGTTTGCCCACCTTCGAAGTGAAGCTTGCTGATGCCACCAGGCATACGGGCCTTTTGACCCTTCATTCCCTTGCCCGAGGTTTTTCCTAGGCCTGATCCAACGCCGCGTCCGCGACGCTTTTTGGAGTGGGTAGCCCCTTGCGCAGGCCGCAACCTGGAAAGAATGGGGATCTGGGGTGTTTCTTGGTCAGTCATGACTATTCCGTTTCCTCGACGTGCACCAAGTGGAGCACCTTCTTGACCATTCCGCGAAAGGAAGGTGTGTTGTCTACTGTGTTACTACGCCCAGGACCACGGAGGCCAAGGCCTTGCAAGACCAGCCTCTGATGATTGGGTCGCCCGATTGTGCTTTTGACTTGTGTAATGCGTAGTTTTGTCATTTCACTTGCTCCAAAGAGTCGATCTGCTTTTAGGCAGAGGTTGTTGCCGTTTCAGTAGTCGTCTGCGGCAGGTTCAGTCCACGACGGGCTGCAACGCTCTCGCGGGTATGGAGCGAACGTAGGGCGGTCACTGTGGCATGCACCACGTTGTGGGGATTGCTTGTACCAATGATCTTGCTGAGGATGTCTTTGATTCCCGCGGCTTCGACCACTGCACGCACCGCGCCTCCAGCGATAACACCCGTACCGGGGCTCGCTGGGCGAAGCAGGACTTGGCCCGCTCCAAAATGGCCAACAATCCTATGGGGAATGGTTGTATCCACCAGGGAAACTTTGAACATCGCCTTACGTGCCCGCTCGTTTCCCTTGCGGATCGCCTCTGGAACCTCGTTGGCTTTTCCAAGGCCGACGCCCACGTGCCCCTTGCCGTCTCCAACAACCACAAGTGCGCTAAAGCTGAAGCGACGTCCGCCTTTCACTACCTTTGCCACGCGGTTGATATGGATGACTCGTTCGGTGATGTCTTCGAGCGTATTCGGGTTGATGATGTCGTTTTGCATATTCTGGATCTTTGCTTTCTAAGAATTGAATCCGTCTAGAAGTTCAATCCCGCTTCTCGTGCGGAGTCTGCTAGTGCTTTGATTCTTCCATGGAAGAGGAAGCCATTCCGATCGAACACTACTTTTTCGATGTTCTTGTCTTTGCATGCGTTTGCGATTTGCAGCCCCACAGCCTTTGCAACCCCGAGCTTGCCCTCGGACCGCTCCTTCACTTTCAGACTCGAAGCGGACGCCAACGTCACACCGGTGAAATCGTCCACAACCTGAGCGTAAATCTGCTTAGCACTGCGAAATACGGTAAGGCGAGGCCTCTCAGACGTGCCTGAAATCCTTCCCCGGATTCTCTTCTTCTTCTTCGCTCTTGGATCGTTTGCTTGTGCCATGACTTGTTCTCTCGTTTGCTACTAACTACCGACTAGCTCTTTGCTCCGGCCTTACCAGCCTTCTCACGAATGCGTTCACCCAAGTACCTCACACCCTTACCCTTATAGGGCTCGGGAGGACGGAAGGAGCGGATCCGAGACCCGACCCGACCGATCAAGCTTTTGTCGTGGGACTCAAGATGAACTCTCGGTCGCTTGTTACCACCCTCATCGATGATTTCTACCTTTGCAGAAACGCCATCGGGCAACTCGTAGTGGACTGGATGGGATAGGCCCAGGGATAGATTGAGTTGCGTTCCCTTCACTTCCGCTCGGTAACCAACACCGTGAAGATCGAGGGCCAACTTGTACCCTGTGGATACCCCAACAACGCCGTTGTTGAGCAGCGCCCTTGCGAGCCCTTGAAACTGAGGTCCGTTACGACCTGCCTTGTCATCAAGGCCTATCACAAGCTGCCCATCCTTCTGTTCTACCACTACACCTTCGCCAACCCGGGTTGTGATTTCTCCCTTGGGCCCCTTGAGGGACACGGACAGGCCGTCCACGCGAATTTCAACGCCCTTCGGAATAGCAATGGGTTGCTTTCCCACTCGGGATTGCTTTTGAGCTTGATTTGCAACTGCGGTCATTTCCATCTCCACCAGAACCCTCTACCGGGCACCTAAAAACTCAACTACCAAATCTCGCAAAGAACCTCACCGCCAACTTTTGCGGTGCGAGCTGCGGTCCCAGTCATGATTCCCTTTGAAGTGGAAACAATCGCGGTCCCCATTCCGTTCAGGACACTAGGAATATCCTTGTAACTTACGTACACCCGCCGACCAGGTCGGCTCGTACGGCGCATTCCGGCGATGGCAGGCTCTTGATCCTGCCCATATTTCATCGTGATGTTAAGATGGCCAGTTGGTTTGGAATCCGACGCTATCCCAAAATCAGAGATGTAGCCCTCTTCCTTGAGAATGGCGGCAATGCGCTTCTTTGTCTTTGAAAGCGGCATCTGGGTGACTTCCAGATTTGCGTTTGCCGCGTTTCGAATCCGAGCAAGCATGTCGGCAATGGGATCGCTGATATTCATTTTTGCCTCTTCGTCTCTATTTCCTGAAGGGAAGGCCCAGGTGCTTTAGGAGAGCCTTGCCATGTTCATTGTTGGTTGCTGTGGTGACGAACGAAACGTTCATGCCCTTAATCTTGTCGACCTTGTCGTACTCGATCTCCGGAAAGATGATCTGCTCCTTGATTCCGACCGTGTAGTTCCCCCGTCCGTCAAAACCCTTTGGACTAATGCCCTTAAAGTCTCGAACACGCGGCAAAGCAAGGTTCACGAAACGGGACACGAACTCCCACATTTTTTCCCGCCGCAGGGTGACTTTGACCCCAATGGGCATCCCTTCGCGCAGCTTAAAAGTAGCGATGGACTTGCGTGCACGTGTCACCACTGCCTTTTGACCAGTGATGGTTTCAAGCTCAGTCACCGCTGAATCGATAAGCTTGTTGTTCTGGACGGCCGCGCCAAGACCCATGTTGATCACGACCTTTTCGAGCCGGGGCAACTGCATAGGGTTCTTGAGTTGCAGTTCTTCCCTTAAGGCGGGAACAACTTTTTCGTCGTAGTGCTTCTTTATGCTGGGCACGTTTTGAGTGGGTACTTGAGCGGACATTTCTCTTTCTTTCTACTGGTCGCAAGGCTCTGGGACTTGCCGTATTCTATTGACCCTCGAGTACGGTTCCGGTGCGCACAGAAACACGCACTTTCTTGTCGCCCTTGGTTTCCATTCGGACACGGGTAGGCATGTTTGCCTTGGTGTCGTAGTGCATCAGGTTCGACATGTGGATGGGCGCCTCTTTTTGGATGATGCCGCCTTCTTGATTCTGTTGGGTAGGGCGCTGGTGCTTCGTGACCATGTTTACGCCTTCAACAATAGCCCGGTTATTCTCAGCGATTACCTTAAGAACCTTGCCCGTTGTGTATTCACCTTTTGTTGGACCGTCCTTGCCCGCAATTACGCAAACCAGGTCACCTTTTTTGATTCTCGCGGCCATCACACCACCTCCGGAGCAAGCGAAATGATCTTCATAAAACGGCGGGCGCGAAGCTCACGGGCCACCGGTCCGAAGATGCGTGTTCCAATGGGTTCATTGTTGGGATTGATAAGCACAGCACTGTTGCTGTCGAACTTGACGTACGTCCCATCAAACCGTTTGTATTCCCTGCGCGTTCGCACGATGACTGCCTTGGCCACTTCGCCCTTTTTGACCTTGGCCGTAGGCAGCGCCTCCTTTACGGATACGACTACAATGTCGCCAAGACCCGCGTAACGACGGCGCGAACCACCAAGCACTTTGATAACGGAAACGCGCTTTGCGCCACTGTTATCTGCCACGTCCATTACTGTTTCTGTCTGAATCATTTTCTATTCTCCGGAACCTTGCTGCTTCTCTGAAGGCCCTATTCGGGTGGGCGATCCACAAGCTTGGATACAACCCATCGCTTGGTCCTTGAAAGGGGGCGACTTTCGGTGATCTCCACCATGTCGTTGGTATGAAAATTGTTGGTCTCATCGTGAGCATGGTAGCGGCGACGTTGCTTCACGTACTTTCCGTAGACCGGATCACGGAAGCGACGAACTACCTCTACGACGACAGTTTTCTGTGCACGACCTGGATTCTTTGTGTCGTTGACGACTTTGCCGACAAGCTTTCGGCTTCGTCCGCGTCCCTCAGTTGAGATGTTTGCTTCAGCCATTGGCTTCTCCCGTTCCGTTTTCCTCTATCTCGCTTTCCTCTAGGCGCTGGGAAGCGAGGGTGTTGATGCGAGCAACTTTTTGCCGCAGCTTTCCAATCTTGCTGGTGTCTTCCAACTGACCTGCCTGATTGGCAAACTTGACCTTCCATAGCTCTCGCTTGGTCTCATGCAGTAGCTGCTTTAACTCGTCAGCAGACTGCTCTTTTAGTTCTTGGAAACTCACAATCCTTCTCCTCGCTGCCGGAACTGGGTAGATACGGGCAGCTTGTGACTCGCGAGACGAAACGCCTCCCGAGCCTGTTCTTCAGTCACGCCCTCGATCTCATAGAGAACTCGGCCGGGCTTGATGACAGCAACCCAACCTTCCACGGAACCTTTTCCCTTACCCATTCGAGTTTCAAGGGGCTTCTTTGTAAGGGGCTTGTCTGGAAAAATACGGATATAGAGCTTTCCAGAACGCTTCACGTGCCTCTGAATTGCCATACGTGCCGCTTCGATTTGCCGAGACGAGATTCGACCACATTCGGTAGCCTGGAGCGCAAAATCACCAAATGAGAGGTCACTTCCACGGTAGGCGAGACCTCGCATGCGGCCCTTCATTTGTTTACGGAACTTAGTTCGCTTGGGAAAAAGCATATCGAATCCTTACCGGTTAGGCTCTCGCTGTGGTTGCACCGGGGGCAACAGCCCGACGGCGTTGGGGCACGACTTCCCCCTTGAAAATCCAACACTTGATTCCAACAGCACCGGCTGTGGTCCTGGCGGTAGCTTCACCATATTCAATGTCTGCTCGCAGCGTGTGAAGAGGGACTCTGCCTTCTCGGTAGCTCTCTTCCCGTGCGATTTCGGACCCGCCAAGGCGACCGCTGGCCTCGACCCGGATCCCCTTCACTCCGAACTTCATGGCTGTGGATACCGCTTTTTTCATCGCTCTTCTAAATGCGACCCGGCGCTCCAGCTGGGTCGCAATGTTTTCGGCAACGAGTTTGGCGTTAGTTTCCGCCTTGCGAACTTCCTGAATGTCCACAAACAGTTCGTTCTCTGTGAGCTTCTGGAGGTCGCTCTTCAACTGCTCAACTCCAGCACCACGTTTACCAATGATGATACCAGGACGTGAGGTATGAATGATTACCTTGGCCTTGTTTGCTGCACGCTCGATTTCAACGTCGGCAATACCGGCATGGGCAAACTTGGCACGGATGGCACGCTTCAAGGCAAGGTCTTGATGCAGCCAAGTTGCGTACTGTTTGTCTTCAAACCATTTCGATTTCCAGGTTTTGATAACCCCTAGTCGAAAGCCGTACGGGTGTGTTTTCTGTCCCACTGTTGTTGATTCCTTTTCTTTGCGGAGTCTCGAAGTTCTACTTAGTTTGCTGCCTCGTCAGAAAGGACGATGGTGATGTGGCTCATTCCTTTGACGATTCGTGTGGCGCGACCCTGAGCTCGCGGCCGAAACCTGCGCATGTTCCAATCAGGCGCCTTGTCCGCAAAAGCGGTTTTGATGTGCAACGCATCCAAGTCGACGTTTTCGTCCTTGTGACGGGCATTTGCGATGGCGCTGTCGATCATCTTGGCGACGATCGGCGCAGCCGCTTTGCGTGTGAATCGTAACGAATCCAGAGCGGATGCAACGTTTTCACCCCGCACCATGTCGAGAATCACACGCACTTTCCGTGTTGCAATCCTTTGAAATTTGGCTTTTGATACCGCTTCCATGGTTTGACCTTTCCTAGAGATTCAACGCTTTTGAGCTGATTTTCAGGAGCCGATGGAGGTACCACGAAGGTAGCGGTCTCTCAAGCTGTCCTGGCCTCAACCCTCAGGTGTTGATGGCTATCCCTTCTTTGCCTTTCGATCGGCGGCATGGCCGGTGAAGGTTCGGGTGGGCGCAAACTCGCCTAGTTTGTGGCCCACCATGTTCTCAGACACGTAAACGGTGATAAATTTACGGCCATTGTGGACCGCAAATGTATGTCCAATGAAGTCAGGAATAATCATGGACCTGCGTGACCAGGTGCGAATGATCTTCTTACTGTTGTCCTTTTCCGCTTGCTCCACCTTGTCCAAAAGGTGGTAGTCCACGAAGGGGCCCTTTTTTAGGGATCTAGGCATTACTTACGACCTCGCTTTTTTACGATAAACTTACTGCTGGATTTATTGGTCCGTGTCTTAAGACCCTTGGCCAACTGCCCCCAAGGGGAACAGGGATGACGTCCACCCGAGGTTCGCCCTTCGCCACCGCCCATGGGGTGATCCACTGGGTTCATGGTGACGCCACGGTTGTGTGGGCGACGGCCCTTCCAACGGGTTCGCCCAGCCTTACCCATGGATACCCGTGCATGCTCCGCGTTGGATACCTGGCCGACCGTAGCCCGGCAGTTCAGATGAATCATGCGAACTTCTCCTGAAGGAAGACGAATCTGGGCGTAGTCTCCGTCTTTCGCCATGAGTTGAGCTGCTGTGCCGGCACTGCGGACCAGCTGTGCCCCCTTGCCAATCTTCAACTCGATATTGTGAATGATGGTTCCCAGGGGAATGTGGCGAACAGGCATGGCGTTGCCCGGCTTCATGTCCGCGTGCCGAGAAGACACTACGCTGTCGCCTTTCTTCAATCCGTCAGGGGCCAAAATGTAAGACTTTTCCCCATCCGCATAGTGGAGCAACGCAATACGCGCCGTTCTGTTTGGATCGTATTCGAGTCCTGCAACAAGGGCAGGGACGCCGATCTTATTCCGACGAAAATCAAGGGTACGATACTTCTGCTTGTGACCGCCGCCCCTGAAACGAACCGTAATTCGACCTCGGTTGTTACGGCCACCTGTGGAACTGGATGACTCCGTAAGCTTCCGTTCCGGACGCTTCTTTTCCAACGCGGAAAAATCATGGGTTTCGTAGAAACGCCTTGCGGGAGAAGTGGGTTTAAAACGTTTTACTGGCATGACTATGCACCCTCGTAGAAGTCTATGGAATCGTCTGGCGACAGGGTGACTATCGCTTTCTTCCAGTTTCGAGTTTTGGCGTATCCGCGGCCCATGCGTCGCATCCGACCGCGCACGATCATGGTCTGTACGTCCCGTACATTGACGCGAAAGAGTTCCTCCACGGCTTCCCGGATCACTCCTTTGTCCGCGCGCAAATCAACCTCAAAAAGGTATTTGTTTTGCTGCTCCTGAAGGGCGTTGCCCTTTTCGGTCAGGATTAGAGGTCGTTTGATGACTTGTTCAATTTCCACGGCGTTCTCCGACTTTCGGGCTTCGTCTTAGGGTTTCCCTGCCTCTTGGGCTGGGTTGGTGCGACTTGCCCGAGCAATGGGCTCGTAGCGCTTTTGAAGTTCCAGTATGGCATCACGACTCACCACCACATGATCATGGCGGAGCAGGTCGTAGAGGTTTACTCCCTCTGGGGGAAGAAAATGATGCTTACTTAGGTTTCGGGCGCTTAACTTGAGCTTTTCATTCCCAGCATGATCCACAAGGATTGCGCTGGTGCCCACTTGCAAGCCATCCAACAGCTGATGGAGCTTTTTGGTTTTCACTTCCTCAACTTCCATGCTTTCCAGCACGTGAAGTCGATTCTCCTGAAGCTTCAGGGAGAGTGCGCTCCGCATCGCGCCCTGTCGCATTTTGCGAGTGGGTCGGTAGGAGTAATCCCTGGGCTTGGGGCCCTTTGGCTTTCCGCCTCCCACAAAGATGCCGGCGCGGATAGACCCATGACGAGCACTCCCGCCACCCTTTTGCCGACCGATCTTGCGGGTAGACCCACGTATTTCAGACCGGCCTTTTGTACTGGCGTTGCCAGAACGTCGCGAAGCGAGTTGTGCCTTCAGCACGTCGTAAAGAAGCGGCTCGTTGACGTCCGTTGCGAACACGGAGTCCTTCAGGTCGATTTCGCCGACCCGCTTCTTTTCCCAATCTGTGATTTCCAATTTAGCCATGATATTTCCTAGGAACGAATCTCTACGTCAACCCCAGCCGAGAGGTCGAGTTTCATCAAAGCATCTAGCGTGTCCTGGGTGGGTTCGAGAATATCCAGAAGCCTCTTGTGGGTTCGGATCTCAAACTGTTCTCGGGACTTCTTATCAACGTGGGGGCCACGAAGCACAGTGTACTTGCTGATCTGGGTAGGCAGGGGAATTGGGCCTGCGATGCGGGCCCCGGTTCGCTTTGCCGTATCCACGATTTCACCCGCGGACTGGTCCAGAAGCCTGTGGTCGTAGGCCTTGAGTCGAATACGAATTTTTGTCGCTGATGCCATGTTGTACTCGTCTACTCCGCAATCTTGGTAATGACGCCAGCGCCGACGGTTCGACCGCCCTCACGGATGGCGAAACGCTGTTTGTCTTCGAGCGCCACCGGGGTGATGAGCTCCACTTGCATTTTCACGTTGTCGC
>JAUICN010000029.1 GCA_030427835.1 Polyangia bacterium | reverse complement strand
TTGGGTACGGGTGTGAGATCGAACCTCGGCAAGTTCCACGGCGTGGCGACGTGTCGGTTCTTCCAACGCTTTGGGAATACCCCTTCCATCATGTTCGGGCCCGATTCGTCATCAATCACAAGGACCGACGTGTACCCCACCGTCCCGGTAAGTTCGAACCATGTGTCGGAATCCCATTGGCTTATTGTGAACCACGTGTGCACGTGGTGGGATGTGTCGCTGGGGTCCGTGGTGACTTTCAATTTTCCGGTGACGGGTGGATCATGGGGTCGGTTTGTCTCTGGTATGGAAAAGGCCTTGAGTATGTCTTGGTAGTATTTTTGGAGGGTATCTTGGGGGCGATCCATCTGGACCGAGTCGTTGTGCCGGTACGGAGGCTGTAGGTCATTGAGTGTGCTGGTGACGAGTTGCTTGTAGATGTTTTCGGTGAGCTTTGGAGAACAGATCCGCATGGTGTTGCCTGCCTTGGCGGCCGGCTGATCATGTGCGGCGTGTGAGGATAGGGTGCAGGCCTGTGCCATGGGCAGCAGCGCGAGCAGGTAGGTGGGCCGGGCGAGATGAGATAATGCAGCGCGTAAACTTCTTGGCTGGAGCATGGATTGATTTGAATGCAACAGTTGTTCCTTGAAGGTTCTTCCTAGGAATGTTTCGGTTTGGATGGTCGCTGTAGTGGCCATTGGATGATTGTTGGTGACCCCTGTGGACACTTTATGGGGACAGGTGGCCCCTGCTGACTCGTATTGACACATATCTACTGCGGTCAAACTCTCAATCATCTCAAATGAGGTGCGCTGTGGCTGCTCGGGTGTTGATTTATCCGCTGCCAGATTATTTGTTGCCGGACTGATCTTTTTTCAGAAATGACGCAACTGCCGCAACTTTGGTCCGATAACGGGGGCAAAGGAGCGGAACATGTCGAACACAACAAGGATAGACGGTGGGAGTTGCACGCAAGGGCTGTACGTGGAACCTCCTGTGAACGGGGCCGCGGGTGAACTTTCGGCAACTGCGTTGCGGACCCAAGGCGATGCATCTGATGTTTTGGTGAAGTTGAAGGACAGCGCCATGGCGGCAGTGCCCACAACTGACGGCTTGGTGGAGGATTTTGTTGACGTGACGGCCTGGCGCAGGGGGTTTGTCAGTTTGCCTACCCCCCAAAGCTTGGCTACCGGAATCATCTCCGACTTTATGGTGGCGGGCCTGCGTTCCATGTTTGAGCGCCATGCGGATGGGCATATTGCCGATTCCATTGAACGTGCCTTGGACCGAGGAGACCATGAATGGGTTCAGGGAATGCTTATTGGCCTTTCCGGTGTGGAGCAGGATGAGTTTGACTGCCTGTACCCGGATGCCACTGAATATTTGAGGGATGCTTATGGTACGCGCCAACGGGGGCTGGAAGTTGACCCCAAGGGATATCGGGATGCGGAACGGGCGTTTCAACAGGTGCATCAGGAGTTCATGGCGGGTGCTTGTGCTGCGGTGGAAGGGTGGGATGACGAGGGCAGGGATGCTGCATTTCAGGCAGGGCGTACCGCTATTGAGGCCATGATGCAGGACCCCACACGGCAGATGGAAGCCCAGGCCTTTGTGAAGGCGGTGCTTTCGTTCAAGCAGGAGGGTCGGGAGGATCAGGTTCGTGGCCGGGTTGATTCACAGCGGTTGCGCAACGATGCGGCCTACCGTTCGGGCGTACATGCTGCAGAGAGGCAGCTGCGAACGAATGTGCTGTGGAGTGTTCCGACGGGGCTGGAGCCCTAGTGGAAGATTCGAATACGATAGAGCCAGTCGAACTCAACGAGTTTACGGAAGAGGAAAGGCGTGCACTTGGAATCCTCAGTGACAAGGAAAAGGCTTCGCGTCTCTTGAAGCTTCTCGCTTGGATCCCGTTGTTATTGGTTAGCCCATATGTTCTTTTTAATGCCGTGTTTGCTTTTTGGGATCGTGGCAACAAAGAGTCTTGTCCTGACTGTGGCTGGCGCCACGATGGCCCCTGTTCGTAGTGCTTTCTTGCTGATTTGAATTCGGTTCAGTGGGAACTGGCGAGCACCGACAGGGGTACGGGGTAGGCTGTGGAGCGCTTTTCTAGAATGTGGGCGTGCTGGGAAATCACCTCCTCTGGTAGGACTAGGGTTTCCAAGTGTTTGAGGGACCACAGGGGAGCGAGGTCTGCAATAGAGGCGTTGTGGATCGTGACCTGTTGTACGTTGGCTGGATGGGGGAGTTTTTTGATCAGTTTTAGGTCGAGTTCTTTGCCCTCTCCGTCCAGGGTGATGCTGTGAAAACGGTTGCTGGGCAGGGTCTCCATTAACGCGAGTTCGAACAGAGACGCCGTGGCGGTAAGGTGGCCTTCCATTCCGTTGTTTCCGCAAACATCGTAGTGGGCGAATGTCTGGTGGAAGAGTGGGAGGTGTATGTTGGGTACGGGTGTGAGATCGAACCTCGGCAAGTTCCACGGCGTGGCGACGTGTCGGTTCTTCCAACGCTTTGGGAATACCCCTTCCATCATGTTCGGGCCCGATTCGTCATCAATCACAAGGACCG
>JAUICN010000001.1 GCA_030427835.1 Polyangia bacterium | reverse complement strand
CGGCCGTAAGTAGAAACGTCGGTCCAAACAACGTCGCGTCACCATCACCGTCCGGCCGGGAACAATCATCCGTGGTTTCGTCATGTCCGGGTATCGGTCTGTAAACCTCCCAGTTGCGTATTTTCTCGCCTCCACGTCGTTTTTTCCCTTTTTCAGGGACACGCCTCCACGACCCTCGGGCGCTTTCATACGGCTTTGGGGGGACACGTCTTCGTGACCCGGGGGCGGGGGGTGGGGCTACATTTGGTCGAGGACTTCGATGCCTAGTAGGGAGAGGCCGCGGCGTAGTTGGCGGGCGGTCATGGCGGCTAGGGCGAGGCGGCTTTGCTGTTGGGGGCCCTTTGATTTCAGGACGGGGCAGGCTTCGTAGAATGCACTGAACGCCCGGGACAAATTGTACAGGTGATCTGCGATCAAATGGGGCAGGTGTTGCTCGGAGGCTTGATGCACTTGTTCTCCAAAACGTACAAGGCATAGGCCGAGTACCCGTTCTTCGGGTTGATCCAAGAGAATTTGGGTAGCTGGGAAGTCGTCCATGTCCAAAGCGAGAGCGGCACTCTCTACGGTATTGGCTTTACGAAATAGGCTCCGTATTCGTGCGTAGGCGTACTGGATATAGGGGCCCGCATTGCCCTTGAACGAAATCATTTTGTCCCAATCAAACTGGTAGTCGCTTGATCGATTTTGCCGGAGGTCTGCATACTTCACCGCACCGATACCCACCACACGTGCCACTTCCGCTTTCTGGTCTTCTGGAATCCGGATTCCTTCCTGCACCATATGTTCTGCGGCACGGCGTTCCGCTTCGTCCAACAGGGATGCCAATGTCACCACCTGCCCCGACGCATCTCGGGTGCGCAACGGTTTTCCGTCGGTGCCAAGTACGGTGCCAAACCCCACGTGCTCCAATCCAAGTTCCATATCCAGCAGTCGAGCCAGTGCAAACACCTGTTTGAAGTGAAGCCCCTGTCGAGTATCCACTACGTACACAGATCGATCGGCTTTCAGCGTGTCCTTGCGGTACTGGAGCGTTGCAAGGTCGGTGCTGGAATAGAGGTACGCACCGTCCTTCTTTCGAACAATAAACGGTTCCTTTTGTCGAAGCAGTTCCTTGGGCACTTCCTTGCCGGATTCCGCAACTTCACCCCAAAATACGCACTCCGCGCCCGCATCCTCACGGCTAAGGTCGTGCTTCTGTAGGGAGTCGATCACGCCAGGTAGCATGCTGTGGTAGGTGCTTTCCCCAAGCCAAAGATCAAACGTTACACCAAGCCGGTCGTACACTTGATCCAGTGACCTTCTCGTGGCGGCCACGAAGCTCTCCCACAGGGCATGGTTTTCCGGATCCCCGTCCTGGAGTTTCTTAAGCTCGTCCCGTGCTGCCTGCGCAAAGGCCCCGTTGTCTTTCGCTTCGGCGCTAGCCAGTTTGTACACTCGCTCAAGCTCACCGATGGGATCCTGTGCGTCCTTTCCAAACAATGCCGGGTCACCCCAGGTGCGCATGCCCACGATCAACAGGCCAAACTGTGTGCCCCAATCCCCAAGGTGGTTATCTCCCGTGACGTCGTGACCCACAAAGCGCAGCAAACGGCAAATGGAGTCCCCAATAATGGTGGAACGCAGGTGCCCCACGTGCATTTGCTTGGCGATGTTTGGCGATGAAAAGTCCACCACAATCCGCTGCTTGGCCTCTACCTCAGGAACACCGTCCCGTTGCACATCGGCCAACCCGTCTGCCAGGCGTTGTGCAATCCAGGCGGAGTCTAGCCTCAGGTTCACAAAGCCCGGGCCTGCCACCTCTGCCGACATCACCGCAGGCTCGCGCACCACGTGCTCCGCGATGGCGGCGGCAATCTCCCTTGGGGAACTCTTGAGCCGTTTCCCAAGTGCCATGGCTCCGTTGAGTTGATAGTCCCCGTGAGTGGAGTCTGTGGTAGGGCGAATCAGGGCAGGTGCGTCCTGGCCCGTGGCGGATTTCACCGCGAGACGACCCTGCTCCTCAAGAAAGGTTTCAATACGCATGGAGCCACCCTTTTACGTGGCTGCACCGGGCTGTGCCACCACTCGACGTACAAACCTACGCGCCGCCAGGCAACGATCACCCAGCGATTGCAGCCATCCACGGACATTCCTTGACGCGTCGCAGCACCGAAACAATAATGAAACACTACACAACGCGTCCCATCCATGTGCTGGGTGGGCACAA
The DNA here is from genome assembly GCA_030427835.1 of Polyangia bacterium. Classification (GTDB taxonomy): domain Bacteria; phylum Myxococcota_A; class Polyangia; order Polyangiales; family JAUICN01; genus JAUICN01. Next base: position 413,748 of record JAUICN010000001.1, on the reverse strand, counting down.
GTCGTAGATTCAAGCACCGTTAGGTTCCCAGGAGGTTTTCGTGTCCCAGCCCATCAATCGTTTCAAGGCCGACTTGCGTGACATTCAGTTCACACTGTTCGAGCAACTCAAGGTGGGGGATATCCTTTCCAAGGGCCCCTTTGCGGATTGGGGCGTGGACGAGGTCAAGATGGTGCTGGACGAGGTCTATCGATTCAGCACCACGGTGACCGGCCCCCTGAACCAGGTGGGTGACCTGGAGAAGTGCCGCCTGGAAAATGGGCAAGTCACCACCCCCACGGGGTTCAAGGAAGCCTGGAACCAGTTGTACGAAGAGGGTTGGAAGGGTGTAAGCGTCTCAGAGGAACACGGCGGCCAGGGAGCGCCCACGATCGTTTCCATTGCCGCAGAGGAGCTGCTCAGCGGGTCGAATACGGCGTTTAGTATGTACCCAGGGCTTACCCAGGGCGCGGCCGAGGCCATCGACCAAAACGGCACCGAAGCCCAGCGCGCTCTGTACGCAAGGAACCTGTTTCAGGGGAAGTGGGGCGGCACCATGTGTCTCACGGAACCCCACGCGGGCTCGGATGTGGGCGCAGCTCTCAGCACCGCAGAAAAGAACGGGAACGGCACCTACAATATCAAGGGCACGAAGGTGTTCATCAGCTCAGGTGATCACGATCTGACCGACAATATTATCCACCTGGTGCTTGCACGGGTGAAGGGTGCAGTCGCGGGTACCAAGGGCCTATCGCTCTTCATCGTTCCGAAGTACCGGGTCAACGAGGACGGCACGCCCGGTGAATCCAACGACGTCACCACCGGGTCCATCGAGCACAAGTTGGGCATCAACGGGTCGTCGACGGCGGTCCTCAACTTTGGGGAAAACGACACGTGCGTGGGTGAGCTTGTGGGCGGGGTAGAGCACCAGGGCATGCGCCAAATGTTCACCATGATGAACTTCTCCCGCATCGGCGTAGGCGTCCAGAGCCTGGGCATTGCATCCACGGCCTACCTCAACACCCTCGAGTACGCCCGGGACCGAAAACAGGGCCCGAACGTCAAGAATTGGAAAACCCCTGAAGCACCCCGCGTGCCCATCATCCAGCATCCCAACGTGCGCCAAATGCTCATGGAGATGAAAGCCAAGGTCGAAGGGCTTCGCATTCTCATTTACAAGTTGGCATACCATGAGGACCAGGCGCGGTTGCTTGCGGGCAAAGATGACGAGAAAGCGGACTACCACAAGGGGCAGGTCGATCTGATGACCCCACTGGTAAAAGCCTACGGGTCGGACGAAGCCTTCAATATCTGTGAAATCGGCATCCAAGTGCACGGAGGTGCAGGGTTTGTTCAAGACTACCCCCTGGAGCAATACCTACGGGACTCCAAGGTGTTTAGTATCTACGAGGGGACGAACTCCATTCAGGCAATGGATCTGGTGGGCCGCAAACTTGGCCTCAAGGGAGGCCAATACACCCAGCAGTTCATGGGTGACGTGGCCCAGTTTGTTCAGGAGCATGTGGAGCATCCGGAGCTCGGCGAAGCAGTAAAGCGCCTTAGCAAGGCCCAGGAGGCCATTGGCGCCACAGCCATGCGCTTTTTGACCTGGTTCCAGTCCGGCGAAATGGAGCAGGTTCCCCTGTCCGGAAGATCCTTCCTGGTGATGATGAGTGAAACCGTCATCGGTTGGCTGCTGTTGCAAGCGGCGGCCATCGCCATCGAGTCGGCCAAGGCACTGCCCGCCGACCACCCGGACCAGCATTTCTATGCCGGCAAGAAGTACGCGGCCCTTTGGTTCGCCAACAACTGCCTGCCCGAGGTTGTGGCGCGTGCCGAAACCATCGCGCTTGCGGATCGCTCCCCCATGGATATTCCAGAAGAAGCATTCGCTACCATTTAGGCAGCTTGACCGTGAAATAGTACCCACGTGGTTGCCTCCACCCCATCCAGCACTACGGTGGGGTGAGGTCCATGTCGTTTCGTCTTTTCGGGTTTCCTGTCCGCGTGGGGTTTTGGTTTTTCGCCATTGCCCTGTACCTGGGTTACCTGCGCGTTCCCGCCGGCACACAAGGCGCGCCCTCCCTAGATGCGTGGTGGGTCATGGCCATTTGGTTGCCCATCATGTTCACCGGCGTTCTGTTCCACGAGCTGGGCCACGCGTTTGCCGCGCGTTGGTTCGGGCAAGAACCCAGCATTGAGCTCCATGGAATGGGTGGATTCACCGCCTGGTCGTCGTTGGTTCCCCTTTCGCCACTGGCGCGGGTGCTTGTGAGCCTTGCCGGTCCCCTCGTGGGGGTGGGCCTGGGCGCGGCAGCCATGGTGGCGCTGTGGTGGGCGCCTGTCGCACCGGGTTCACTTGGTGAGTTCGCGCTGCAGAGTTTAATTTGGGTCAACTTAGGCTGGGGTGTACTCAACCTCATTCCCATTCTGCCCCTGGACGGCGGCCAAGTTCTCGCGGCGGCCATGGAATCGGTTCTGGGCCAGGGGGCCCGTCGCTGGGCCTATCTAGTATCCCTTTTCCTGGGAGTGGGACTGGTCGCTGCCACCCTTGCCCAAAATATGTTTGTGGCCACGGCATTGCTCGGCTTGCTTGTGTTCCAAAACTACAGAGGTCTACAGCTGGAGCGGCGGCTGGGAGCCGATCGCCCCCTGGTGGATTTCCTACGCGCGGCCCAGGCCCAGCTCGATTCCCGAAATTTTCAGGAGGCCCAACAGTTGGCCCAGGTTGTGGCCGCCCAAGCCAAGCAACCGGATGTTCGGCGTCATGCCCAGCACATCCTGGCCTGGGCGTGGTTGCTCGACGGGAACATCGAGCAGGCTGAAGAACAGACTCGAGTGCTTTCCCAGCAGGGGGAAGTGGAACCTGCGCTCCTGGGTGCGCTCCGTCTGGCACTGGGGCGGGCTTCCCAGGCAATTGAACCCCTGGAACAGGCCCTGCCCCATCGCCCGGAGTTTGTGGCCCCACGGCTGGTACACGCGTGGATTGAGACGGCCGCCTTTCGACGGGCTTCCGAACTCCTATCCTCCGCCATTGGGCACATGATTTCCCACGATGCGGGGCGCCAACTGGGTGTGGCCGCCCATGATGCGGGTGAGTTTCAGGCCGCGGGTGAGATTTTTGAGCGGGTTTTCTACCGGACCGGTGACGGAACGGATGCCTTCAACGTGGCCTGCGCCCACAGCTGCCTTTCCGATGAGGAAAAGGCGCGAGAGTGGCTTAATCGTGCACGAAAAGCCGGATTCCACGAGGTGAGCTTGCTGGATGCCGACCCCGATCTGGCTCCACTTCGGGCCACGAGCTGGTGGTCTTCCTTTCGATCCCGTTTCAGTGGGGTTTGAAACCGTACCCATCTATTGCGTTTCATCCACAGGAACGGATAGGATCCGACGGTGTACTTTTACGGCCCTCGTTCTGTTTCTGTTCTGCTCGGTATCTTCTTTCTGATTTCCAATGGGGTTGCGGCCCAGGAAATCGACGCAAAGTCCTCAAACGGGGAGGGTGCCGAACAACAAGCCGCACCCGATACCCGGTTCGGGCACGCGGACAACGGGCTCCCTGGATTAGACCGCCTGGCCATTGCCGCATCGTCTCCCTGGGCGGCCGCACTGTCGGTGACTGCGGGGTACGGCCGCACCGAGTCCGTGCTCGACGCGGAAGATACACACAGCCGTTTCGGCGGGCGCCTTGCCGCTTCGGTACAACCGGTTCCCTGGTTTGCCGCGGCCCTACTGTTGGACGGCCGCTACGACCGCCATGAGGAAGCTGGAGAGGCCGACGATGGTTTGGTGGGCGATCCCCGTGTGGTGCTGCGTGGTTGGCAGGACAAGGGGAACTACGGATTTGGGGCCCAGTTCACGGCCTGGGTGCCTGGAAACGAAGCCCCCTCCGTCGTGTTTGGTGCCATGACCCTCGATATGGTTGCCATGGGCAACTACCGACTCAACGACAACGTAAACGTTGTGGCAAACCTGGGCTACCGAGTGGACCAGAGCGCCGCATCCGTAAGCAACGCGGAACTCCTGAGTGGTTCTGACCGCATTTCACTGGGCGTGAGCGAATACAACGCGTTTCTTAGCGGCATCGGTGGCGCCTGGCGCAACGATCAGTTTGAGTTTTTTGGGGAGTGGAGCTGGGATATCCTCATGGGCGATGGCGCGCCCACTGCCATGCAAAGCCCCATGTACCTATCCGCCGGTGCGCGGTATTGGGTCGGCGAATTCAGGGATATTCAGCTGGAGGCGAAACTTCGCGGCCTTCTGAGTTCCCGCCCGGAGCTCACCGATCCCAACACTCCGCTCGTGGATGTTCCTCCCCGGTTTGCGGCCCTTGCCACGGCAACTTTCCGGTTCCCCTCCGCCGAGCAACCCCACCCGGCACCGCCCCTGCCAGAGGAGCCCATCGAGGAGCCCGTGGTTGAGGTTCAACCCATCGAGCAGCCCCCAGAGCCCACCACAGGTGTGCTTGTGGGTGTCGTGCGTGGCCCCAATGGCGAAAACGTAGCGAACGCGTTGGTGGAAGTTTGGATCGATCGCAAAACCGTCGGTGACTTGATGGGTGCCAGTACGGGTGCCAGTACAGGTGCCGGCGAGGATGACGGCCAATCCACAGAGGTGGCTGGGGTCGATGGTGCCCAGGGCGGTCCAGTCCAGGATGGTGCGGTCCAGGATGGTGCCGGGGGTGAAGGTGATTCGTCCACAAAACCTGTGGTGCCCGTCATCATGGCAGGTGTGGAACGGCCCGAAGGCCTTTCCGAAGAATCCGTGTTGCTTACCCCTGTGGGTCTCACCACGGACGAAAACGGCGAGTTCCGTATTGAAGGCCTTGAGGCGGGCGTCACGCTCACCGTGGTTGTCAAACCTGACGACTACCTGCCTGCCCGTGTCACCGTGGATCTGCAGCCCGGTGAGGAGCTCGACTTGCCCATCACGCTGCAGCCCCTGCCTCCCCAGGGTCAGATCCAGGGTGTGATCCAATCCTTCTCGGGTACACCCCTGGCTGCGAAGGTTCTGGTTCAACCCCTGGGCCTGGAGGCACAGGCTTCCGAGGAAGGGTTCTTCGAGATCGACGTTCCGCCAGGCGACTACCGACTGGAAATCGAGATGGACCGGTACCGTTCCCAGACCCGACCCATCAGTGTCGAAGACAAGGGCGTGACCATCATCAACGTGGACATGCGGCGCTCCCGCTGACGGAGTTTTCCCCAGGAGGTGCCTTGAATCGCTGTATTTCAGGGCACCTCCACATGGACCGACTCGCGCCATGCGACCCTACGTTTCCATACGTACCGGTGATCTGGTGAGTGCTTTCCCGCTGCTGGGATCTCTACAGACAGGTGTCCACCAGCGACTATCGCCCGTCGTTCAAGCACTTCCACTGACGTACACCGACTGGAGAGATCCTGATGGGAAGCCCTACTGGGAAGTCTCCACTGGGAAGTCTCCACTGGGAAGTCTCGCTGGTGAGTGTCTACTGGGAAACCGTACGGATGGTCACGGGAATCGAGAAAGAAATCCCTGTGTCCCGGGGTGGGAACTCGGTGGTCTTGGCCACGCCGAGCACACACTGGCCAAGCGGCGTGGGCGCCACCGAGGCAGGCTTAATCGTTGCGTTGGTCACGGCGCCAGAGGCCGCCAGGGAAAACCCGATCACCACAGAGGACGGTTGGCCCTCTCCATGTTGTTGAAAGCATGAAATCACCTCGGCCCGTCGTCGGTTAAACGGCTGCCCAAGCCCACCACGGGAGGTTGGGCGAGTTGCGGCAGGTGGATTTTCCGTGGTCGGAGCGGTCTTCGTACGGGCCGGGCGGGTGCGCGCACTACGGGTGCCCTGGGTGCGTGAAGTGTGGCCCATTGGTTCTGGCTGGGCTTCTTTGTTGCCCTCACCGGCGCCCCCAGGAGATGTGGCAGGGTGTTCTCCAGCTTCCTGCCCAGTAATTTCCTGCCCAGTGATTTCCTGGCCGGCGATCCCACCCCCGGCGCCCCCAGCCCCAGCGGCCCCGGCCCCGGCCCCGGCAGTTGCGGTTCCGTTGGGTTGAACCACCACAAACGCCTGTTCCTGGTTTCCACGGCCCTTCACGTACTCGAGACCAAACCAGGCCCCCATGGCAACGGCTCCCAACACGGCAGTGGTCGTTACCACAACCATCCAGGGGAAGCCCCGGCGACGGGACGACGGCTCTTCCCGGGGCGCGCCCGCGTTCTTCTCATCGCTGCGCATGCGCGGAGGCGCAACCGTTGGCGGGGAACTGGAAAGGTTGGGGATCTCGGTGATCTGGGTGGGCGGCTCAGATCGCACGGTTTCAGGAGGGTTTCTCCATGCGGATTCCAGCTCCGCGAGGGAGGGAGATCGAAGTACCGTGGCAATGCGAGGATCCCGAAAGTCCTTTTGAACCATGTCATGCATGGCCTTATCCCGTTCGCTTTCGCTGTTTTTGTGGGTTTCTCGCAGGGCCTTGGCAAACTCCTCTGCACTTGAGTAGCGGTCGGCGGGTTCTTTGGACAAGGCCCGTTGAATTACGGCACTGAGCTCGTCGCTGATGTCATCCCGAATATGATTTACCGGGGTGGGTTTGTGCTCCAACACCCGGGAGACCGTGGCCGCCATGTCCGATGCCCGAAACTCGTTTTTCCCCACAAGAAGTTCGTGCAGAACCACCGCACACGCGTAGGCGTCGGTCAGTGCGGTGGGCTCCTCGAGCCGAAACAGTTCCGGGGCCAGGTAGGGCATTTTGCCCTTGATGGTGGTTTCTTCCGTTTGTTCCGTGTGGTCGCGACTTCGGGCCACCCCAAAATCGGTGAGTTTGACGTGACCTTCCACGTCGATCAGCACGTTGGAGGGTGAGACGTCCCGATGAATAATATTCATGGGGCTGCCATCCTCGCTGGTCAGGGTGTGAGCGTAGTGCAGGGCATCCAGCACCTTGGTCACGATATGCACAACCATTTCGGCGGAGAATGGCCCACGAACCTGCCGCACGTACCGGTGCCACTGCCCCAGGTGAAACCCGTGCACGTACTCGATCACCATCAGGTAATCGCCCCGTTCCTCACCGAAGTCCGTCACACCCACAAGCCCCGGGTGCCGCAGCCGCGACATGATGCGAGCTTCACGCACGAACATGCGGGCCATGGTCTGGTCCAGCATCAGGTCCGACAGCATGCGTTTGACCACCACCGGCTTGGTAAACCCGGACGCACCTTCGCTGCGCGCCAGATACACCACGCCCATGCCTCCCTTGGCCAGCGCACGAACGATACGGTAGCGGCCGAGCACGGCCCGACCAATCATGGGATCCTGGTAGTTCAGGGGGTTCCTCCAACCCGTCGAAGGTACAAATGCGTTCCAAACCGAGGATGGGTGAGGCGAATCACGATGCCATCCAGGTCATTGGGAGCAACCGTCTCGGTTGAAAAACGCATGCTGTGATCGAGCGAAATGGGAGTGCCACCAATATGCACGGCCCAGCCCTCCACGGCCACACCCGATACCTTGACAGAGGCTCCGTGGGCGATCGCTGCGCTCGGTGCCGGTTCCTGCAGGTAGCAGGCAGGCGAAGCGTTGTCGTAGCTTACCCGAACCACGGTTTCCTTGGATTTTGCACCCCCGGCCTCAAACCACAATGTGTGGGTTCCCTCGGGCACTTCGCCACTGTTGAGCGTGACCATGGGTTGGTTGCTAGGGGTGACCTGCGCTCGACTGCCGCCGCTCTTCAAGTGCAGATTGTACGGGCCGGCCCCCGGGGCCTTGCTCCAACGGGCCATCACGATGGGCAGGTGGTTTTGATACAGGATGGTGTAGCGGCGACCGTCCGTATCCACCACGTTGCGGGTGGGCCGACGGGGAAGCTGGGCCCGGCCACTATCCCTACGGATAGTAATCACCCCGTCTGCCACGGCCGCATCCGAGGGGGTTCCATTTTCAGAACAACGCACACGGTATCGGGCGTTGCCTGAGGGGAGGCGAACGTTGGCAGCGCCCTCACCAAAAGAGCGGCCTGACACGTTGCGAAAAGAACCGCCCCGGGCGATTTCCACCAGTCCCTCACCGGAGCACTTGGAACGAAAATTCACCCGAACTGAAACCGGTGGTTTCGGTGCATGCACGGTGACCGACTCCCCGGCGCGAACCTCCAAATGGGCCCGTGAGGGAGCCCGACTTTGGGATTCAATACGCCCGTCCGCCAACAGTGTGGCAGTTTCTCCCGTACGCAGCAGGTAGGACTCCTTGTTGCCCTGAATCAGTGTGGTGCCACGGGTGGCATGAATAACCGCGTCGTCCCCACGCATGTGAATATCGGCACGGGACGTCAATACATTCTTGCGAACTGCAATGACTCCCCCAGGCACCCGCGTGTTGGAGGAGTTTTCTGTGGCAGCCGAGCTCTCGTAGCCCCGGTTCATTCCCACGAGCTCCCCCTGGTCGGTGCCAATAAGTGCTTCCGTATTGCGGTGTAGCACATGGGATTCTCCCCCTCGAGAGACGGTGGCCTCGGCCCTACCTGTCACCTTCAACAACGAACCCACGGGAACTTCGGTGGTGCTGCTGTCCAGGGGGACCCACTGGCCATCCTCTCCCTGTCGCTGCACCCCACGCCCTTCGATGGCGATCTGAATCATCTCTGGAAGGTCCAGGGGCTCCTCAACCGGCTCCTCAACCGGTTGAGGGTCGATCACAGCGTCTCCCAGTTCCAGTGCCAGCAACAGGCGCTTGTCTGGCGTGATGCTAATGTCGTCCCTGCCCTCCCTGGAAAGGACCGCAGACCCAAACATGGCATCAAACGCGACCGTGCCATCGCCAAACTCCACCACAAGCTTGGTCCCAGCCCGGATAAGGGCCTCCCCAAAGTCGCCCACAAGCAACAGGTCCTGATCCCCAGATTCCACCGTGGCCGATCCCATTTCCAGGCCGATGCTCCCGATCTGCCCATTTCCACCATTGGAAAGGAACCGAACCACCGTGTCCGCCACAAGCACCAGCCCCCCACCTCCGGAAAGCTTGACCTTGGCGTTGGAGTCGTTTCCGGTGCGGACCGCATCTCCAATATGGTAGCCGTCCCCAATCGCAGTGGCCTTCCATGCCCGTGGTGCGTCCCGGAAGTCCCGGGTGACTTCCCCCTCCAGGGTGATCAGTTCCGCCACGGGAGGTGTGCCACCACAGCTGCAGCCGTTGTCACAGGCCATCAAGAGGGCTCCGCTGAACAGCAGCAGGGCCGCGGAGGCCAAATAGAGAGGGTGGATTCGATAGCTTTTGAGGAAATTGTTCATGAAAATTGGGTCGTCACGGTAAGGGTCACCATATCAAAGTACAGGACGGCGCAATTGGGAAAATTAAGGGCAATCGAATGCCGGTGACGGTCCCCGGAAAGAAAATCGAAAAGAACCCGGAACAATCACTAGGAATCCTGGGCAACTCGAGCTAGGCATGCGCTGCAAACGTTCAGTACGGAGACCATGACGATGCAAACAGAGATTCAAAGCACAAACGGCGCAACCCAGACCCACCCCCACAAAGTGGCCGATCTTTCCCTCGCTGAATGGGGACGTAAGGAAATCCGCATCGCCGAGCACGAGATGCCTGGATTGATGGCCCTTCGCGAGGAATATGGCGACAAGCAACCCCTAAAGGGGGCGCGAATCGCGGGTTGTCTGCACATGACAATCCAGACTGCGGTACTCATCGAAACCCTTAGGGAACTGGGAGCCGAGGTCACCTGGACGAGCTGCAACATCTTTTCTACCCAGGATCACGCCGCCGCCGCCATCGCCGTGACCGGTGTTCCGGTGTTTGCCTGGAAGGGCGAGACCGAAGAGGAATACGAATGGTGTTTGGAGCAGCAAATTCGCGCATTCAAGGACGGCCAGGCCCCCAACCTCATCCTGGATGATGGTGGAGACCTCACCATTCACATCCACCAGAAGTACCCCGACATGTTCGAGGGGCCGAACGCCATTTGCGGCCTTTCGGAGGAAACCACCACCGGCGTGCATCGCCTCTACGAAATGAGCAAGGAGGGCACCCTCCGTTGCCCCGCCATCAACGTCAACGATTCGGTAACCAAGTCCAAGTTCGACAACCTCTACGGTTGCAGGGAGTCCCTGCTGGATGGGGTCAAACGCGCCACCGACGTCATGATCGCAGGAAAGGTTGCCGTTATTGCGGGCTATGGCGACGTCGGCAAGGGATGTGCCCAGGCCCTTCGCGGTCAGGGTGCCCGGGTCATCGTCACAGAAATCGACCCCATCTGTGCGCTGCAGGCCGCCATGGAAGGGTTTGTGGTCACGACCCTGGAAGAGGCAGCCCCCCTGGGAGACATTTTTGTAACCGCCACCGGCTGTGACGATGTCATTCGCGGTGAACACATGCAGGCCATGAAAAACGAGGCCATCGTGTGCAACATCGGCCATTTTGACTCTGAAATCCAAATGGCCTGGTTGACCGATCCCAAAAACGGAATCTCCGAGGAGAACGTCAAGGACCAGGTAGATCAGTTCATTTTCCCAGACGGAAAGCGCATCACGGTCCTTGCCCGCGGCAGGCTCGTGAACCTGGGTTGTGCCACAGGCCACCCCAGTTTCGTGATGAGCAACTCCTTTACCAATCAGGTCCTGGCCCAAATGACACTGTGGAACGACAGGGACCGTTACGAGACTGGCAAGGTGTACTTCTTGCCTAAGGAGCTCGACGAAAAGGTGGCTCGCCTGCATTTGGGGAAATTGGGCGTCAAGCTCACGGAGCTCAATGCCAAGCAGGCCAAGGGCCTGGGTGTTCCTGTAGAAGGGCCCTTCAAGTCCGATTGGTATCGGTACTAGGTGATCCCTAGTTGGGCGATCCCTAGTTGGGCAATACCTGGTATGGATGTTTCCTAGAATGGCCGACGCGTACGATCCAAGCGGGGGGGAAGAGGGGCGCAGTACGCTTCAGGTTCCTGGTGCGCTAGGCCCCACCCAGGTCGCTGTGGTTTCAGGGAATGCTTCCCTCGAGGTGGCGTTGAGGGAGGCCATGGCCGCGCAGGTGGTACAGGTCAATACCCTGGTGAACCCCAAGAAGGTCGAAGAGAAATTTGGTCTATGGTGCCCCTCCATCGTGGTGGTGGATGCGATTGACCCCGTACGGGATGACAACGGGCTGTTGATTCCCTGGTTGGGCCAACAGTCCAGGGAGTTCACCACCGTGGTTTGGGGGCATGACCAGCCCTGGGGCATCCATTTTTGCCAGAGACTCCAACAAGCCAAAGTGCCCTATGTACCCTTTGATCGAAGGGAAGGCGTGCAGCCCCTGGCAGAGATGATCCAATCCAGGTACCGGAGTTCCATCCTTGCACCGCCCCCCGAGGCGAAAGACTCGGACGCCGCCATCCACACCAACACGCTGCTTCCGCCGCAAGCCACCTTTCCCGACGACGAGGTCTAAATCCTTGGGTGCTCCATTTGAATCCTGGTGGCGCGTTGCTACACCTGGGAACTCGCGGGTGTAACTCAGTTGGTAGAGTGTCAGCTTCCCATGCTGAATGTCGCCGGTTCGAATCCGGTCGCCCGCTCCAAGTGGTTGGCTTGGCTATCCAGAGATGGATGCGAGCCGCTGTTTCACATCCCTAAAACCGGGCTGGATGTCGCACACCCATTGTAGGGAAATACGCGCTTCCTTCTCCCGGTGTTGTTCCAAAAGCGTGCAGCCGATTTCGTAGTGGAGAACCAGCTGTTCCTGTAACCCTACCCCGTGGGCATGCAGGGAACGCTCAAAGGCTTCCAGGGATTCTGGCAGGTTGCCCCGCTCACGTTCGCACAGGCCCGCCAGCAGGTGCGCGGCACTTTCGTGATCGGGGTGACGAGAGGCCATGGCGAACTCGTCCACCGCCTCCTGCAACAACCCCATCTCCTTGTAGGCCAGGCCCAAATTGAAATGGGTTTCGGAATCCGTATCGGAGACCTGAATAGCCAGCTCCTTTTTGAAAGCTGCCAGCACGGTTTCCGCATCGATGGCTTCTCCCCCGGACTCAAACTCCAGTTCCAAGGGATCCACAAGTTCGGCCAGTTCTTCAGCAAGCTGTTCCACGTGAAGCCCGGAATCCACGTCCACGTCCACTTCCAAAATAGGATAGGAGTCGCGGCTAGTCTCCGGTGGGGCACCCTGGGTCGCCCCCGGGCCCCGTTGCAGGACTTCCCGGAGCCGTTGCTGCACCAGGGGGTGGGATGCAAATCGCCCCGCACCCTGTTCAAGTAGGGCACGGCCCTCCGCCCAGAGCCCCTGGGAGAGAAAGACGTCCACTTCTTCCAGGAGCTCCTCCACGGAATCGTGGTCCACGGAAACCTGCACCTGTGCATCCGCCGGGTAGAGGGCAGGGTGATCCGCCGTGGCGGCCCCAAAACCCAGATTCAGGGCCGCACCCAGCGCCTCCCTGGTGGCAGTGGGCGGTTCCGTGTGCCACCCCGAGCTGCTTTCCCCAGCGGATAGGCCAGCGGATGGGCGATCCGTAACAGGCGTTTTCCGATCCGCCCCCGTGCCGGCCTGCAAATTACCCTGTGAATCACCTCGCGAATCATCCTGCAAATCAGGGGTTTGTGAGCCAGGTGCCCCTAGGGGCCCCTGGGGTTGGGCAGCAAGTGTGGGCTGCCCCAGGCCCTCATCATCGTAGTCTACGTCTTCTGCGGTGTGCGACGACACCTGGGCCTCAAGGGCGGCGATCCGCCCACGGGCAGGCTCGTGTCCCGGGTGCAGTTCTAGAATTTGGCGCAGGTACATGTGGGCCACAGCAGTGCGGTCGGGCTCGCTCAACTCAAACAGTTGGTAGAGCATCTGGATCGCTTCGTCCGTACGGCCCAGGGCAAGGTAGGCATCCCGAAGCCGCTCCCGGGCTTCCACATGGTCCTGTTGCAACTCAACCACTTGCTTGAGGTGTTCAACCACCCGTTGGGTCAGCCCGTAGCGTTGAAAAACGTCGCTTTCACTTAGAAGGCGAGTCACAAGCTGGCCCGTGGCTACCTCCGGAAAATGCCCCATGGGAGGCCGGCCAACCGTAGGGGAAGCCAAAGCCACGGCGGTCCTGTGTGCACCGTTGTCGTCCGCCCAACCGCTGCTCAGCCCACCGGTGCTATTCGGTCCACCGGCGCTACCCAGTCCGCCCGCACCGGCCGTGCCGGGTGAGGAGCCCTCGACTCCCGAGGCGGTGACAGAACGGGCAGCCCCAGGTGACATCGCCGAAGGCACGCCCGCCATGGTCCGGTCCTCCGCTCCCAACAAAGGGGGGCCGGAAGGTACCGGGGGTACGCTGGAGAGCAACTCCACAGGTGGGTCTGCCGGCCCCTTCGCATCCGGAACCTCCATTTCCTCCGGAATAAGGCTGGTATTGGAGACTTCCACATCGTGGGTCTCAGACGACTCCACCTGGGGAGGAAGCTTGGAGAGAAGTTCTTGCAGTTCCCTTCCCAGCACACGGTGTTCGGGCATCATACGCAGGCCCCACTCCATGGCTTCCCGAGCCAGCTCGAGCCGCCCGGCCCCCAAATGCACCCGCCCAAGTTCTCGGCAAACGCTCGCCGCTTTATCCACCTGATCGACGCTCTCAAAGGCCACCGCAAGCAAGCGCAGGGTCTCCACGTCACGGGGATCCACCTTGAACGCCAGTTGCAGTTTGGTGAGCGCCCGCATGCCGTCGCCCATGTCCAGGTAGTGTTGGGCAAGCTGGCGGGCAACCTCCAGATCCTTGGGGCGGTGGTAAAGAAGGCGTTCGGCGACCTTAATAAAACCTGCCGTGTGTCCACGGGCCTGGAGCAGCAGAGCGGCCTGGGAAAACGCACGGGCCGCCTGGTCCATTCGGTTGAGCTTAGAGAGGGCCTCCCCGTGACGTATGTGCAGCGCAAAATTGGACGGATCCAACTCAATGGCCTTTTCCAACGTTTCCATGGCATGGGGGTGGTTGGCCCCAAACAGGCGTGTGGCCCATCGATCCAGGGTGAGCGCCGCCTCAGCCATGAGCCCCATGGCCTGGTACACTTCAGTCAACGCGTGGTAGGCCTGGCCACGACCTGGATCCAGTTGCAGCACATACTGGTACACCGCCGCGGCTTTCTGTAGATCGCCCTGGCCTGCCTGACCCTGGCCTGCCTGGCCCTGGCCCGAGTCACCCTGGCCCGAGTCATTCTGGATCGGTGGGCCCGGATCGGAGGTACGTTGCCCGCGGTAGAGTTGGGCGGCCCGTTCGTAGGCTTCGCAGGCCTCAAGAATCCGGTCGGCCCGAGAGAGGGCGTCGCCCAGTTTGAGGGCACAGCGAACATCTGCCGGATCCCGTTGGAAGAGCTCCAGGTACAGCTCGATGGCCCGGTCTAAGTTTCCCCGTTCCAGTTCCTGATCTGCGCGACCAATTTCCCTATCTCTATCCAATCGTACTCGTTCCTAGGTGTCGTCGTACCGCGACAGGTGCGAAAGCAACCCATGGAGCGCGGCCGTGTAACTTGCCGCACCCAGGCCGCTTACCACCCCAAGGCAGACGGGCGCCAGGAAAGACCCGTGACGAAACGGTTCCCGCTTGTACACGTTGGAGAGGTGCACCTCCACGCAGGGGCAATCGCCCGCGGCGATGGCATCCCGAAGGGCCACGGAGGTATGGGTGTAGGCCGCCCCATTGAGAAGAATACCCACAGCTTTTTTGTGGGCCTGCTGTACCCAATCCACAAGCTCTCCCTCGTGGTTGCTCTGGCGGCACACCACGCGGTAGCCCGCCGCCTTGCCGGCCTGCCCTAGCGTGGAGTTGATTGATTTGAGATCCTCCCGACCATAGATATCGGTCTCGCGCTGGCCCAGGAGATTGAGGTTGGGCCCATGCAACACCCAAATCTGGGGCAACGGTTGGCGTTTGGAGGCCATGGCAAACTATTCCAGTTCGTTCCGCAGGGCGGAAGCATGCTGCCGCATAAGGTATCGAGCTTTCCCAAGGTTGCCGTTGGGCGCCAACGTCAGCGTGAGAAAGTATTCCTTGTTGAGCAGCCGCATGACTGTCATCAGGTTCTCGGACCGAACGCACACCTCCTCGGTATCGCCCGCCTCCAACAGATGGGCCGCTTTTTGCACCTCGCGGAGAATCACGGTGTACTCCATGGCCACCGCTTCCACTTCCACGGCACGGGTGTCTTTGACATATTGGTCCACCGGTAGGCCGTCAAACCCCATTAAAAGGGCAGCCATACCACCACCCGACCGCTCTACCACGTCCCTTAAAACGTCCTGAAACATCGAACCTCCACAATCCTTTCCCCAGTCTCTCTGCCCCCAGTCTCCCTGCCCCAGGGCCCCACCGTCAAGCAAAGGGACGAAGAACCCAGCGAATCGGCCCATCCTTGACATCAATCCCCTGCGGGCTAACTTGCCGCCGCTCGCGGATGTGGCGGAATTGGTAGACGCGCTAGACTAAGGATCTAGTGGGGGAAACCCCGTGGAGGTTCGATTCCTCTCGTCCGCACCAACAGGTGCTCAGGCCCGTTTATGAAGCCGGGTCGATCAAACCCCGATCAAAAAAAACAGGCCGATCAGACCACACTCAGCAGTCTTGAGAGGGGCAGAACCATCGTGGCGCCCCTACGGTTAAAGTGGGAATGGAGCTTGCCCTCCCGGGTAGCTCCCGCAATTTCCCGCGTGGTTTGGCCTTTCCAGTCCGGAAAGCGCCTTTGCAGCCAGCGGTGGTCCACGTGCTTGAGTACCCTGACCACGGGCGCCACAGCCCGTCGAGCCATCCCATCTGTTGGAATAGGACCCATCGAGATCCACAGGGTCTTCAAAGGTGTGGCAAACAGCCGGGACAGGCGCCGGGCGGTCGGGCTGTTCTGGGTAAGCTGCCGCACGGATGTCCATTCCATCAGCGACATCTGGGTAATCCATTCGCTCGTGGCCCGCAGAGTCAAGTCAGGCGTGCCCACGGTTCCCACATCCACCCGAAGGTTCCCCCCGCCAAATGCCAACGTAATGGTGACTTCCGCGTCTTCCACAACCATGCATACCCGGCCCTTCAGTCGCTGAAAGTCGTCGCGCTTGGAGGCATCGTCCTGCAGGTTTTGCCGCACCAGCTCGGCCATCATGGATGCAAAACCCTGGTCCGCCCCCGGTCCCAGTTCCACGTTTCCGGCCAATTCAACACCCGCGTCCGATTCACCGACCATGGTTCAGTTAGGGCTCCATGCGGGAGAAGTCCGTGGGCACCAGGCTTGCGCTTACCACCAGCTGCCGAGAGGACTCCACAAACCGAAGCATGGTGGGCAGGTGCCCCTTGGTGAGCTTCAACCGGCCCTGCATCATGCCCTTGATGGGGTCGATCTCTCCACCGATGACGCTGCGCCAGTCGTCGTAGGTGGCCACAATCACAAAATCCGCCACGGACGCCGCTTCCCGTCCGGTCACGTATTCCGTGCCCCGGCATTGGCCCTCGTTCACATCGAGAATCATCCCCTTTTCCACATTCAGGCCCCGGTCAGGGTCTGCCGCGATGACCATGGCCACAGATCCGTGGGTCCAGGCCTTGCCCGCTTCCCGGTACTTGGGGTTGCCGTTGACTGCGTCTGCATAGGCCCCTGTCCAGGCCTCGGAGGGAAAAGGATGACCGCTCATGGGGCGCCACCCTAGCAGGTCGGCCAGGAATCGGCCGGTGGTCGGCGACGGGCGACCCACAGATCCCGCGACCCACAGATCCCGCACCCACCACCCGATGCCCGTGGTACACCCCCCCAATGGCGGTACTTCAAGCCCCCCAGATGCTGGACGCAGGCTTCCCACACGGTTTTCTCGATCGAAACGGCGGCGTGAGCACGGGCCCTTTCGATTCCCTCAACTTCGGGTCCCTGGCACCGCCCACACCCAGCAATGAGCACCTCCACGACGATCCCCAACGGGTGGCGGCCAATAGGCGCGTGGCCTGCGAGTGGGTGGGGCTTGCGGCAACGACGCCCGTGGCTGAGGTGCGCCAAACCCACAGTGCGGAGATCCGGGTGTTGGGGCCCGGCCAGGACCCGGCGCCCCTGTCCCAGGAGCTGGCCGACGGGTTGATCGCCCTTCCGGGCGCCTTCCCCGTGGCGGTTCGTACGGCAGATTGCGTTCCGGTGTTACTCGCTGACCCCACCAGTTCCATCGTGGCTGCCGTGCACGCCGGTTGGAGAGGCATCGTAGCTGGCATCGTTCCCCTTGCCCTGGATCAAATGGTGGGTCTCGGTGCGAAAAGGGAATCCGTCCTTGTGGCCATTGGGCCCCACATTCGCCCACGGGTATTCGAGGTAGGCCCCGAGGTTGCAGGAAAGTTAGCCGATGCATCGTCGCCCGAGGTGCATTTCCGGTGGCCCAACCACCCCTCGGGCATGCACGTGGTGGACATGGCCCGTGCCCTGCGCCACCAGCTGGGTAAAGCGGGCATCGACCACGGCCGCCTTTTCGACACCGGGGGCTGTAGTTTTTCAGAGAAAGATAGGTTTTTCTCCCATCGAAGGGACAAGGGAGTCACGGGCCGTCACTGGGCCCTGATCGCACCGGGTAAGCCCCAGTAGTTTCACCAGTAGCCTCACCCGGGTGGTGCCCCCGCACGTTCAGGGGGCCGACGCACCATCGCCTGTCGTTCTCATATGGCCCCCTAGACTGGGTCAGGGTAGGGTGGCCCCTGCCATGGCCGAGCTGACACCTGTCGAAGAAAGTACGGATGCGGACAACGCACCCACACTGATCGACACCCAGAACACCCAGGCGCGGATTTCCAAGGAAGCGCGGATTTCGCACCCTAGCCCAGAGGTGTCCGATGAGTACGGAGAGGCGCTCGACTACCTGTACCATCTGGAGCGTGCCGGTGTTCGCCTGGGCCTGGATCGCATGCGCCGTGCCCTGGAGCTCCGCGGGCGGCCCGATCGACGGGTCAAGTGGGTGCATGTGGCGGGCACCAACGGCAAGGGTAGCGTTTCGGCCATGGTCACCTCAGCCCTCAAACAGGAGGGGCTCCGGGTGGGCACATTTACCTCACCCCACCTGCACCGTTTTGTGGAGCGCATTCGAATCAACGGCCGCCCCGTGTCCGAATCCCAAATCACCCAGGCCATCCAGGGGTTGCGGCGAAACATGGCCGAACCCGGGTTTCCACGTCTGAGTTTCTTTGAGGCGTCCTTCATGCTCGCCTGTGAGATCTTTGCACAAGCCTCCTGCGACGTGGCCGTGGCCGAAGTGGGCCTGGGCGGGCGTCTGGACGCCACCAACGTCATTGAACCGCTCGTGAGTGTGTTGACCCATGTGGGGTTTGATCATCAACACGTGCTCGGCGACACCCTTGGTGAAATCGCCCAGGAGAAGGCCTGCATTGCCAAACGAAACGTGCCTTTTCTCTGTGCGGCGTCCCCGCCGGAGGTGCTGGCCGTGGTGCAGCAGGTGACCCAAGCGATCCAGGCACCGCTGTTGACCTGGGGCAAGGGCATGGATCATCGACCCGGCCCTGGCGGCGCCGATCACGTCTCCGTGGGCCGTGAAACGGTGCGGTCTGTGATGGCTGGGCTTGTGGGGGATCACCAACAACAGAACGCTCGAACGGCTGCGGCCACCCTACTTGCCCTGCGTGGCCGGGGGCTGTTTGTTTCCGATGACTCCATTCGGAACGGAATTCGCGCCGCCCGGTGGCCTGCCCGCCTGGAGACCATCCGGGACGTGCACCCCTGCCCCATCCTTTTGGATGTGGCCCACAATCCCGACGGGTGTCACGCCCTTGCAGCCCACCTGGCACAGGAGTCGAAAAAGCAACCCGTGCAAGGCCCCACGGTCCTGGTGTTCGGCACCATGACAGACAAGCACTACGACGAAATGCTAACCGCCCTGGACCCGGTGGTGGATGCGCACGTATTTGTTTCCGCAGGCATGGCCCGTTCCACGGACGTGGGCGCGCTCGCCATGGTACGCCCAGGGGCCACCGCCCAAACCGTGGAAGAGGGGTTGGATCTCGCCGTAGAAAAGGCGGGCAGCCAGGGCAGGGTGGTGATTGCGGGTTCTATTTTTGTGGTCGCGCGCGCCCGTGCCCACCTGCTTGGAGTGGCGACCGATCCTCCCATCGCGATGTAATCGTTTCCCAGCACAAATCATGAGTCACACATTTCTCAATGCCTGCGCCATGCAGCCCACCGATCACACCCCCATTTGGCTCATGCGCCAGGCGGGGCGCTACCAGCCCGAGTACCGAGCCCTGCGCGAAAAGTTCAGCTTTGTGGAACTCTGCAAACGCTCCGACCTGGCCGCCGAAGTGACCCTGCTACCCGTGCAGCAGATGGACGTGGACGCGGCCATTCTGTTCGCAGACATTCTCCTCATCCTCGAGCCTCTGGGAGCACCGTTCCATTTCACGCCAGACGACGGGCCCAGGGTGAACCAACCCATCCGCACCGCAGCCCAGGTCGACGCCCTGGCCACCGATGGCCTACGCATGGGTGGCGGCAGTGCTGCTAGCGGCAGTGCTCGTGACGGCAGCGCAGATGACGGCAGCGCAGGCGTGCGCGGGCTTGACTACGTCCTTGAAACCCTGCGGTTGACCCGTGCAGCGTTGCCAAAGGAAAAGGCGCTCATCGGTTTTGCGGGCGCACCCTTTACGCTGGCGTCCTATTTGATCGAAGGGGGCGGTTCCAAACACTACGCCCACGCCAAGCGTTTCATGTGGGAAGACCCTTCCCGTTGGCACGCCCTTATGGAACGGATCTCCGACGCCACCATCACGTACCTCTTGGCCCAGCTCCATGCGGGGGCCGATGCCGTGCAACTCTTTGACAGCTGGGTAGGTGTCCTCTCGGAGCAGGACTACCGAACCTTTGTATTCCCCCACACCCAGAAGATTTTCGCTGCCCTTCCCGAGGGCGTTCCCGCCATTCAGTTTGGGACAGGCAACCCACTACTCTACCCCGCCATGTTTGAGGCGGCCCGCCGGGACAAGGGTACGGTCATGGGGTTCGACTGGCGTGTGGATCTGCGGCAGTGGGCAGACAAGTTTCCCTCGGTGGCCGTTCAGGGAAACCTCGATCCGGTGGCTATCCTTTCCGGCCAGGGCGTCATGCGTGCCCAGGCCACACGCATCCTTGAATCCATGCGCGGCAGGCCCGGCCACATTTTCAACCTGGGCCATGGGATCATGCCCAACATGCAAGTGGACGACGTGCGCGCCCTCGTGGACCATGTCCATTCGTTTCAATGAGTGAGGTTTCGGGTCATCCTGAGATTCTCGATCTCGTGATCGTGGGGGGAGGGCTTTCCGGGCTTACATTGGCCCACCGTGTGCAGGAATTGGACCCCACACGAAAAGTGACACTGCTCGAAAAGACTTCCCGCCTGGGGGGGCATCTACACACCGAGGAAACCCAGGGTTGTGTGGTGGAGCGAGGCGCGGAGTCCATTCTGCGCAGCAAACCCCAGGCCCTTCGGTTGGCACAACGGCTGGGGTTGCAAGAACAGATCATCCACACCCGCCCGGAGTCCCGGCGTGCGTTGATTTTCAAGAACGGGAGTCTAAACCCGATTCCAGAAGGCTTTTCCCTACTGGTACCCACCCGTGTGAGCTCCCTGTTTTCAACGCCATTGCTCAGTCCAAAGGGCAAGTTGCGAGCCCTGTGGGGCATGACCCACGCGTCCCTTGCAACCCGTATGGGTCGAACCGCTCGGGCAGCCTCCGTTCAGCAGGGGAGCATCGGTGACGAATCCCTTGCGGGTTTTGTAAGGAGGCGATTTGGGCCGGAACTGTTGGAGAGCCTGGCCCAGCCCCTGGCCGGTGGGATCTACGGCGCCGATCCCGAAACCCTCAGCATGGCGGCCACTTTTCCTCGCTTCCTGTTTCCCTCAAGCAAGGGTGCCGCCCCCACCGCCATCCCAACGTCTGCCAACGCCGTGGCCAGTCGTGGGCGAGGCGATGCCAGCTCCCACGTCACAGGCAGTGAAGGTGCGGTCCGGTACGGCATGTTCTTTAACTTTGAACGGGGGTCCCAAACCCTCGTCGACGCATTGAGCAACGCATTTTTGGGAAACAAACGATGCCATGCAACGGTGGAATCTCTGACCCCACCAAGCGCCCCTTCGGACGGTTGGGTGGTGGCCACCGATCGGGGGCCCCTCCGAGCCCGTTGTGTGGCTTTTGGTACATCGCCCAGGGCCGCCGCACCCCTTGTTGCGTCATTCCATCCTCACCTTTCAGAGCGTCTCCAATCCATTCCCTTGGGTTCTGCTGCCGCGGTGACCTGTGCCTTTGCCTCCCCGGATGTGGCCTACCCGTCGGAAGCTTCCGGGTTCGTGGTTCCGGCATCCCCCACCGAAGCCCTGACCGCGTGCACCTGGACCAGCCGGAAGTGGCCCGGGCGTAGCCCCCAGGGCGTGCAAATCCTACGTGTGTTCCTGGGCAGCTACAGGAACCCGGAACCCTTTGCCTGCACTGAAGCGCAACTCGAAGCCCTCGCCCTGGACGGCCTTGCGCGCACCATGGGAGTGCAAGCCAGGCCCCTGTGGATGCGGGTGGACCGCTGGTTGGACGCCATGCCCCAGTACACCCTGGGCCACCTGCACCGTGTGGAGCGCATCGAAGCCCAGCTCCAACGTCAGCCGGGCCTGTTTTTGGCGGGAAACGGGCTCCATGGCGTGGGCATCCCCGACACCGTACGCACCGCCGAGCACGTGGCCGAACGGGTGGTGGCCTACCTGGACGGTTCGTCCGACTCAGGTGCCCAGGCCGGGGCCGTTTGCGCCACCCGGTAGTCTTCCCCCAGCCACTTGGACAAATCCACCGCGCGGCACCGGGTGGAACAGAAAGGCCATGCCGATTGTGGGCCCGGGGCACCCCCCGCAGGTGAGGTTGCCTTCCTCTCGGAGGCAGGTTTCGGTGGCAGGAGCGTAATCCCGCAGCTTGGGCATCGGGGCTTCACCCCAAAAAAATAGATCGATTTCCCAATGTCACAAGGACGAAATGCACCCTGGCCTAAAATAAAAAGATCTTTTGCGCTAGGACTCTTCCCGTGGGCTGGGTGGTGGCAGTGGTGGTGTGGATTGTGGTGGCTTCTGGCCTCCTGCGTTGGCATCCGCTGATGACCCTATTTGTGGCCACTGTGGCCGCAGCGGTGGGTACTGGCGCTCCCCTGCCCGAGGCCCTGGGGTGGATTGCCCATGGATTTGGAAAGACCGCCGGTGGCATCGGTTTGGTCCTGGTGTTTGGTGCCATCATGGGGCTTGCCCTGGAGCGTTCGGGCGGGGCGGCCAAACTTGCCTCAGCACTCTGCAGCGGCTGGGGAAGGAAAATGCCCCTCGCGGCCACGGGCCTGCTTGGTTTTGTGGTCTCCGTGGCGGTGTATTGTGACTCCGGGTTTGCCGTACTGAGCGGCCTCCGAGCCCGCATCGCAGAGCGAACCGGCGCGTCGGTGACGGCCCTTTCCACCGCATTGGCCACCGGGCTCTACGCCACCCACACGCTCGTTCCTCCCACACCCGGTCCCGTGGCGGCCGCCCAAAACCTGGCCATGTCTCAAGATGCCCTGGCCCAAAACACCCTATCCCAGGGCGCCATCCATTGGGGCCCCCTCTTTGCGGTGGGGGGCACCGTGGCCCTGTTGTGCATGGCGGCCGGGGTCGTCTACGCACGGTACCTTTCCACACTTCCCGGTATTCGAGCCCTGGATCGGAGTCTCAACAATCACAACGATCCCGTTGCGCGAGGTGGCCTAGACGACACTAGCGGTAACGCATCATGGGGTTGGCTTGCAAGCGCCACACCAATCGCGCTGCCAGTGGCCCTCATCGCCTCCGGAACGTTGTTGAAAGAGCGGGTTCGGGACACGGGTGCGGGGGACTGGGTGTCGCTGTTGTCCAATCCCTCCATGGCCCTTTTCCTAGGTGCGCTGCTGGCGCTCAGCCTCCTTAAAAAGAGACAAAGCCATGCGCACCCCCGCCACGAGGTGATTCAAAAGGGAATGGAAATGGGGGGAAGCATTCTGCTCGTCACCGCCCTTGGGGGGGCCCTGGGCTACGTGCTCCAGCAAAATCCATCCGTACAGGATGGAATAAAGTCCCTTGCACACATGGACCTTGGCCTGGTCACACCCTTTGTGGTCGCGGCCCTGATCAAAACCTCCAGCGGTTCCTCCACGGTGGCCCTTGTCACCACCTCCGCCCTGCTGCAGCCCTGGGCATTGCAAAGCGGCTACGGAGATCCCTGGGGGGTCGCGCTTGTGGTCGCCTCCATCGGTTCTGGATCCATGACCGTCTCCCACGGCAACGACAGCTACTTCTGGGTGGTAAGTCAGCTCAGTCGCACCCCCGCTTCCTGGGCCTTTCGCACGCATACCCTAGCCACATTGATCCAGGGCCTTGTGGGCCTTGCCGCAGTGCTCTCCATGGACGGCCTGCGTTGAGTCACCCTGATGCACAGGGTGACTCAGGGTCGCGGTTCGATCCGCTGGCCTGGGCCAAGCGCACACTGGAGCCCATGGCTGCCTCGCGGTTGTTCCTGGAAAAGTTGCGCATCCAGGGTGGCGAAGTGGTTCTGGGCGAACACACCCTTGCCCTGAGCAAAGGTGAGCCCCTGTACCTGCTTGCCCTCGGAAAAGCCGCCCATGAACAGGCCATGGCGTTTCTAGATGTTCGCTCCAGTACGGGTCAATCCCTTCACCAATCCCTTCCATGGTGTGGTGGATGTGTGATCTCACCGAAGGCATCGAACGTTCACACGTTCGCCCTCCCCAGTATGCAAACACTCCAGGGCGATCACCCGGTACCGGGGCAAGACTCCTTTGCCGCGGGCAGGGCTGTGCTCGAGTCCGTCTCCCGGCTTCCCCCAAATGCCACGCTTCTGTGCCTGCTTTCCGGGGGGGCCTCCGCATTGCTTGAGCACCCGCTCCCCGGCCTTTCTGCGTGCCAGGTGTCCGAAGTTCACCATCAGCTGGTGCAAAGCGGTGCGGACATCGGGGCCATGAACTCCATTCGCAGCAGCCTTTCCCAAATCAAAAACGGTGGGCTGTTGGCAGCCACATCGGCCCGGCGGGTACTCACCCTGGTCACCTCAGATGTTCCGTCAAAGGAACTCAGCATGGTCGGGTCAGGGCCCACCCTGTTTCAAAACCGCAGCACCGCCGACGTGGCCGAAGCCGCCAACCGTTGGCTCACGGGAACCGCGCTGGACACCGTAATCAACCATCTGGCGTCGACCGCATTTCGGAATCAGCGCGAAGGTGTTCAAGCGGCCTTGTCCCGAAAACATGTGCAGGCCCTTGGCCTGGCAGGGGGTACGGACCTAACGCAAAGCGCGCAACGGGCCCTGGCTGCACAGGGTATCATCTCTCAGGGAATCACCTCTCAGGGAATCACCTGCCACCAGCCTGCTCCGATCCTGAATGCCTCCCTGGAGGCGGGTTTAGAAACCTGGCTAGGGCACATCCGTCAGGAATGGATCTCGGGCAACTTGGGATCCTCAAGCACCCGGGGTTGGGTCAGCGGAGGGGAGCTGACCGTCGCCGTTCCCAACACCGTGAGTACCGGGCACCCCGGCCGGGGAGGGCGCAACAGCCACTTTGTGTTGGGGGCCGCCAGCACATTGCTGGTGGAAAACCGGTTTCAACTTCCACCCGAGGATCTGGAGCGTCTGCACATCCTAAGCCTTGCCAGCGACGGGGCCGATGGAAACAGCGCCGCATCCGGCGGTTGGCTGAACCTGCAACGCATTCGCCACGCCCAATCCCAGGGGTGTGATTTGAGGGAAGCCTGGCGACGCTTTGACTCCGCGCCCTACCTGGCCTGTGCCCAATCCCAATTCCCCGCCTGGTCCACGGGCACCAATCTCATGGACGTGCGCGCGATTGTGCTGGGTCCTACAAGCTGGGTCCTACGAGCTGGGCCCCGAACCTAGGGCTCGAAGCTAGCACCTAAACCTAGCGCTCGAAGCTAGCACCTAAACCTAGGGGTTGGCCTGGAGCCTTTGAAGTCGCCCCAACACCATCCAGGCCACCACAAACAGCAGGCCCAGTAACCCCATGGCCAGTCGGTGCCCCAGGGAATGGTCCTCTCCGGTAGAAAAGGAGTCGGCCATCACGCCGTAGAGCACAGGGCCGAGCACCGCCGATGCCTTCCCGCTGAACGCAAGCAATCCCATGAACTCCCCGGTACGCCCCTCGGGTGCAAGTTGGGCCATCACCGCACGGCTTGTGGCCTGTGCCGCCCCAATGACCGTGGCCGCCAACATGGCCACCCCCCAAAACATGGCGCGGCCTTGCACAAACGCCCCGGCCACCGCCACCACAGTCCAAAGTACCAGGGTGATCCGCAACGTGGGCACGCCGCCAAGGCGATCCGTCAACACCCCAAACATCAGCGTTCCCGGAATCGCCACCACGTTGAGAATCAAAAACAACACCACGTTGTCCGAAGGCCCAAACGCCAACACTTCCTTGGTAAACACACCGATGAACTCAATGACCGTGGCAATGGCATCGGAATAAAGAAAAAACGCAGCCAGGAACAGGGCCAACACGGGAAGGGAACGCACCGTCCCCAGCGTGTGACCAAGGTGCCCAAAGGCATCTCTCATAAGTCCGAAAAAGCTCTGCCTGTGGCCCATGGAACGGGCTGTTGTGGCGCCGGGCCGTTGGGGATCAGGTTCAGGAAGCCAAATCAGGGCGGGCAATGAAAAGATCCCGTACCAGGCAGCCACAACCCAGTAGATCCGCGAAGCCGCCACCGCTCCCGCCGCGTTGTAGTCCTGGGGCAACAGGGGAAAGCACAGCCCCAGGGCAAGCAGCCCGCCCGCGTAACCCAAAGCCCAGGCGCGCCCCGACAGGCGGCCCACGTCGTTGTCGGCCTTCGAACCCTGACTACCAGAATCCGTGCCGCCAAAATCCCCGTTGGCAGAATCCCCGTGGGTAGGCCCAATCTTGGTTACCGCCAATTCTGGCAGGTAGGCGTTGTAACAAACGTAGGCTCCCTCGAGCGCGAACGTGGCCAGGATGTACAAACCCATGGCCCAGCCCAGTTGCCCAGGCTGCACAAAGCCCAGGCCCGTAGTCGCCGCAACACACACCCACACGTAAACCGCCAGGGTCTTTCGTTTGCTCAGCCCCCGGTCCAGAGCCGCGCCCACCACCGGTGAGGTCACCGCTGCAAGCAACATGGCCGCCGCCATGGAAATCCCCCAGGCCGAGGCCGCGCCTAAACCCGACTCCCGGTCACCGCCCGCCAATACGCTTGCAAAGTAGGGCGCCCCGAACGCCGTGATCGCCAACGTGGGGAACGGTGAGTTTGCGAAATCAAACCAGCACCAGGCCGCCCGGGCCCGCCTGCGCGCGCCTCCTCGCTCCCGAACCAAATCTACTGCGGTCAAACTCTCAATCATCTCAAATGAGGTGCGCTGTAGTCATTGGCTGCCCTGCTCACGCCAAACGCTAGCACGGCGACCCGTGTTTTCATCATGCAGAAATAAAAATTCTGCCGCGCAGATAATATGTGCAATCCAGTGGTCGAATCTTTGGCATTACCGGCCGTTTTTGTGCGAGTGTTCCAAACCAAGACCGAACGAAGGAGACTCCGCAGTGCACTACCGATCCAATACCCGACCCGCCCTTGCCTCTTCCTTGGCGAGCCCCCTGGCCCTTGGCCTGCTCCTGGCGAGCACCGGTCTCGGCTGTGGCGGCGGAGCCCTTGAATCCAGTTTCGTGGCCGTACACCACTCCATGTCCAGCATGAACCTGAGCCAGGTGGGGGCTACCCAACGGGGCAAGCTCAAAAAGGGTGCGCAGGCAAGCCACTCCATGAAACTGGAGCGAGGAAAGTGCTACGTCGTGGTGGGCCTTGGCGGAAAGGGCGTCGAGAACCTGGACATTCTGATCCAGGACAGCGACGGCAACACCGTGGCCCGTGACAACACCTACGATGCCTACTCCTCCGCAAAGTGGTGCACCCAAAAGAATGTGGATTCCAAGATCGTTGTGGGAATGGCAGCGGGGGCGGGTCAGTACGTGCTCTCCGTGTGGACCCGGGCACAAGGGGACGGTGACTCTGCCGGAAGCGCAGGGGGCACATGCGCCTCCCCCGTGGAGCTAGAGCTAGGCACCTCCGTGAGCGGCAATACCACCGGCGCCCAATCCAGCACCCAGGGAAGCTGTGGACAGGCCGCAGCACCCGAGCATGTCTACCAGGTCACGGTAGAAGAACGCAGCCAGCTCCGGGCCGTGCTGCAATCCCAGTACGACGGCATGCTTTACATCATGAGCGAATGCGGCGGCACCGAACTCGCTTGCAACGACGACTCCCCCAACGCGACCCGCTCTGAAGTTCGCACCACGGTGGAACCCGGCACCTATTTTGTGGTGGTCGACGGCTTCAACCAGGCCAGTGGCGCCTACGAGCTCGTCGTTTCGGCCTCTCCCATGCAAGCGGTCGTTGCGGTGTGCGGCGAAGCCAAGGCCCTACAGTGGGGGCAGCCCGAGTCCGCCTCCACCCAGGGAGCCACAGATGATTTTGCGGCCAGTTGTGCAGGCGGGGCCCATTCCCCGGATCACGTGTACTCCATGGAAGTCACCGAACGGTCCCGCGTGCGTGTACACCAGCGCAGTGACTACGATTCGGCCCTGCACCTTCGCTCCACCT
The DNA here is from genome assembly GCA_030427835.1 of Polyangia bacterium. Taxonomy (GTDB): domain Bacteria; phylum Myxococcota_A; class Polyangia; order Polyangiales; family JAUICN01; genus JAUICN01. The sequence continues at coordinate 386,177 of JAUICN010000001.1, read as the reverse complement.
GCGAGGACAGCACCTCTGAAATCGCCTGCAACGACGATTCTGTGGACCAACAGCACTCGGCCATCACCACCGTGCTGGATCCGGGAACCTACTACGTATTCTCAGACGGTTTTCAAACAGACAACTCAGGCAACTACACCCTTCAGGCCGATCAAGCGCCCGAGGGCGGTGGCGACGGCGCGGGCAACAGCTGCAGCAACGCCGTTGAGCTAGATCTTAACGACTGGGCTGATGTGGATACCTTCGCCCTACAGGACAGCCTTGCGGGGAGCTGTGGTGGCGGCGACTCTTCGGACCAGGTGTTCCAGTTCAACACCCGCAAGAAGGTTCGTGCACGCATCGAGGTGGAGAAAGCCCAGTTTGCGGGTGCCCTCTACGTACGCTCAAAGGGCTGCGCCAATGCCGAAGACGAAGCGCTGTGCATCAACTGGTCCCAGGGGGAAAGCACCTTTGTGGAAACCGTACTCGAGAAGGGTAACCATTTCGTGGCGGTGGATGGCGACGAAGGTGGTGACATCGACTTTGGTCAGGGCCGTCTGCGTGTAAGCACCACGGATTTCGAGAAGCTCAGCCAGGTCTGCAGCGACGCTCGTAAGGTGGAAGGTGGCGACCGCATTGCCGGCAACACGGCTTCCAGCGACGACACGTTTCACGCCAGCTGTGCCGGAAACACCAAAAGCCGTGACGACGTGTACCAGCTGGTTCTCGAAAACCGTTCCAATGTAACCATTGAACTCTCGGGTGATTTCGACACCGCCCTTCACCTGCGTTCCAGCTGCATGGAAAGCACCGATGAGATTGCATGCAATGATGATGCCGAAGAGGGCGAACGTAACGCCAAAATCGAAACCACCCTGGAGGCGGGCACCTACTACATCATTGCCGACGGTTTTCAGGAAGATCAGCATGGTTCCTACAGCCTGCGGGTCGACGTCACAGAGAGGTGAGTTAGATCCCGCCCTGTGGGCGATCGTGAAGTCACACATAGGTACGTGGACCCGGTGGACCAAATCTGGTTGGGCCTGGTCCACGCGCTCGGCTGGAGCTTAGCTCGCAGCGATGACGTGTACGCCTCTTTCGACGGAGCGCGCACGCTTACGCTCGGATCCCACAACACCCTCGATTCGGACGATTGCCTGGCCCAAATGGTGTTGCACGAAGTTTGCCACGCAGTGCTCGGCGCCCCCGCGGGCCTGGGGCAGGAGGATTGGGGCCTGTGCAACACCTCCAACAGGGACCTGGACAAGGAGCACGCCTGCCTACGGCTACAAGCGGCCCTACTGACACCCCTTGGGTTGCGACAGGTGCTTGCGCCCACCACCGAGCATCGCGCCTACTACGACAAACTTCCGAACTATCCCGTTCAGGGAACCTCTGCAACTGCACGGCAAGCTCGTAACGCACTGGCACGGGCCTGGTCTCCCCCCTGGTTTCCCCACCTCCAGCGTGCCCTTGTGTCCACCATCGGCGTAGCCAAACAACTGAGCTCGGTGCTCCCTGCTTCCCACCCATCCGATCTCTCGGACACGCCCTCCCTCTGGTCCCTTCGTGTGCCCACGGTGGCCCATCCCAACGGTTTGCCACTACACCCTGCCTCCAGTGTTTCCTGTTCCGACTGCACCTGGCACCAACAAACCGATTCCAATTGGCAATGCCATCGAACGGGCTCACCAATACCCGGGAAAGAACAGCACGCTTGCTACTTTCACGAACCGGAAGAGAACGTCACCTGCACCACCTGTGGGGCGTGTTGTAGGGAAGCCTTTGATGCGGTGGAGCTTGGCCCCGAAGATCACGTTCCCAAAAATCTAGTGGTCGAATACCAGGGCAGACGCACTTTACGGCGTGTTGAGGTTTCCAACGAGGCCCCGTTCCAAGGAGCCCAGCCCCAAAAAAGCCAGCCCCACAAGACGCAGCTCCACAAGACCCAGTGCGCAGCGCTCACCCTAGGCTCCTGCCCTCCCACTTCAGCCCAAGCCGTTCAGAGCCACTGCACCATCTACAACCAACGCCCCCAAACCTGCCGAGACTTCACCCGCGCCACCCCCGCCTGCCTCCAGGCACGCCAGCACATCCACCTGAGCTAGCTGTCCAACGACTTCTCGCCAACCAATGCGACGCGATGCTACCCTACGAAACGCATGCTCCGGCGTTTGAGTCTTCACATTCCTGTTCTTGTGTGTACCCGCATGGTTCTCGCCAGCGGTGTCATGGTTTCCTGTGTGGATCCCCAGGCCGTTGACGTGGCAAACCTTCCCTGCCCCTGTGCTTCCGGTTGGATATGCAATACGGCGAGCAACCTGTGCCAAAGGAACCCCGCGTCAGGAGACGACGCCGGGGCCCTCGCTGATGCGTCCACGAACGCCGATGGATCGACCACAGATGGATCTGCCGCGGACACCGGCACCGCCGATGCCGCAGCGGTCAGTACCTTCTGGTTCGAGGGTGAAGCGGCTTCTGGAATCGACACTCCATTCCAAACCCAAAACGATCTCGGGGCCTCCTCAGGGATGTTCGTCGGCGCGCCTGCTGGCACCATGCCCGCCACGGACAACAACCCCATGGGTGCCCACGCTTCCTTCACCTTCAACGCTCCCACCGCCGCCACCTACCGGGTCTGGGGTCGGGTCCTTGCGCCAGTCTTCACGGAAGATTCCTTTTGGGTACGTATGGATGGCGGTACCTGGACCCTTTGGAACGATATTCAGGCCGCCTCCGCCTGGACCTGGGTACGACTCTTTGATTCCAACAACAGTCAGGCCGTCGTTACCTACAACCTCACCGCGGGCTCCCACACCCTTGATTTTGCCTACCGAGAACCTGCCAGCCTCGACAAAATCGCCATCACCACCGACCCAGCACTCACCCCCACCGGCCTGGGCAACTAAACCCCGAAGCGATCTAGAAAGAGCCGCGCAGGCCCAGCGTAAACCCGTGGCCGTCAAACCCGCCAAGGATGCCCGCGATTTGGATCCCATGTTCCCGACTCGAATCGGTTCGATCGGCGACTTGCGTGCCCTTCGTTTGAGCTACGGTTGGAGTCACGGGAAGCTCGGTACGCATCCGTCGGGTCCAGGCCACAGACCCCCAGCCCACACCTACAGCCATGAGCGTTCCCGCCGCAAGCCAGGTCCGGTTGGAGGCCGCCACCAGACGTTCCGCCCGGTCCCGGGCCCCCACACCCTCCATATGGTTGTCCGCGTTCTCCGCCGCGTCGTATTTCCTAGAAGCGGATCCCGCCACAATGGCCGCGGCCACCGCCGTGGCCATTCCTACGCCCAGCACCACACCTGGAGCCACTCGGCCCCACTCCACCGGTACCGGTGAGGCGTCCGATGCGTTTTCCCCGTCCCCGGTTGCTTGATCCTGGGCACAAACACTCGGGTTTGCCCCGTAAAACGCCACAGAAAGAGCCAACGCCCCACACTTCACAACGCGAGCCACACCCGGTTTCATGGGCCCAGTGTACAGTTTCATGGGCCCAGTGTACGAAGTGCGCCCTCCTTTCCGCAATGCCCATCTTGAATGCAAGAACCCAGGGGTCTGTGAATCCTCCGTTGCAGCCATCGAACCCCAGGGAACCGGCCCCGTTGGTCCCCGGAGGTAGGAGTGCCGCAACCATGGACTCGGGCAGTTTTCGTGTTAAATACCCCGCCGCCTCGAAGGAGGCCGGTTCCCAGGACCAACACCCCGAGGTGAAGGAAGTGGGCCCGAAACCCCAGGTGCGCGGGATTTTCCCGGTGACCCGGTGCCCACAGGCCCCATGAAATGGACCTGCTTGGGTTGTCGCCACGGCCTCGCACCCTAAAACAACCGGAAACAAGCCAATGACTGACGAAAACAACACCCCAGCTTCCGCAGACCCAACTTCCACCCCCGAAACCACGGCGACCGAGTCTTCCCAATTGGAGACCGCTCCGGTGGAGACCTCCGCCGTTGAGACCTCCGCCGTTGAAACGCCAGCGGTTGAAACGCCAGCAGCCGAGCCCGCTCCCAAGGGCAACGGGGTCGATGCCCCCAAGGAAAACCCCACGCCTATCCAGCTCCGGGAGCTCGTGGACGCCGGAGCCCACTTTGGTCATCAGACCAAGCGCTGGAGCCCAAAGATGAAGCCGTACATCTACGGCGCCCGCAACGGCATTCACATCATCGATCTGGACCAGACGCTCAACCTCTTTAACAAGGCCTACCGGTTTCTCGCCAACGCCGTTTCCCGTGGGGGCCATGTGCTCTTTGTGGGTACCAAGCGGCAGGCAGCGGACGTCATTGTCGAAGAGGCCACCCGCAGCGATCAGTTCTACGTCACCGACCGTTGGCTTGGCGGAACCCTCACCAACTTCCGCACCGTGAAGGGCGCCATTGAACGCCTACGCGATCTGGAACAGCGGGACGCCGATGGCGAGCTGGATCTCCTTCAGAAGAAGGAAGCCATTCGCCTGCGACGTCAGAAAGACAAGCTTCACAAGTATCTGGGCGGAATCAAAATGATGGACGCCCTTCCCGCCGCCATGTTTGTGGTCGATCCTTCCCACGAGCACATCGCCATCCGAGAAGCCCGTCGCCTGCACATCCCCGTGGTGGCGTTGACGGATTCCAACTGTGATCCCTCCTCGGTGGATTTCGTAATCCCCGGCAACGATGACTCCATCCGAGCCATTCGATTGATCACAAGCCGCATTGCAGATGCCTGTGTGGAAGGTGCCGAACGCCAGGCTGCCAACTTCGTGGATCAACCCAATGCGGGCGGGACATCCGCCGGCGTGCAGGTGGACTTCCAGCGCCGTCGTGGGGCAGCAAAATCTGCCGCAGCTCCCCAATAACCGGCTCCCATAGCCAAACAAACCGCAGCAACGCGCAAATTTTAAGGAAAACAAGCAATGACTCAGATCAACGCAACCATGGTGAAATCCCTCCGTGACCGTACCGGTGCCGGAATGATGGACTGCAAAAAGGCACTCGAAGAGGCCGGCGGAAATGAAGAACAGGCCGTGGAGGCCATCCAAAAAAAGGGCCTTGCCAAGGTCGCCAAAAAGGCCGGCGCCATTGCCGCAGAAGGTACCATTCACGCCTACATTCATCCGGGGGCACGCCTTGGGGTATTGGTGGAAGTGAACTGCCAAACAGATTTCGTGGCCCGCAATGACGACTTCAAGGAGTTTGTGGACATGGTGGGTTTGCAAATCGCATCCATGGGTCCCGAATACGTGCGCCGGGAAGACGTCCAGGAGTCCGACAAGGCCAAGAAAGCAGAGTTCTTTAAGGGCCAATTGGCTGAAGAAGAGGCCGCCAGCGGCAAAAAGCGACCTCCCCAGGCCGTGGAAAAAATCATCGAAGGCAAGCTGAACAAGTGGCTTACCGAGGCGTGCCTAGTGGATCAGGTTTCCGTGCAATCGGACGAAGGGGAGACCGTTCAGCAGATTTGCGACAAACTAAGCGCCACAATCGGTGAAAAGATCTCCATTCGACGCTTCATTCGCTTCGAACTTGGGGAGGGCATCGAGAAAAAGACAAGTGATTTGGCTGCGGAGGTTGCGGCCACCCTGGCTAGCCAATCATAGTTCGGGCGTGACCGACCCCGACGCCCCGTCCAGCCCCGCGAGCCTGACCCCCTCGACTCCTGTTCAATCCGCCCCAGACAGGCCACTTCGCCGCATCATGGTGAAGCTGTCGGGGGAGGCCCTATGCGGGGGAGCGGGTGGCTTTGGGATCGACACCGTGATCCTCAACGAGGTGGCGGAGGAACTGGCGGAAGTTCACGCCACCGGTGTGGAACTGTCTGTCGTCATTGGCGGTGGGAATATCTTTCGTGGTCTTAAGGGCAGCGCGTCCGGCATGGATCGCACCAGTGCCGACTACATGGGCATGTTGGCCACGGTCATGAACGGGATTGCCCTAAAAGATGGTCTCGAAAAACAGGGGGTGAATACCCGCCTGGTGAGCGCCCTCGAAATACGCCAGGTGGCAGAGCCCTACATCCGAGCGCGCGCCGTTCGCCACCTGGAAAAGGGAAGGGTGGTCGTATTTGTGGCCGGTACCGGAAACCCCTTCTTCTCCACCGATACCGCCGCCGCCCTCCGCGCCATGGAAATCAACGCCGACGTGCTCATCAAGGCCACCAAGGTCAAGGGCATCTACAACAAGGATCCGGTGCGATTCGAGAACGCCACCATGTTTCACCGCGTCAGCTACGATCGGTTTCTCACCGAACGTATTGGCGTGATGGATTCCACTGCCGTTGCGCTTTGCCGGGAGAACCAGCTTCCCATTCGTGTGGTGAAACTTGCGGAACGGGGCAATATCCGGAGGGTCGCCGAAGGGCAGGAGTTGGGAACCCTGGTGACCGACGACGATGACGGCCATCACGGTAAGGATGCGAAGAAAGGGCAAAACACATGATTGACGAAGCACTAGAAGAACTGCAGCAAGCAAACACCAAAGCCCATGAATCCTTGGTGCGTGAGTTGGGGAGGCTCCGTGCCGGCCGCGCGAACCCCGACCTTATCGCTGGGATCCGCGTGGACTACTACGGCACCCCCACCCCCCTGGGCCAGGTGGCCAACATCGCCGTTCCCGAACCCAGGCTGTTGACGGTGAAACCCTGGGAAAAAAACATGGTGAAAACCATTGAGAAAGCCATCGTGGAAGCGGGGCTAGATCTGAACCCCCAGACCGACGGTGACCTCATTCGAGTTCCCATGCCCACCCTGACCGAAGACCGTCGCAAGGGTCTGGTGAAGATGGCAAAGAAAGCTGGCGAAGATGCCAAGGTCGTGGTGCGCAAGGCCCGGCACGAAGCCAAGGACGTTCTGGACGCCCTTCAGAAGGATGGCGACGCCAGCGAAGATGAATGCGACCGCGCCCGCAAAAAGCTAGAAGAAATTGTGCAGGCCGCCCAAACCCACATCGACACCACCGTGGGAAACAAAGAAAAAGACATTCTTGAAGTTTAGGGAGCCCCTAAACATCGAGCCGGTCTAGAACGGAGTGCCCAGGTTGACGTAGACCTGGGTTTCTCCTCCGCTACCCAGCCCACGAGCGAGCCCCAGCCGCAGGGTAAACGGAATGTAGTAGCCCATGGTGAACTCGGTGAGCAGTTCCGCCCCGGCCCCAACCCGGGGCCGCGCGTCCTGGGGCTGCTCAAACGCATCCCCCACGTCCGCAAACGCCAACCCCCAGACCCGGTTGAGGTACACCGGTAGGGTTCCCAAACCCCGATCCACCTGCATCAACGGCGCGCGGTATTCCATTTGCACAAGGTGGTATTGGGTGCCCACCCGATGAAACGGGGGGTAGCCTCGCAACGCCACACCCCCAAAAAACGTCAAATCTGAAAGCGACGACACCACGTCCTGTTGTCCAAACCCACCCACACCAAAAAAGGTGTCGTGCCCAGACTCCGCACGCCCCGTCCCCATGGTGTAGCGCGTTGCCAGAACGTGCCGCTCCACCCATGGGTTTTCCACAAACCCTTCTACGTAACCGCTTAGCGTCCAGGACCAGTGGTCCGCCCCCACCACGGGGCTCGCCACGGCGGTTCCAAGACTCGCATTGAGCCCCTCCGAGTTCGAAACATCGTACCGTGTCCGCAACAACCGAGAGTAGGTCCAACGGGCAGTCACCCGGGGTTGGAAACCCAGTTGGGGCAGGGTGGGTGGATGATCGTTCGGATCAAGTGATCCCCCAAAGGGCCGTGCTTGGCCCACATGCTGCAGCAGGTAGCTGGCCTCAAACCGTTGGTTGGAGAATCTCTTCAACCAGGGAAACCGCAATCGAAACCGTGCTCCCGCGGTTTCCTGGTACCAAACGGCGCCCTCGTTTTCGACAATGAGACCGTTGCGCGGCGAGACGAAACGAAAAAGGTTGACCTCCAGGGGTACCGGCGAACGGTACAGGTTCCAGGTAAGCTCCGCATCCACCTCGGCCCGGTCCAGACCAAACCCCACACGCCCGGAGTAGCCGTTGTAGCCCACAATATCCGCACCGGTGACAGACACGCCAAGTTGTGTGCCCACCGGTGCCTGGGTCAGGTCCAGAAAATAGGCCCGTGGTAACAACGTGGAAACCGGATTGTACGCAGATACCCTGGAATAGGCACCGGCCACCTCCAAATCCCGAGTAGGGACTGCAAGCGGTACAACCTCGGTCGGGTTCCGGCCATCGTCTCCCTGGGCGGTCCGGGAGTTGGGGCGACGTTCAAACACTCGAAAGGACTTCGGTTCAAATCCCATGGTGAACAGGTCAAACCCATGGGTGGTGTAGCCCAGGTAGACCAACTGTTTTCCATCCCTGGAAACGTCGGGTTGAAACGCGCCCGTGACCACATGGGTCACCTGGTATTCCTGCCCCGTGTCCAACCGAATCCCATGCACGTTGGGAACACCGCTCGCGTCCGAGGAAAACAACAACCAACGGCCGTCGGGGCTCCACGTTGGGCCAGAGTCAAAGAACCGATCCCGGGTGATTCGCCGCGTCGCCCCGGACTCCACGTCGAGCACCCAGAGATCACGAAATCCACCCTGGGACCATGCACTGAACGCGATTTGGGTTCCGTCCGGTGACCAACGGGGCGTGTACACCTGGTCAAAGCGCGCGTTGCGAAAGCGCACGCGGTATTGCTCCGGTGTTCGCGTGGGGCCCACAGCCAGGTGGGAAGTTCCCGCCCCCGACACCACAAACGCAACCTCCTGGCCATCCGGGGACACATCCGGTTCCCGGGCTCGCAGCCCCTGGGTGAGGCGCTGTGTCCGTCCCGTCGCCCGGTCATGGCGGTAGAGATCGTGAAAATAATACAGGTTGCGCCCCGCGTCCTCTCCACTGAAAAACACGTACCGCCCGTTTCCCGCCCAGCTTGCGGAGCCACGTCCGTTGACCCGTGCCAACCTTTTTCCCGCAGCGGCCTTTCCCCGCAGCCAGGCCCTTGCACTGGATAGATCCCCTGGCGCCTGCAATCGCGCCTGGGCCACGTCCACCTGTCGGATCTGGCCCCTTCGTTTCCCATCGGCCACCCAGTAGATCACATTTCCCCCGGGCAAGAACCGTGGGCTACCCGCCTGCTCCCCATGGAACGTCAGCCGCGTTCCCTCCACTGCGCCCTCTGAGCGAACGCGCCGCTCCAGCCCAGTCGCCCGCTCACGTTGGTCTTTCCGGAACTGCTCGTACAGCTCCACGAAGGTGAAACCAGTTGCCCGTTTGCAGGCCCGGTTCAGGCCATAGGGAATGATCCGACTTCCGTAGTACCGGCTAATGTCTGCCAACACCTGCTCCCCGTGCTGTTCGGTGATGTAGTGCATGAAGTGCGAACCATAGAGGTACCAAAGGGTGCCGTGGGGCCACCGAAGCACGTCGTGGGAAAGCTGATCCAAGTCCGGCATGCGGTCCGCAAGCGCATCCGCCCGCAGGTACATGTCAAAAATCGAGGATCGCAGTCGCCCCGCCGTCGTGTGGGCAGATTCCTCGTGTACCGCCAAACCCTCGATGAGCCACCGGGGCTCCAGTGCGTTCGGGGCTGCCAACTTGCCGAAAACAGCGTTGATGATCGCTGGAATCCCCCCAATGGTGTCCAAGTGCACCACGTGGGCATGCTCATGCACGGTAAGCATGGAGAGCCAGTCGTCGTAGGTGGCCAGGGGGCTCAAGTCGTCCGGCGCGGTCACAAAGAGGCGAATTGCGTTGTAGGGCAGTACCTGGGCCGAACCGTTGGCGTTGTCCGTTCCGTCCGTAAGAGCGATCACCGTCCGCCGTTTGGGGGTATGGCCCAGTTCCGGAGCCAGGATCGCCTGGGCGCGCTCTGCCACCTCCAGAACCCGGCGCGCCGCAGCCCCAAGGGGTTCGTGGTAGTGCACCGAAAAATGGGGGCTACGAACGGTCAACCAACGGGTGCGCATATCCCGCACCTGGGCGCCCGCCACCCGAGTTCCCCAAAGAGCAGATTCCCCCAGGCGGCTTCCGGGCGGACCCACTGCAACTGAACAAACGATCCCAAAACAGAGGGCCACCAAAAAAAATACCCTCTGGGGGCCACAAAAATGCGTTGGGCGCTGGGTGTCGGTGGGTGAGTTCACTACAATGGCAGGTGTAAAGACCACGGGTTGTGGCGATCTGGATCTCAGTAAGGTCTGGGCCCTACCATCAACCCTTGACCAGGCTAGGGTTGCACCCCTAACCTGACACGAAAATCAACTCATGAACGAACGCAACTACGCCCTCCGGTTTATTTCGGGCAAATACCAAGGCGGAGAGTTTCCTCTCCCCGAATCTGGAGAAATTGTCATCGGTCGCTCCAGCGACCTGGATATGGTTCTCGTGGAGGATATGGTCTCCCGAAGGCATTCCAAAATCACCGTGAGCCCCACGGAGCTTCATATTGAAGATCTGGGTTCCACCAACGGCACGTTCGTCAACGGCGAGAAAATCACCCGTGCAAAAATCGGTGAGGGAGATCGCGTGCTCGTCGGCACGAGCATCATCAAAGTGGTGACGGTTCAAGCTTCCCAGGCCAATGTGGACATCCCTTCCGGAACCGCAGGCCGTGCCACTGCGGAAATGGACCACTCGAATACCAACGCGCTGCCCTCCCGGCCCGCATCCCAGGTCCGCACGATGACGGGTTCCGTCGCCGAGATCCCGCTGCCAGACCTGATACAGCTTTTTTCAACCTCCAGAAAGACTGGGGTGTTGTCCGTGCGCACGGCCACCGACACGGGTCGAATCTTCATTGAGGAGGGCAATCTGATTTCTGCCCAGGTGCAAAGCAGCCCTACCGTGCCTCCCGAAAAGGCATTTGTTCGGATCCTTTCCTGGCCTGAGGGCGACTTTGAGATGGATTCCAGCGCTCCCCTGGATTGCGAACAACGCATGGAAGTAAGCACGGAAGGCTTGCTCATGGATGCCATGCGCCAGCTGGACGAACTACGCCAGCTGGAGTCCCAACTTCCACCCCTAGAGTCAGCCATCCGGTGTGCGCCGCAGATGGAGCAACCCTGGAATGGCCTATCGGCAGAGCAACTGCAGCTACTACAGACCATCAACGCCTGTGGGACCGTGGGTCGTACCCTCGATGAGCTCCAGGGGTCTGACCTGCAATCCGGCCAAGCCCTGGCAGAGCTTCTCCGCCTTGGCATCGCGGTCGTCGATTCCTAAAGGGTAACTTTAGCCTGAGTAAGCAATCGATTCAGGAGCTCTCCGGAATATCCCTTGAGCTCGGTAAACACCACACCCATCCCCGGTGGATCATCGGTTACACGAACCACTTCCCCGGTGCCATGGATGGTCTCCACCGAATCCGTAATCACCGTAAACTCCAGATCCACTTCGGTCCCTATGGCGAGGGGCTCCTGGGATCGCACAAATACCCCAGTCCGGGAAACGTTGGTCACATATTCGTGCACAAACGCATCAAAGGACTCGAACTCCTTGTTGATGGCCACCCGGGCAAAAGCACGTTGGTCCCCATCCCCAGAGATCCCCTCCTGAATATTACCGACCCCAGTTTCCGCGCGATTGTGGCTCTGTTCGTTCACGTGTTTCCCCATCCCCAACACACCATCTCCTGACAGGCGTACGGCTCGCCCAACTCGCAGGGAAGGCCCCTACGCCCCGGAGAGATGAAACTGCTCCATATGGTAATCCTTGTGCGGGCGGAGCTCCACACGGCGTTGATACAGGGCCACAGCCTTATCCAGGGAAGCTTTCTCATCTCTTTCCAGCACATCACACACCGCGGGATGGGCATGGATTGCAATTTTATAGCCCGGAATAGAATCGCTTTCCCTACGGATCTGCCTGAAGATCTCATGGCAAACCGTGTGCTTGGACTGCACAAGGCCAGTGCCGTCACAATAAAAACAGGGCTCGTGCAGCGTCCGACCCAGGGACTCGTGGGTACGCTTGCGTGTCATTTCCACCAATCCCAGCTCACTGATGCGCTCTGTGGTGGTTTTTGCCTTGTCCTTCTTCAGGACCTCCGCAAGCGCCCGTGAGACCTTCTCCCGATGGGAGCTCTTCTCCATATCGATAAAGTCCACCACGATCAGGCCGCCGATATTCCGAAACCGTAACTGCGCGGCCAGTTCCGTGGCGGCCTCGAGATTGGTTTGCAGGATGGTCTCGCTGACCTCATTGCCCTTGCCGGTGAACCGGCCCGTGTTCACATCCACCGCCGTCAACGCCTCCGCCTGGTCCATGATCAGGTATCCACCGGAGGGCAGCGGGATCTTCCTGGAAAGAGAACGGGCGATCTCCTCTTCCACCCCGTACTCGTCAAACAGGGGTTCGGGCGCGGTGTAAAGCTCCACGTCCTCTGCGCGCTCAGGCATGAACAGTTTCAAAAATGACTTCAGCCGGGTGTATTCCTCCGCATCGTCAATGACGATCGTGGAAACCCCATCCACCATCAAATCCCGGGCAGCGCGGCGAATCATATCCAGGTCTTCGTACAGAAGCGCAGGTGCTTTCTTTTGGGACTCACGCTTCTTGGCGATCTCTTCCCAGGTGTGCATCAGGTACGCGATGTCCGTCTTAAGGCTCTTTTTGGTGAGCCCCTGGGCCAAGGTCCTCACGATGAGCCCGCCCTTGGGTGGTTTGATGGACTGCATGACCTCCTTGAGGCGACGCCGTTCCCGATCGTTACCAATGCGCTTGGAGACCCCCACGTGATCGATCGTAGGCAGATACACCACGTACCGGCCGGGCAGGGAAACATGTCCCGTCACCCGAGCACCCTTGGTGCCAATCGGGGCTTTGCTTACCTGCACCACCACGTGCTCCCCTTCCTTCACCACGTCTCGAATGGGGGTATCCCGCGAAAACCGTTTTGGCCGCCTGCTGGAGGTCGAACCTTCTCCGTCAGGCACGTCCGCATCGGTGACAGAGTCTGGATCCTCCGACGGCAACAAATCCTCCACATGGAGAAATGCTGCACGTTCCAGGCCGATATCCACAAAGGCCGCCTGCATTCCGGGAAGAACACGGGTCACTTTTCCTAGGTAGATATTGCCTACGGGGCTGCGGTCCTTCCGGCGTTCCACGTAGAACTCTGCAATATGTCCATCTTCGATGAGAGCGACACGAGTCTCACCCACATCCACATTGATAAGAATTGAATCCTGAGCCAAGGCCTTGGCCTTTCTTTGGAGTTCGGAAGCATCCAGCCGTGCCAGCGCAAGCTTGCAACAACACCACGGGGAGTCCCGGTAAAATTACTTGGGCAAGCCCAAAAATAAGCAGAAAACACCCCGTTTTCACGCCATGTGCGAAAGCGGGGTGAAATCAGTCACATGTTAGTGAAAAATGCGTTCGATCTCGTTCTGGACCGTGTCTTCGCTATTCTTACGGGCCACAGCGATCTCTTTCACAATGAGGTTGCGTGCACGCTCCAGCATCTGGCGTTCACCAAATGAAAGGGATTTCTCCACCTTCAAGCGGTAGAGGTCACGCATCACCTCAGCCACGTCAAAGACCGAGCCGGTCTTGATCTTGTCCATGAAACCCCTGTAACGGCGATTCCAGGTCTGATTGTCAAAAGCAATGGTTTGTTCCTTGAGAATCGAAAAGATCTCCCGAATCTCCTGTTCCGAAATCGGAGGTCGCAACCCCACACTATCGGCATTGTTCACAGGCACCATAATCTTTTGATCCGTATCCAAAAGTCGAAGAACATAAAACTGCTGGCGATTGCCAGCAATATCCTTCTCTTCAATGGACACAATCTCTGCAACGCCACGGGCAGGATAAACAGCTTTGTCACCCACCTTAAACTCGTGCTGAGTCTGCATTCTGGACTCCTTATTCCTTGTTTCAGGCTCTCTTGCCCGCGGGTGGTGGCTGCGACTAACCGTAGAAACAGCCCTGGGGACACAAATCTGAACCCCATCTCATTTCGGCAACAACCCTATTGGAACAAACACTGAAAACTCCGAGAGCTGTTGCTCTCAAACATTCTGATGCTCCGCCACGGCACTTGCCACTCCACCCACTGCATACAAGAGAACACAGTTCTCCACCGACCCCTAATGTAGCCTCCACCCCCCCAACCAGTCAATCGGATCAGGACTGTGGGTTTCACAAAGAATCCAACCAATTTCACTACGTTGGCGTTTTAACAGTGCCGCTGTGAGAGAGGAAAACATCAATAAAAACAACGGCGTACAAATCAATTGGTTAAAAATGTAGCGTTAATTCAACTAACTTAGATATAAATTACACGTTCACGTGCTTGACACGTGGCATGACATGACAATACCGTACAACGCGTTACGACCCCACGAGGAGGAGGTCCTAAATGGCAGCAACAAAAAAAACCACTAAGAAGTCCACTAAGCGAAAGCCCGCCAAACGCACTGCGAAGAAGGCTACCCGAAAGGTAGCAAAGAAGCGCACTGCAAAGAAGGCAACGAAGAAGGTAGCTAAGAAAGCCACCAAGAAGCGTACTGCGAAGAAGGCCACCAAGAAGAAGGTAGCTAAGAAAGCCACCAAGAAGCGTACTGCGAAGAAGGCCACAAAGAAGAAGGTAGCTAAGAAAGCCACCAAGAAGCGCACTGCGAAGAAGGCCACCAAGAAGAAGGTAGCTAAGAAAGCCACCAAGAAGCGTCCTGCCAAGAAAGCCGCAAAAAAGGCTGGAAAAAAGCCAGCAAAGAAGGCGGGCCGGAAGACAACTAGGAAAAAGTCTTCTCCGCTTCCTCCACTTCTATAGGTGGAACATAGGCAACCCCGGGGCGATTCAACTGGCCCCTGGTGTTGAAACAGGACTTCTTCCTGGAAATGCCCCGGTGCTCACCCTTAACAAGGTGATCCCGGGGTTTTTTCGTTGTCCAACCGTCGACCGGTCCCCTGTGCCGTCCCGGGCAGTCGAGGCATGTCATCCCAAACGAACTGGCCTAGAAATCTTCCAGTTCAGTGCCGGCCATCCAGCGTTGGAGCCGCCGGCTGTCCCGCAGCCCGTCATCCGATGCAATGGCGATGACCGGCCGCTTGTCCGTAGGACCCCCGCTGTTCGGCGAGGTTCCTTCCTCGCCATGCTCCGGGAGCCATGGGGCCAGCCGATCCACAACACCCTGCTGCAAGCGTCGCTGCCGCCCCAGGGCCTGGATCCGAAGGTACGTTGTGCTCGTGGCGATGCCGGTGTCAGGTGCCCGCTCCACAAAGGGATCCACCACGCGCCCCACAGAACATTGGATAGCGACCGCCTGGGCGGCATCCGCATCCCAAATTCCGTCGGGCCACCAAACCATCTCACAATGGGGACTATGGAGCCCAATCCCCTTGCCTAATGTCGCGAGTAGAGCTTCCACCCGTCGTATTCCTGCGGGGCCCGGGCCCATGTGGCGTCCGGTGCGCACCACCACATATTGAGCCGCCGCGGCCTCCAGGGTGGCCATCAAACGGGCCATCTCCCCTTCTGCGGGATCGGCTTTCCAGTCACGTGCATCCACCACCCAGGAAAGCCGCATATGTTCAGGGCAGGATTCACGCCACTTACCAACCGTTCCAGGCCGGGGCGGGTTCGCACGGGGGCCTACTTCCAGGAAGTCGAGGCTCTTGCACGCCTGTGATGGAGGCAACTGATTGGTGGAAGGGCCCACCCAACACGGTATTGTCACCTCCCGTTCATACCCGAAGAGAGCCAGGCACGCAGGTCCTTCGGTTCGCCAAAAAACAACTCCATCGGAGTTGAGGCATTTTGTTCGACAACCTGCTACTTTTCGAGTGTGGAAGCCCTGGGACAAGGATTTGGCCTGGTCTGTGGCCATTGCGATTCCTACAACGAAGCGACGAGCAGTCGGTGTGCCTCCTGTGATCACTCCCTAAAGTTGTTCACAGAAAAAAGGCCAGCGAGCCCGTCCAGCCTCGCAGGATCGTCGCCCAGTGAACGCCAACAGGTCCCTTCGGAGAAAGAACGCATGGAACAAGCACGAAACTATGTCTGTAAGAGCTGCGCGACCGCGGTGCCATCAAGCCACAAGTTCTGTGGGGCCTGTGGGGTCTCGGTGCCGCCTGATATCCTGGAATTGAGAACCAAATACTTTGGGGCAATGCAGTCTCCGGGCACAGCCCAGGTAGTGGTCATCCGCACAGCAGACGGAAGCGAAGGCATGACCTATTCCCTCCAGGGGACCGAGCACGTGCTGGGTCGCACCCAAGGGGAGATCCTGTTTCCAAACGATCCCTGGGTAAGCGAGACCCATGCCCGCCTCAAGCCGAGCCCCACTGGAATGACCATTGAGGATGAGGGCAGTCAAAACGGGGTCTACGTTAGGGTTCTGGAACCGGTCACATTGCAACCAGGCGATCATTTTCTCTGCGGAGAACAACTGTTCATTCTGGAGGGCAGCCTCCCTGAGCCCTCTTCGGAATCGGGCACGGAACAGACCTACTTTTACTCATCCCCCAAGCGGCCAAGCCCCTTTTGCTTGGTTCAGGTGCTCGAGGGCGGTGACCAGGGCATGCGTTACTGTGCCCGAGAACACGCAGTCACGGTGGGCCGTGAGGATTGCCACATGAACTTCATCGACGATGTTTTCATGTCCGGCTCCCACGCAAAAATTGAAGTCACTCCCGAAGGGGCCTTCACCCTCACCGATTTAGACTCAAAAAATGGCACTTACGTGAAAATTGATGGCACACGTGAACTAAAGGATGGAGACTACCTGTTTGTGGGCAAGGAGCTCCTCCGGGTGGAGCTTACAGCCTAGATAGACAAAACCCAATACCCGCCAAGGGGCCAGGGCCACGGCTTGCTCCCTGACGGGTTTCATCTACACCCGAGAAGAACGCCGCGCGAATGCTTAGATTTTGTATGGATTGCAGGAGGACGTCACCGTGATCGTTTGCACAAGGTGTAGCAATGAAAACCAGGACCATTACAAGTTTTGCCTGGTATGCGGAGCACCCTTACCCAAGGCGGACGAAAGTCCTGTAAAGAGCACAACAGATGCACCGGCGGCGGAAGGGGAGGCCAACGGTGGAAGTTCAGGTACGGATCGCCCTTCAAGCGGCAACGGCAAAGGGGACGCCGAAGGCCTAGCGTCGACTCAGATGGGTAGCAGCCAGGGCAAGGTTGAAGCCACGGCCGGGGACCCAAGCCAAACGGCCACTGGAGCCTCCGCAGATCGGGTGCCCTGTCCCAGCTGCGGAACCGAAAACCCAGGGCATTTTCGCTTTTGTGGCAACTGCGGGCTGTCCCTGAACGAGGAAGAAAACAAGGCCTCGCCCTCAGCCGGAGCACGGGCTTCCCTCGTATTGATTCGTCCAGATGGCACCGAAGGGCAAACCATCGGGCTTGAAGACGGTGACACCGTACTCGGGCGGGACTCTGCAAGCACCTCCTCTGGAGAGTCCCTTTCAGACGACCTATTCCTGTCGCCCAAGCATGCCAAGTTTTCCCTTTCAGAAGGTGAGCTCACGGTAACCGACCAGAACAGTCTCAATGGGGTCTACGTGCGCATCGATGCAAAAGTCCCCTACGAGATCGATGACAAGACCGTATTTCGAATCGGCCAAGAGGTTTTGCGGTATGAAGCGTTTCAAAACCTGGGTGGCGTTGTCCAGGGTACAAAAGTATTGGGAAGCCCCAGCAAGGACTACGTGGGGCGTGTCGCCCTCGTGATCTCTCCCGATACGGTGGGCAACGCCTACTGCGTCCCCAAGGATGGGCTCCACTTTGGGCGTGAACGGGGCGAAGTGGTATTTCCAGACGATGGCTATGTCTCTGGGCTCCATTGCCGTGTGTACGTTGAAAACGATTCGGTATTCCTCATGGACGAGGGAAGTTCCAACGGCACGTTCCTGAAAATCCGTGGAAGCCACAAACTTCGCCCCGGAGATTTGCTGCTCATGGGTCAACAGCTCTTTCGTGTGCAGTTCTAGACCGGTTTCGTTCTAGGTTGGCCCCGTTTTAGGTAGGCCCCGTTCTAGGTTGGCTGGGGCCTTGAGGACACCCGTTCCAGAAACGGGATCAGCTCTTCCAATACGTTGTCTGGCTGTTCCGCCAGGCCCGCATGGCTGGCTCCCACCAGTTCCAAATACCGTGCGTGGGGGATTTGCAGCGCCATGTTCCGAACCACCTTCGCCGGAATAAACATGTCCAACTCCCCGGCCACAACCAGGCACGGTACGGCGATCGAAGACAGCAAATCCTCGGCGGTGTGCTCCCCTGCCCGACGCAATAGATTGAGAAAGACCTCTGGGGAGATCAGGTTGATGTGCTCCCAGTAGAGCGTGAAGTCCTCCTCACGCATATGCCTACGGTCAATCTCCCCCAATCGAGAGGCAGCACGAAACGCAAGCTTGGGAGGGATCCGCCCCCAGAGCGCCCGGGCCATGTAGGGGTGTTTTTCAGCCGCCCGCAGCAACTCGGGAAGCGCATTCTTGAGTACTTCCGTATCGTGAAACGTATCGGTGATCCGTCCAAAACTTCCGTTTGCCAGCACGAGACCACCCACCCTGTCCGGCTGTGCACGAAGCGACTCAAGTACCACTTGGGTTCCCATGGAGTGGCCCAAAAGCACCGGTCGTTCCAACTCCAAATGGTCCATCAAGCGGTGCAGATTTCCAGATAGCAGCTCAATGGAAATCCGATCGGCATCGATGGGGCCACTGCGTCCGTGCCCAGGGTAGTGCCAATGCACCACGGGAAAGTGCTCCGCGATCGGAGCGGTCAGATGGCGCCAAACAAAACCATCGCAGCCGATCCCGTCGCACAACACCACCGTTTTCGGATGGATCACGCGGGAAAAGTCAGAAGACTCCTCACCCGGTCCCGAACCCCCCTCAGGTATCCAGCGCTCGTAAAACAGACGAGCGCCTCCCACACCCTCAAAAAATCCGGCGGAATAACGGGCAGTCAATCACTCACGACCTATTCTGGGTTCAGCTCGTTGCTGTCCTCTGGAATGTCGTTCACAGATGGCAACTTGCGAATCTCAGGCAGGGCGATCTTCACGCATCGCTGCACGATCCACGAAAGGGAACGATCCAACCGGGCCGCCTCATGTTGAACGTCTTGCAACATGGACTCAGGGAAATATAGGCTCTGCTTGCGCTTGTCGGTGCTTGCCATGGTCTTAAGTGCCTCCACTTTCCAAGGCCGCGTCAACCACGGCCAGGTTTACCTGCCTAAGTACGCGAATACGCACCCTGCAGGCAAAGAACGCACCCAAGATACACCGAAACCGGGGGAATGTGTCAACCTTTGCGGGCCATGGGGAGTCACTGCATGAAGTGGGTGTGTTTGTTGACGTGCCTACTGTCTTTCACGGCCCTGGGCACGATTTTCGCCCAGGGTTCGGTTCTGGCCCAGGCCCCAGGGGAGGGCGCGCCCCAGGGCGTTTCCGAGCTATCGGATATGGTTTCGCACGTGGAGGCGATCATCGAGCAACGTTGGCTTGGCGCTGCAGCCCCGAACAACTCAGCAGCCCATGGTGAACTCCAGGCCCGGCTCCAGGCGGGCGCCCTGCGGGGAATGATCACAGCCCTGGATCCCCACTCGGAGTATCTGAGTCCCCTGCAATGGGCTCGGCTCCAGGAGGAAACCCGAGGAAAGTTTGGCGGGATGGGCATCGAGGTCCTAAGCGTCGATGGATGGCTTGAGGTCGCCCGGGTCTTTGACGGATCGCCGGCAGCACACGCCGGGATCAAGACTGGCGACCGGATTGTCCAAGTGGAAGAAGTGTGGGCCAGGGACCTACGATTTACGGAGTCCCTAGAACTCCTTCGTGGCCCCATCGGATCGGCCGTGCGGCTTCGGATCCGCCGCCCAGGCCAGGCGCAGGTCATCCCCGTGAAGCTGGTGCGCCAGGAAATTCCGATCCAAGCGGTAGCCCTCCAGTGGCCCCACCCCCAACTGCCCCTGATTCGAATCGGCCCCTTCCAGGACAACACTGCGGATCAGCTACGGCAACGGCTCCAGGAGATTCGCGGGCGGGAGATCGGCCAGAGGGAGACCCGTCAACAAGGGAGCCACCCCGAGAATCCACCAGGCACGGCCATTCAAGCCGTGATACTCGACCTCCGTTCCAGCCCCGGGGGCCTGTTGCAGCAGGCGATTGAAGTGGCCGACTGTTTCCTGAGATCCGGGTTGATCCTCACAGTGGAGGATGCCCGCGGACGTGTGCAAGACAGATACCGAGCCCATCGCGCAGGGACATTCCCCAGATGGCCATTGGTTGTCCTCACAAACCACTACACAGCCAGTTCGGCGGAGGTGTTGGCGGCGGCACTTCGAGAAAACAACCGTGCCTGGATTGTCGGTGATCGCACCTTTGGCAAAGGTACAGTGCAAAATGTTTTTCTATTGCCCGACGGCTCCGCCGTGAAGCTAACCTCTGCTCGTTATCTCACCCCCTGGGGGCTTTCGGTTCAGGCCATGGGAATCGCTCCTGATATTTCTCCAAACGTTGCCCGCCAGGCAGGCCAGGGTTCGGTGGGGGAGGCCTGTACCGATGCCACGACCCGTACCGATCCAAACCATCGTCGCTTTCCCCCTGCGGTGGCCTGTGAACAAAGCCTTCCTGGTCATATTCCCTGGAGTCCACACGCCTCGGGGCATCGCATCCGGCGGCAGGCAATCGAGAGGGGAAGCGTACGGTCTGCCCAACTCCGAAGCATTGTCAGCCGGGTTTCGGAAAACCATCCACAGTGGCCATCCCTTGAATACGATCCCTACCTCCATATGGCCGCCCGTGTGGCCCAGGCCATGCAAGTCTCCCCTGATTTGCAATAGGCAAGTGTTCAAAGAGAGCCGGGGTCAGCTTTGCTATTCGGAATCGCCGTTGCGAATCGAGTAACGCACGAGGGCTTTCAGCACACGGTTGCGCTCCAGATTGCCCACCAGCGCCTTCATGTCTTCGTAGAGGGATGGATCGGCGAGCATGGCTCCCAGGGAACCCTCCCCATTCTCCAAACCCTCACCCACCGTTCGAAGAGAAGCGCTAAGCGCCGCTAGATCGGTCACCAGTTGACCCGCTTCCTCCGAGTAGATGAGCTGGTGAAGCCCGCCGTTGCCCTCGCGCACTTGCCGCAGGGTCGCCGCCAGTTCACCGGTGGCCGCACCCAGGTGTTGCACCACCTCTTCGCCACCTTCTCCGTACAGTAGGGCGTGAAGTAACCCGGGCCCTTTTCGTGCCTGGGCGGTCATGCTTTGCACCTCGCGCAGGGTTTTGGAAAGCTCCACGGACGCCTGGGCCATGCCCGCCGTTCCACGCTTGAGATCGGCGCCCATGGCCTGGTCGGTCATCAGGCGGCCTAGCGCACTGCCCTCGTTCGTTGCCATGTTCGTCAGCTTCGCCATATTGGCGGCCATGGCTTTCACATCCGTAGAAAAGCTATCGTCCCCAAAAGCCGCAGTGGCTTTTTCAACGCTGGCTAGCGTGCGCTGCGCGGAATCGATCAAGTCACCCGCGGTTTTTACGTAGTCTGTCAGCCCGGGAGGCTGCTCCGTGCGCACCCGGCTACCCGCCTCCAACGCAGGGCCCTCTCCGACGCTCAAATCGATCTGCTTGTCTCCCAACATGCCCTTGCTGCCGATGATGGCGGTGGACCCCTCGCGGACCAATCGGTCGGCCCCACGTACGATAGAAAATATGATGCGGGTGCTCCCGTCGTCCTCCAGGTGCACTTCAGTCACCGTTCCCACGTCCACGCCCGCGATACGTATGGGGCTCCCCGCTCTCAGGCCGTCAGCATCCTTGAACGCAGCTTCAAACTCTGTTTTTGGCGTAAACAGGTTGGCTTGATTGCCAATAATGAAGAGCACGGCTCCGCCAGCCACGAGGGAAGCAAGCACAAAGATCCCCACCCACAACTCGGTGTTGCGGCCCTTTCCAGAGGCCTGGCCTTGGACTGACTTAGACACTTGGCCCATCCATGACCCATCCCCAACGCGGGTCAAGTTCCCAAAGCGGAAGTCTCCTCTCCCGCCACAGTGAGGTTTCCTTCCACAAAATCACGCACACGGGGGTCCGTACATGTCCGCAGCTCCTTTGGTGTTCCCGTGAAAATCACTTTTCCTTGGTGAATCATGGCCATGCGATCGCTCACCATGTAGGCACTTTGCAGATCGTGGGTCACCACCACGCTTGTGACCTGAAGTTCCCGTTTGAGGCTAAGAATAAGCCGGTTGATACGGTTGGTGCTGATTGGATCCAGCCCCGTCGTGGGCTCGTCGTACAACAGTACCCGAGGGCGGACCGCAATCGCCCGGGCAAGGCCCACCCGTTTTTTCATCCCGCCAGACAGATCCGCGGGCCACATGTGCTCGATCCCTGGCAGGCCCACGCTCGCAAGGGATTCCCCAACACGCTGGGTGATGGCCCCCTCGTCCATGTGTAGGTGCTCCCGAAGCCCGTAGGCCACGTTTTCCCGCACGGTCAGCGAATCAAAGAGCGCCGCACCCTGGAACAGCATGCCGATCTGCCGCCGCACGGCCAACCATTCAGAATCGTCGCACTCCGTAATTTCCTTGCCGTCATAGGTAATCGAGCCGCCATCCACATCCAGCAGGCCAATAAGCATCTTGAGCATCACACTTTTGCCCTGCCCAGATCCGCCGATAATCGTGAGGGACTCCCCGGCGTGAACATCCAGGCAAAGATCCTGGTAGACCTGTTTGGGGCCAAAAGATTTACGGACGTGTTGAAAAGAAATCAGCGACATGGGCCAGGGGTAGCCAAACAGGGGTAGGTTGAAGAATCCAACCCTCCTGAGCTCCTTGACATTAAGATAGGGCGCGCCTAGCTTGGCGCTACCCAAAGTGACCCCAGAACTTAAGGTTAAAGTGGCCTGAGGCTGGAGTGGCCAAAAACTTAAGTGAAGACGGAGCGACGGTAACATCCATGGCGTTTCAACTGAGCCCGGAACAGACGCGGGAAGCAGACGAAATCATCGCCCGGTACCCCACCAAGCGTGCGGCGTGCCTGCCTCTCCTATGGCTATGCCAGAGGCAAACCGGGTGGACCAACGACGAAGTGATTGCGTTCGTGGCAGAGAAGCTTGAACTCTCCACCGCTGCTGTAAAAGGAGTGGTCACGTTTTACACGATGTTCCACGAGAAAAAGGTGGCGCCCAACGTGGTTTGGGTCTGCAGAACCCTTTCCTGCGAGCTCCGAGGCGCAAAAGCCGTGCAAGAACACATGGAAAAGCGGTTCGGCTGCAGCGCCGGCGGCACCAGCACGGACGGAAAGTTCACCTTACTTAAGGCGGAATGCCTCGCGGCCTGCGGTCAGGCGCCCATGATTCAGGTCAACGACGACTACTACGAGGATCTCACCATCGAGAAACTGGACGCCGTGCTGGACCAGATCGCAGCCAAGACCCCGGAGGGCAAATAGTGTCGAACTCCTTTTCTCCCGTACTCACAAAACGCTACGGCATTGAAGGGAGCGAAACCCTCGCGGTTGCAGAGAAGCACGGTGTCTACACCGTAGCGCGTAGAGCCCTCACCGAAATGACCCCCGACCAGTTGAAGGACGAGGTCAAAAAGGGCTCCATCCGCGGTCGCGGCGGGGCGGGCTTTCCAGCGGGTGTCAAATGGGGGTTCCTGAACCCCGGGCCGGACAACCAGGTGTACCTGGTGGTCAACGGTGACGAAAGCGAACCTGGCACGTTCAAGGATCGCACCATCATGGTCAAAGACCCCCACCGACTGCTGGAGGGTTGCCTCATTGCCTGCAAGGCCATCGGTGCCCACAAGTGCTGGATTTACGTTCGAGGCGAGCTTGCCCACGCGATCAAGGTCCTGGACAAAGCCATCGCTGAAGCCAGGGCAAAAGGATACATCGGCGCCACACCCTTCGGCACCGACTACCCCATCGACATCTACACCCACTCCGGTGCAGGAGCGTACATTTGCGGGGAAGAGACAGCGTTGCTGAATTCCCTGGAAGGGCGGCGCGGTGAGCCTCGTCTCAAGCCCCCATTTCCTGCCATCAAGGGCGTGTTTGATCAGCCCACCATCGTCAACAACATCGAAACCATCGCCCAGGTACCCGACATTATCGAAATGGGCGGAGACGCCTGGGCCGCAATGAGTCGCCTTGGGCCAGCGGATGGGGGCAGCCGCCTCTACGGCATCAGCGGCCACGTAAAGCGCCCTGGGGTGTACGAAGCGCCTGTTGGGATCACCATGCGCCAACTCATCGACGAGTACGGCGGCGGAATGCTCAACGACGAGCGACCTCTCAAGGGAGTCATTCCCGGGGGTTCGTCAACCCCTGTCCTACGGCCGGACCGGCTAGTGGATGCCCCCGCGGAGGATCACCCGCTTCACGCGTGGCACGGAAAAAGCGAAATCGACGTTCCCATGGGGGTGGAAACCTATCGGGCGCTAGGCACCATGCTTGGAACCTGCTGCGCCATCGTTATGGACACATCGGTCAACATGGTGGACGTGGCCCGAAATCTCATGCGTTTCTATGGCCACGAGTCCTGCGGCCAGTGCACCCCCTGTCGTGAGGGGTCCGGCTGGCTGGTGGATCTGCTCGACCACATGGCCGAAGGGAAGGGCAAAGACACGGACACACAGCTGCTCGCCGACGTGGCCAACAACATGATGGGCAACACCATCTGCGCGTTTGCAGAAGGAACGGCCATGCCCATGTTGGGGCTCATTCGCCAGTTCACAGACGAGTTCACCGAAGCTGCAAAAAATGGAACGGGTGCAGGTCGCATGGACGACAGTGCCCTTGCCCTGATTGGAGCTGCACCATGAATACGTCAGGCCTCATGCTGTTCTGGGTATCCGCCGCCGTTGCACTTGGCTCTGCCGTGGGCACCATATCCATGCGCAATCCCCTTCGTGCCGCGGTTTCCCTACTGATCCATATTCTTTCTCTCTGCGGCATTTACCTTTCCCTAAAGGCCCATTTGCTAGCCACCATCCAGGTCCTTGTGTACGCCGGTGCCGTGGTGGTGTTGTTCATTTTCGTGATCATGTTGATCGGCCCAACCGCCAACGAGCAGCGCGCGCCAAGGGCGGTCGGAACCCGTATCCTCGGCGCCGTGGGTGCTCTTCTGTCCACTTCGGTGCTTGCCTTCACCCTGGTGCGACACGATGCCCAACTGCTGCCGATCCCCCAGTGCCCGCCAGGCGCCGGTGCAGAGTGCGGGCAGTTCGGTGGAGTGACTGCCGTCGGAGCCGAGCTGTACCTAGGATCCATGGTGCCGTTTGAGCTCGTATCCATCCTGCTCACCGTTGCCATTGTGGGGGCCATTGCCGTGGCCAAGGGCAAGACGACAGCCACCTCCCCCAAGAATGAGGGCCCCACCACCCCCGAAGGAGCTGCCTAAATGGGAATCGGAGAATATCTAGCCCTTGGGAGTATTCTGTTTGGCATTGGAGCCACCGGGTTCCTCACCCGTCGCAACGTGCTTATTCAGCTGATGAGCATTGAGATCATGCTCAACGCCGTGAACGTGGTGTTCGTGGCATTCAACCGATTCATGCCCTCCAATCACATGGGGCAGGTGTTCGCGTTCTTTGTCATCGCAGTGGCTGCGGCCGAAGCAGCCGTTGGGCTGGCCATCGTCATCGCCTTTTTCCGTCTCAAGAAAACCGTGGTCACCGACGCGGGTGACAGTCTGCGCAACTAGGTTCCTATGCTCGCTCAAGCCACACTCCCCTGGATCGTTCTTCTTCCCCTCGCCGGTGCACTCATCAATGGAGTCACGGGCCGTTTCACCAGCAAAAAGGTGGTGACCGCGGTCGCCCTGGGTTCAGTTTCCCTGGCGTTCCTATTTGCTGGAATCAACTTCATGGAACTGGTCACCCAGAAGGGTGCCGGTGTCGCTGACGCCAGGGTGGAAGCGGAGCTCTACGAGTGGTTCAGCCTGCACATCGGGCAACGGGCCATTCCCGTGAGAATCGCCTTTGTCATCGATTCCCTGAGCGGAATCATGGCACTTGTGGTCACCGGGATCGGCCTGCTTATCCACATCTACAGCCTGGGCTACATGAAAGAAGACCCCGGCTTCGCCAGGTTTCTGACCTACCTCAACCTGTTCACCGCATCCATGCTCATTCTCATCCTGGGAAGCAGCTTCCCCGTGCTGTTTGTGGGTTGGGAAGGCGTGGGGCTTTGCAGCTACCTGCTCATCGGGTTTTGGTACAAAACACCTGAGTATGCGGCCGCCGGGCGCAAGGCTTTCGTGGTCAATCGCATTGGCGACTTCGGGGTTATCTTTGGAATGCTCGCCCTCTGGGTAGGCACCCAGTCCATGGAGTTCCAGGGCATCAACGAGAGCGTGGATATGCTCACCCGCCCATTCATGTTGGGAGGCGTGGAGGTTGGCAGCTACGCAACGGTTGCGGCATTCTTCCTGTTCCTGGGGTGTGCCGGAAAGAGCGCACAGCTGCCCCTCTACGTATGGCTGCCCGATGCCATGGCCGGCCCCACACCGGTATCCGCTCTTATTCACGCCGCCACCATGGTCACCGCTGGCGTGTACCTATGCTGCCGTTTGAGTGGGGTGTTCGTTTTGTCACCCACGGCCATGGCCACCGTTGCCGTGGTGGGTGCATTGACCGCTCTCCTCGCCGCGTCCGTGGCACTCGTACAGAACCAAATGAAGAAAATCCTGGCCTACTCCACCGTGAGCCAGCTGGGGTTCATGTTCGCGGCCGTTGGTTCGGGGGCCTTCGCGGCTGGGTTCTTCCATGTGTTCACCCACGCGTTCTTCAAGGCCTGTTTGTTCCTTGGGGCCGGGGCCGTCATGCACGCCGTACACGCCCACGGGGATGCGGACGTACGCAAACTTGGTGGAATGTCCAAGCACCTGCCCACCGTGCGCTGGACCTTTCTCGTCAGCTGCCTTGCGATTGCTGGAGTTCCCCTGTTCAGCGGGTTCTTCTCCAAGGATGAGATCCTGCTCGGCGCGCTTCTAGGCACCCACGTGCACCACATGGGTTGGGTGACCTGGTTTGTATTCGGATCACTTGTGCTCGCCGCCACCATGACGGCGTTCTACATGTTCCGTCTCTACTTCTTAACTTTCTCCGGTGACTACCGAAGCGCTGCGGCCAACCCTGAGGAGGAAGCCGAAGGTGGCGAGTCTTCCCATGATGCCCATGGGTATGACCCCCACCCCCATCGCCCGGAACCCGCCATTGCGTGGCCCCTGCGTATCCTCGGCGTCGGCGCCGTTGTGGTGGGTTACCTTGGCTTGCCACATGCGTTGCACCTTCCGAACCTCTGGGGGGATTGGTTGCACGCCACACTTGCGTCGGTGGGCGGTCACCATGGGGGCGGCGAAGCTTGGATCGCCATGGCGGCCGGTACGGTGGCCATGGCGGTGGGCATTGGCGTCGCATGGCAGCGGTACGCCAATGGCAAGGGGGTGCCTGGCGCCGACCCTGAAAAGGGAGTTGCGCGATGGATGTTTGACGCCTGGCGAATCGACGCTGCCTACAACCGGTATGTGGTGGGGGCCATGCGGCAACTGGGCCAGTTCTCAGCCGCCGTAGATCGTTACTTCGTGGACGTGATTCTTACCCGTGTACCGGCCGGGATCGTGCGGATGGTGGGCCATGTCACTAGCCGTGCCCAGAGTGGCCTTGTGTACACTTACGGTGCATTGATGGTCTTTGGCGTTTTTGCGGTACTCGTTTGGTTCACAAGCCCCCACCCCTCGCTTGAGGGTGTGGCTGAGGGAAACAAGGTCACGTGGACCGCTCGGCCAGGTGCCGGCTATGAATACAGGTGGGATGCCGATGGCGACGGCGAATACGACGGAGAATGGAGCCGCAGTCAACGTTCCCTCACACGGACCTATGGGCCCGAGCAGTTCACCTCCTACGCCGTGCATCTCATCGGCCCCCTGAAGCGAGAGAATACACTTCGCATTCCCATAGACGGTGCAAAGAAAATAGTACCCCTATCCATGCTTTCCGGTGACTGGCGTAACCCTGAAGCGTCCACCCAGCGCCCACCTGTGATTTGGGTAGAAAAAGGGACGATCGTGCTGAGGCGAAACGACGCATCCACGCCCGGCCTTGGTGGAGAGGAAGTAACCCTCACCCCAGGGCAGCGCATTGTCCTCGGCGGAGTAGAAGCTCGATTCATCGCACAGGTGAAAACCAAGGTAGAAGTGCGCAACGGTTTTGGAAACCTTCGTTCCCAAACACGATCCCTATGGCTCAAGGACATGACACCGGTAAAATCCCACGCCTTCAGTAATATCGAAGCCAAGCCATTGGCCCAGATGGGAGCTCACCATGAGTAGTTGGATTCTCACTGCGTTGATCGCCATTCCTCTCGTGGGGGCACTTTTCCTTGCCGGCGCACCCAGGAAAAATGAAGGCCTCTTCCGCTGGGGTTCCCTCGCGTTCATGGCGGTGAACCTCGTGCTTTCCATATCCCTGCTTTCGAGCTCCTGGGAAACTCCGGGGCTGCGCTACGTGGTGGACATTCCCTGGATTGAGCAGTTTGGAATCGCCTACAAAGTCGGTCTCGACGGCATTTCCCTTTGGCTTGTACTGCTGACCACCCTGCTTACTCCCGTGGCGCTATTTGCCTCCTGGTTGAGTGTAAATCAGCGAATCAAGGAGTTCGCCATTGCGTTCCTTGCGCTTGAGTCCGCCATGATCGGCACCTTCGTCGCCCTTGATCTATTTCTCTTCTACGTCTTCTGGGAGCTCATGCTCGTTCCCATGTACCTCATCGTGGGAGTGTGGGGCGGCAAGGACAAGATCTACGCCGCACTCAAGTTCTTCCTTTACACCATGGTGGGCAGTTTGCTCATGTTGGTGGCAATCCTGTACGTGGGCTCCCAGTACCACGCGTTGACGGGGATCTACTCCTTTGACCTTCAGGACCTTTCCAGGGTTGCGCTTCCCTATTCTTCGCAAATCTGGCTCTTCTCCGCCTTTGCGTTGGCCTTTGCCATCAAAGTGCCCATGTTTCCGTTCCACACCTGGTTGCCGGATGCTCACACCCAGGCCCCCACGGGTGGTTCGGTGATTCTTGCCGCTGTGATGTTGAAGCTAGGCACCTACGGATTCCTGCGGTTCGCCATGCCCATGTTCCCCCTGGCGGCGCACTATCTTGGGCCCACCATCGCCGCCATCGCCATCATTGGCATCATCTATGGCGCCTTCTGTGCCTGGATGCAGAAGGACGTGAAAAAGCTGGTAGCCTACAGTTCCGTCAGCCACCTGGGTTTCGTCATGCTGGGGATCTTCTCCCTAAACGCGAGCGGGGTGTCCGGAGCGATTCTTCAGATGGTAAACCACGGCATCTCCACAGGAGCGCTCTTTATTCTTGTGGGTGTCATTTACGACCGTCGACACACCCGATTGCTTTCGGACTTTGGTGGCCTTGCGGCGGTGATGCCCTTGTATGCCGTGCTGTTTGTGATCACATCCATGAGCTCCATCGGGCTCCCTGGAACCAACGGGTTCATTGGCGAGTTCATGATCCTTGCGGGAACATTCGCCTCCAACGCATTGCAGCCCTGGTCACGCATCTTCGTACTTTGCGCAGCCACGGGGGTAATTCTTGCGGCAATCTACATGCTGCATGCGGTGCTCAAGATGTTCTGGGGGCCGGTCACACATGAAGCCAATAAGGCCTTGAAGGATATCAACCTGAAGGAAGGCCTGGCCCTGGCCCCACTGATGTTGCTGGTGTTTTGGATTGGCCTCTTTCCTAACCACTTTCTGAAGCCCATGGAAAGTACGGTGGAGCAGTACCTGGCCCGTTACCAATCTAAACTGGTGGAGATCAATCGCGACGACTCTCTTCGTTTGCTACCCCCAGAGCTTGCAAGTGGGGCGGCGGCGCCCATCGATGAAGAAGCCGAGCAACAGGCAGAACAGCAAGCGGCTGCCCGTAAACCATCGGGTGATCACTACGTGGTAGGGGCACTTGAAGCCGGGTCACACACAGTTTCGGCAACGGCAAGGTAGAAGTATGTTGGATCTCATCATTCGTTTTTCTCCTCTGGTTCTTGTTCTTGTGGGCGCGGCGGCAGTCATGCTCGCAGACGCATTCTCTGACAAAGGCCAATCCAACGACCTTTCCACAGTCACGTTTTGGGCCTTCGTGGGTGCATCCGGGGGCGCGATTGGCCTATGGGTGCAAGGCGATACGATGGCGTTGCACCCCCTGGTGGCGCCCTTTCTTGCGGCCGACCCCATGGCCCTGTTGTTGGATGCAGTGATCGCTGGAGCGGGGGCAATCACGGCCTTGCTCGCGGGTGCCTACCTTCGTGAGCACCAGATGGAACGGGGCGAGTACTACGTGGTGATGCTGCTCGCTGCCTTTGGCGCCATGGTGCTGGTGCACTCAACGCACCTACTTTCGGTCTTTGTGGGTCTTGAGACCATGTCCCTGGGTGTCTATTCCCTCGCCGCATTTCGACGTACCAGCCCCCGTTCCGTAGAGGGGGCAATGAAGTACTTTCTGCTGGGGTCCTTCGCGGCCGCATTGCTTCTGTTTGGAATGGCGCTCCTCTACGGCGCCACGGGCGAGATGGAACTTGCGGCCATCGCCACTGCGCTTGTGGAGGGGAGTGCACACAACACACTTGCCCTGCTTGGCACCGCCCTGATTACCGCGGGCCTTGCCTTTAAGGTGGGCGCGGTTCCGTTTCACATGTGGAGCCCAGACGTCTACGAGGGTGCGGCCACATCTGTGACCGCGTTCATGGCCGTGGTCGTAAAAGTTGCGGCGTTCACGGTATGGGTACGCATTGCTGTGGTGGCCCTGTCTGCCGCAAATCTGGCCGACCCGTTCTCCGGGTGGCCCCCGTTGGTTATGGGCCTCGCGGTCGCTTCCATGTTGGTGGGCAACCTATCGGCATTGGTACAAACCAACGTCAAACGCATGTTGGCCTACTCTTCCATCGCCCACGCGGGATACATCATGGTGGGGTTCGTGGCCTATGCACATAGTGCAGCCGGTGGCGACGAGGGTGCAGGAGATCAAGCGCTTAGCGCAATGCTGTTGTACCTGGCGAGCTACGCCGCTTCGAGTCTCTTGGTGTTTGGATCCCTCATCTGGGCGGGCTCAAAAGGCAAAGAGGTCGTATCCTACGAAGACCTTAAGGGCCTTGGCCGGCGACACCCGTGGATTGGCGTAGCCATGATGGTGGGAGCCCTTTCTCTCATGGGCTTTCCTCCAACCGCCGGTTTTATTGGAAAATACTACCTATTCCAGTCTGCCGTAAACGTGGGCGATGGCCTGATTCCTCTCGTAATATTTGCAGTGCTTGCGAGTGCAGTAGGGGCTTTTTATTACCTGAAGCTCATTGTTGTAATGTACATGGAGGATCAGGAACAGGAGGCTGCCCAGGCGGTGCCCATGCGCTCCGTACACCTTTGGGCAGCCATTGGGCTTGCAGCCTACTTCGTTTTCCGTATCGGAATCGCACCCGGCAACTACATGGAAATCGCTATCGGCGCCGCCCGCGCCCTCTAGGCTTCCTATCGATACCAGGCTGCCATCGATACCAGACGGCCAGTCGATACCAGCCCACTAGTCGATGAACGAGAAGATCCGTGTCCAACGGCTGTTCACAAAAACGCCCCTAAACGATGGGTCGCGAGACCAGTGAATAAACACCGCCTTGCCCTTTACGCGGCCCATGGGGACCATGCCAAAGTAGCGGCTGTCGTTGGACCTATCCCGATGGTCTCCCATGACATACACATGACCCTCAGGAACTTCCACGGCAGGAAAGCTGTCTCCAAGGGGGGCGTGGGCCATACCCTGCGGTGAATCGGGAAACCGTAACGCGCCCATCTGGCTAGTGCGGTACACGTGGTCCCCGACCTTTTCCTGGTGCCAAACACAGCCCTCCTCAAAATGCTCCCCGTCCTGCTCGCCACAGGGCCCAAGTTTCTTGTCCAAGATCCCACGGCCGTTTTTGTACACAGCGCCGCTACGCACCTCAATGATATCCCCAGGAACGCCGATCACGCGTTTCACGATATCAAGTTCATCATGGGGGCTTTTGACGATGACCACGTCCCCAGGGTTGGGTTCGTTCCACGTAAGAATGGCCTTCTTTGTGAAGGGTAGGAAAAGCCCGTAGGCATACTTTGCCAACACGACCCGGTCCCCATTCAGCAGGGTGGGCTCCATGGACGGCCCCTCAATCTCGAACGGTTCGATCAGTGCCACGCGAATACCTAGCGCCACAAGTAGAGCCACGAGAATCGTTCGAAAATTCGACCACGCGCTTTCAGGTGCCGGGCTGGCAGTGGACTCCCCTTCCCCTGTGCGCCGTTTGCCAGTCGGCGGTCGAGAGGGGGTATGTTTTCCCTTGGCCATAAACCTTGGCCCATGTAGCAGTCCTGGGCTGCCCACGCACGGGATAAGGCAGCTACCCATGCACAACTACCCATGCACAGCTGCCCATGCACAGCTACCCGTGTACGGTGGGGTTCACAGAACGGGCTTGGATGATGTCCGCTTCCAGCGCCATGAGTCGCTTGAGTCGTGGGCGTGCCAGATCCGCACCAAAGCAATCGTCTGCAAGTTGCGAAAACAGGGCGAAATGTCGTGCCTCGGATTCCATCAGTTCCCGGTAAAACACCCGTAGCTTCTCGGGTTCCATGTGTGTTGAGAGCACCTTAAAGCGCTCGCAGGACCGCGCTTCGATGACGGCTGCCACAAGCAGTCGGTCCAGCATGTTCGGCGCGTTCCCAAGGCCCTGAAGCGCGGTACGCACCGCGTTGACATAGGTATCCGCCTCTGGATAGCCAATCGCAGTGCCGTACTCAGCCGCGACTTGATGCACCTGTTCAAAATGCTCCGTTTCCTCCCGTGCGAGGGCGGATAGCGGTGCCACCAGTTGAGGGAACTCCCCCCCAAAGCGCGCCACAAGGCTGAGTGCACTTTGGGCCGCCTTAAGCTCACAATGGGCGTGATCGCTCAGCAGAATACCGAGATTTCCACGGGTGGTATCCACCCAGCTCCTGTCCGTGGGGCGTAACAAACCAAGCATCGAAGCGGCAATTCTGGATCACACTGGACCCCCAGGCCAGTGACCATCACACTACCCACCCCATGTCCGTGATGATTGCCATTGATACTTCCGGAAAAGACCTCCACCTGGCGGTTGACGGGCCCCTTGGATCCCAGGGTGCAACGGAAGCTGCGCAAGGAAAACGACATTCAGAGGTGCTTTTGAACACGCTGGATCGTTTGCTGGCCGACTGTGGATACGAAAAAACTCAAATCACCGCAGTCGTGGTGTGCGTAGGCCCTGGTGGGTACACGTCCACCCGTGTGGGAATGGTCACGGCAAAAGCCCTTGGGCTAGCGCTAGGTGCGAAACTGTGGCCCGTTCCCGCTTCCGAGCAGCCCTGGACCACCCAATCATTGATTGAGACTGCGCGTAGGGTGATGCAGAGCCAACCTTCCGTGCCCGGGCATGGGCTTGAACCCGCCTATCCCAGGCCCCTAGACGCTAAACTGCCCAGTAAACCTCTTCGTTTGGAATAGGGCGGGTGCCGAAGACTTGACGGTTTTGGGACCACAGGACATGTTAGGCGCCACTTTTCCGAGATAGCTCAGTTGGTAGAGCGGGTGACTGTTAATCACTTGGTCGCAGGTTCGAGTCCTGCTCTCGGAGCCATTTACGGCGGTCCACCAACAGGTGGGCCGCCACCAGTTCACAGAAGCCCCGGTCGGAAACGCCCGGGGCTTTTTCTTGAATCCCCCAGTCTTCGCAGGCTTCTACGCGACCCGTGACGCTCGCAACGGTCTCGGCCGCGTGCGCACAGAGATCACGCGCGGTCACGTCGAAGGCAGTCTCGGGGCGTTCTCGGCTCTCTGTCTCTGAGATCGGGGAGAGAGCGCGGGGGCCTGGTTTACAGCTCGGCGCTTTTCGACGGCGCGAGGCTTAAAGGCGGGTTTACTGCGGGATGGGGACATCGTCAGTGTTCACCCCGGGACGGGGTGGTGTCACCCTCGCCGACCTGCACCTCGGTCATCATCCCCGAGTCGGCGTGCTCGAGGATGTGGCAGTGCATCATCCAGCGGCCCCAGTCGAGCGGCACCATGCCGACGTCGATGGTCTCGCGACCCCGTAGCAGCACGGTGTCCCGAAAGTAGGAGTCGTCCAAAGCCTGGCCATTGCGGGCGATGACCTTGAAGAACTGTCCGTGGATGTGCATCGGGTGCAGGCGCGCCGAGTCGTTCTGAAATCGAACCCGCACCCACCTGCCCTCGGCGAGCTGGGTCACCGAGTGCTCTCCCCAGGGCTTCCCGTTGATGGTCCATTGGATGCCGTGCTCGCCGCCCCGCTGCGCATTGAGAACGTAGGTGACGTCAACCGGGCGCTCGGTCGCGCCTGCCCACCTCGGGATGTGGAGGTTCGATGGCGGCGCGAACGCAGGCGTATCGACTGCATCTCCTTCAACCTCCAAGGTCGCGAGCGTGAACGGACGGCGAGTGAACCTGTCGACCACGGCGACAATCTGCCCAGCAGCGTCAGTCGGGATCTGAATCTCGAGGTCGAGACGATTGCCGGGAGCGAGGTCGAAGCCGTCGATGGCGAGGGGGCGCGCCGTGTACATCCCATCGACGGCGATGACCTTGGGAGACAACGCCCCGAAGTCCGGACGATAGACCCTGCCGTTCGAGGTGTTCACCAACCGAAGGCGAATGCGCTCACCGGGGTGAACCGTCATGCGCTTCGACGCGTCGCCGTTCACTGTGACGACCTGGCCCCAGCGTCCGTCGTGCGCGAGGTCGTGCCGAGTAACGAAGCGTGGATCGATCTCGCCATCGGGGCCGAGCCGCCAGTCGTCGAGTACCCACACCTCGTCTCGGCTGTAGGGCAGCGTCTCGGCGTCGTCGACGATGAGCACGCCGTAGAGCCCGCGCTCGACCTGCTCGGCCCCCCGCACGTGAGGGTGGAACCAGAACGTGCCCGCGTCTTTCGGGACGAACCGGTAGGTGAACGCGTCCCCGGGAGCGATCGGGTCTTGCGTGACTCCCGGAACACCGTCCATCGCGTTTGGGACCCGAACCCCGTGCCAGTGGATCGTTGTCGGCTGGGGCAGGTCGTTCTTCAGCTGCACCTCGACCTCTTCGCCGAGCCGGACGCGCAGCTCCGGACCCGGCACCTGACCGTTGTACGCCCAGACCGATAGCATCCTGCCGTCGAACTGCTGCACCTCGGTCGGCGCGGCCCGGAGCTCGAAGCGACGGGTACCCGTCACAGCG
Source organism: Polyangia bacterium (assembly GCA_030427835.1). GTDB lineage: Bacteria > Myxococcota_A > Polyangia > Polyangiales > JAUICN01 > JAUICN01. The sequence goes on along the minus strand of JAUICN010000001.1, from coordinate 351,012 downwards.
GGCGAAGCGATCGGGTAGGCATGCGACAGCTCCGTCTCGAAGACGCCGCGGACTGCATCACTTGCTGTCGTCCGCTCACTACCCGACTTCGGTGTCTGGTGTGCGCCGCTCCTCCAGTCCCACAATGCCATGCCCGCCACAACGACGAAGACGATCCCAAACCAGATCGGCCAACGGCGTTTCGACGACGGTTCACACTTCGAACAGTTCATCTTGCTTCTCCGCCCGCCGCTCGGGAGCGCGCGCGGTAGATGGCCATGGAGCCAAATGGCGTCCGCTGCCGATAGGTCTCGACGACGTCACCGAAACCAGCCTCGCGAATCAGGTCTGGCAAATCTCCGCGCACGTTGTCGCGCGTGGTCTCGAAGCCATCGAGGAGCTGCACGACGAGAAACATGCCCCGCATGACGACGTCGTGTGGGAAAGACCAGTCGGCGATGTGAAGCTCACCGTCGTATTTCAGTAGCGCGCTTGCTGCGGAGAGCGCCCGCAGCTTTTGTTCCCGGGTCAGATGGTGGAGCACGAGGCTCGACACCACGCGATCGAAGGAACCAGGATCGAATGGAGGATTCGTCGCGTCGCCGTGGACGAGTTCGACATCGCTCGCCACCTTTGCTCTCGCTAGGGCGATGATGCGCGGATCCGCATCGAGTCCGACCAGTTTGGCTCCCGGGTACGCGGACCGAACGAGACTGAGCAACGTTCCAGTTCCGCTCCCCAGATCGAGGACGCTCTGAACGCCTTGGCCGAGCCCTGCGACGAGGCGCCTCTTGATCGTGAGCTCACGGGTGGTGAGACGCACCACCGGGTCGTAGAGGCGCGTGAGCGCGTGAAACCGCAGCGCGGGAATGAACCCCGCCGGGGTGGTATGGTTTTCAGTGTTCATGGGTCGAGTGGTCATGGTCGTGCGGATGCTGAGCCGGTCGCGGTCGTGCCTTAGCCGGCTCTCGAACGGAATCCGATGGTTCTGCCAGCGGCGCCGCGACGTCTTGCCCGGCGTCGGCCGAGTGGTGCGCTTCAGGCTCCGCGTGCGGGACGGCTCCATGTCCCTGGGGAGCCGCTTGCTGCGGACCTGAATGCTCGTGAGCCTCTCCGTGGTCGTCGTCGTGCGAGTGGGTATGTGTTGATTCGGGCGGCGTCTCATGCGCGACGCCCATCCCGTACCGGAACACGAGCTCGGCTCCGCGATCTGCTCCAACGGTGAGGAGGCCGACCAGCACCACGGACAACGCGGTGAGTGAAGCACGCAGCTTCGCGGTGCGCTTCCACCAGCCGAGAGCCGTGACAGTCAGCGCGAGCCCCGTTGCCCACAACATGATGTCGCGGTGCACATGGACGAGAGCGTGCCCCGGGCTGTCGTGCCCCATCTTCTCGGTTGCCCAGAAGCCAAAGGCCACGGCCACGGCGGCTCCGAGCACCCCGAGGAGGTGGAGCCACAGGCCGAAGCGCCACGCCTCGTCTCGCTTGCGTGTCACCGCGAGCAGCCACGCCCCCGTGGCCGCGACCCAAAAGGCGATGGGAAAGTGCACCACCATGGGATGCAGGTTGGGGGCTGAGCTCAATCCGGGCAGAAGCTGTTCCATGATGTCCTTCAAGTCCTCCCCACGTCAGAACCAAAATCGCAGGCCCGCGACGCCTTGGACGTCACTCGCTTTGCCTCCCGCCGCTCGTCTGAAATCAGCCGTTTCGGTAAAAGCCTGATTCCACGAGATTCCGATGTAAGGCGTGAGCTCGCGGGCAATCTGATAGCCGAGACGAAGCCCAAGCTCGATGTCGTTGAAGCCCGCCCCCACTCCGAACTCGGGCACCGACTGGACGGCGATGTTCGTCTCGAAGCTCGGATGCGCGATTAGGCGCTGGGTGATGAACAGGTCGTAAGTCGCCCGCAGACGAAATGAGACATCCCCCCGGTGACTCACGAATACCGCGGGCTCGACTTCAAACCAATACGGCGCAAGCCCCTCGAGCCCGAGCACCAGGTGGCCACGACCTTCCGTCGCTTGGCCTTCTGCGGCGACGAGGTCGCCGCGAAGCCCGACCTGAAACTCCCAAAAGGGCGCGATAAGGCGACTGTAGAGCAACTGCGCTTCACCATCCACCTCCGGATCGGTCGTCGACATCTCGCCCTCGGTCTTGAACCACACACGATTCCAATCCCCACCGACCCAGGACGTAGAGTCCCAGCTCAGCGGGTTCTCTCCGTTGTTGAAACCGTACTCGAGCTCCTCGAACAAGATGATGTGATTGAGCGGTGGATCCCCCATCTCGGCGCTCGCAGATACGGGCGAACCAACAACGATGGCCCCCAGGATCAGCGCGGCGACGTTCATGGCGTGGAGGCGAGCCCGGATCATTGGCGCACCTCCACCACCCGGAACATCCCCGCCTCCATGTGATAGAGGACGTGGCAGTGGAAGGCCCAGCGGCCGACCTCGTGGGCCGTCACGACAAAGGACGTGCGTTCGGCGGGCTGGACGTTGACGGTGTGCTTGAGCGGGTTGCGCTCGCACGCCCCCACGTCGAGCTCGAAGAACATGCCGTGGAGGTGTATGGGGTGAGCCATCATCGTGTCGTTGATGAGCACGAAACGGACGCGCTCCCCGTAGCGAAGGACGATGTCAGGCATGTCATGGTGGTACTGCTCACCGTCGAACGACCACATGTAGCGCTCCATGTTGCCGGTCAGGTGCAGCTCGATCGTTCTCGTCACTGCTGCAGTCGACGGCCCAGGCGCGGCTCGGCGCAGCTGTGAATAGGTGAGGACGCGCCAGCCGTCCTGGCCAAGGCCGACTCCAGGCTCGGTGATGCGAGAGCGCGCGGTTTCTGCGACCATCGCGTTGCCGGCGCCATGACCATCATCGTCGTGGCGAGCGACGACTTCGAGGTTCTCCCGGCATCTCGGCGCTGCATCGCCCGCTGCAGAAGCGCCACCGTGGTCCATCCCGGACATGCCCGCGTGCCCTCTGTGGGACCCGCCGCCGTGGTCGGAGCCGTGCCCGCCCGTGGGGGCGCCACCGTGATCCATGCCCTCCATGTCGCCATGATCCATGCCCATGTCTGCCATCGTGAGTAGCGGACGCGGACGTCGCCCTGGCACCGGCGCCGTCGAAACTTGATCGGTGGCCAGCGTTCCCCGGGCGTGTCCGCTGCGGTCCATCGCCTCGGCAAAGATGGTGTAGGCCGCGCGGGTGGGCTCGACGACGACGTCCAGCGTCTCGGCAATGGCCAGTCGGAACTCATCGGTCTCAACCGGCGCGACGGGCATGCCGTCGGCCTGGATGACCTGCATAGGCAGCCCCGGAATCCGCACGTCGAAGTAGGTCGCCGCGGACGCGTTGATGAAGCGCAGTCTGACGCGTTCTCCGGGACGAAACATCCCACGCCAGTTTTCATCGGGCGAGAGACCGTTCATCAGGAACGTGTACGTAGCGCCCGTGACATCCGAGATGTCGGAGGCATCCATGCGCATGCGTCCCCAGCTCAGTCGATCGCCAAGAGCGCCCCAGAAGCCCATGCGCTCAGCCTCATCGCCAAGGTTGGCCAGCGTTCGGCGCTGGTAGTTGTAGTACCCTCCGTACCGTTTAAGGTTGGCCAGCACCCGATGCGGGTTCTCGAAGGTCCAGTCCGAAAGGACGATGGTGAACTCGCGCTGGTAGTCGTAGGGCTCGGGCTCCCGCGGTTGGATCACGATGGGCCCATAGATCCCCGTCTGCTCCTGAAAGCCGCTGTGGCTGTGGTACCAGTAGGTCCCGCTCTGACGGATCGGGAAGCGGTACTCGAAGGTCGTGCCGGGACGGATCCCGGGGAAGCTCACGCCAGGCACGCCGTCCATCTCCGGCGGGACCAAGAGTCCGTGCCAGTGGATGGACGTATCAACGTCCAGTCCATTGTGCACGCGTAGCAGCACGTCCTGCCCCTCTCTGAGCCGAAGCTCGGGTCCGGGCACGCCACCGTTGATGGTCGTCGCGGTGGCGCGTCCCCCCGCGATGGCCACGCGAGTTTCGGCGATGTGGAGGTCGATGCTCTCGCCGCGGGCGGTGACGAGGGAACGGCGCATTGGCGCCACGGCTCCCGAGGTGGCGCAGCCGGTGACAAAGCGACCAAGAAGCAACGCGCCGCCCGCTCGAATGCTGGTCTTGAGGAACTGGCGTCGGCGACCATCCACCTCGTCCATTACCTTGCTCCTCTCAAATCACTGGCGAGCTCCGGTGCCGCTCGTACCTTCAGCTTGCGCTCTTCGAACGCGCAGTAGAGCACGGGCACCACGAACAGCGTGATGAGCTCGATGGCCATTCCGCCCACCGACGGGAGGGCCATCGGCACCATGATGTCGGAGCCTCGGCCCTGCGACGTGATGACGGGAAGCAGGGCAAGGATCGTCGTCGCGGTGGTCATTAGACAAGGGCGAACACGGCGAGTCCCCGCCTCGAGCGTCCGCTCGCGTACCTCTTCAATGGTTCTCGGCGGCGCCTGCTCGAAGCGCTGCTTCAAGTAAGTCGACAGCACCACGCCATCGTCCGTCGCGACGCCCACCAGGGCGATGAAGCCGATCCAGACGGCCACCGACATGTTGACCGTGCCGACTTGGAACAAGTCTCGCATCGAAGTACCCAGCACCTCGAAGTCCAGAAACCAAGGTTGCCCATAGAGCCAAAGCAGCGTGAACCCGCCCGATACCGCCACTGCTACGCCCGAGTAGATGATCGCGCTTGTCGCCACCCGATGAAACTGGAGGTAGAGCAGGATGAATACGAGCGCCAATGCCACGGGGATGAGGACCATGAGCCTTTTCTCGCTTCGGACTTGGTTTTCGTAGGAGCCCGAAAACTCGAAGCTGACGCCGGCAGGTACTTGAAGCTCGCCACTATCGATCTGCCCCTGGATGACCGCTCGGGCTTGCTCGACGGTTTCGACCTCCGCGATGTTCGGCTGACGGTCGAACAGGACGTAGCTGGTGAGGAACGTATCCTCGGATTTGATCATCTGGGGGCCACGCACGTACTGGATGTCAGCCAGCTGCGTGATTGGAATCTGCTGCCCACCCGGCGTCGGTACGAAGATGCGCTCGAGCGCTTCTAGGCTGTCGCGTTCCTCTCGCATGTAGCGCACGCGGACCGGATAGCGCTCGCGACCTTCCACGGTACGCGTCAACGTCATCCCCCCGAGGGCCACCTGAAGCACGTGCTGGACGTCGACTATCGTGAGTCCGTACCGGCCGATGGCCTCGCGATTGAGGTCGATTTCGATGTAGGGCTTTCCCACGACCCGGTCCGCGAACACAGTCTCTGTTCGAACCGAAGGAACGGTCTTCAGGATCTCTTCGAGCCGCAGACCAAACGCTTCAATTGCCTCAAGACTGGGACCGTGCACTTTGATGCCCATTGGTGCCCGCATGCCGCTCTGCAGCATCACGATTCGCGCGTTGATCGGCATCAGCGTCGGTGCACTCGTGACCCCTGGACGCTCAGCAGCGCGCACGATTTCGGTCCATATGTCTCGCGGAGAGCGAATGTGGTCGCGCCATAGGCGCTCTCGGCTACCGTCCTCTGCCACCCTGTACTCCGGCTTGTAAGTGATGACGGTTTCAATCATCGAGAGCGGCGCCGGATCGAGCGCGCTGTCGGCGCGACCTAGCTTTCCAACGACCCGGTCTACTTCTGGGATCTGTGCGATGGCGGCGTCCATCTCCGAGAGCATGCCGAGCACCTCTCCGATGGACGCATGCGGCATCGTAGTCGGCATGTAGAGATAGGACCCCTCGTCGAACGGGGGCATGTACTCTCGTCCGAAGCCGGGGAATGCGTGAGCAACGGCGGCCACCGGCCGGCTTACGCGAACAGACTGAGGCAGGAAGCCGAACACCCGATCGAAGCCCAACCACGCCGTCGTACCGAATAGGAAGATCGAGAACGGCAGGAGCAGAAAGAGGAGCTTTCGGCGAAGGATCGCGCGCAGGATCGTTGGGTAGCTCGACTCAAACAGCCGAAACGTGACCATCACGCCGGCAATCAAAGCGCCAACGAAAAGAACATTCAGTACCAGCCCCTTACTGTGTCCGAGCGGCAGCCAGTCCTCGGCGAGCAGCAGGGTGACTGCTACCACGGCGAGGATGTTCTCGCCGGTTGTCATCCGCTTGTTGGTCACGGGAGCCAGAAGCGGGCGCACCAGACGATACCCGCCGAGCGCCGCGACCAGCAGGCCTCCAAGAAGGCTGTACTTGAGCAACGCGAAGCCAAGCCCGAAAAATATCCAGTCGCGGATGTGTTCCGCACGAAACAGAGAGACGGCGAGCTTCCTCCATCCCTGGGCGGTGGTGCGAGGTGCCTGCGGCCTGCGTCGGAAAACGATCAGGGCTGCGCCAGGGAGCACGAGCAACGCGAGAACAAGCGCGCCGCTCATCGCGAACGTCTTGGTGAACGCAAGCGGAGCAAAGAGTCGCAGCTCAGTCGATGACAAACCGAAGACCGGCAGGAAGCTCACGACCGTGGTGAGTACCGAGGTCATGACCGCCGGCGCGACTTCGGCTGCAGCCCTACGCACCACAGCCGCGCGATCATCCCCCGGTGCGGCATCTTCAAGGTGCTGGTTCATGTTCTCCACGAACACAATCCCGATGTCCACCATGGTTCCGATGGCGATGGCGATCCCGCCGAGCGCCATGATATTGGCGTCCACCCCCGTCACCTTCATCACCACGAATGCGCCCAAGACCCCCAAGGGCAACATGGCGGAGATCAGCATCGAGCTTCGCAGGTTGCGAAGCATGATGAGCACGACGATGATGGTGATCAGGATCTCTTGAAACAGTGCTGTCGACAGGGTTCCCAGCGTTTCGTGGATGAGCGTCGTGCGGTCGTAGAACGGCACGATCGTGACCTGGCTGGTGGTTCCGTCTTCCAAGGTGCGCCTGGGTAGACCGGCCTGGATCTGTTCGATCTTCGACTTCACACCATCGATGACGGCGAGCGGATTCTCCATGTAGCGGGCCACCACGACGCCGCCCACGGCCGGTGCTCCTTCGTCATCCAGCGCCCCGCGACGCAGTGCGGGGCCGAGCGAGACGCGGCCCACGTCGCGCACACGAATCGGTGTGTTCTCTCTAGCGACGACCACGGTGGCTTCGAGATCGGACAGGTCCTTAACGAACCCTAGCCCTCGTACGAGGTACTCGACGCTGTTGACCTCCAGCGTTCGAGCGCCGACATCGAGGTTTGAGTTGCGCACGGCGTTTGCGACCTGGGCAAGGCTCACTCCGTGAGCCCGCATCGCCTCGGGGTCCACGTCGACTTGATACTCACGGACGAATCCGCCTATCGATGCAACCTCGCTTACGCCCTCTACTGACTGCAGCGCGTAGCGAACGGTCCAATCCTGAATACTCCGCAGCTCGTCAGGGTCCCATCCCCCAACGACGTTTCCTTGCGGATCTTGTCCCTCGAGCGTGTACCAGAAAATCTGCCCGAGGGCGGTCGCGTCGGGTCCCAGGGTGGGCGTGACTCCATCAGGAACGGTACCCGGTGGAAGCGAGGCGAGCTTCTCAAGCACCCGCGATCGAGACCAGTAGAACTCGACGTTGTCGTTGAAGATGACGTAGATCGTGGAGAAGCCAAACGCCGAAGAGCTCCTGACGGTGCGAACTCCGGGAATGCCCAGCAGGGCGGTGGTCAGCGGATAGGTGATCTGATCTTCGACGTCGCGCGGGGATCTCCCGGGCCATTCTGTGAAGACGATCTGCTGGTTCTCGCCGATGTCTGGAATGGCATCGACTGGGACCGGATCTCTTGGGAGCGGTCCACTTTGCCATGCAAACGGTGAAACATAGATCCCGCCGCCGATCAGCATGAGGGCGAGAAGGAATACGATTAGTTTGTTGTCGACAAACCAACCGATGAGAGCCTGCCATAGCCCGCCGGAGCCGGGGGGGCCGGCGTCGGCTGGTGCAGCGTCGTCTTGCGTACTCAATGCTGGTGCCCTCCAGCAGGCGCAGGTGCCTGCCTGGTCGCGCTCGAATCAGCGGGCGGAGAAAGAAACGATTCGGCCGGCACTTGGTGCTGAATTTCTCCGCAGTCGCGCATCGAGGCCCCGAAATACGAGTTCTCGATCTCCGTCCCACGCTGCACCCAGGAAGCACCCTCGCTTCCTACGGCCATCGGACAGAACGCAACGTTGAGAGGTGTGTCGAGCGGGTTACCAAATCGGCGAAGCAGAACCTCGACCTCCTGGCTCAGCCCCTCGAAACCTGAGCGCGCGCCCTCGAGATCCGTCGCCATCTTCACGTGGCGGCCATGCTGGCCGAGGCCGGCGCTCACTTCGGCCCAAGCTGCCGCAGCTTCTCGCGAGCGCTCGAAGCTCACAGTGGCAATCGCGGCTATCAAGCGCTCGGCTCCGGCTTTCGCCTCGGACAGGCTGTCGGCGGCGAGTGCTTTCTGAACGGCCAAGTAGGCGGTTACGATCGGGGCCAGCTGTCCACGCTGCCCAGCGCTCAGCTCAATCGCCGCGTCCCACACTCCCTCCGCGCTGTCGTCCGGGGACGTCATCATGCTCGCTCCGCCGCGAATCTGGAGGTCGGCGTCGAGCGCGAATGCCCCGCGCGAAACTACGCGCTCGCCCTCGGAAAGTCCCGCCACCACGGGATAGAAGTCTCCGAGTCGAGGCCCGAGCCGCACCGTCCGGGCCTCGTAGGCGGTGCGGTCGCCGTCCCGTACCTCCACGTAGAGTATCGCCCTCCGGCCCGTGAACAGCGGGGCTGTGGCCGGCACCACCAGGGGGCTTCTTCCATCTGCCACCGCACCCGTCGCCACCGTGGCCTGGGCAAACATCCCGGGCCGCAGGCGTCCCTCGGCGTTGTCCAGCACGACGCGAACACGCGCAGTCCTGGTTCGCGGATCGATCGTTGGATCGATGAACGCCACCTTGCCTTCGAAGTCCTCTCCCGGCAGGGCATCCACCATGACCCGCACGGAGTCTTCGAGGGCAACCCCTGACAGGTCACTCTCATAGGCATCGAGCTGCAGCCACAGCGTGCTCAAGTTGGCGAGCCGGTAGAGCGGCGTCCCAGTTGAAACATACGCACCCTCGGTGGCTATTCGTTCGATCACCGTGCCTGCGAATGGCGTGCGAATCGCCACCGCCCGTGTCGGTCGTTCCTGCCTTTCCATGCGGGCCAGCTCATCGTCGGGAACGCCGAGGAGACGAAGTCGCTCGCGCGCGGCATCGAGAGCCGCCGCCGCAGCACGGCGCGATGAGTCCGGGCTTTGCGCCATGCGCTCAACCTGTCGCTTTGCTACGAGCAAGTCCTGGTGCGCTGCGAAAACCTCGGGACTGTACAGCGTCGCGATGACTTGGCCCGCGCGAACACGCTCGCCGGTCACGTTGACATGCAACCGATCGATGCGGCCGCCCGTCCACGCGGTGATCGTTTTCAACGTCGTTTCGTTCGCGTCAATGCGCCCGAGCAGTCGCAGTTGACCCGACGCGTCTGCGCGACGACGTACGGGCACCGTTCGCAGCCTTGCAAGGGCCCGAGCTCGGTCCGAAAGCACGATGCGCGTGGGGCTACTGGCCCCCGCGTTGTCGCCTGATGTGACTGGAATCAGATCCATGCCGCAGATCGGACACTGCCCTGGCTCGGGCTGGCGGATCTGGGGATGCATCGAGCACGTCCAGATGGTCTGCTCGCTGCTGCTCGCGGCCGGCGTGGCCCGGTGGTCATCGTGCGGTTTTGGCTCGGAGCAAGAACGAACGGCAAATAGGACGGAAGCAATGAGGAATCCAAGAAGCAAGAGTCCCGCCCTTCCAACCTGTGGCCTCATCCCCTCTCGGATTCTCACGAGCAACTTTTTGAGACGGTTCATCATGGCTTCACTCATCGGTAGCTTCTGGGGCGCTTTCGCCTTCAGCGGCGATGGACGCGCGTCTGACCTCGCGGCCCGTTATTTCCTCGAGGCGTGCCCACGCCCGTTCGTAGTCGGCGCGTGCACGGTCGAGTTCGATGCGCAACTCCAGCAGATCACGTTGCGCAAGAAGTGCCTGAGCAACGGTTCCACGACCTACCGTGTATGCGCCGAGCACCGAGTCGTAGGCTGACTCCGCTTGAGGAACGAGCGTTCCTCGGTAGAGGGCGACACGTCGAACGGCATCCTCCACATTGGAGAGTGACGTGGTCAGCTCGGCGGACGCTCGATCTTCGAGGGCTCGCTGGTCCGCTCGTTGGGCCCTGGCGTCGGCGCGAGCAGCCGCAATGCTATCCGAGTAGCTTCCCTGCCAGAGCGGGATCCGGATACCTGCGCCGACGATGACCGCATCCTTGCCGCTGTCGGCCACGCCGGGCATCACCGCGTCGCCGGTGATGATCCAGTCTGCGCCCACTGTGAAGCTCGGGTAGCGGTCGGCAGCCTCTGCTCGTGCGGAGGATTCCGCCGCTTCAGCCATAAAGCCGAGGCTCGTGATCATCGGGTGGTCCTGCGCCGCGGCGACCAGCACCTCACGGCTCTCACTCGGCGACGCCGGATCGGAGGGCGGCTGATCAGTGGGGACGACAAGGTCACCCTGCACGCCAATCGCTGCGCGCAGTTGAGCTTCTGCGACGCGCTCGGCTTCATCCATGCCCCGAATGTTGTCCTCCAGACGAGCGGCCGTGAGATCGATCTGTTGAAGGTCCGCCAGCGTAGCGGTACCGGTCGATATTCGAGCTCTCACGGACTCGGAGAGGCCACGGACGACTTCGAGATGTTGCTGATGAATCGAGCGGGTGCTGCGGATCTGCCAGAGACTCCAGTAGGCGGTCACCACCCGCTGCGCGATCATGAGCGACTGGGCCTCGAACCTCCGCTGTATGGAACGGGCTTGTGCCGAGGCGGCATCGGCTCCAGCCGTGAGCTTCGTCGGCCAGGGAAACGCTTGTTGCAGACTGATACGGGCTTGCTGGGGACCCACCCGCGTCTCCACAGACTGAATGAAGTAGCCAAACCCCAGCGTGGGCTCTGGCAGCCGACGGGCCCGGGAGATGCGGTGCACGCTGGCCTGCCAACGCTCAAACGCGGCGCGAATTTCGGGGTTGTTTTGCAGCGCCAGAGCAACGTAGGCCCGGACCCCGGTCGAAAGCGAGTCGGCTTGAGTTCGCGAGAGAGGAGTTCCGCTGCCACTGGTATCGACGGGCCAATCATGGCGGGCGCGCACGGTGTCGATGTAGTGCCGGACCGCAGACTCGTAGGTGCCCGCGCACCCGCCGAACAGCGCCACCGCCGCGCAAGCGGTGAGTCCGATCAGGGCCGCTCGTGTGGCGAACAGGTAGAGCATCGTTGCTACCGAGTTGCCACGATCGTGCCGCGGAGCATGCCCATGCCGCAGGTGAAAGCAATGTGTTCATCTGCGGCTGGAGTCAGCGTGATCTCGACCTCCTCATTGAGTGGCAGCTCCCGACGGATGTTCCGATCGGGAAACACCACTTCGTGTCCGCATCCCTGGTCGCTGGTCCGTTTGAATACCAACGTGAGGGGCGCACCCGCGGCGGCATCGATCGAGCTGGGCTCGTATCCCTGGCCCGTGACCGTCACGGTTACGCGTTCACCGGCGCGTGCGCTGGTCGCGGTCTCCGCCGGGTCGGTCTGAACTGAACTCTCCGCCTTAGTGGAATTGCATCCAGAGGCAGCAATGAGGGCGGTAGTGAGGATGCCGGCAGCCACTTTCATGAAAACCTCCATGGAGGCATGCGAAGCAAGCATCGTGCCACCAGCCATCACTTGGCCAAAGCGTTTGTAATTACAATGCTTCTGGCTTTGTCCGCTCCGCCCCGGCCCAAAGCGAAGTGGCTGCATCGGTCTCGAAGTAACTGTATCGGTTACTTTCGGCCTGCGTCGCCTGCATTGCCTCTGAACGCACCGGCGTCCACGCCGTGCTTTCTGAGCAGGCGGTAGAAGCTCTCGCGCTCCACGCCGGCCTGGGCAGCGGCTTCGGCGACTTGACCGTCAAAGCGGCGCATCAGGGCTTCCAAGTAGCGTCTGCCAACGTCAGCTCGGCCACGTTCCACGGCTTGCGCCCACGTGCACAGCGACAGCGAAGGATCTTCCTCGGTGCCATGGGTGCCTCGGAGCACCTCGGGAGGCAGATCGACAACGCCGATGTTCTCATCGCGGGTGACGACACAGGCGCGTTCGACTGCCGAGCGAAGCTGACGGACATTGCCAGGCCAATCGTATGCTGTGAGGGCCTCAAGGGTTGCCGGGGCGAAACCCTTGATGTTGCGGCCTCGCGTGCGCTCTGCTTGCAGGCGCAAGAAGTGGTGCGCCAAGAGCTCGATGTCATCCCGTCGGTCGCGCAGCGGAGGAAGCTGCACGAGCGCGACGTTGAGACGATACCAGAGGTCCTCGCGAAATGTGCCGCTTTGGACCATAGCTTCGAGGTCGCGATGCGTGGCTGCGATGAGCCGAACATCGACGGGGCGCTCCTTTGAGTCCCCGACGCGGCGGATGGCCCGCTCTTCGAGAGCGCGCGTCAGCTTCGCTTGTAGAGACGGCCGCATGTCGCCGATCTCATCTAGGAAGAGGCTGCCGCCGTCCGCTTCCTCGAACAGCCCCTTGCGCTCGGCGGTGGCGCCTGTGAATGCCCCTTTCGCGTACCCGAACAGTTCGCTCTCCAGCAGCTCGGCTGGCACCGCCGCACAGTTGAGCGCAACGAAGCGGCGCGCAGAGCGAGGAGACAGATCGTGAACTGCTCGCGCGATCCGTTCCTTGCCGGTGCCTGTCTCGCCCAGCAGGAGCGCCGTGGCGTCGCTGTCGGCTATCCGCTTGATCAAGTCGGCGAGGTCCTGCATCGAGCGGGAGCGCGCGATGACGCCTGGGAGCACTTCCGTTTCGCCACCCGCGTCGGGGTGCGTGGAAGCGGCCCGGGCGAGTGCCCGCAACAGCACAGCTCGCGCCGCATCAGGCTCGAACGGCTTAGTCAGGTAGTCATAGGCGCCGAGCTTGAGCGCCTCGACCGCGGTGCCGACAGTTGCGTAGGCCGTCATGAGGACGAACTCGGCTTGGGGCCGAAGACGGCGGCAGGCACGAAGCACGTCGAGGCCGTCCATGTCGGGCATCTTCAGGTCGCACAGCACGACGTCCACCGGCTCGCTTGCGAGCACGCGCAGTGCCTCCGCGCCATTCTCCGCGGTACGGACGGCCGCGTCCTTCTTCATGACCTTAGCCATGAGCCGCACCATGTTCCTCTTGTCATCGACAATCAGAAGAGTGCAACGCCGACTACTCATCGCGCCTCCTCGCGAGCCATGACCGGGTCACTAGGCCGTGACGACCGTGTGTGTTTTTCTGGCAGGGTGACCCGGAAGATCGTCCCCGGCGCGCGTGCTTCCACTATCTCGATCGTGCCCGCGTGTGCTCTCACGATGCCCTGGCAAACGGCTAGCCCCAACCCACTGCCGCCTCGCCGTTTGGAGAAGAACGGCTCGAAGACGTGCGCGCGATCTTCTGGCGCGACGCCCGGACCGGCGTCTTCGACTTCGATCTGATACTGACCTCCAACGAGGCTGCCTCGAAGCAGCACCACAGCGTTCGGGGGCGATGCCTGGTCCGCATTGGTGAGAAGGTTGAGCACAACTTGCCTCAGTCGTGCACCGTCCGCCTCGACAATCACATCTTGCGCCGACACCTCGACACGCGATCCGTTCGAACCGTTTCCGCTCTGAAAGCGCTTAGCCGTCTCTTGCAGGAACTCTCCCATGTGGACGCGGTCAATGGAGAGTTCTCCCGTACGAGCATACGAAAGCAGGTCGTCGGCGATGCGTTGGCAATGGCCGGCCTCTTCGTCGAGGATCGCGAGTTCGTCGCGGAGCGTCTCGCTGTCTTCTTCTGGACTCATCGTCTTCAAGTAGCCACGAATGATGCCGATCGGGTTATTGAGCTCATGGGCGACGCCAGCGGCAAGTTGGCCGATCGCTGCCATGCGTTCGTTCTGCACCAGTCGCGCCTCACGGCGAGCGAGCTCGTCGGCCATGTGATCGAACGCATCCCCGAGTGCAGCAAGCTCGCCTTTGCCGACCCGGCCTACGCGTTCTTCGAAGTTACCGCTTCCGAAACGACGCGCCGCCTGGGTGAGGGTGAGGAGCGGTTTCAGGACGGCAGCCCTCAGGCGGAGCGTAAAACCGATCGAAAGAATCACGATCAGCGCCGCACACAGGCCTCCTCCCAGTAGTCCCAAACGCGTCGAGTTCGTCGCGAGTACGTGCGCGTGGGCCATCTGCGAAGTGGTCACGTGAGCTAGAGCATCTGCATGCCGAGCGGCCTCTTCTCCGAGTGCTTCGATATCGCGGTGCACCTTGCGCACTTCTTCCAAGTCCCCGCGTCGCGCCGCGGGCAGTGCCGACTCCATGAGCAGGTCGTGCATTCGTTGCGTCTTTTCGCCGAGCACCTCGAGGCGGAAGCGTTCCTCTGCCGGAACCCGCGAGGAAAGCTCCTGGATTTGTGTCCGAACACGATCTCGAAAGTCCCCATAGTGGTCGAGGTGGGAGTCGTCCGCCTCGATTACGGTGTGGGCGATGTGGATCGACAGCTCCCTCACCGAGGTCGCGAGTGAAAGGCCCTGGCGGATCGACGTCTCGTCGTGGCGCATGGACTCCACGAGCCCGGACACGTCGTAGATGATGCTCAGTAGCATCGCGCACATCCCTACGGCGACGACGCTAACGGCTCCGAATCCGAAAGCCATTTGCCGCGCAATGAAGCGTGGCGAGCCGTCACGGGTGAGTTTGGTCGCCATCATCTCTATCTCTCAGGGTGCATCTGCAGCACGCGCGCCAACGCGACTCGCCCCGAAGGATCCGGCGGTGCACTTGCCTGGGCCGAGTCTGAGTAACTCCACTCGACACTTTGTAACCGAAATGACCACACGCGGCAACCACTCAGCGCCCAAGGATCGTGAATTTAGCGGGTTCCTTGGGAATGAGAGAGTTGGCACGAAACATGCTGGGCAGCAGGGCTATGGAGGCCTTCATGGCAGCTGACCCGAAGAATGCGCCGGCCAAGACGGCCACGGATCCCGTTTGCGGGATGACGGTCCGGAGGGATACCCAGCATCGCCGCGAGCAGGCGGGGGAGACCGTCTTGTTCTGCAGCAGCCGATGTGCCGAGAAGTTCGAGACTGACCCGGCGCGCTACTCCGCCACTGCGTCGGTCGAACATGGGCACCGCGAAAAGGCGCAGGACTCGCACTCGCGACATGGTGTCTACACTTGCCCGATGCACCCAGAGGTGGCCCAGGACAAGCCCGGGGACTGCCCGAAGTGCGGAATGAGCCTTGAGCTAGCAGGCGCACTTCCCAGCCCCCACGGAGGCGAGTGGACCTGCCCCATGCACCCGGAAGTCGTTCGGGACGCACCAGGGGACTGCCCCATCTGCGGCATGGCGCTCGAACCAAAGGCGCCTGTGGCCGGTGAGGAAGACAACGCCGAGCTGCGCGATATGACGCGTCGCTTCTGGTTCGCGGCCGTTCTTTCAGTTCCGCTGCTAGCTATCGTGATGCTCGACATGTTGCCAGGGCGCCCGATTTCCGCCGCGCTGCCTGGACGCATTCGTTCGTTCATCGAGCTCGGTCTCGCCGCGCCGGTGTGCTTGTGGTCCGCGTGGCCGTTCTACGTGCGCGCCGTCCGCTCAATTCGGAACCGAAGCCTGAACATGTTCACCCTCATCGGTCTCGGCGTGAGCGTCGCGTTCATCTACAGCGTTGTCGCTGCCCTTCTGCCGGACGTATTCCCAGAGTCGTTTCGAGGGCACGGCGGCGAGGTTGCGGTCTACTTCGAAGCCGCCGCGGTGATCGTGACGTTGATCCTCCTCGGCCAAGTGCTCGAGCTGAGGGCGCGCAGCCAAACGAGTGCCGCCATCAAGAAGCTGCTTGGGATGGCAGCAAAGAGTGCCCGACGCATCAAAGACGATGGATCGGAGGAGGACGTGCCTCTCGACGATGTCTCTCCCGGTGATCGCTTGCGCGTGAGGCCTGGGGAGAAGATTCCGGTGGATGGAGTGGTTCTCGAAGGCACGTCGAACGTAGACGAGTCGATGGTCACTGGCGAGCCGATTCCCGTGCAGAAGGCAGTGGGCGACGCCGTTGTCGGCGCAACGATGAATGGCACCGGTGGTCTCGTCATGCGTGCTGAAAAGGTCGGCGCCGAGACGCTTCTTGCCCGAATCGTAAGCATGGTCGCAGAGGCCCAGCGAAGCCGTGCGCCAATTCAGAAGCTAGCCGACGTGGTTTCCGGGTATTTCGTTCCCGCCGTAATCCTGATCGCCGTCGTCACGTTCATCGTCTGGGCCGCGGTGGGTCCTGAGCCTGCGATGGCTTACGCGCTGATCAACGCCGTCGCTGTTCTGATCATCGCATGCCCTTGTGCGCTGGGATTGGCGACACCAATGTCGATCATGGTCGCAACCGGCAAGGGTGCGAGCTACGGCCTCTTGTTCAAGAACGCCGAAGCCATCGAGGTGATGCGTAAGGTGGACACCCTCGTGGTCGACAAGACAGGAACGCTCACGGAGGGCCGGCCTCGGCTGGTCACCGTATCGGCTGAACCAGGATGCGACGAAGGCACATTGCTGAGGCTTGCGGCAACGCTGGAACGCGGCAGCGAGCACCCGCTAGCCGCCGCTATCGTCGCGGGTGCGCAGGAACGCGGCGTGGCCGTCACGAAAGCTGACGAATTCGGGTCCGTGACGGGCAAGGGCGTTCAGGGCCTGGTGGAGGGACGCCGGGTCTCGCTCGGCAACCTCGCCATGATGCAAGACGTAGGGGCCGAGATCGACGCCGTGGGCAAGGCTGCCGAGGACCTTCGCGCCGAAGGGCAAACCGTGATGTTTGTAGCGATCGACGGTCGGATTGCCGGCCTTCTAGGTGTTGCGGATCCGATCAAAGAGAGCACTCCAGAGGCGATCGCCGCACTGCACGCCGAAGGTATCCGCGTTGTCATGCTTACGGGCGACAGCCAAACGACGGCCAACGCGGTTGCGGGCAAGCTCTCGATCGACGAAGTCGTAGCGGAGGTTTTGCCAGACGAGAAGGCCGCCGCAGTAAGACGGTTCCAGAGCGAAGGCCACATCGTCGCAATGGCCGGTGATGGCATCAACGACGCGCCCGCCCTAGCTCAAGCCCAGGTGGGAATCGCGATGGGAACCGGCACCGATGTCGCAATGGAAAGCGCGAGTGTGACTTTGGTCAAAGGCGATCTTCGCGGCATCGTGCGTGCGCGAAAGCTGTCTCGCAATGCGATGGCGAACATCAAACAGAACCTGTTCTTCGCCTTCATCTACAACGCGCTGGGCGTCCCGGTGGCCGCGGGGATCCTGTATCCGGCATTTGGGGTCTTGCTCAGCCCGATGCTTGCGGCAGCCGCGATGAGCTTCAGCTCGGTGTCGGTCATCACCAACGCGCTTCGCCTTCGGCGGGCAGAGCTTTGACAGGAGATAAAGTGAGATGAACACGTTCAGCGGAATCTTTTTAGTCGCGCTCATATCGTCGCTCACGGGCTGCGCCTCGACGAGCACTGCTCAGAGCGAACCCCGCACCACGGCTGAGGCCCCGTCTCACGAACACGAGAGCCACGAGCATGGCAATGCATCGATGGCTGGCATGTGCCCAATGCGAATCCCAGGAACAGAGGTGGCGGCGGCGGATGTCGACGGCGGCGTCAGCCTTTCGTTCACGACCTCGACCGACGATGTTGCCGAGCTACGACAGCGCGTGCGCCGCATGGCCGACATGCACAACGAGCGCGGCGGCCACATGATGATGGGAGGCCACGGCGAGTCCCCCCGCGGAGCAGAACACCAGCATGGTGCACAGTCCGGAGCTACCCACGAGGGCGACGGTCGCGGCGGTATGATGATGCCCCCCGCCACCGCTTCGGTGGAAGACGTCGAGGGCGGAGCCCGGGTCGTCTTGCGTCCCCAGGACCCGGCTCAGCTCGCGGCGCTGCAGGAGCACGTCCGTACGAAGGCCCAGCAAATGGCTGGCGGCGAGTGCCCGATGATGTCGCTCGGCTCCGGCAGCGAAGCTCCCGCTCCTTCCAACCCGGCCGACCCAGACCACGACAGTCACCACCCTGAGAAGTGAGAAGCACACCATGGCTCAGTTCACCGCAGACATCGCCGGCATGCTGGAGATCTTCGCCATCGCGGCGGGGCTCGTGCTGCTCCATCGGGCCAGCAAGGAAGCCCCAGCAAACCTACTCAAGGCCGCTGGCTGGGTGCTCGTCGTGGGCGGTGTCGTTGTCGGCGCCTGCACTACGTTCTACTGGTTCAAGTACCAGTCGCACGGGGAGCTCGACAGCGTGCACATGGGGTACCCCGGCGTGATGGATGGCGCGGGGACCGGCATGGGTCCTGGAATGAGGGGCCCCGGAATGGGCTCGATAGGTCCGCACCGGCCGCAGTCTTCTGTGGAGACGGGGAGGTAGGCGATGCACGTAGGAATGTGGGGCCTTGCGGCCATCGTGACCGTCATCGCTTCGTGGCTGATGTACCGCTACCTCGCGCCTGACAACTGGAAGGAATGGACCCGCGCGGGTGTGCTCCAAGCCTTCATCATCGCGTTCTATGCGGAGATGTACGGATTCCCACTGACCATCTACTTTCTCGCTCGCTACTTCGGGCTCGACCTCGCGTGGGGAGATGGCGGCAACCTCTGGGCCCAGCTCTTTGGAACACCGACCGCGCATGTCGTCGCCATGGTGATCGGTTACGCCATCGTGTTCAGCGGCGCAACGCTGGTCGCGGACGGATGGCGCAGGATTCACAAGGCAAGGCGAGCGGAAACGCTGATGGCCGACGGCGTCTATGCTCGCGTGCGTCACCCGCAATACACGGGGCTGTTTCTCATCGTCTTCGGCGAAGGTGTCGTGCACTGGCCGACGATTGTCTCGGTGGTCGCGTTTCCAATCATCGTCTTCGCGTACACGATGCTGGCGCGGAAAGAGGAACGCCAAATGCTCGAGAAGTTCGGCGACGAATACCGCGCGTATCAGCGCCGCGTGCCGATGTTCATTCCCCGCTTCCAGCGTGGGCACCTAACGGAGGCATGAAATGAGTGCACAGACAGTCACCATCATCAGCGGCATCGCTCTCTTGGTTGTTTTTGGTCTCGTCGGTTGGAACCTCCGGCGCGACCGCAGGCGTGGCGAGAAGGCCGGTGAAAGGGAGTCGCGTCATGAATCGCAATGAACATTCGGAGCATCGGCGCCCTTTCCGCATTCCCTTCTGGCTGGGTGTCTGCCTATTCGCGGCGATCGCAGTCTTCTTTCTGTGGGAGGAGCACCAGGCACACATCCTGGGTGCGCTCCCGTGGCTCATCCTCCTCGCGTGTCCGTTCATCCACATTTTCATGCACCGCGACCACGGCCATGCCCACGGGCACCGGCACGACGACACCGATCGTCGTGCGGCTCGCCCCAGTGACGGTGAGCGAGGTGCACCATGAACCACGCTGGACATGACCTGGCTTCCTACGGGCTTTGGACGCTCGTTTTCATCAATTCGGCCATCTTCATCCTCTTCGCCTTCAGCTTCTTCAAGCCGAAGACGAAGCGTGACTGGCGCACGTTCAGCACCTTCTCGGGATTCATCGTGGCGCTCTTCGTCGAGATGTACGGTTTCCCACTGACGATCTATCTCCTGTCGGGTTGGCTCGCGAAGCGGTTCCCGGGCGTCGACTTCTTGACCCACGATGCTGGGCACATCTGGTACCGGATCTTCGGCTTCGAGGGTGACCCGCACTGGAACCCCATTCACATCCTGAGCAACGTGCTCATCGTGGCGGGCTTCTTCCTGCTCGCCGGATCCTGGCGCGTGCTCTTCAAGGCTCAGCAGCAAGGCGCGCTCGCCACGTCGGGACCTTACTCAAGAATCCGGCACCCGCAGTACGCAGCATTCATCGTGATCATGGTCGGCTTTCTCTTCCAGTGGCCGACGTTGGTCACGCTCGTGATGTTTCCGATCCTCGTTACCATCTATATCAGGCTCGCGCACCGCGAGGAGCGCGAGGTCGCGGCTGAGCTTGGCGAGGTCTGGACAAGCTACGCCAAGGTCACACCGCGCTGGTTCCCGCGACTCGGCAGCCTGGCACCTACCGACAGGGAGCAGCAAAGCCATGGATGAAGCCGTTGCCCCAAAGACGCGATGGAACCTTCGCTCCTTCATGATGGCGGTGATGTGCCTGCTGCCGCTCGTGCTGCTGCTCATTGCGTTTGCCGCGGGGGTGGTCATTCCGTTTTGGCTCTACCTGGTGGTGCTGTTCCTTTGTCTCTTCATGCCGATGTGGTCGCGGGGCGCCCGGGACGAGGATTCCGCGGCTCACGGGGGACATTCCTGCGGCATGGGCGGGCACGTCCGACACGACGGTGCGGCGTCGGCCGACGACGTGAAGGCCCTGCGCGCGATCGGCGACGCCGTGGACCCCGCGGTCATGGACATCCGGGGTTGGGAGGTCGCGCAGGCGGGCCTGGTCCTTCGCGGACGCCTTGGGGCACCTCCCGATGCCGTGCGGAAGCACATCGCAGAGATCGCCAGCGGGGTCCTCGGACGTCGCCCACAGGTGATGGTCCACGTCGACGAGGAGGGCGTACCGTACGTCCTCATCCCCACGCACGAGCTCGAGCGGACGCTCGAGGGCGCCGTGCCGCGGCGCCGCCCGCTCGTCAACATGGCGCTCGTCGCCGCGACGCTGGTGACCACGACCTACGCGGGAGCGGCCCACCAGGGCGTGAACCTCCTCCAAAACCCAGGAGCATGGATCGTCGGCCTCCCTTACGCGCTCGGCGTGATGCTCATCCTCGGCGTGCACGAGATGGGGCACTACCTCACCGCGCGCCGTCACGGCGTTCGGGTGTCCTTGCCGTACTTCATCCCCATACCGTTCGCGCTTGGCACCTTCGGCGCGTTCATCAGCATGCCACCGCTGCTCAAGAACCGGCGCCAGCTCTTCGACATTGGCGTCGCCGGGCCGCTCGCCGGGCTCGCGGTGGCGATCCCCGCGCTCGCGATCGGGCTCCAGTGGTCGCGCGTGCTCCCGCTCGATCCGGCGGGCGCCGGCCACATGAGCCAAGGCGTCAGCATCAACTCGTCCATGCTGCTCGCGCTCGTCTCCAAGCTGGCGATCGACGACGCGATCGCACAGGGCCACTACCTCGTCCTGCACCCGCTGGCGTTCGCGGGGTGGCTGGGCCTGATGATCACCGCGCTCAACCTCTTGCCGGTGGGACAGCTCGACGGCGGGCACATCGCCCACGCGCTGTTCGGCAGAGCGCGCGCGGCGTGGATCGGGAAGATGGCCTTGGGCGCGATGGTCGTGCTCGGTCTCTTTGTCTGGCCGGGCCTCATCACGTGGGCGCTCATCGTGTACTTCATCGCCGGGCGGCCGGGCCTGCCGCCGGTCGATGACGTGACCGGCCTCAGCGGACCGCGCCGCGCGGTCGGTTGGTTCGCCTACGGCCTGCTCGCCTTGATCCTCGTGCCGTTGCCGCACGCGCTCTCATCCACCTTCGGGCTGCACTGCCCCTACCTGTGAGGAATCGACCATGACCACAAGAATCCAATTCTTTGGTGCAACCGACACGGTGACCGGGTCCCGCTACCTCGTCGAGTCGGACGGCGCGCGCGTGCTCGTCGATTGCGGCCTCTTCCAGGGCTACAAGAAGCTGCGCGAGCGCAACTGGGCGCCGCTCCCGTTCGACGCGGCGTCGCTCGATGCGGTCGTCCTGACCCACGCCCACATCGATCACACGGGCTACGTGCCGAAGCTGTGCAAGGTCGGGTTTCGCGGCCCGGTCTACTGCACGCGCGGGACGCGGGACCTCCTGCAAATCCTCCTTCCCGACTCTGGATACCTCCAGGAAGAGGACGCGCGCCGAGCGAACAAGTACGGTTACACGCGCCATCGCCCCGCCGAGCCGCTCTACACGCGCGACGACGCCGAGCGGAGCCTGGGGCAGCTTCGGCCGATCGCCTTCAACGAGCGCTTCGACGTCGCCAAGGGTGTAAGCGCGACCTTCACGCGCGCGGGGCACATCGTCGGCTCGGCGTGTCTGGCGCTCCGGGTGGGCGGGGTCACCGTCACGTTCTCCGGCGACGTTGGCCGCCCGAACGATCCCATCATGAAGCCGCCGGCGCCGCTCGGACCCACGGACTACCTCGTGATCGAGTCGACCTACGGCGATCGTCGCCACCCGTCCGAGGAGGTGATGGAGACGCTTGCGCGCGTCGTCAACGAGACCGCCAAGAAGGGCGGCGTCATCCTCGTTCCCTCGTTCGCCGTCGGTCGGTCACAGCACCTCCTGCACCTGATCGCGATGCTCCGGGGCCAGGGCCGCATCCCCGAGATCCCGGCATTCCTCGACAGCCCCATGGCGATCAACGCCACCAAGTTGTTCTGCGACCACAAAGAAGATCACCGGCTCTCCGAGGACCAGTGCCACGCTATGTGTCACTCGGCCCAGTACTCGAAGACACCCGAGGACTCCAAGGCCATCGACCGTCGCGATGGACCCATGATCATCGTCTCCGCGAGCGGCATGGTCACCGGAGGGCGGATCCTGCACCACCTGAGGCGCTTCTTGCCGGACGAGAAGAACGTCGTGCTCTTCGTCGGCTATCAAGCCGCCGGTACGCGCGGCCGCTCGCTCGTCGACGGCACCGATGAGCTCAAGCTGCACGGTCAGTACGTGACCGTGTGCGCCAAGGTCGTGCAGGTGCAGGGGCTCTCGGCGCACGCCGACTACGAGGAGATGACCGAGTGGCTGCGGCCCTCCAAGCTCAATCCGAAACGCGTCTTCGTGACGCACGGTGAGCCCTCGGCCGCGGACGCGTTCCGGCTGCGCCTTCGCGACACGTTCGGCTGGGACGTCGTGACGCCCGACGACAAGACCGTCTGGAATCTGGAGGCAAACCGATGACGACTCCGGTGGGAACCGATCCCGTCCTTGCGTACCACAGCCAAGGCTTCCTCGACAGTGACGCCGGCCGCCCGCTGCGCATCCTGGCGGAGTACTTGAATCCCCTGAAAGTGCTCGGAGACCAGCAAATTCACGATACGGTGGTCTTCTTCGGATCTGCACGCATCCGCGAAGATGGCCCCCTTGGTCGGTACTACGCCGAAGCGCGCGAACTCGCACAGCGGCTCTCGGAATGGTCGCTTTCGCTTTGCTGCAAGTGGCATCGGTTTGCGGTCTGCTCTGGAGGTGGCCCCGGTATCATGGAAGCGGCAAACAGAGGTGCATCCGACGCCGGGGCGCGCAGCATTGGGCTCAACATTGGGCTTCCCTTTGAGCAGCGTCCCAATCCGTACATCTCCGACGGGTTGAGTCTCGAGTTTCACTACTTCTTTATGCGCAAGCTGTGGTTGGTGCACCTTGCACGAGCTGCCGTCGTGTTTCCTGGAGGCTTCGGCACCATCGACGAACTCTTTGAGCTACTTACCCTTGCACAAACGCGAAAGCTCGCACGGAGCGTTCCGGTGCTTCTCTACGGGAGCGAATACTGGAGTGAGGTCATCAACATCGACGCGCTCGTCCGCCACGGCATGATCTCCGATAGAGATCGCAAGCTCCTGATGGTTGTCGATAGCGTGGACGATGCGCTCACGAGGTTGAAAGCCGTCTTGGACCCTTCGGGAGAGCCATGCTCGGTTCACTTCGCTCGGAGCGAAACTACGACCAACGCTTCTTCTACTTCAGCGCATACAGAGGAGGACCCGGAGCCGGAAATGGAGTCCTGCCCCCGATGCGGCAACGCCAGCCTGAGCGCTACTTCGTTGGCTCGGGACGGAAAGTCACCACGAAAAGGACGCTCAACATGAAGCCCAGCAACCTCACAAAACTGAAATCATCGTCCGGGCTACGACTCGCTGCCTTGCCGCTCGTGGCGACTGCACTCATTGCCTGCAAAAGCGGCGACGACCCGTCGTCGAGTGCTGCCGATCAGGAGCAGGGGACCCCGGCCGAGGTCGCATCCGCCGTGGCGCCTCTACCCGAAAAAGCGCAGGAGCTTCGAGCGGCCTTGGGGACCCCGGCATCCCCTGCTCCAGACGACGGCGGATGCGGCTCGCCCGGTGGCTGCCGTTCGACAAGCTCTCCGATGATGATGCCCATGCCCGGCTCCTCGATGATGGGAATCCAACGTGCGGGTGCCGCCCCGAGCCACTCGGCGGGACAGGACGAGCCGATGCCTTCCGGCAACCAGGCGCACGGCATGCAGATGGCGCCCTCCGCGGGCAACGCGCCCGGGGCGATGAACATGGGGACTGCAGTCGCTGCGCCGACGAGCAGCGGAGCGATGGTGCATCAAGTTGGGGCCAGTGAGTTCTTCCTCGACCAGGCGACCGCGCTCGAGCTCAGCATCGAGCAGCAACAAACCTTGGGAGCAATCAGGCAACGGGCCTTCGAAGCCGTAGCGGACGCGGACCGCCAGGTCGCTGCAGCAGAAGAAGCGCTGTGGAGCCTTACGGCCGCCGACCGGCCCGATATCACGAAGATCCGTGCTGAGGTCGAGCGAAGTGCACAGGTGACCGCGCGGCGGCGCGCGGACTTCATCATGGCTGTGGCCGAGGCAGCGAAGGTCTTGACTCCAAGCCAACTGGCGGTTCTCTCCGCAAGCTCGGACCAGTCTTCGGCGCAGTCGGGCACGGGTACGGGGGCGATGAAGATGGGGAGTTCTCCGAGCGGTTCCGGCGGTGGCATGAACATGGGGAACAACTCAGGCGACGGCATGAACATGGGCCATGGCATGAAGCAGATGAAGATGGGCAACCAACAGGGGAGTTCGGGCGGCGGCATGAACATGGGGAGCGACTCTGGCGGTGGCATGAAAATGGGCATGGGCCACGGCATGAAGCAGATGAAGATGGGCAACCAACAGGGGAGTTCGGGCGGTGGCATGAAAATGGGCATGGGCCACGGCATGGATCAAATGAAGATGGGCAACCAGCAGGGGAGTTCGGGCGGCGGCATGAACATGGGGAGCAACCCCGGTGGCGGCATGAACATGGAGCAGGAGATGGGTTTGGGAATGATGGGCCGGGACCCGTCTTCCGCGGCCCGCGGTATCGCCGATGTTTCGGCGAGCCTTCCCGGCTTTCCGGGAAGATCCCACCTCTATCACGTCGGGGCGACGGGCTTCTTTCTCGATCACGACGACCATGTTCAGTTGACCGACGCTCAGCGTGCTGATCTCGCTCGCATCAAGTCGGTCGCGCAGAATGGCCATGCAGAAGTGTTGAGCCGCATTGCCGCAGCGGAGCACGATCTCTACGTGGTCACGTCCGCCGATGGATTCTCGCGGGAGGCCGTCGACGCTGGCGTCAGACGCATCGCGGCCTTGTACGTGGAGAGGCGGCTTGCCTTCATCCAGGCAGTGGGGCAAGCAGCATCTGTTCTTACGAATGCCCAGAGGCGCGCGCTGGTCGGCACGGCTTCCGCACTGCAGCAAGCTCACGGCACGGGAAACCAGACGCAGTGAATCGTTTGCGCCTCACCCAGACGCTGCGTGCCGGACGGTGGCGCGTTCCCTCGCTGCTACTAATAGTAGCGACGGGCCTTTCTGTGTGTTCCTGCAAAGAGACGAACGGACCATCCAGTGAGCACCGGAGCGCTGGGGTTCGCGGCGAAACCACTGGGGCAAGGGGCCCTTCGCAGACAGTAGAACTCGTCAATTCGGGTGCCCGTGGTGTTGTTGAGTTCTCGCTCGAGGCGAGACCAGGCGACTGGGAACTGAGTCCCGGGCACCGATTGCAAGCGCTTACCTACAACGGGACGGTCCCTGGGCCAACGATTCGCGCAAACGTTGGCGACAACCTGGTTATCCACTTCAAGAACAGCCTCACTGAGCCCACGACCATCCACTGGCATGGGCTTCGTATCTCGCCCGAGATGGATGGGGCCCCCGCCAGCCAGCGCCCAGTCGCCCCCGGAGAGACCTTTGAGTACCGCTTCACGGTGCGCGACGCTGGCACCTTCTGGTACCACCCACACGTCAACGAATCTCATCAAATGGAACATGGCCTGTACGGCGCCATTGTGGTTGCAGGCCCGACCGAACCCAAGGTGGATGCCGACCACGTGCTCGAACTGGACGATGTCCGACTCGATGACGCCGACCAAATCGCAGGAAGCAGCGTCAGAGATATTCGACCAGGTCGGTATGGTAACCGGTTGGTCGTCAACGGTAAGACCGACTTAGAGATCGCGGCTCGCGCCGGTGAGGTCCAGCGCTGGAGACTCATCAACGTCGCAAACGCCCGATACTTTCGAGTCGGCTTGGAGTCTGGCCAGTTGCAGGTGATCGCCTCCGATGGTGGCTTTGCCGAAGCTCCACGGATAGTGGACGACCTTCTCCTCGCCCCCGGGGATCGCTACGAGGTTCTCGTCACAGGGATGGGTGCCCCTGGAACGACGACGAGACTGTTGAGTCTTCCAGTGCAACGCTCGCTTGGAGGCCACGGCCCGGGCGGTCGTCGGACCGGCATGGGCGGCCATCACGCGCGCAGGCGTCACGGCATGGCCTCAGCAGAGGAAACGAGTACCCGTCTGCTAACAGTCCGATACTCGGAAGCCTCGCCACTCCGCCAACGAGACGTGGTGGTCCCGTTTCAGTCGCTTCCCTCCCTCAACATCGAGGGCATCACGCCGACCATAGTCCGCCTCGGTGATCGGGGCTGCTGCGGTCGAGCGCGCTTTACGATCAACGGCGCATCTCATCCCAACGTGCCGGCGCTCCACGCCCGCGTCGGAGAGACCCAGGTATGGCACATCATCAACGACACGCATGGGCCGCATCCTTTTCACCTCCATGGCTACTTCTTCCAAGTCTTGGGCGGGAATGCGGAGCAACCGGTGCGTGCGTGGGAGGACAACGTGCACGTCCCTGCCGGAGGGCAGGTGCAAATAGCCTTTCGCCCGGAGGGACGACCAGGTCGCTGGCTGTATCACTGCCACATCCTGGAACACGGGGAACACGGCATGGCCGCAGAACTGCTCGTGACTGAGGACATCGGCAGTCGGGACGCCACCGCGCCGGCACAACAGAAACCACACGAGTGACAAGGGAAGCACACGATGGAACAGACACCCGCAACCATTTCAGACCCAACACGAACCGGTACACCAGGCGACATCTTTACGGCCGCGCTTACTCGGCTGGACGAGGCGGCGAAGCTCGTGGGGGTCGACGACGAGATCTTGACTCGCCTCCGACGACCCAAGCGCGTCGTGCAGGCCACGATCCCGCTGCGACTCGACGACGGAACGCTCTGCTGCCTGCCTGCCTACCGCGTTCAACACGACGATAGCCGTGGTCCCTGCAAGGGCGGCATTCGATTTCATCCCGCAGTGGACCTGGCGGAGGTTCAGGCACTGGCCTTTTGGATGACCTTTAAGTGCGCGGTCGTGGGGATCCCCTTCGGCGGCGGGAAGGGTGGTGTTGTCGTTGATCCGAAGCGTCTGTCAGGCGCAGAGCTCGAGCGACTTTCCCGCGGCTACGCCCGCGCGATGGCCGATGTGATCGGCCCAACTCGGGATGTGCCAGCCCCCGACGTTTACACCAACGCAATGATCATGGGTTGGATGATGGACGAGTACTCCGAGTGTCACCGAGGTAGAGAGCCGGCAGTCATCACTGGCAAACCTATCGCGCTGGGGGGAAGTCTAGGGCGCGAGGATGCAACAGGACGAGGTGCGTACTACTGCATCAAGGAGTTGGAAAATCAGCGTGGCTGGACGCCTTCCACCATTCGAGTGGCAATCCAAGGTTTTGGCAACGCAGGACAGCACGTGGCTCGCCTGCTCCAGGCCGATGGATATCGAATCGTCGCGGTAAGCGACTCGCGAGGCGGCGTTGCCCGGCTAGAGGGACTCGACGTGCCGGCCCTCATAGAAAAGAAGCTGGGAGGACGCTCGCTCGCGACTGGTTACTCCAGCAAGTCGGTCTGTGACTGTCCACATTGCGGGAGTTCGTCCTGTTCGTGCGGAGGTGCCCGGGACGAGCGACTGATCAGTAACGCGGAACTCTTGGAGTTGGACGTGGATCTCCTGATTCCTGCGGCGCTCGAGGAACAGCTCACCGAGGAGAACGCCGACAGAATTCGGGCAAGAACCGTTGTCGAAGTCGCAAACGGGCCTACCACTCCCATGGCCGACCTCATTCTCGAGAAGCGCGGGGTTCAGGTGGTGCCAGATATCCTTGCGAATGCCGGGGGGGTGACCGTGAGCTACTTCGAGTGGGCTCAGAACCGCGCCGGTCTCCAATGGAGCGAACCCGAGGTCCATGCCCGTCTAAGGGAGACGATGACGCGTGCGTTCGGAAGTGTCATGGATATGTCCAAGCGCAAGCGCGTTCCTCTGCGGGCAGCAGCCTACGCCTGCGGGCTGACTGCGATAAGTGAGGCGATATCCGCGTCGGGCACCCAGAGCTACTTCTCACCCACGCGAAGTCGGCGCGAGACATGAGGTACCTGCGAATGAGGGCCGCTCTACACAACTCGTTTGCGAGTGCATGCTTTCTTGTCCTGTCCCTGTTCGCATCTTCGGTGAGCGCTCAGACGCCCGATGAGCATGCGGCCCACCACCCGCCGGAAGCCGCTGCCCCCAGCTCTCAGCCAGCCCCGGAGAGGGGTCAAGGCATGATGTCGGGCGGCATGGGGCAGATGATGGACGGAATGATGGAGAAGATGGGGGCACCTAAGCCGCGCGATCTTTATCCGTCTCTGATGAGCCTCCCGAACCTCCCTCATGAGCAGCGGCACGCTATCGAATTTCAGGCGCACCGCCGAATGGTCGACGGTGCGGAACTGATGGAGAAAGCTCTTTCAGGCCTGTCGGCTGCGGCCCGACGAGAAGACTTTCGCGCGATGCAGGAGGCCGTACCGCTCCTCCGTGAAGGCGTGGCGCAGTTCGACAGCGGCCTCGCGGCACACCGCGCGTTGGCAGAAGGGCGTGCGCCGCGGAATGTCGCACTCTCATGGTTCAAGCGCGAAATGAATCTCAGCTCACCTTCAGCGCAGGCTGGGCAAGAGACCGCAGACCAGGCCATGCACTATCTCGTGATGGCCATTTTGGCCGCGTTCGCCGTGGCCATGATTGGCATGTACTTCCTCAAGATGCGTCGCGCTGCCTCGCTACTCAAAGCACTGCGGGACCCAGGTTCAGTGGCCTCCGCTACCACGAGTGTTCCCGAGACGCCTTCGAAAGCGAGAGAATCAGCATCGGGCCGATCGGCAGAGCAGACCCGCGTCACCACGACTTCCACCACGACTTCCGCGGGATCTTCAAAGATCGCCGTCCCCGAGCCCCAACCAGCACCTCACCCTCCACCGAAGTTTCCGGTCATGAAGTCCGCCTCCGAGCCGGTGGACAAATGGCGGGGGGCTTTGCGCGTGTGCCGCGTTTTCCAGGAGGCGCGCGGAGTGAAAACATTTCGGCTCGCTGCGCTCGACCATATTGCCTTGCCGTTTACCTATTTCCCCGGACAGTTCATGACGGTGTCCGCTCCGATCGCCGGCAAGACGGTTCGGCGAAGCTACACGATCGCCTCATCGCCGACCCAGCTGCACTACGCTTCAATCACCGTAAAGCGTGAGGAGCACGGCGCCTTTTCTCGCTACCTCCACGACGAGATCGAAGAGGGCGACACAGTCGATGTCGTCGCACCCAACGGCAAGTTCACCTTTACGGGGACGGAAGCGGACGGGATCGTCCTCATCGCAGGCGGCGTGGGCCTCACACCGATGATGAGCATCATACGGTATCTGACAGACATTGGATGGCACAAAGACATCTACCTATTGTTCTGCTGCAGAACGACAAGCGACTTCATGTTTCGAGAGGAACTCGAACAGCTCCAGGAGCGCCATCCCAATCTCCACGTGTTTGCATCCATGACTCGGGCAGATGGAGCGATCTGGATGGGGCTCAAAGGGCGTTTCACGAAGGAAATCGTCGCCCACCTCGTTCCCGAAATCGCAAAGCACCGGGTCCACGTCTGCGGCCCGCCGCCGATGATGGAGGCGACGCGTAGCATGCTTGGAGAGCTTGGTGTCCCGGAAGAGCAGATCCATACCGAAGCGTTCGGACCTGCTCGCCCACCACATCAGAGCATGTCCGCCCACGAGGACGGACTGGTAGCAGTTGATGAATCCACCGACGCGCAAGAGCACCACGTTCGATTCATCCAAGCACACAAAGAGGGCGTCGTACGTGGCAGGTCGACCATCCTCGACCTGGCAGACAGTATCGGCGTGGATATCGACAACTCCTGCCGCACAGGTCAGTGCGGGATGTGCAAAGTCAAACTGCGCTCGGGTCAGGTCACGATGGAGGCGGAAGACGCCTTGTCCGATGAGGAAAAGAGAGAGGGGGTCATTCTTGCCTGCCAAGCCATTCCAAGCACTGATGCCGAGGTAGAGGCATAATGAAGGAACGGGAGCGGATCGTTGTCAGCGGCCTGCTGACTTTGATGTTCGTGACGTGGCTCGGGTTCTTCTTTCATCGATCCCCCCGGTTCGCCGGAAGCCTTGCTGGGTTTGTCTTTGCGGTAGGCGGCAGCGCCCTGATGTTGGTGCCACTGCTCTACCTCGTGATCAAACGGATCCCACCTCTCAAGCGTTGGTTCACTGAGCGAGTTTCCATGAGAACACTCCTATCCTGGCATATTTACGCCGGGGTGTTGGGACCCATACTCGTTCTGATTCACACGGGCCACAAGTTTGACAGTGCACTTGGAGTCGCGCTCACGGCGATGACCCTGATTGTGGTGGTCAGCGGATTCGTCGGCCGTTACCTGATGAGTTTTCTCGGTCGGGAGATCAAGAGCCTGCGAGAAACCCTAGCCGGGCTTCGCACTGAGTACGAAGAGTTTGCCCGAAGCATGCGCGCGACCGAAAGTCCCCCGAGCATCCTGGGGCTATTGCGGGTGCGGATATCGAGCCTCGCGTTTTCATCGAGCGCACAAGTTCCACCAGACGTGCGCGCGGCGGAACTCGCGTCCGCCATCGCGGATACCGAATTCGCCATCGCCTCCAATGAGAGATTCAAGCGAGCGTTCTCACTTTGGCTCAAAGTTCACATCGTGCTGTCATTGGTTCTTTACGCCCTGCTCGCATTCCACGTTTGGGTTGGCCTCTATTTCGGGCTGCGGTGGGTGCCATGAAGTTGGGTTGGGCAAGTCTTGTCGCAACGTTGTCGCTCATCGCTGTTTTCGCGACCGCATACTTGCTTCGCGGGCGGCGCGGGGAGGTCAACGATGCGACTGTGGCGTGGGAGCGGGTTGTCACGCCTGGAGCGCTGACTACTTCGCACGCGTTTCTGGAGGATAGGTGCACAGCGTGCCACGCACCGTACGTGGGTGTTGAAACCGCGCGCTGCGTTGTCTGTCACGCCAATGCTGCGTCCGTCCTCGAGCGGCAACCGACCGCGTTTCATGCCGACATCAGCACCTGCGTCCCGTGCCACTCGGAACACGAGGGGCGAGCGGCATTGATGCCACCTATGGACCATTCTGCTCTCGCGGAAATCGGTCTCAAACGGCTCTCGTTGAGCACGGCCGCGGACGACGAAGGACGTCTACACGGTGAACGGGTCCAATACTGGATAGGCGAAGCACATCGTCTCGGACGGGAGAATCCACGGCTGACATTGGCCGAGGCGACGCTCAATTGCGCAACTTGTCATCAGAACGACGACCCACACTTCGACCTGTTCGGCAACTCATGCTCTGACTGTCATGGAGCAACGAGTTGGTCTCTCCCCGAGTTCCGTCATCCATCCTCCGCTTCCCGTGACTGCGCACAGTGCCACCAAGCGCCACCCAGTCACTACATGGGACATTTCCGCATGATCTCACAAAGAGTCGCAGGAAGGGAACACGCGCGAGTGGATCAGTGCTTCGCCTGCCACCAGACCACCAGCTGGACCGACATCCAGCGTGTGGGGACATACAAGCACCACTAAGGACTGCGGATGCACTCTCCGAGCTCAGTTGAAGTCCACATTGTCGCACTCGTCCAGTGGCTCAAGCTCGCAGTGGAGTTGGTTGGTGTGGTCCTGGTGCTGGTGGGAGTACTCATCGCCGTGACCCAACTGATACGCGGTGCCGTGCGGAGCGGTCCGCTTCAGTTTAATACTGTCCGCCTGACGCTCGCGCGCTACCTGGCCCTGGCCCTCGAGTTTCAACTCGGTGCCGACGTCCTGGCGACTGCGGTGTCACCAGACTGGGAGCACATCGGGAAGCTTGGCGCGGTTGCAGTGATACGAACAGGCTTGAACTTTTTTCTCACCAAGGAGATCCAGGATGAACAACAGAGACAAACAAGAGCATAGGGAATCGTGGTACAGGCCGCGCGGAGGAGGCGTTTGCGTCGGCACAGCGATGATCGTCAGCATCCTTTTGGGCGGCTGCAAAGAGAAAGAGGCCGAGACGAACGCTGCGTCCGCGGGAACCGTAGAGCAGACCGCGCCACAGGCCGTGCAAATTGGTGAGGGAGGAACCCGTTTTGATCCTCCGATCGCTGCTTCCCAGATACCTGATGGTGCATGGATGTGTAACATGAACGGCAAAGTTCACTACGCGTCGCAAACACAGGGCGACGGCAAATGCCCCGTGTGCGGAATGGGCCTCGTTCACAAGGGCCACAATGCTGACGAGCACAGGGGTCACCCCGACCATCGCATGGACGGCGACCACCAGGGTCACCGTCAGCACGAGGAACACGGTGGGCATGAGCAACATGGAGGTCATTCCGAAACACGCTGAGGTTGCTCAGCCAGTCGGATTGGCCGCGAGATTCTGTCGGACCACTGCTTCCGCTGCGCGCCCCAGTCCCCCGCGTAGATCACCGTCCGGAGGTCCCGCTCGCTCATGGGCTCCCGGCCGTCGACAGCCTCGAGGAAGAGCACCTGCTCCTGGATGTCCGGGGCCAGCAGCGTCAGGTTCATGAGCTGAGTGATCCGCGCCCGGGTGAGCTGGAAGTGCCGGGCGGCGTCGGCCTGGTCGCGGAAGTCGCCCCGCTCGATGGCGGCGCCGAGTCCGTGGGCGAAGGCCAGCATCTGGGCCACCCGGGCTGGCCGATGGACGGGGTCGTGGACGGGCTTGGGCTCGGGCGGCTTCTCGGTGAAGACGTAGCCTCGGCCGCGGCGCTTGCGGAAGAGGTGGCCCTTGAACACGAGGGTGTCACCGTCCTTCTTCTCGGCGGGCTCGGTGATGGTCGCGGCTTCGGTGCTCATGGGCTAGCCTCCATCGCGGCGGGTGCTGGCGCCTGCTGCTCTGCCGCGGATTCATCCGCCGGCTCGTCGTCGCGCTCGAGCGCACCGAGGTCATTCAGCATCACCGTGACCTCGTTCTCGGGCTCGTTGACGATCACCTTCTTCACGACCGCCTCGATGAGGCGCATGCGGTTGGCCGGCGACATCACATCCCAGACCGTGTCGAAGGTCTTCAGCGCCCCGCTCACCCACCGTCCCTCGGACTGCAGGTCGTCGAGGCCGTTCAGGGTGCGCTCCAACTCCACGAGGCGCAGCTCGTGCTTGCCCATCGCGCGCCCGAGCTCGTCGATGCGCGCCTCGATCTGCCGCCGCGCCGACTCGTTGACGTTGATGATGGTGTCGATGAGCTTCTTGATCTCAGCCGACAACTCGGCGATCTGCTTGGGCAGCGTCTTCTGCTCCTCTTCGAGGGCGGCGCGCTTCTGGTCGAAGTAGCGGTCCATCCGCCGGGTGACCTCGTCGGCGAGGTTGCCGTCCGCGGTCGCGTCACGGATGCGCGCGACCACGAAGCGTTCGATCGCGCCGGCTGGCAACGGGCGCGACTCGCAGGCGCGGCGCCCCCGCTTGTCCTTGTTGACACATTGGTAGTAGCGGTACTTCTTGGCGCCGCCCTTCTTCTTGCGCGTGCCCTTGCCGGTCATCGCCATCCCGCACACGCAGAAGAGGCGTCCCGTGAGCAGGTACTCGCCGCTGCGCGGCTTGCCGGTACGCCCGGCCCCGTGCTTCTTCAGGTAGGTGGCGACGCGATGGAAGATGGCGGGCTCGATGATCGCCTCGTGCTCGCCGTCGAAGACGTCGCCGCCGTAGGGCATCAGGCCGGCGTAGACCGGGTTCTTCAAGATCCGCAGCACGGCGTCCTTGGTCCAGTCCCGCCCGGCTCGGACACGGCCCTTGCTGGTGACGCGCTGCTTGGTGAGCTGATGGGTGTCGTTCAGGTGCTGGGCGATCTCCAGCGCCGACTGCCTGTCGAGGTAACGCTCGAAGATGTCGCGCACGACGTGGGCCTCGTGCTCGATGATCACCAGTTTCTTGTCCTGCGCCTCGTAGCCGATGGGCACCGCACCGCCGGTCCACTTCCCGCGCCGGCGCGAGCCGGCGATCTTGTCGCGCGTGCGCTCGCTGATCATTTCGCGTTCAAATTCCGCGAAGGACATCAGGACGTTGAGCGTCAGCCGGCCCATGGCGTCGGCCGTGGAGAAGTTCTGGGTGACCGACACGAAGGCGGCGCCCGCCTTGTTGAACCGGTCCATCACCTTGGCGAAGTCGAGGAGCGAGCGGCTGAGGCGGTCGACCTTGTAGACCACCACCACGTCGACACGACCGGCGTCGATGTCGTTCAGTAACTTGGCGAAGGCGGGCCGGTCGATATTGGCGCCGGTGAAGCCACCGTCGTCGTAGCGGGTGTCGGTGAGCTTCCAGCCGAGGTGCGCTTGGCTCTTGATGTACTGCTCGCAGGCCTCTCGCTGGGCGTCGAGGGAGTTGAAGTCGCGCTCGAGGCCTTTGTCCGTCGATTTGCGCGTATAGATCGCCACGCGCTTCGGCTCGACGGTGGGCACGCCCGCGGTGTTCGCCTGGCCGTTCTTCATTCGTTGGTCGCATCCGTGCTCTGGCTGGCTCGGCTTCGGCTGCGCCTCTGCAGGCGGAAGAACAGGTAGCCGTTCCAGTTGGTGCCGGTGATCTCGCGGGCGACCCGAGACAGCGTCGCGTAGCGGCGGCCGGCGTACTCGAAGTCTTCGTCGCAAACGATCACCTCGTGAGTTTCGCCGCCCCACTCGCGGGAGACCACCGTGCCGGGCTCCGGCAGCCGCGGGTCTCGCTCGGACTTGGGCTCGGGTCGTGGTTTGCCGATCAGCGGGCGCCAGCGGGCCGGCGCAAACACGGCCAGCTCCTCGATGCGTTCGACGGCTCGCGGCGACAGGCCGCCCTCGGCCAGCTCTTGAATGCGCCAGGAGATCTTCTTCTGCAGGTACGCCTTGTTGCGCGACCGCGTGGGCTCGCCGAAGACCTCGCGGTATTTCTCGGTCAGCTCCCCCACCGTCATGTTGGCGACGGCGTCGAGCTCGGTCGCCACATCGACGATGGCCCGTTGCTCTGCTCGCCTTTCTCCGACTGCTTTCATCTCCTGCCTCCGATGGCCGGGTTCACCGGACCCGGCTCTCAGAGCCATGGAGGCGTTCTCTGGGCCGTAAAGCAACTCGAAATCCCCAGCAGATTCGAGCGCTTGCCTGGTGGTTGCAGCGTCCGACATCAGTCCTGCTCCCAGCCGCGATAGCCAGTGCCGACCTCGGGCTCCGGCACTAGGAAGTCGTCGACGTCCAGCGTCTGCTTGGCGCGCTCGATGTCGATGAGGACGGCTCGACGCCGGTCGTCTCGGCCGTTGAAGCAGACCCGCGCATCGGTCTCCAGCACGTAGCCGTTGCGTCGATGGCTCTCCTGCACCTGCCGGCGCATCGCCTTGCGGTCGGGCACCTCCCCCTCGAAGCCGGTGCGGCGCGAGTGCTCGCAGTAGGCGGCGTGGCAGGAGGCGAAGTGCAGCCCGAGCCGCCCGTCCTGGTAGACGTAGTGCCGACCGTGCTGCAGCGTGCCAGCGACGGCCATGACCGACAGCTCTTCGAGGAAGTAGTCGAGGCCGGTCTTGACCGAGGTGCCGCCGCTCTCCAGCAGGTCCTCCAGGAGCTTGGTGACCGCGGCGTTGGCGTCGAGCTCGGGCAGCTCGATGCCATGGCTGGCGGCGTACTCCTCGAAGCAATGCAAGCCCAGCATCATCACCATGATGTTGTCGCGCACGCGGAACGGGACCTCGCGGTCGCCGAGCATCCTGTCGGTGAGCTCGCGCGCCAGCTTGAGGTCAGCCTCGGTGTCCCGGGCGAGAAGGAACCGCACGATGCTCGCCGAGAGCAGCGTGGGGCTCACCTGCTTCACCCGGCGGTATGCCTGCTCGTAGCCGGGGTCCTTCTGCAGAGCATTTTTGTCCGGGTTCGCGGTGAGGATGCGCTCGACCAACGCGGGCTCGATCGGCCGGGTCTCGCCAGCCAGGCAAAGCGGCGCCGACAAGCGGTAGCTCACCAGGGTCTGGTCGGCGCGGCCGCGCTCTTCCACCTCGCCGGTGTACAGGCGCCGCATGTACCGGTGCAGCGTGTTGCGCCGGTGGCGGGGCATGTCGAAGGGCTTGTACTCGTCGATGAACACCGGCACCGAGTTCGTCGACGACAGGAGCTTGAGCAGCGCGAACTCGGTCTCGGTCGCGCTGAACGGCTCCGACGACTCGACACCGAGGAGCGGCCAGAAGACCTCCATCACCATCGTCGACTTGCCGCTGCCCTGGGTGCCCCAGACGACGAGGATTGGGAAGTGACCGAGGAGCTGGGCGACCCGAGTCTTCAGCGGCGCGGCGAAGAACCAGCCGAGCACGGGCAGCACCACGTCCGGCGTGTTCATCTTGAGGATGTTGGGCAGGATGACCGCCGCGGCCGCAGCCTCCACGGCTGGATCGGTCGGCGGCTTGTAGTGGGTGCGGTCGTGCAAGGACGCACCGCTCGGGACATAGACGATTTCTTCCTCCACGAGGTCTCCTTCCGGCCCGAGCACGCCGTCCGGCGTCACCCATCGCGGGCCCTTCTTGGTTTCGAGGTAGCCGAGGTTCGTGGTCCCCTTGAGCGTCGGCACCTCGCGCGAGGCGACGAGACGCAGCACGCCCTGGACGTTCTCGTCGGTGCCGGTCCATTGCAGGTCGACCGAGTTGAGGACGCGCAGCAGGTTGCGTTTGCTATGCCAAGCGTCTCGCGGGAATCGGACGCTGCGGTAGACGCGACCGCGGTCGGAGGTCACGTCGGCATCGACCATGTCACCGGCCTCGGTGGTGACGCGACGGGTGGGCTCGATCTGAAACGAGGAGATGACGACCGGATCGCCGCGTCGGTCAAGCACGTAGTAGTGGTCGGTGTCCTCGAAGACTTCTCCCTTTCGCGGGTCGGGGCTGTCGTCGGGCTGTTCGTTCGCGGGACGCGAGCTGGTGGCGCTGCGCAGGAGTGCCTTCACCGTGGCGGCCTTGAGCTTGAAGCGGTCCCGGATGAGGTCGGCGAAGGCCTCGCGCACCAAGGGCTCGCTGCCGCGCACCAGATCGAGCACCGGCTTCAGCTCTTCGCCGAGGTCGGCCTTGGAGACGTCAGCCGGGATGCGCTCGATGAGAAACTCCGGCAGACGCTTCGCCTTGCGGAGCACGGTCCGCAGCGCATCGGCACCGCCCGTGGCCACCACCTCGTTGACGTCGATCTTGTCCTTGCCCTCGGGACGCGGGATGACGGCGATGCGCACGTCCCGCCCGGCGGCGTGGAGGGCCTGGGCGGTCTCGATGGCACCGGCCTCGCCGGCGCCGTTCTCCTCGGCATCGTTGCAGATGACGACGCGGGAGCACCGTGCCGTGAGGGCGACGAGCTTCTTGTGGTCCTGCTTGCGGAAGCGAACGGTGACCGGCGAAATGCACGGCACACTGGCCTGCAGGGCGCTGATGCAGTCGGTGACGCCCTCGGTGATCAACAGCTCATCGGCGCCGCGGACGGCATCCTCGTTGTAGAAGGTCTCGTTGACGACGTGGGTCGAGACGTAGGGGTGCCGGTCCGAGCGCGTGAGCAGCTTCTTGTACTTGGCCTGCTCCCAGGGCTCCTCGCCGGTGTGCTCGGTCGCGCGGGCGATGAAGTAGACGACCCGCCCATGCCGCCAGTACGGGAACAACAGCCGGTCGCGGAAGAAGTCCTCGATGCGGCCGCCCTTGAGGCGCACGAAGAGCCCGGTGGCGAGCGCCTCATCTTCGGAAGCGCCCAGCAGCTCGGTCAGGTGCTGGTAGAGGTGCCCGTCTGCCCAGCCGAGCAGCAGCTCGCCGATGGTCTCCTCGGTGAAGCCGTAGCGCTTGCGGTACCACTCCTCGCGGATCTTCGAGGGCAGCACGCCGTGGTAGTAGGCCGCGGCGGCCGTGAGCAGCGCCTCGACGCGGCGGCGCTCGGAGACGCGCTCGAGCTCGGCGGCCAGGGCCGGGTCGCTGCCACCGGGAACGTCGAGGTTGGCCTGGTCGGCGAGCGCACGCAGGGCCTCCATGAACGGCACTCCGTCGCGCCGCTCGACCCAGTCGAAGCAATCGCCGCCGAGAGACCCACCCCCGGAGAAGTCGCGCCACGTGCGGGTGTGGGGCCACACCACCAGCGATGGGTTGGTGTCCTTTGCCCAGGGCGAGCGGCCCTTGAGCACCGAGCCCGCGGGCAATAGCTGCACCGTCTCGCCGACGAGCGCGGCAAGGTCGATGCGCTCGCGGACCTGGTCCACGAGCTGGCGAAAGGCAGCGTCGTCCATCGGCTACC
This sequence comes from Polyangia bacterium, assembly GCA_030427835.1. Classification (GTDB taxonomy): domain Bacteria; phylum Myxococcota_A; class Polyangia; order Polyangiales; family JAUICN01; genus JAUICN01. Next base: position 312,381 of record JAUICN010000001.1, on the reverse strand, counting down.
TCCGCGTCCTGATCGAGGTGCGTGCTTCAGCACGCCATGGCGCGCCACGGTTCATCGTTGCCCTCCGGTGCAGAGAAGGTCCGCTGCTGGGTGCCGGACCTCTGGAGGGCCTCCGTCCCGAGTACCTTGCGATAGGCTCGCTTGCGCGCGGCGAACTGGCGGCGGGCGAGCGGGATGTTGTCGACCAGGTCGTAGAGCACTGGGGTGCGCTTCCCTGGGTGGGGTCGCATCAGGCGACCGAGCCGTTGGATGGTTCGACCCTCGGCGCGCGCAGGCGTGGCGAGCACGAGCCGCTCGAGGCGGGAGACATCGAGGCCCTCGTCGGCCAGCGAGGTGGCGCAGACGACCTTCAGCGATCCGTCGCGAAAGCGGTCGATGATGCCGCTGCGCTTGCCCTTGGCGACGCGGCTGGTGAGCGCGACAGCTTCGGTGCCCGCGGCGGTCAGCAGCTTGGCGAGCCGCTGGCAGTGATCGACGCGCCCCGACAGCACGAGGACGCTGCAGCCGGCAGCCGCTTCCCGGGCAACCAGCTCGACGATGAGCCGGTTGCGGTCCGGGTCCGCCGCCAGGTCACCGACGATGGCGGCGTGGGTCTCGGCGTCCGTGGTCGCGCCGGTGGAGACCGGCACCACCCGCGGCACGACGAGGTGCCCGGCCTCGACGAGCTTCTGGTGGTCGATGCGGAACACCTCGGGACCGAGGCAGAGGTGCAGCATCGGCGTGAGCCCATCGCTGCGCTCGGGCGTCGCGGTGAGCCCGAAGCGGAACTTGCCCGGTAACCACGAGAGCACCTCGCGGAAGACGCTCGCCGGTGCGTGATGGGCCTCGTCCAGGATGACCGTGCCGAAGCGGCTGGCGACCTCTGCTCGTGCACCGTCATCGAGGGTGACCAGCGACTGCACCGTCGCGACGGTGAGGTCCCGCAGGTCGAACTTGCCGCCAGCGACGATTCCCGCGTCGAGGCCGAGGGCGTCCTTCACCGTGGCGGCCCACTGCTCGACCAGATCGTGGGTGTGCACCAGGATGAGCGCGGGCTGCCCCGTGCGCGCGATGGCGGCCGTGCCGATGACCGTCTTGCCGCCCCCGCAGGGCACGATGGCGCAGCCCTGCGCGCGGTTGACCAGAGCCATGACCGCGCGCTCCTGGTAGCTCCGCAGCTCGAAGCCGAAGTTGTAGACCACCTCTGGGCAGACGGTGCGGCGATCGACGAAGGTGATGTCCTGTCCCGCAGCGCGCACGGCCTCGCGAACGAGGGCCACGGCACCGCGGGGAACCGTGGCGAGCCCATCTTGCTCTTCGAGCAGCGAGATCTCCTCGGGCGTGGTTCCGACCCAGCGTCCGTACCGAACGCGCGAGATGTACTCGGGGTTGGGGAAGCTCAGGTCCCGCAGGAGGTGCGCGATAGCGCGTGGATGCACCTCCCGCGGGTTGAACCGGATCATGCCGTCGACGACCGCCTGCACCGTTGCCTCGCCCATCATGCGAAGGGGTCCACTTCTTCCGGCTGGCTCTGCTTGGCGAGGAGCTGGTCGATGAACGCCCGCGCCGCCGTCTCGTGCTTGGCCTCGAGGTCGCGCACCCGCTGCACCCCGAACTCGGCGAGAAAGGCATCCACATCCGAGCGCGGCAGGGCCTTGAGCTTGGCGACGAGGTCACCGGCGACACGCGGGTCGATGGGCCCGGCGGCGTTGCTCGACTTCTTGGTGGAGGTCGAGCTCCTGCCGTCGCCTTCGTCGTTGCCGGTGCCGATGGACTTGAGGTCGTGCGCTTCGGCGGCGGCGATGCGCGCCCGCATTTCGTCGTCGAGCTTCTCCTCGGGCAGGATGCTGTAGGTCGTCTTCGGGTCGCCGGCGTCGCCGTGGCGCTCGATCTCGAAGAGCCACTTATCGAGGCCGTACTTGTCGCGGACCTTGAGCACGTCCTTGAACCAGACCGTGCCGCCCTCGATGATCTTCATCGCGCCCTCGGCGGGCACGTAGAAGTTCAGCATCACGCGCAGGCTGGGCCGCTTGCCCTGGTGCGCGCTGTTGTTTTCGTCGAACTGCTCGTAGCGCTCGCCCGTCCAGATCACCTCGCGGGCGTAAGGCTCGCCGCAGAACGCTCCGATGATCTTGTCTCCGTTGGCCGCGAGCCGAACGAAGATGCCGCCCGAGTTCGCGTGCTTGTCGGCCATCGTCGTGGCCATTTCCCATGCAGTCGTCATTGTCTTGGTCCTCCAGTGTTGGGTTGGTTGTTCAGGCCGCCTCGGCAGCCAGGGAATCCATCTCGTCGAGCAACCCGTGCAGGGCGCTCTTGGCCTCGTCGCTCGGGAGCGGACCCGAGCGGTTCAGGTGCGCCCGGAAGACGCGACCGAGGGCATCGGCCGTCGCCTCCACGAGCTCGGGCTCGGCGTCGTAGAGCTCGAAGAGCCCGATGAGGCTGAGCGTCACTTCTCGAAAGGCGCGGGTGAGCGCCGGTCGCTGGTCTTTGGTGCTCATGGCTTCTGACCTCCTTTGCGGGCTCGGTGGGATCCGCCGCGCGGCGGGCGTGCCGAGTCACAGGAGGTCAAAGCCTGGGTGGGGTCCGGTCGGGGACACGCGGTTTGGGGACACTCGAAATCGCCACGAAGATCCGCGAGCACCTCACGCAGTCGCGCGATGGCCCGCGAGTGACGCCGCTTGATGCGCTGGTAGGTTCGGCGCCGTTCCGATGGGGACAGGTCCGGGTGAACGCGATCGACGTAGGACGTGAGCAGCTCGCCGCGGACCAGGGTGGCGACCACCAGCTCGAGCTTGTCGCCGTCCAAGATGTGACCGGCGCGCTCCACCAGGAACGACACCAACGCGGCGCTCTCCTTCGGATCACGGCGACGCGGCTTGTTGGGCTTGGTCTCGGGCCAGCTCACCAGGTGACCGAGGGACTCGAGGTCGTCTTGCCGGCGCGAGATGTCCTCGGGGTCGTCGAAGCGCACTTGCTCGAGGTCGCGCTGCTCGGCCCGCACCCGCTTGAAGACCTCCCGCTGGGTCATCTGCCGCAGGTACATGCAGGTGCGGTCGCGCCTCTGACTCAGGGGGAAGTCGCGAACGACCTCGAAGAAAGACGACAGCACGATCTGGTCGAGGTCGTCGCCCGGGACGGCGTCGCCGAAGATGCGACCGCGCAGGCGCGCCAGCATCGGGTAGAAGGCGACGATGAGGACCGCGTTCCAGAACGGATGCGGCCGTCGCTTATGCTCGCGGAGCAGCGCCCGGGTGAGCGCCTCCTTCTCCGCGTAGCGCAGCGCCGACTCGTCACCGAGGACGGCGAGCACGCTGAGCACGGTCTCGTGCTCGCGCAGCTCCAGTTGGTGTTTCTTGGCTTCTTCAAAACGCTTCTGATTTCTCTCTGCGCGCACCTCTGCTCTGAGAGCGCACTTCATCTGATGAAGGCCCATGGGCTCCTCCGCTCGCGGCGGTGGCCATCGGCGCGTCCCGACTGGGGCGCGGTGCCGATGGGCCTCGAGGAGCCTCTGGCGTTGCCGGTCAGTTACTGGTTGTTGATCAAGGGGCCGCCGCCACGACCACCGCGACGACGGCGAAGGTCATCGCGGCTACGCACACCTCCGTTCGTTGCGGGGGTGGGCGTTGCGGGTGTCCAAGCGGTTCGCGGTGCCGCACTTGCGACAGTCGGTCGCGAGTTCGCCGCGCACGCGGTAGACGGCCGTCTTGTAGCGGACCTCGACTTCGTCGCCGGTAGCGACGCCCAGGAGCGTGCCACACTTGCGGCAGCGCCACTGAGAGTTCTGGTGCCCAATTCCTGACTGCATCTTGTCCTCCGGTTGTTCGGGCTCCGGGGACTTCCCGGACGCCTCGAACCGGAGGCGCAACTCAGGGCGTTGCAGTCGTTACAAACGGCGTAGCGGCAGAAACTCAGCGTGTTTTCAGTGCATTACGGGCGCGGAGAAACGGACGGAGAGGCGCGGCCTACGTTTCCCAGGGGATGCCGGTATCGCGGTAGCGGAGGAAGAAGCCAGTGCGGATCTGGTCCTTCAGGTACTCGCCGCAGCGCTTGTTGGCCTTGGTGATCGTCTTGATGGCGCGGCTGATCGCGTTGGTCACCGCCATGCGAGCCTTCTTCTGCTCGGGGTTCTCACGACGTGCCTTGCCGCCGAGACCGACTTCGCTCTTCAGCCACGCCTCGATCTTCTCCATCTCTGCCTCGCAACGGGCGACCGTCGCGTCGTCGTAGAACTCGGCGGCCTCGTCTCGCTCGGCTTTGAGCTCGTCGTAGGTCTGCTTGACCGAACGAATGGCGTCATCGTCGACCCCAAGCGATGTCGCGAGGGGACGCGACGCTACCTCGCGCCCCTCGGCCACATCGATGAGAGCAAAAGCTGTCAGGTCCTCACCGGGTCGCTGCAGCAGCGTGTGCAAGTACGTCATCCCCTTCGACGGGCGGATCGAGAACGCTGTGCCGCCTCGGAAGCGCACGGTCCAGTTCTGTCCAAACTGACGGAAGAGGTACTCGCTCTCCGCCTTAAGCGCTGGGTCGGCGTCGAATGATGGGTCGGTGCCCGGTGCCTGCTGTCCTCGTGCAAACAGGATCGCTGGCAAGGAGTCTGACGACAGCGAGCCCGGCGTGCGGATGCACTTCGCCATCTTGGCCATGGTCTCGGAGATCACGCGGCCCACGTCTTCGCCGTGCCGCTTGTGCATCTCGAAGATATTCTTCGACACGGTGTCGCCGTCGTTCCCGGACAACTCCATCATGGCTGGGATGGCCCGGGCCGCCTCGCCGAAGCTGCCGAGGAATTGGTCGGCGTTGGCGAAGCTGGTGAACTGATCGGCAGCATCGATGTAGTCGAGCACCAGCGCCCGCTCGCCGTCCTTCTTCCACCCTCCCTTGATGAGATCGACCGCGTAACCTTCTTCCGGATCCTCGTTTTCGAGCCCTCGCGCCAAGACGGAGAATCGGCGGTCGATGCACTGCGAGCAGACGCCGCAGTGAGGGTGCATCGTGCTGCTGCGGTGAACATGGGCGCAGCTCACGGTGTGGCGCAGCATCCCCGCAGCGCCGGCGCTGTTGATGACGTCAAGCACCTCGGCTCGCGTCTTGAGCTCGAACGGGTTCTCGACCGCCATCGGTTTGCCCCGAGCCAAACCGAGAATCTTTGCGAAGCCGAGCAACACCCGCGGGTGGGTGGTCCGAGTCGCACGCGCACCAACGATCTGAGGAGAGATCGGCAGGTTGAAGCTCGTCGTGCCGTTCTCGTAGAAGCGGATCCTGTCGTGGCCGATGATGTGGGCGACGGTGCCCGCCATCGCGGCGTAGAGGAACGAGCGCGAACGCTGGGTTCTCTCCTTCCGCAAGGCCTTGTCGTGCTTGTGGACCTGGATGCCGACGTGCGGGATGCCGTTGCGCGACGACCACGTCTGCAGGTCGCTGACCAGCTCGCGCTGGGTCTTCCAGGTCTTCGACGCGCTTCGGTGACTGACGAGCACCGGGCGCTGCTTGTCGATGGCGAGCGCCTGCACCGCGCCGCCGAACGAGTCCATTCCGCCCGAGAAGAGCTGAACGACGTCGATGTCGTTCCAACCCCCGACCAACGGCTCCCCATTGGGCCCTGTGAACTTGAGCTGCTCGGGTTCTCGGTTCGCCAGCGCCTCGAACTCGAAGGTGTAGCTGTCGTCGGAGAGGAATCCGAGCGTCGACTGGAGTGCCTCGACCATCTCGGGCGAGTTCCACAGGTCGGGCTCCTCGACGGCCACCACGAAGTGCAGGTCTCGGCGCCAGTTGTCACCGAGGTCGATGCGGTCGGCATCACCTCGTGGGAACGCCTGGTCGGCCGCGATGACGTACGAGGCCACACGCACCAGGTCTTTCATCACCGGTGGGATGTTCACGATCAGATTGCTGGCCAGCCCCTCGATGTCGACGGTGAGGTTGGCGTCCGGCCCCGACACGGCAAGGCGCAACGCATGCTCAGGCGCGGAGGCGTGATTCGCCCCGCCACAGAGGATCCAACGCTCGCCCGCGGAGGAGCTCATGCATCCCCCCTCCGCAGCTCAAGCCGCATTTTCTTGAGCGCGTAGCCGACGAAGCGCGCGGTTCGGTCCTCGGTGAGGTCCTTCTCGAAGCGCGCCTTCGAGTACCAGGTGCCAGCGAACTTCTCGACGATCTTCGAGGCCTGCTTGCAGTGAAGGTCGAGCGCTTCGTTGAAGCGGCGCTGCTCGGCGGCGCTGCCAAATCGTCTGTCGGGGCCGACGTGCTGCGGGAGCTCGCGACTGACGTAGTAGGTCAAGAAGCGCTGCGCGAAGCGGGCGAAGAAGTCGCGAGCGACCGTGCCGAACTGCTTCTCAGTGGCGAGCTTGGAGACCTCACGGCGAACGTCATCTGGGGTCGAGCCGAAGAGGCTCTGGGTGCGACCGCTGACGAGCGATGCGAGCGTCTCGACCGCGGCCGACTGCGCCATGTCGCCGAGGTCGGTGCGTCGCCTCGTGCTGTTGATGTGGCGGTCGATGGCGTCGGACAGCGCCGCAGACAGCTCGGCCGTCGTTGGCGAGGCCGATACGTCGATTCCCAGGCCCCGAAGAGCCGACGCGAAGTCTTCACTACGTGCGGCATCAGGGAGCTGGGTCAGCAGATAGAACGAGCGCAGGACACCGGGGTCGGATGCAGCGCGGGCGAGGTCACCTTCGGCTGCATCGAGGGTCGCGGAGGCCACCGCCGCGGAGCTCGCGCTGCCACCGATGAGCTCAACGACCTCGTTCCACCGCTTTGTGCGCGGGAGCCTGCCGAGGCGGATGTGTCCCATCAGCGAGCCTCCTTGCCGCGGAGATTCCGCCGAACCTCGATCACCTTGCCGATCACCTCGGGCCCGCCGGGTCCGGTGGCGCGCACGAGGTTGGCGGCGCTCTTGGATGCTGCGGCCAAGACGATGTCCCCCGCGGCGACCGCGACGCCACGAGCGACGATCACAACGTCACCCACAGCGATGTCCGGCGACGATGCCTTGAGCTGTTCCGTGACCCGCACCGCGAAGAGCTCCTCGTCGCCGTCATCGACCGTGATCCAGCCGTCGACGTCCTTGGTGAGCGCCGCCCGCTTGCGCAGCGGCGGCTTGGCCACGATGGGCACCTTGCGGATCCCTGGCCGAGTCTCCTCGTCTGGCAGGCGGCCGGTTGGCTTCCAGCTACGGCCCGTCCCCTCCTCGTGGTCGACGAAGCCCTTCTTCTTCAGCGCCACCAGATGCTGGTAGGCCGTGGACCGGCCCACCTCGATGGCCTCAGCCACGTCGGCCACGCTCGGCGCCATGCCGCGCTCGCGCCAGAACCGCTCGACCACCTCGAGCACGGTTCTCTGCTTGTCGGTCAGCCCCCGTGCCATCCCTGGAAACTACCGAACAAATGTCCGTGCATCAAATGTTCGGTATTTGGATGTGGACGCGAACGTGGCCGCCCGTGGACAGGTTGCCGGCCGCGGGCTTCTGTCGCGATTCCGAGTGGTTGAGCCCCGTGGACGGTGTGGACGGCTTTGCGCGACCAGGGAGCAGCTTGCAGAGAGCCGTTGATTTGCTCGCCGGAGCACGCCTGTGTGGGCACCCGTTCTCTTCGTAGAGGTGAGAGAAGAATCCTGTCCATCCTGTCCACACAGACTCAACCGGCTGAATCGGCTCCGGTTTTTCTGGGACAGGGTGCGCGTCCACAGTCGTCCACCGTGTCCGCGGCGCCCTCGGCGCCGACGCCGTCGTCCCCTCTCGTCGTCGCCGGCGCTTTGCCCCTCCGGACACATGCACCGGAGGTTCTCCATGAAAAGCTCTCTGCCGATTGAGGCCCGTCGCCCGCCCCGCGAGGAGGTGGTCGACATCCTGGCCGCCACCCTGATCCAAATGCTCGCCCGCGGTCTCGAACCCGACCGCGACGACCAACCTGACAAGGAGGAACCCGCGGCCGAAGCCGAGGCCGAGCCATGTCACTGAAGGCTCGGCTCGCGGTCGTGGACCAGCCGGCCACCCCCGCCTCGTTCACCTGCCCCGACTACGACGCGCCGGCCGGGTCGAAGCGTTGTCGCAGCTATCTCGGCAACGGTAGCTGCGCTCGCGAAGACCACTTCATGTGCGAGGAGTGGATGAAGGCGAACGGACACGCCGTGCCCGCTCCAATCGAGGCGAAGCCCCAGCCCGCACGCGACCTCTTCGGCAACCCGCTCCCCGAGGAGCCGCCGTCGAAGAAGCCCGAGACGGCCGCGCCACCGCCGACGCCCAAGCCCACTCCGATCGCGGAGCCACCAGCGACCGACAGTGGCGCCGTCCTCGTGCGCAACCTGACCGACGAGGACATCGCGTCGTTCAAGGCACTCGGCGTCGAGGTCTGTCTCGCGTCCGAGGAGATCGGCGAGGTGTGGATCGTGCCCGAGTACACCGAGCAACAGCGACGAGAGCTGCGCATCGATCACGCAGCGACGCTCACCGCCGTCTGCGCTGCGTTCCCGGGCGCGAAGGTCACCTCGTTCGAGAAGCTCGCGAAGGCCGACGCCCCGAAGCCGACCTGAGTTGTCCCCGGCGGTCTTCGTCGGCGCTTTGCCCTGGTGGCGACCACTACCGGAGGCAAGCGAATGACCCGACTGAGCTTCACCAAGCTGTCCAGGTACGAGACGTGCCCGCTCTCGTATAAGCTCCACTACCTCGACCGGCTCAAGTCCGAGCCCGGCGTTCCGCTCTTGTTCGGCTCGGCCGTGCACGCGGTGCTCGAAGGGCTCGTGCTCGAGCACATGCGAGAGGAACGCGTCGGCGCGTTGTCCGAAGACCGCGCTGCGGAGCTGTGGCAGGAGGCGTGGACGAAGTCGGGCATGTCCGGTCTTGACGTGTTCCGCGAGGGGCTCGAGCTGGTGCATCGCTTCGTCCGCGAGCAGGGCATCCTCGATCACCACGACGTGCTCGCCGTCGAAAAGGAGTTCCGGCTCACCATCGGCGGCTTCCAGGTCATCGGCTACCTCGACCGCGTCGATCGGGTCGACGACGAGACCGTGGAGGTCATCGACTACAAGACCAACCGCCAGCTTTTCACCCGCGAGGAGACCGACGCCAGCCTGCAGATGTCGCTGTACCACCTGGCCGCGCAGGAGCTGTGGCCGTGGGCGAAGAAGGTGCGGCTGACCTTCTGGATGCTGCGCCATGGCCTGCGGCAGACCACCGAGCGCACTGCCGAAGACATCGAGGGCACGCGCCGCTATGTGGACACCCTCGGCACCACGATCAGCAAGGCCCGCGAGTTCCCGGCCCGGCTGAACTCGAACTGCATCTACTGCGACCATCGCCAGCACTGCCCGGCCTACGCCGACGCGCTGCAAGGCAAGCGCGAGTTCATCTGCGAGGACACAAGCGACCTCGAAGCCGTCGCCAAGGAACGCGAGGAGGTCGCGCGCCTCGCCAAGGTGCTCTACGCCCGCAAGGGCGAGCTGGAGGGTGTGCTCAAGACCGCGCTCAAGGAGCACGACGATCTGGTGCTGGGCGGCGTCCGCTACACCATGTTCAAGACCAGCAAGAGCGACTACCCGCTCGACCGCACGCTCGCGGTGCTCGGCGAGGCCACCGGGCTCGACCGGGAGGCGCTGGTCGAACGCATCGTCTCGGTCGACAACAAGGCCCTCGAGGGACTGCTCAAGGAGCTGGGCAAGTCGATGGACCGCCCGCGAGTGAACCTGCTCAAGGCCGAGCTCGAAGCCATCGCCAAGAAGACCCACTCGCCGCGCTTCTGGGCCAAGGAGGTGGCGTGATGCGCCCGCTGGTGTTCGTCGACTGCGAGACCACGGGCCTCGACCCGGCCCGCCATGAGCTGCTCGAGGTGGCGGTCCTCCGCGTTCATCCACAGACGCTGGTCGTCGAGACCGAGGTCGCGCTCAAGGTTCGGCCCGAGCGAATCGAAGACGCGGATCCCGAGGCGCTGCGCACCAACGGCTACAGCGAAGCGGCGTGGACCGATGCTGTGTCCCTCGACGAGGCGATGGCCCAGCTGGCACCCGTGCTCGGAGGGGCGATGCTCGCCGGTCACAACGTCGCCTTCGACCGCGGCTTCCTCGATGCCGCTTGGAAGCGCGTCGGTCACCGCCCGGAGGATCTCGACCACCACCTGCTCGACACCGCGACCCTGGCGTGGCCGCTGTTGTCGTCGGGAACGCTCGACTCGGTGTCGCTCACGCCCGTGTGCAAACACCTCGGCATCGAGCGTGGCGAGGAGCACTGGGCCCTCGACGATGCGCGGGCCAGCCTGGAGGTCGCGCGACGCCTGCTGCCGACCATGGAGGACCATGCCCAGCTCTCGGCCTTCGCCGGAGACGAGCGCGCCATCTTCCGCACGCTGCTTCGCCGCATCGACGCTGGCCGCGGTCAGTACGGACCGTGGAAGGCCGACGACGGCCGGCAGTACCTGCGCGAGGCGCTCGCCGAGGTCCTCGACGCGCTCCACTACTGCGCTGCCGAGCTGGTGCGCCTCGACAAGCGCCGCCAGGTGCCGGGCCTTCGCACGCGGCGGGTCTACGTCTGCCATCCGTATCGCAACGCGCCGGCCGAGAACGTCGAGCGGGTGACGGAGATCTGCAAGGCGCTCTCGGCTAGCGGCCACCTGCCGGTCGCGCCTCAGCTCTACCTGCCGCAGTTCATGGACGAGGCGACCGAGCGCGAGCAGGCCCTGGCGATGTGCCTGGAGCTGCTCGACGCCAGCGACGAGATGCGGGTCTACGGGCAGTCGATCACCGCCGGCATGCGCGTCGAGATCGAACGCGCCGAGGCCCGCGGCATCCCCGTGCGCTTCGTGGACGCGGAGACGGTGTGATGGGCGGCGCCATGTCGCGACGCAAGGGAGCCACCTTCGAGCGCGAGCTGGTCTGGCGCTTCCGCGAGGTGATGCCCGGCGCCGAGGTGAAGCGCGGGCTGCAGTCTCGCTCCGGTGAGGAGGTCGCCGACGTGGACTGCCCGGCGTTCTGGATCGAGGCCAAGCGCGGCCGGAAGCCCAACGTCCGCGCTGCCCTCAAGCAAGCCGAGGCGAGCGCGCCCAAGGGACGCATCCCGGTGGCCGTGATCCGCGACGATCGGGCTGCCGCCTTCGTGGCGCTCTCCCTCGAGGACTTCCTCGAGTTCGTGCGCGAGTGGTGGGAGCTGTCACGACGATGAGCAAGAACGACTCCGAGAGCACCGGCAACGCCATCGGCCGCCCGAAGAAGGGCGAAGGCCCGCGCATCCCGTACTCGGAGCTCGACCGCATCCTGGTGTTCGGCGAGGTCGTCGAGTGCGATGACGGCAAGGGCACCACCGTGGTCTACCCGTCGTACCGCGACCTCGGTCGTCGCTACGGCGTCTCGCACAGCCTGATCGCCGACTTCGCCAAGAAGCACAACTGCATGCGCCGGCGCGAGGTCGCCCAGGCCCGTATCGCAGAGAAGACCGACCAGAAGCTCATCGAGATGCGCGCCCAGTCGCTCGCGATGTCCAAGGACGACGAGCTGCGCATCATCGACACCTACCTGGCTGGCTTCGAGAAGGCGCTCTCCGAAGGGCGCGTGCGCTTTGACAACCCGGCCGACTTCAACACCATGGTGCGGCTCAAGGAGTTCGTGCAGGGCGGCGCCGACTCGCGGCAGGAGGTCCACGCCGTGCTCTCGCTCGAGGAACTGCAGGTGCGGCATCGCCGAATGATGAAGTCCATCGAGGCGAACCAAACAGCCGAGCTCGATGAAGTGACCGCGGCCGGTGGAGTGCTCGATGTTGGTGAACAAGAATCGCCCGTAAACTCCCCGCCGCCCGTCTTCGACGAAGCCTCCGGGGAAGTGACCGGTCAGTGGGTGGAAGCAACCACGGCTGGCGACGACGGCCCACGTGCCGCGGTGGAGGGCGAGCCCGACGACGACCCCGAGCTCGGCGAACGCGGCCGACACACGGCCAACGTCGGCCCCACGCGGGGCGACTCCGCGGCGAGCTGGGACGACGAGGACGACGACGAGCCCGAGGAGTAAGCCATGCCGCGCCGTCCATCACCCCCGCGGCCGACCCCGGGAACTGACCGCGTGCAGTTCCTCGCCGAACATCACCGGCCCGAACACCGCCGAGAGGTGCAGAAAGTGGCGGATCGCGGCTCACCGGCGTTCGCGTTCTCGGGGAGTTGCGCGTGCCCATCGCCGGCCCCGTCGCCGAGCTCAACCGCCACTTTCCTCGATCCGTCGCCCGGGCCGTCGCCGCCCGTTACCACGATGGAGGCATGCGCCCACCCCCGGGGGGCGGGTCCGACTTTCGGAGCCGACGACCCACAGCCCAAGGGTTCCCGGGGCCGTTTCCGACAGCGGCAGTTTTGGGAAAGTGGACAGGGGGGCGCCTGGAAACTGACCGCTCACTTCTCGCGGTCAGCTCGCGGGTCGCGGTCACTTTCGTTGTGCAAGTGGGTCGCGGCCGGCTCAGCAAGGCAGCTCGAGGACCGCGCGCACCAGGTCTTCGTCGCTCGGGTGGGCGTAGATGCTGGTCGTCAGGATCGACTTGTGCCGGGCGAAGCGCTGGGTCACCCGGATGTCCTTGGTGCGCCGGTAGAGGTTCGAGCAGGCCGTGTGCCGAAGCGCGTGGAAGTTCAGTCGGCGCTCGAAGCCGGCGCGCTCCTGCCAGACATGGAAGACCTCGCGGAGCTGTCGCGCCGACAGCCGGTTGCCCCGGCGACTGACGAACACGGGCGCGTCTCGGTCGAGGCTCTCGCCGACGCTGCGCTTCCACCGGAAGAACCGGTCGAGCTTGGCCCGCACGGCGTCGGGCAGCACCACCTCCTGGGTCGCGGGGCTTTCGCTGCTGCGCTTGAACACCCGGAGCACCAGGCGTCGCCGAGTCTTGCCGGAGTCGAAGACGTCGTTGACATCGAGGGCGAGCAGCTCGTGCTCGCGCAGGCCGGTGCCCAGGGCGAGGCTGAAGAGGACGTGGTCCCGGAACCCGGCCTTGTGCTCGCCGGTGGCCTTCAAGAGGCGCCGCTGTTCCACCTCGGTCAGCGTGCGCGGCGGGGTTCGGATGTTGTCTGCGTAGGTCGCCATGGGTGCTGCTCCTTGCGAGCGTCGGTGCTCATCCCATGCAGGCGTGCTTTCGCCGCAAAGGCAAGGGCCGCTTTCCCTGGGATTGGGGCGGTGTCCCGGTGGGCGTCATGACCCTCGGCATCGTCAAGAAGACCGAGCAGGAGTTCGCCGAGTGGATGGCCGCCGAGTGGGGATTCCTGTGCGGCCTTGCATCCTTCGATGACGAGCCCCTCGAGCTCGAGCCGTACCAGATCGACTTCCTGCGGAACCGCTCGCGCTTTCGCTGGGTGACCAAGAGCCGACAGGTGGGCTTCTCGTTCGTCTTCGCCCTGGAGGCGCTCGCCCGATGTCACCTGCGCGACAAGCACACGGCGGTGTTCGTCAGCTACAACCTCGACGACGCCAAGGAGAAGATCCTCATCGCCCGCCAGGTCCACGAGGAGCTACCGCTGGCCTACCAGAAGCGCCTCGTCGTGGACTCGAAGACGGAGCTCGCCTTCGAGTCGAACGCGGCGCACAAGCGGCTGTCGCGGATCATCTCGGCGCCGTCGAAGGCCCCGCGCGGCAAGAAGGGCGACGTCTACCTTGACGAGCTCGCCCACTACGTCAACGACCGCGAGGTCTACCGAGGCTCGACCGCGCTCATCCTGCGCTCGCGGGGGCAGCTCTCGGGTTGCAGCACACCGCTCGGGCGGCGCGGCATCTTCTGGGAGATCGCCACCGAGGAGCTGCGCCGCTACCCTCACCACACCCGCCACGACGTGCCGTGGTGGGCCTGCCGGTTCTTCTGCCGTGACCTGGCCCGGGCCCAGCGCGACGCACCCGACCTGCCCACCGAGGAGCGCGTCGCCCGGTTCGGCACCCAGTCGATCATCGAGCAGCTCGACTCGCTGCCGCTCGAGGACTTCCAGCAGGAGTTCGAGTGTCGCTTCGTCGACGAGAGCTACAGCTTCTACCCCTACGACCTCATCCTGCCGTGCACGAGTGAAGAGCTGGTGCTCGCCGACGACGTCACCGACATCAAGCTCGGCGACGGCCGCCTCGTCGCCGGCTTCGACGTGGGCCGCACCCGCGACCGCTCCGAGCTGGCCCTCTTCGAAGACCGCGACGGCCGCATGGTCTGCCGGCTGCTGCGTCGCTACGACCAGGTCCCGTTCTCGGAGCAGGAGGCCGACCTCCGGCGCCTGCTCGAGCACCTCCCGGTCGCGCGCCTGTCCATCGACAAGAGCGGCATCGGCATGAACCTCGCCGAGAACCTGGCCCGCGACTACCCGCAGGTCGTGCCCGAGGCGTTCACCAACGACAGCAAGGAGCGCTGGGCCACCGACCTCAAGATCCTCTTCCAGCGCAAAGACATCGCGCTGCCCCGCGATCGCGAGCTCGTCGGCCAGATCCACTCCATCAAACGTCGCGTCCTCGCCTCCGGCAAGGTCAGCTTCGACGCTGAGCGCACCACCCGAGGCGGCCACGCCGACCGCTTCTGGGCCATCGCGCTCGCCTGCCAGAAGGAGCGCGGCCCCGCACCGAAGACCGGGACGGAGATCGGGGTGCGGGTGTTGGGCTGAGCTGGCGCGCTACTCTGTCGCCTTCAAGAGCCACGCTTGCGTGCGCTCGTCGAGCGCGTCCAGTACCGTCGCGAAATCTTCGGGCACGCGGTCCTGCGCGCCCTGTCGCTCGCGCCACGTCGCCCAGCGTGCCTGAGCCTCGTTGGGCATCCCGTCGAGCACCTTGCCGAGAGGCTGTAGCGGGACACCTCGATACTTGGCGACCGCACGCAGCGCCTCGATGATCTCATCGTCGACCAGGTCGCCGGGCACGAGCATGAACAGATCGGCGAAGTCGCGCCAGCGGGTGCTCGCACGTCCCCGCTGGAGTGCCGTCACCAGCTTCTCGGCGACGACCATCACCTTCGGGTAGGCCATCACCTCGATGGGCTCGTCTCCGAGGAGGACGGGCACGGCCGTTCGGATCGGTGCTGGGATCACCGGATCACCGACGTTGAAGTCCACACTGAACTTGAGACGTGCGGTCGCGAGGCGTGCCTCGAGCGAGGCGCGAACCCCTGGGTACACGTCATCGTCACGGATCACCGCAGCGGTGATCGTGTCCTGCAGAAACTCCACGCCGTCGTCCGCCTCGACCAAAGTCACATCGACGATCAGTCGCTGGACGGCAGCCGGGTCGTTGTCGGTGTTCAAGGCCAGCACGTCCACGTCGCGCGTCGCTCGCCGTAGGTCGAACGCGGCCAGCAGCATCCCGCCTTTCAGCACGAGCGTGTGGTCGTGTCGGGAGCGCACGAGCCGTCGGAGAAAGCTCTCCAGGACATAGAGCTGGAGCAACTCGGCGGTGGTCCTCTTTTGTGCACGAGCGAGGCGCTGGAGCGCGAGGTAGCGCGAGCCCGCGAGGTCGGCGTGGGTGGGCTTCGGCTTCACGAGAGGATCCTCAGCGTCTGTAGCAGCGATGGCTCGGCCTTGGGGAAGTGCTTGGCCATTGCGAGGAGGTTGGCAGGCGTCGCCCCTGGCCGCTTGAGCCACCGCCTCAGCGCCTCGACGGCCATCTCGTCGCCCTCTTGGTGGCGCAGCCGGAAGGCATCGATGAGGCTGCGCTCGGCACTGTAGATGCCGATGGACAGCCCCTCGTCGACTTCGATGGTCTCGCGACCGACGTCGAAGGTGTCCTCGCGGAACCGGTGCCAGCGAACTGGTGCGCGGACCCTGGGCGGGCGCCGTGAGCGCGGCAAAGCGACGTCGATCTCGGACGGGATGACATCGGTGAGGTCGTGGTGCGACAACGCGGTGGTCAGGCACAACGTCGCGTCCGACGCCCGCAGCGCGATCTCGATTCGGTCGAGGTCGGCGGGCGGCGCGTCGGCTTTGCGGTAGAGGCCGTGTGCCAAACGCTCCAAGGCCCCGTCGGCCAAGAGCCCACGGAGGCGACGGTCCGACAGCCCTCGCTCCTGGGCGAGGCTGTGGGAGAACGCATTGGGTAGGGCATCGAGGCTCACGGAGACAAGTGTAGCCACATGCCATGGACGTGGCAACACTTTCCGCCGACCCAAGGACCGAGTGCGGAGCCATGGCGCGCAGAAAGTCGCGGAAATCATTATTTTCTGCATCTGCGCGCTTCGGCGCGCCCCCGTCCGGGTTCGGTCTGCCTCGCTGTTGTTGGCCCGAGTCGGCCTGTTGCACGACTCGGACAACATCGCTTTTCCGGACAACACCTGGGGTCCGTGGTCGGTCCTGGACCGGTGGCCATTGTCCCCGCCGAGCTCGTCCCACGCTTTGCCCACCTGGGTGTGCCTCGTGCGCCGCCCGGGAGGCATGCGATGGACTTCACCGATGTTGCGCTCACGGCCCTGCAGGTGGTTTCGCCGGTGCTGGTCGCTGCGCTGACCTGGGCGGCCGCCAAGCTGGCGAGCTTCATTCGGAGCAAGGTCGACAACGAGTACCTGCGCGGCGTTCTGGTTCGCCTGGACGACGCGGTGGTCACCGCGGTCAAGGACCTTCAGCAGACCGTGGTCGCGGAGATCAAGGCGGCCAGCGCTGACGGCAAGATCAGCGAGGCCGAGAAGCGTCGCATCAAGGACGCGGCCGTCGCCAACGTGAAGAGCTACCTCGGCGCCAAAGGCATCCGGGTGCTCGCGGAGGTGCTCGGGCTCTCGGGCGGTGCCCTCGACAGCTTTCTCGGCTCCAAGGTCGAGGCTGCTGTGCATGACCTCCGTCTGACCGAGCGAGCGGTCTCGGCCGCTCCGGCGCCCAGGCCCGCCGCGGAGTCGCCGCGCCCTTTGGCATCGACGCCAGCCTGAGCCGCGGACTCGATCGGGCTGGCGCGTACTCTCCGGGCCACGGACATCTCGACTTCTTCGGTTACGTGAGGCCGGACGCCGCCGGTGGTGGGCTCGACTACGCTCACCGCATCACCGGTGGGCTCTCGGCTTTCGCCCAGGGCTGGGGCGGTGTCGCACGCGATCCGTTCGGCCGCTGGCAGCCGGACTACGGCGCGCTCGGTGGTCTCCGATGGCGTTGGTGAGCGCGTCGCCTCGTCCCCACGGCACAGCCGATTCGCTTTGTCTGTTCGGAGGCGAGGCGTGCGGCTCGCCAAGGTCCTCCGGTGCAGAAGGTCTCCGAAAAGGCGAGTCGCACGCCGAACCTCCGCTTCCGCCGGAGGACACCATGCAGCGCGCCGTCAGGCTCTTCGTCATCACCAAGGACCGAAGCCCCGCCGGGCCCCCTCGAGCCGGGGAGACGTTCTCAGTCGAAGCGACAACGACCGACGGGCTCCGTGACGCCGTGAAGGCCGAGGTCGCCGAGCGCGGCCTGCGGCTTCGCTCGGTCTCGTTCGGTCCGAAAAACCTCGTCGCCTACGCGGAGGAGCCGGCATGACCGAGGCGGCGCGCGTCCACCAGGCCGAGGAGCGCCTGCAGACCATCCTCAAGGCGGTGGTCGTCGGTGCGCGTGCCGGCGATCCAGCGAGCCGTCCCGGCGGCGAAGATCTGACCGAGGCGTTCGCCGCCTCGGGGGCGCTCTGCCCGCCCTACGACCCGGAGGCGCTCTGTCTCCTGATGGAGCACTCGAACTCGCTCCGGCAGAACGTCGACGCCTACGCCACCAACATCGACGGCTTCGGTCATCGCTTCGAGCCGGCCATCGACTTCGACGCCGACGACGCCGATCGGCGCGTCGCCGACTGCATCTACCTCGAGCGTGTGGCCGCGCGCGACCGGGGCGAGCTCGATGCTGCCGCAGCGCTCGAGTCGACCGCCGACGAGGTGGCGACCCGAAAGCGCGAGCTTCAGCAGCTCGCACGCATCGAGCGGGCCCGCCTGGAGTCGTTCTTCGACTTCTGCTGCTTCGACCACTCCTTCGTCGACCTACGTCGCCGCACCCGGCAAGACCTCGAGGTCTGCGGCAATGCCTTCTGGGAAGTGCTTCGCGACGCCCGTGGCGAGGTGGCCAGGCTCGTCTACGTGCCGTCGTTCACCGTGCGTCTCTTGCCCCTCGATCGTTCACCCACCGAGGTTGAAGACCGAATCCGCGTCTCGCCGGTGAGCCTCGACACCGTGACGGTCCGGCATCGGCTGCGACGGTACGTGCAGATCCAGGGCACCGATCGAGTGTTCTTCAAGTCGTTCGGCGACCCGCGGGTCGTCTCGCGCCGCACCGGCCAGGCCTTCGACAGCGCCGAATCGCTCACCGAGGCGGATGCCAGCGACGGGGCGGCCACCGAGCTGCTTCACTTCGCCATCCACTCGCCGCGATCGCCCTACGGCGTGCCCCGCTGGGTGGGCACGCTGCTCTCGGTGCTCGGCTCGCGCCAGATGGAGGAGGTGAACTTCCTCTACTTCGAGAACAAGAGCGTGCCGCCGCTGGCGCTGCTCGTCTCGGGTGGGCGGCTCTCGGAAGCCTCGGTGCCCCGCATCGAGCGCTTCATCGAGGAGAACCTCAAGGGCAAGGCCAACTTCCACAAGGTGCTCATCCTCGAGGCCGAGGGCTCCGGTGCCGGCGATCAGGCCCGGGCCAAGATCGAGCTGCGACCGCTCACCGATGCCCAGCAGCAGGACGCGCTCTTTCAGGTCTACGACGAGCGCAACATCGACAAGGTGGGCAGCGCCTTCCGGCTGCCGAAGCTCCTGCGCGGCGAGAGCAAGGACTTCAACCGCGCCACCGCCGAGTCGGCGTTGCGCTTTGCCGAGGACCAGGTCTTCCAGCCCGAGCGCGACGAGTTCGACTTCCTGATGAACCGCCGGCTGCTCGCCGACATGGGCATCCGCTTCTGGCGCTTCCGCTCCCAGACGCCGGTGACCCGGGACCCCGAGCGCATGACCGAGATGGTCGAGAAGCTCGTGCGCGTCGGTGTGCTCACGCCCGAGGAAGGGCGAGCTCTGGCCGGCGATATCTTCAACCGCGAGTTCCGCAAGATCGGCGACGACTGGACCAAGCGACCCATCACGCTGACTCTCGCCGGCATCCAGACCGGCGTGGAAGACCTGCGCGCCCGCTCGGCCAAAGGAACGATCACGGACGATGCCCGCGCCCTGGTTCGCCTTCGTGGCGAACTCGAAGCCGAGGAAGAGCGGCTTGCCACCTCGCGCCTCGACCTGGCCCGTCGCTACCTGCAGTCGGAGCCCGAGCGCATCGAGGTACCGGCGACCGAGTTCGACGCGTGGTTCCAGGGAGACGCGGCGCCATGAAGGACGACCCCATGCAGCGGGCCTGGCTCAAGCAGGCCCAGCTCGACGCCGCCCGGGGCGTCATCGCCTGCCGCATGTGCAAGGCCATCCAAGGGCTCGACGAGACGGTCACGCTCTGGCGGAACGGCGTGCTCCTGTTCGCGGTCTGTGACACTTGCGCCCAGCGGCACGACATCATGATGTCGCCCGTCGAGGCCGGCATCGAGGTTCGGGCCAGGGTACGTGGGCCGCTGGTGATCGGGAGTCCGGCATGAGGCTTCAGCTCACGAGCCGCCGTCCCTGCGAGCTCGAGCGCGGTCAGGCGCGGCGCGTGTCCCAGAACCCGCGCGGCGTGCTCGTCGGCTATCACGTCTGCTGCCCGCGCTGCGGCTACGTCACCGTGGCCCTGCACGGCAGCGACGGCCTCACGATCACCGAGAGTGATGACCGCACGGAGATCACGCTCTCCGCGCCGGTGCGGTGCCTCTTCTGCAAGGTCCGCATCGCCATCACGGCGGGCGAGATGCAGCTCATCGAGGACGAGCATGTGCGAGACGTCCGCTATCGTTGACCACGAGCTGGTGGTCGCGGCCCGGCACGCCTCCGACCTGATCCTCGGGCGCTACCTCCGTGTGCCTGTCGCCAAGGCCATGAACCTTGGCACCCCGCGCGGCTTCGACCGGGCCGTCGCCGAGCTGGCAGCCGCCCTCCGCTCGCGCAGCGCTGCCTCCGATGCAGAGGCCGTCCGCAGCGTGATCGGGATCCTCGACGTCGACTGGCTCGGGACCACTGCCGAGCAGCGCCGAAACCTTGTCGCCCAGGCCATGCAGGCCGCCGGACGAATCACCTCGGCCGTTCCCCGGTCGGTGGAGACCGTCTTCGGGCCTGCCGCCGACGAGGTCGTGGACGCCACCCGCACCGCAGCCCGCCGAGGCCAGCGGCTGAACATCGCCGCCGACTTCAACGCCCTCGACCGCCGCATCACCGAGCACCTGCGCACGAGCCAGACCACCTACGTGCGCGACGAGTACGGGCGTCGCAACGCGGCCTTCGGCGAGCGGGCCCGGACCATCGTGGCGGACGGACTCGAGAGCGGGCTCGGCCGCGACGACATCGCCGCCGACCTTCAGGCTGCTGCTGAGGGCATCCTCACCGGTCGGGGCCAGTTCTACTGGGAGGTGGTCGCCGGCTCGTTCATCTCGCAGGGACGGTCGCTCGCACAGCTCTCGGCCTACGCCGAGGCCGGCATCGATCGCTACCTCATCGAGGCGGTGCTGGACGAGCGCACCACCGAGATCTGCAGGTTCCTGCATGGCAAGAGCTTCACCGTGGGTGCGGGACTGCGAACCTTCGAGCGCATGGAGGCTGAGCCCGACTCGGTGGCCGCCGTCGCCCCCTGGGTGCGCGAGGCCGTCGACCCGGGCACAGGCAGGAAGGTGCTGTTCGTGGACAGCGGCGGCCAGCGCACGGCGGTCGCCGAGGTGACCCGCTCGGGCTTCGGCAGCCGCGACGACCGGGGCGAGTTTGGGCGGTCTCTTTCCGAGCAACAGCTCCTCGACCTCGGCATCAGCTTCCCGCCGTACCACGGGCTCTGCCGCACCACGACGGTCGCCGACGTACGGTAGTTGTCCCCAAAACGCAGGTCCCTGGCTTTGCCCCTTCGGAGGTCCAGCCTTGGCCAGGGAACGTGCATCGACAGAGCGAGCGGCCGACGCCGCGAACGAGCTGAAGGCGATCCGGGAGCGGGTCGTCGCCCTCGAGAAGCGTCTGCGCGATGAGCCCTCGCCCGAGGCGGTCGCCGAGCTGCAGAAGGAGGTCGAGTCGCTGACGCGCGTGCTCACCGAGCTCGCTGAGAGCCCCCCGACGACTTCCGCAGAGCCCTGGCCGCGAGACCTCAACAGCCAACCCGCCGATGCGAGCTGGGGCAGCGACCCGGAGGACCTCCGCGGTGGCTGACCTCGGGCAAGCCCTCGCCAGCGCCCGAGAGGTGCTGGCCTTGTTCGGTGCCGACGTCCTCCAGAAGAACATCTGGGGCTCGCCGATGGGCAAGACCCACCTGGCGCGCCGCATCGTCGCCGAGATCCCCGAGCACCGCGTCTACGTCGAGCCCTTCGCGGGCGGCGGGAAGATCCTGTTCACCAAGGACCCTTCCGAGGTGGAGGTCGTGGCCGACCTCGACCCCGAGATTGCGTTCGCCTTCAAGTTCACCAAGTCGATCACGCCCGAGCAGATCGCGGCGCTTCGGCGCAAGAAGTGGGTCGGCGACAAGGCGCACTTTCGCAAGCTCGAGCAGTCCGCGGTGCCCGACGACGACCTCGAGCGCTTCTACCGCTTCGCCTACCTGTCGCGCTTCTCGTTCAACAAGCTGCGGCGCGGCACGATGCCCGACAAGAACGTCGGGGTGCAGGCCCGCTTCGTCGACAAGCTGGAGCGCCACGCCCCGCGCCTGCGCAAGGTACGGGTGCGCCACGCCGACTACGAGCAGGTCATCGACGAGTTCGATGGGCCCGATACCTTCTTCTTCCTCGACCCGCCCTATGCCGGCTACGACGCGGACGTCCGCGCCGGGTCCGGTCACCGCGAGTGGGACGAAGCCCGCTTTGCGGAGGTGCTGCGGAAGATCCGCGGCACGTTTCTGTGCACCTACGGCCTACGCGGCGACAAGGAGCTGTTCAAGGGCTTCCACGTCCGCCGCTGGCGTCACGCCTCGGGCGTCGGCACCAAGCAAGGCGTTGGGCTGCGTCCTGGCGTCACCCTGGTCGCCTCCAACTACGACCCCGACAAGGTGCGCCGCTTCCAGGTCGCGGTCTCCAAGACGATCTGGGGCTCGCCCGCCGGCAAGAAGCGTCTCGCCGATCGTCTGGCGGCGATGCTTCCCGCCCACAAGACCTACGTCGAGCCCTTCGCCGGCAGCGCTGCGGTGCTGTTCGCCAAGGAGCCTGCCGAGGTCGAGGCCATCGGCGACGCCGACCTCGAGATCGCCGATGCGTACCGCACCATCAAGCGACTGAACCGCGGCCAGCTCGACCGGCTGCGGCGCATGAGTTGGACCGGCGACAAAGCGACGTTCAAGCGGCTGCTCGACGAGTCCCCGAGCGACGACGTCCAGAAGCTGCACCGCTTCCTCTACCTGACCCACTTCTCGTACGGGAAGCTGCGCGGCCGCAGCTTCAACCCCGGCAGTGCCGGCGTGGAAGCACGCACCCTCGATCGCATCGAGGCCTTCGCGCCGCGGCTCAAGAATGTCCGCATCTATGGCGGCGACTACGAGAAGCTCGTCCGCAAGTACGACGCCAAGGACACCGTCTTCTTCTTCGACCCTCCGTACGCCGGCTACAACGTCGACGTCGGCGAGAGCGACTTCGACGAGGAGCGCTTCTTCGCGCTGCTCAAGTCGCTCAAGGGCAAGTTCCTGCTGACCTACGGGGTGCGCGGGAAGCTGCCCGGTCTGCTCAAGGAGGCCGGCTTCACCATCAAGCGCATCCGCACGCCTCGGAGCATCAGCGCGATGCGGGGCGTAGGCGGCTCGTCGGTGCTGACCCAGCTCGTCGTCGCGAACTACGATTTGGTTGGCAAGGCCGACGAGCTGGAGTCCTGGGACGGCCAGCTCACCTTGGGTGACAGCCCCAAGCCCACCGCTACCGACGCTTCTGTCGACAAGGCCGAGTGGACCCGGGCGTTCATCAACGACCTGCCCGACAGCGCGTTCCTGTTCATCGAGGACGGCGGCCAGAAGGACGAGGACGGCAAGACCGTGCCTCGGAGCCTCCGCCACTTCCCCGTGCGCGACGAGACCGGCGAGCTCGACCTGCCGCACCTGCGCAACGCCATCGCGCGCATCCCCCGGAGCCGCATCGCGGGTGTCACGGCTGAGCGACTCAATGAGCTGCAGGCCGAGGCCCGCCGCCTTCTCGCCGATGCGCAGGGCGAGACCAAGCGCGACCCGAACGCCGCGCCTTTCGCCAAGTCCATCCCCCTCATCAAGGGCGTGGATCCGAGCGACGAACGCTTCGTGCTCGGCATCGTGCTCGAGCCCGAGGTCGTCGACGCCCAGGGCGACATCTACTCGCGCGAAGAGATCCGCCAGGCCGCTCACCGCTTCATGGAGGAGTTCGGCGGGCTCGGCTTCATGCACCGCATGCGGGTCAACGGCCAGGTGAAGGTCCTGGAGAGCTACGTCTCGCCGGTCGACTTCACCCTGGGCGACGCCACCGTCCGCAAGGGCACCTGGCTGCTCGCCGTGCGCATCCTGTCGGACGCCCTTTGGGAGCAGGTGAAGACGGGTGAGCTGACCGGGTTCTCCATCGGCGGCTCGGCTCGGCGTGTGCCCGAGCCCGAGGCTGCCCCCGAACCCCAGAAGGAGGCCGCGTGATGGCTGGCACCAAGGCCGATCGTGCCGTCCATCGGCTCCTCGACATGGTCGTCGAGGAGGTCTCGCTCGTCG
Source organism: Polyangia bacterium (assembly GCA_030427835.1). Lineage (GTDB taxonomy): Bacteria > Myxococcota_A > Polyangia > Polyangiales > JAUICN01 > JAUICN01. The sequence goes on along the minus strand of JAUICN010000001.1, from coordinate 288,775 downwards.
ACCGCGCCGCCAATCAACACCGCTTTCTCATCGTGAAGAGGAGTGAACCCATGGATCAAGACACCGCTGCTGCGGCCGACGCCACCGAGACGCCGCGCGACACCGAGCCGGCACCCCCGGACACCGACGAGACCGTCGTCGACCTCAACGAGCTGCCGGACGACGACGCAGACGCCGACGCCGACGGCCTATCCACGGCCGAGGAGTCTGGCCGGCCCGCCTCCGCTCTGGAGGTCGCTGCGAAGGCCCTCGAGGACATCACCGCTGCGGTCGAGGCATTGAGCTCCGCGCCCGCAGTAGAAGTGCGAGCGCGGGTCAGCGAACTCGCCAAGGATCTCCAGGTCGCCGCGGAACGACTCGGTGCCGAAGCTGGTGTCGAGGACACCGCGCCTCCCGCGGTTCCCGCCGCGAACGAGAGCGCCGCGGGATTCGATACCGTCGTCACCTCGGTCCGCTCGTTGCTCGAGCGCGTGAGTCAGACGCTCGATGCCGCCAAGTCGGCAGGCGCTCCCCAGCCGACCATCAAGACCGACAACCCGGAAGCCCCGAGCCCCGACGTTGCGGGCAAGCTCGAGGAGGTCGTCACGGCTCTGCGCTCGCTCGGCGAGACCGTGAAGGCGCAGCAGCAACGGCTCGCTCGCATGGAGAAGCGCTTCGGTCTGCCCAACAGCGCGCCTATCGGGGAGCGCCCGACTCGGGCCGAAGACAAGGCCGACGTCGGCTGGCCTCTGGACCTCAACCGAAGCCTCGACCGCGAGAGCGTCGACAAGGCGATCTCGTTCCACGACGTGTGAGCGCCCGCGATCACCAAGGAGAAGAACATGGGTTACCTCAGCAACCGCACCATCCTGGAGAAGGCCGACCTGGCCCTCGCGGACCTCACCGCCGGCGGCGGCATCCTCAAGCCGGCGCAGGCTCAGAAGTTCATGCGCCTGCTCATCAAGGAGTCGGTCCTCATGAAGATGGCGACCGTCATCCCGATGGCGTCGCCCAAGCAGCAGATCTCGAAGATCAAGTTCGGCAGCCGCATCCTGCGGCCCGGCCAGGAGGCGACCGCACTCGCGCTCGCCGACCGGGCCAAGCCGGATCTCTCGTCCGTCGAGCTCGATGCCCAGCTCTTCAAGGCCGAGGTTCGCCTCTCCGACGAGGTGCTGGAGGACAGCATCGAGCGGGGCGAGCTGCGCCAGACCATCATGGAGATGATGGCCGAGGCCATCTCGCGCGACATGGAGGAGGTCCTCATCAACGGGGACACCGTCAGCGCCGACCCATTCCTCGCCGTGATGGACGGCGTGCTCAAGCAGGCCACGAGCAATGTGGTCGATGCCGCGGGCGCGCCTATCTCGAAGACGCTGCTGCAGAGCATGCTCAAGACGCTGCCGTCCGAGCACCTGCGCGACAAGAAGGCCATGCGCTTCATGACCAGCGTCGACGCGGACCTCGACTACCGCAACACGCTGGCCGATCGCGCCACGGTAGCCGGCGACCGCCTGCTCGAGAGCGACACCCCCGTGCTTCACGGCGGTGTGCCGGTGCAGCCGGTGCCGCTGTTCCCCGAGAACCTCGGCGTCGGCAACGACCAGACCGCCATCGTGCTGTGCAACCCGAAGAACATCCACGTCGGCATCTGGCGGCAGATCCGTCTCGAGTCCGACCGCGACATCTCCGAGGGCACGCTCAAGATCGTCGCCACCCTGCGCTTCGACGTGAAGTACGCCGAGGAACCGGGCGTGGCGAAGGCCATCAACGTGCAGCTGTGATGCGGAGGACCTGAGCCATGGAGACCATTTTCGTTCGACTCAAGCCCTATGACCCTCGCCGCGGCCACGTGCTGCGGCGCTACACCTACCGCGGCATCAAGTTCCAGGAGGAGCGCGGCTGGTTCCGCGTGCCCAAGGACGTCGCCGACTACCTGCGTGCCGTGCACCAGGTGCCCGGTGACGAGCACTCGCCACTCGCCTTCGACTGTTGCACCGAGGCCGAGGCCAAGGGCCTCGACGCCAAGGAGAAGGAGTCGGCCGTCACCCGGAAGACCGCCAGCGACGACATCAAGGTCTCGCTGCCCCAGGACGACGCGAAGGCCACGGGCGCACTCACGACCGAGGACCTCCAGACCAAGAGCAGCGAGTCGGCCAAGGGCCGCTCCAAGAAGGGATGACGTGTACGCGAGCGTGGCCGACCTCCGCGACGAAGGCGTGTCCGTGGCTCAGGCCTCGGATGCACGCCTTCTCGCGCTCATCGACGAGGCAGGTCGCGCCATCGACTCGTTCACCGGCTGGTTCTTCGAGCCTCGCACGCTGACGCTGCGCCTCGACGGTCGAGGCGCCCCGAGCATCGAGCCGTCGGTGCCGCCCATCGCGCTCACCCAGCTCAAGGTGGGTGGCAGTGAGGTGTCGTTCGCTCCGGACGACCTCGTGGTCGTCGGTGCGCCGGTTCAGCCGGGGTTCGACGGGCCGCGACTGACTCGCACCCGCAAGCGCGTGTTTCCGAAGGCGGCGGGCAACGTCGAAGTGGCGGGGACCTGGGGCTACACCGAAGACGACGGGACACCACAGGGTCGCACGCCCGCTGAGATCCGCCGCGCGTGCATGCTGCTCGTGCTGCGCTGGCTTTCGCCGCTGGGCGCCGACGATGCCGAGGCCCGCAACCGCTGGCGCATCATCGAGGAGCGCACCCGCGACCAGAGCTACAAGCTCGACCGCGTCGCGGGAGGCGGCGGCACCTTCACCGGCGACCCGGACATCGACGGCATCGTCGGGCGCTACCGGCGGCCGCCCGGATTGGGGGCTGCGTGATGCGTGGTCGCCTCATCTTTCCATTCCTGGCCGAGCTCCATCGTCTCGACACGGCGGGCACGGCCACGACCGACCCGGACGGCGCGGGACCGCTCACCTCGGGCTACGACCCCGACTTCAAGGAGCCGGTCGGGGTCGACTCGAACGATGACGGCATCGGCGAGCCCGTGCGCGTCGAGCATCCCGCCGTGCGCGTGCCCTGTCAGGTCGAGCCCAAGACTCTCGAAGAGCTGCGCATGTTCGGGGCCGGCAACTCGCCACGCTCGCGGGTCGAGCTGGTCTTTCACTTCCGCGACCTCGAGCAGCTCGGTCTCGTCGATGCGCCCACGGGAGAAGCCCTGGTGCGCCCCGGCGATCGCCTCGGTGTCCTCTACGACAAGGCCGGTGCGCTGGTGCAGGCAGTTCGCACCCCTCCGGGGCTCTACGTCAGCGAGGCGCGACCGATCGGCTTCGGCCTTCATCGCCAGCGCCCCAGCCGAAACTTGCTGCTGGTCGCCTTCGAGGACCGACAGCTCGCCGCCGGGAGGGCCGCATGAGCGTCCAGAAGACCGGTGACTGGGCGGTCGCGCGTCGCATCCTGCGGGCGGGTCCGATCCGCTTCAAGGCTGCAGTCGGGACTGCGCTCCGGCAGGAGGCACAGCTCCTCCGCACCGAGATCGTCCAGGGCATCACCAAGCAGGCCCCGGGCGGCGAAGCGCTCGCTCCACCGAGTCCGCTCACGCTCGCCGCTCGCGAGCTGAAGGGCCGCGGCGGCACCAAGGCGCTGCTCGTCAAAGGCGACCTGCGCAACTCGGTCACCGCCATCGTCAAGGGCGACGAGGCCTTCATTGGCGTGCCCCGGAAGACGAGAGCCCAGGGTGGCAAGACGCTGGTCGACGTGGCCCAAGTCCAGGAGTACGGCAAGGGGCCGATCATCGTGCCGATGACGCCGGCCATGCGCCGGTTCCTGTTCGCGCTGTTGCGCAAGGCCGGCGAAGAGCCCAAGGGCGGCTCCGGCAAGGGCGTCGTGATCATCAACGTGCCGGCGCGGCCGTTCCTGCGCCCGGCGTTCAAGAAGTTCTCGCAGGGATCGCAGGCGCGATTCCTCGCGCGGGTTGCTGCGCTGAGCGGCTTGGGAGGTCGGTGATGGCCGTTCCGACGATCACCTCCGTGACTCCCAGCGCCGGTCCGGCTGCCGGCGGCGACCTCGTGCGCGTCACGGGGACTGACTTCGCCGCAGCCGTCGAGGTGCTCTTCGACGGCGTGCTGGCCACGGTCGAGTCGCTGCGGGATGAAGCCGGGGTCGGTATTGCCGACGTCCGCACGCCAGCCCATGCAGACGGGAGCGTCGACGTCACCGTCCGCAACCTCGACGCGGGTGGCGTGCCCGTGCCCGGCGAGGAGGCGACAATCGCTGCAGCGTACCGGTTCCTGCGGGCGCGCATCGCCGAGGAGTCGAACCTCACCCGCATCGTGCGGGAGCTGCTCCGGCGACTCAAGCGCGAGGTGCTGGACGCCACCAGCATCTCCGTCTCGGTCGACTACGACGATACCGTCATCGACGGAGTGAACGTCATCGCGCTCGCGCATCTCCCTGCGGTGGTGCTCTCCGGTCCCCGCATCGACGAGAACCGCTTCTTCTCCAGCAACGTGCCCCACGAGGGTGCGGTGGCTGGAAGCGCGGGCCCCGAGCTTCTACGCCGGCGCCCGCCGTTCACGGTGGACCTCGAGTTCACCATCACCGGCGCGTCGAACCGCACGGTGGAGCTGCTCAACCTGATGGCCGCCGTCGCGACCTTCCTCAATCGTACGCGCTGGCTCGAGCTGCTCCGCGACCCGGACGACGCAGCCAAGGGCAGCGTTCGCTGGGAGATGGATCCGCAGGGCGAGTACCGCACGCGCCTCGACGGACCCGACGACGTGCGTGCTTTCACCTGCGGCTTCGTCGTGCGCGGCTTCGACATCGACGAGGGGCTCCCGCTCGATCTCGGCAAGGCCGTGGACACGGCCGAGCTCGAGACCGAACCCATCGCGCCGGCCCTCGCGGGAGGTGGACCGTGACCGTGATTCTCATCAACCGCGCTCGGCGCATGAAGGTCTTCACCCTTGCGCACGCCACCTACTGCGAAGCGCTGGGGAGCTGCGGCTGCACCGTCGTCGACAGGCGTTCGGGAAGGCGCGTGGCGCAGTCGCTAACCCTCGCCACCGGTGCCCGCAGCCCGGAGCTTCCCGAGGCCGTGCTCAAGCTCGGTGACGTCATCCGTGCCGTGGCCTCCGGCGAGCTGGGCGTCGAGCGCATCGCGCCCAAGCCCAAGCCGCGCATCAGCAAGACCGAGCGTTCCTCCGTCGAGAGCCGCCGGACCAGACCACGAAAGGGATCGAGGTAGACCATGGGAGGACAGCTTCTCTCTTCCAAGATTGTCGTCGTCGAAGAGGAACCGAGGGTTCGCGGTATCCCCTCGGCACCCACCGCCGTGGTCGGCGCCATCGGCATCACCGAGCGCGGGCCCATCGGCGAGGCGACGCTCGTGACCTCGTTCGAGGAGTTCGAGACCAAGTTCGGCGGCTTCACGGCGGACTCGGATCTGGCCCTCGCCGCGATGGGCTTCTTCGAGAACGGCGGCAGCCAGCTTTGGGTGGTCCGCACGGTCCACCACACGGACATCACCGATCCAGGCAGTGCCACGGCCGTGCGGGGCTTCGGCTACCTGGTCTCGCCGGGCGCTCCTACGCCAGCGGTGATCACCGGCGCCATCCCGGTACCGTTTCAGCTCGCCGACGGCGACGTCGTCGTGCTGTCGGTGAACGGCGGCGCCGACGAGACGGCCACCTTCAACGCGACCGCGGCCCAGGCCGCAGCCGGCGGCACGCCCCCGTTCGCGCTAGCGGACGGACAGACGCTCGCGCTCCGCTTCGACGGCGGTACCGAACAGACCGTCACGTTCCTCACCGCCGACTTCGGCGACATCGCCAACGCGACGCCCGAGGAGGTGGCCGCGGTCATCAACGCTGCCATCGACGGTGGCAAGGCTCTCGTGCTCGGCGGCGTGCTGACCCTCGCCAGCGACACCGAGGGCACCGGTAGCTCCGTCGAGGTCACGGGCGGCACCGCCAACGCTGCGCTGGCCTTCTCGGCCGGCGTCGTGTCCGGCACCGGCAACGTCGCCGACATCTCTGCGGTCAGCATTGCCGAGGTGAAGGCCGTCGTCGAAGCAGCCATCGCCGCCGTGGTCGTCGACGCGGTGGTCGGCAACGTGCTCGATGTCCGGACCACGGCCACGGGCTCGACCGCATCGATTCAGGCTCGTGTCGCCACGGCCGCAGCCTTCGGTCTCGACACCGATCCACACGCCGGCAGCGACTCCGGCTCGGCCAACTCCGTGCGCGTCGAAGGCAAGGACCCCGGCAGCTACGCCAACCGGGTGGAGGCCGAGGTGCGTGCTGCGACCTCGGGCGACGCCGCCGAGTTCGACCTGGCCGTCATCGAGGACGGCGTCTACCGCGAGACCTTCCCGAACCTCTCGATGGAGCCGACCGCCGAGCGTTACATCGAGCGCGTCGTCAATGACGCGCGCCTGGGGTCGGTGCTCGTCCGCGTCATCGACCAGCTGCTCCCCGGCGGACCGGTTCCCGACGCGCAGACGGTCGCCCTGACCGGAGGCGACGACGGGCTCACCGGGCTCGACGACAACGACTTCATCGGCAGCGACGTCGGCAAGACGGGCATCCGAGCCCTCGACCAGGTCCAGGATTTGACGCTGCTCACCGTGCCGGGCCGGGCCACGCCCGCCGTCCACAACGCGATGATCAGCTACTGCGAGGTGGCGCGCGACGGGACCGTGTTCGCCGTGCTCGACCCGCCCGAGAACCAGGGCGCCACCGACATCGTCACCTACGTGACCGCGACCGCGGCGCTGCTCAATCTCTCGGAGTTCGCCGCCATCTACTGGCCGCGGGTGAAGGTGCTCAACCCGGCCAAGAGCGTGTTCGGAGCCGCCGAGCAGATCGTGGTGCCGCCCTCGGGCATCATCTCCGGGGTCTACGCGCGTACCGACGGCGCGACCCCGGGTGGCGTCTACGACCCGCCCGCGGGCATCGACAAGGGCCGCATGTTCGGCGTGCTGGGCTTCGAGACCGACGAGGTGCTCGAGGAAGCCAAGCGCGACCTCGTGTACCCGAAGCGCATCAACCCGCTCACCACGGGTCCGGGCCTGCCGCGCTTCATCGACGGTTCGCGCACGCTGAAGGGCGACAGCAACTTCCCGTACGTGGCCGAGCGGCGCGGGGTCATCTTCATCGAGCGCAGCTTGAAGGAGGGCCTGCAGTTCGCGCGGCACAAGAACAACACCGAGGGGCTGCGTGCCCAGGTGCGGCGCACCATCACGGCGTTTCTGCTCACCCAGATGAACAACGGCGCGTTCCGCTCGCGCGAGCCGGCCAAGGCGTTCTTCGTGGACGTCTCCGACCAGCTCAACACGCCCTCGGTCATCTTCGCGGGCAAGCTCATCGCCCGGGTGGGCCTCGCCACCAACAAGCCAGCCGAGTTCATCGTGCTGCGCATCTCTCAGGACACGCGGGCGCTCGAAGCCGAGCTCGCCGCGGCCGGCGCGTGACGTAGGAGGACACCATGGCGGTCATCGGCAATCCCCGCAGCTTCCACAAGAAGTTCAAGTTCATCGTCGAGATCGACGACATCGGCCACGCCGGCTTTCAGAAGTGCAGCGAGCTCTCGGTCGAGGTCGCCAACGTGCAGTACTTCGAGGGCGGCTCCCTCATCCCCAACAAGAGCCCGGGCCGCCTGACCTTCGCCGACGTCACCCTCGAACGCGGCGCCACCCAGGACCGCGACCTCTTCGACTGGTTCCAGGACGTCGCGATCACCTCGAGCGGCCTCGGCCTCAACGACGTCTTCTACAAGCGCAACCTCGACATCGTGCAGCAGGACCGCGACGGCACCACCCTGCGACGCTGGTCGCTCTCCCGCGCCTGGCCCGTGAAGTTCGTCGCCGGCGACTGGGACAACGAGGCCGACGAGAACGTCATCGAGTCGGTCACGCTCACGTACGACTTCTTCGAGCTGGTGCAGTAGTCGACAACCTCACGGCAATGGATTCCATCTCTTCCGGCGAAGCACTGCCGCGCGATCCAGAGTGTTGAATATTCGAAAGTACTCGCTCACGTAGATTGGCGGATTCTGCCTGCGATCGAGCGCCTCAAGCACCTCGACACAGAACTCGACAATGCAGAGGACGTAGTAGACCGAGTACTTCTGCTTGGTCTCAATTGTGACGGCGGCCGCGGTCAGAGCGCCGGTGTCTGTGGCATGGGTCCCGTCTTCGAGTACGTGCGAAACCACAATGCCAGGCACCCCCGCGAGCGCATCGCCGAATGCAACCGCATCTCTATGTCGTTTGGTCCGTCGATGGTGGCGTCTTACTACTTCCGTGCCGACCACCCGATCCCAGGCAGCAAGTGGCTCCTCATCGCCCGAGCCAAGAGATCCAGTCATCGAGTCGAGGTTGTAGTAGCGAGCGTACCTCGCGAACCATGAGAGGAGTTCGATGATAGCCGTGCACAGCGCATCATCGATCTTGGCCGTGTCTACCCCGAGTGACTTGGCCTCGTTCGTCGAACGTGCGAGAGCAACGAGGGATTCGATGTCGTGACCGACGTCCTTCAGCTCCTTGTTGGTGGGAAAGCGCCCGTTGTCCTCCGCCGTGCTGATGAGAAAGATCAGCTTGAGTACGCGTTCCAAGCCGATGGTGAGCGTGAACATCCCGCTGAAGAAGCGGCCCTTGTCGGCAAAGTCGTAGGATCTCAGCGCAGTCAATCCGTGGCCAAGTGCGTCCGACGCGAGCGCCCCTTCAAGGAGGAGGCCTTCCCTGTGCACTTCGACCGGTGATTTGTTCGCGGTGCCCATGACCTCGTTCTAGCGGCGATTGTACCCGCACATCCAGCAAGACCGTGGGTCGCAGTGCTGTCCCCACCCCTGACGCCCGGCGCTTTGCCTCCCTGGGAGACCCATCTCCAGGAGGTGCGCGCCGATGTCCGAGATCATCACCTGCCCGTCGGGGCTCAGTGGCCGAATCCGCGGCATGAAGGTTCGCGAGGAGCGGGTCCTTGCCGATCGTCGGCTCGCGAAGTCTGGCGGTCAGGTGGACGAGCTGCTCGCGGCCTGCTGGGAGGAGACGCTCGACGCCGGGCCCTATGACTTCGGCGAGAAGCCCATCGACTGGGGCGTGGTGCTCCAGGGCGATCGGTTCTTCGCGCTGCTGCAGATCCGCGCGCTCACCTACGGCCCGACCTACGCCTTCGCGGTCAACTGTCAGAGCGAGGCCTGCCGTGCGCGTATCGAGTGGGAGCTGGACCTCGCCGAGCTGCCGTGCCGAGTGCTGTCGGAGGACAGCCGGGCTGCGCTGCTCGCTGGGAACCGCTTCGAGACCACGCTGCCCGACGCGGGCAAGCGGGTCTGGTTCCGGCTCCTGACCGGCGCCGATGAACGCAAGCTCCCGCAGCTCCGGCGCAACGCGGGCGACCAGCTCTTGTCCGCGATGCTCGCCTTCCGGGTACTCGAGGTCGAAGGCGTCGAGGCGCGCGACAAGAAGAAGTTCATCGAGGACCTGAGCCTGCGCGACGCCGACTTCCTCGTCGACGAGTTCGACCGGGTCGACTGCGGCGTCGACACCGGCATCGAGATCGAGTGCCCGGAGTGCTTCGCCACCCAGGAGGTCGACCTCCCTTTCGATCGGACCTTCTTCATGCCCGGCAAGGAGAGGGCGGCGCGTCGCCGGGGCCGCACGAGCTCTTTCCAGGGGTAGACCTCGATGGCTGGCGCGAGGGCATCTTCCAGATGTGCTGGCGACAGCACGGAGGCTCGGGCCTCGGCGCGAGTCTGTCGGAGGTGCTTGCCATGACCACCGCCGACCGCGACTGGTTTCTCGAACGCATCGGTCATCAGCGCTCGCGCGAAGCCAAGGAGATCGAGAAGGCCGGAAAGCGGAGGTCGTAGGCCGTGGCGCTCAACAACCTCGGCCTCGGCTTCGTGTTCACCGCGCGCGACCTGGCCTCGGCGAAGATGGCCACGGTCGAGCGGCGCTTTGCGAGCCTCGACGATCGGGTGACCGGCGGCACGACGCGCATGACGAGCGCGTTCCAACAGCTCGGCATTGGGCTCGCCGTGTTCACCGCCGGAGCTGCGGCGGTCGCCGGAGCGCTGTCGCTGGCAAACGCCGCCGGGCGCTTCGAGCAGGGCCTCGCCGCAGTAGGGGCGGTGACCCGTGCCACGACGCGTGAGCTCGGCATGCTTCGGGATGCGGCGATCCAGGCCGGCATCGAAACCCAGTTCTCGCCGGATGAAGCGGTGGCAGGGCTCCAGTCCCTGGCGACAGCAGGCCAGACCGCCGAACAGGCCACGCGCACGCTCATCCCGGTGCTCGACCTCGCCGCAGGCTCGCTCGGTCAACTTGGCGTGGCGCAGGCCGCCGAGGCCGTGGTCGGCACGCTCAACGCCTACGGCTTCGCCGCGGAAGAAGCCTCGGGCGTCACCGACAAGCTGTTGCGTATCACCCAGCTCACGAACTTCCAGACCCGCGACTTCGAGGCCGGCCTGTCCAAGGCCGCGGCGACCGGCGCCGTGTTCAGCCAGAACCTCGACGACGTGCTCATTACCATGGGCCTGCTGCGCAACCGCAACATCGACGCGTCGAGCTCGGCCACCGCGTTCCGTGAGTCGGTTCGACGGGTGGGCGCCGAGAGCCGCGCCCAGCAGGCGATCACCAGCGCAGGGGTGCAGGTTTTCGATCAGCAGAGCGGTCGCATGCGCTCCATCGTCGACATCATGAGCGACTTCGCGCAGGCGACCGCGAACATGAGCGACGAGGAGCGCAACCGGCGAGTGGTCACTGCCTTTGGCGCGCGGGGCCTTCTCGCGTTCAACGCGGTGCTCAACGCCAGCTTCACGACCATGCGCGACGGCCAGCAGGTCACCCTCCGCGGCGCCGAGGCCATCGCGGCCCTCCGCGACGAGATGACCGGCGCCGGCGGAACGGCAGCCCGTTTCCGCGAGCAGCTCCTCGACACCTTCGAGGGGCAGAAGACGCTGCTCAAGGGCACGCTTCAGACCTTCGCGGTCGTGCTGGGCGAGCCCTTCGCCGCCGTGTTCAAGCCCATCGTGCGGGCGGTGGTGGACACCCTCAACGCCATCCTGAGGGCGTTCCAGTCCATCCCCGCCCCCATCAAGCGCATCTTCGCCGGCATCGTGCTCGCGGCGGGCAGCTTCCTGATGCTCGTCGGCGGGGTGATCGCGGCCAAGGCCGCCATCGCGCTCCTGGTCATTGCGTTCAAGGCGCTCGGCATCACGGTGGGCGGCATCCTCGCGACGCTCTTGCCGGCCATCCTCATCGTCGCCGTGCTCGGCGCGGTCGTGGCCGGCTTCGTCGTCGCGTTCCAGCGCAACATCGGTGGCATCGCCGACTTCGCGCGGCGCATCGGCGAGCGGGTGCGGCTCTTCTTCAACGGCCTCAAGCAACTCTTCGAGCAGGGCGGCTTCTCCGGGGCCGTGCGCGAGGAGCTGAACCGCGCCGAGAACCAGGGGCTCAAGCGCTTCCTGATCTCGCTCTACCAGATCGTCTACCGCATCCAGCAGGTCTGGGAGGGCTTCAAGGAAGGCTTCTCGCGAACCATCGAGGAGGCGCGGCCCGTCTTCGAGGATCTGATGGATGCCTTCAGCGAGCTGGGGCGGGAGATCGGCGCGCTGTTCTCGGGGCTCACTGGTGGCGCGGCCGGCTTGCCTTCGTCCGAGTTCCGGAGCTTCGGCCAGGCCGCGGGAGCCGCCATCGCGACCGTGGTCCGCTGGCTCACGCAGCTCGTCGCCGTGTTTACCCGCATCACCAGCGGCATCATCGGCGGCTTCCGCTCGATGCAGGAGTACATCGGCCCGGCCTTCGAGGTCGTGGGCGAGGCGCTCGGTCAGCTCCGCGACGCTTGGAACGCGCTCACGGGCAGCTCGAAGGATTCGACGAAGGCCACCAACGAGTCGACCAGTGCCTGGCGTTCGCTGGGCGAGTTCCTCGGCCAGGTCCTCGGCGGCGTGGTCACGGTCATCACGCTGGCGTTCGCCGGCCTCATCAAGGTCGTCACCGCCGTCATCTGGGTGGTCAACACCGTGAAGGATGCGTTCATCGCGGCCGGGACCTGGATCGGCGAGACCGCGGCCAAGATCTACCTCTGGTTCACCGAGACGCTGCCCAACGCCATCTCGAACGCCATCGCCACCGTGGTCGGGTTCTTCCGCGCCATCGGCCAGTTCTTCGTCGGCATTGGTCGTTGGTTCATGGGGCTGTTCCGCTCCATCGCCGACGGCATCAAGAGTTTCCTCTCGCCCGTGGTCGAGTTCTTCAAGGGCGTCGGGCGGGCCATCCAGCGGGTGTTCGACGGCATCCGCGACTTCGTCATCAAGCTGCTGCGCAAGATCCCCGATGCCCTTCTGCCATCTAGCCTCGAGCGGCTGAAGCGGTCACCGCTCTCCAGCGAGGTCCGCACGGAGGACAGCTTTGATGCCGTCGGCCGCACCGACGCGACTGCGAGCCGGGCCGAGGCAGCGACCTCCTCGATGCCTGCTGCGGCCGACACCGCGGGGCGAACCAACGAGCTCGCCCAGCTCGAGGCCAACATCATGGCCTTCGCCAACGCCCAGGCCCAGCGTCAGGGTCAGACGCCGCCGTTCCAGGTCAACGTCCAGGTCGACGGCGAGACCGTCGCCCGCGCGAGCCACAACGCCAACCGAGACGCCGCTGCGCGCTCCTTCTCGCCGGTGCCGGCGTACTGAGGTGACGGATGCCGATCGAGCTCGCCATGGTCCGCCCTCCACGCTGCGTCCTCGTGAACGTCACGAGCGGCGAGTCCATGGAGTGCCTGTTCAACCCAACGCAGCTCACCGAGAAGGTCCAGGTCAACTGGAGCCGGCTCGCGGTGCCTGGGCTCTCCCACCAGGTGCTGCAGTTCCAGTCCACGGCCAACCGCTCGCTCGCCGGCGTGGAGTTCTACCTCGATCGCTTCTTCGCCACCGAGCAGCCGGGCGAGCCGGACATCATGGAGTTCCGCTCGTTCATTCGGGCGCTGACGGTGCCACCTTCGGGGACCGAGGGGGTGGTGGACACGGCGCCGCCTCGCACGCTCTTCATCTGGCCCGAGGTGATCACCGTCGAGACGGTCGTGACCGACGTGGAGTTTCAGTACCGGCAGGTCGCCATCGACGGACGGGTGCTGGTGTACGCCGGGACGGTGACCTTCGAGGAAATCCTCGACGTGCGCGTGACCTCCGAAGAGCTGCGGGAGGAGGTGTAGCGTGCCGCCGCGCGTAGGCTCTCGCTACGGCTTCGCCCTCGGCGTTCGCGACGAGGACGGCCTCTTGGCTCTCACCGACCGCGAGCCGTACCGCTATCGCGCCCACGCCGACAACCGCACCCACCTGGTCGTGCAGGGCGACACGCTCTGGGACTTGGCGGGCCGCTACTTCGCGCCGCTGCCACGGGCGTGCGGCTACTGGTGGGCCATCGCCGACTTCCAGCCGGATCCCATCGTGGACCCGACCCTCGTGGTCGAGTCCGGCCGGCGGCTGTTCATCCCGAGCCTGCGCGTGCTCACCGACGTCATCCTCGGCGAGGCCGGGCGCAAGGAGGCCGCATCGTGAACCCGGTGATCGACCGCAGCGCTCCGGGCGTGCGCATCACGCTGCTTCCGGACGAGAAGGCCGGCAGCGGGGAACCGCTCGACCTCGGCAGCCGCCTCATCGGCTTCACCTTCGAGGACGCCGAGCGCAAGGCGGACAAGGTCTCCCTGCAGCTCGACAACTTCGACCTCGGGCTCTTCGACCGCGAGGACCTCATGGGCGGCGCAGTCCTCGAGGTCTCCTGGGGCTATCCCGGCAACATGTCGGTCCCGCGGCGGGTCGTTATCAAGAAGCTCAAGGGCTTCTCTACGCTCACCGTGGAGGGCCAGGCGCTGTCGGCCCTGATGAACCGCGAGAGCAAGACGCGGAACTGGGAGAACGTCACCCGCGCCGAGGTCGCTCGTGAGCTCGCCGAGGAGCACGGCTACGAAGGCCAATTCGTCGACGTCGACGACACCGAAGAAGCCCTCGACGTCATCAGCCAGACCGCCGAGACCGACGCCCGCTTTCTTCGGCGGCTCGCCGCCCGCGAGGAGTTCGAGTTCTACGTCGACGACGGCGGCTTCCACTTCCACGAGCGACGACAGGATGCTGCGCCCGCGCACGTCTTCACCTGGTACGCCGACCCGGGGCGGGGTGATCTGCTCAGCGTCAACGTCGAGTCGGACCTGGTGCGCCGAGCCGGGCGCGTCACGGTCCGTGGCCGTGATCCGCTGCAGCGCTCGACCGTCGAGGCTTCGGCGACCGCTGGCACTGCGGACCGCACCACCATCAGCGAGGTCGTCGAGGTGGTGGATCCGGAGACCGGATCGACCTCGCTCGAGAGCCGCAACGCGACGGCCACCGTTCACCCAACGTCGGTGACCACCGAAGCCCGTGCCCAGCGTGAGTCCCAGGCTCGCTTTCGGCGGGCCGAGCGGGCGACGGTGAAGCTCTCGATCCAGGTGGTCGGCGACCCGACGCTGCACGCCAAGAGCATCGTCGAGGTGCGCGGCATCTCGGGGCTCTTGTCCGGCAAGTACTACGTGCAGGAGGCCAAGCACGTCATCTCGGCGTCGGGCTACGTCTGCGAGCTCAAGCTGACCCGAGACGGAACCGGACGGCGCGCTCGCGCGGTCGCGCAGTCGCATCGTCAGCAAGGCGGCTCGCGCAACACGTCCCAGCCTCGCAACGACAGCGAGATGACCCAGGTCGAGGTGGTCGACCCCGAGAGCGGTAGCACCCGCATCGAGTACCGCCGCGACGGCAGGCCCCTGGGCGCAGGAGATCCGGAGGCCGCGCGATGAGCAGCTTCGACGACGACATCGGCACCCACGACTCGCGCCTCTTGGGCATGTACGTCGGCTACGTCGCCGATCGAAAAGACCCGGAGGGGCTCGGGCGCGTGCGGGTCTGTGTCCCCGGTGTGCTCGAGCCGTTCAGCGCCTGGGCCTGGCCGCTCGGCACCTCGGGCGGCGGCATGAAGGACCACGGCTTCTTCGCGGTACCCGAGGAAGGCGCCGAGGTGGCGGTCTTCTTCAACCAGGGCGATGTCGACGCTCCGTACTACCTCAGCGCCCAGTGGGGGAAACCAAACGGCGAGAGCGAGGTCCCCGAAGAAGCGCAGAAGGACCCGCCCGACAACCGCGTCATCGCCACGCCCACGTTCCGCATCGAGCTCGACGAGTCGAAGGAAAGTCGCAAGCTCAAGCTCACCAACCGCAAGACGGGCGACCACCTCCTCTTCGACGCGGAGGAGAACACCATCACGCTGGCGGGCACGACCGCGATCACCATTCGCGCAGTCGGTGCCATCAGCCTCGAAGCCACCACCGTGACCATCGCCGGGCGGGCGGTGCGTCCCATTCCGGATCCGATCTGAGGGAGAACGACCTTGGCGCTACCCATCTGCATCGAGATCCCGGAGATCCCCGACCCGCTGAACCTGACGCTGCCCGGCGGCGTTCAGATCGAGCGCATCAACCTGATGGAGGTGATCCAGCCCGCCCTCACGCCGCTGGTGCCGATCTTCGACATCATCGACACCGTCGTCGCCGTCTTCAACTGCATCAAGGCCATCCCGGACACGCTGGGCCCGCCACCGGACCCGACGGTGCTCGCCGCGTGCCTGCCCGACCTCGCCGAGAAGGTTGCGAAGCTGCTCAAGCTCATCCCACAGCTCTCGCTGCCGCTGACCATCATCGGGCTCATCGACCTGGTCATCGACACGCTCCGGCAGGCGCGGAGTCTGTTGCTTCACCTGCAGCAGCAGATGCAGCAGATCCTCGGTACCATCGATCGCGCCACGAACCTCGAGGACGCCGGGCTGATGGCCATCGCCCAGTGCGCCCAAGCCAACGTCGCCCAGGAAGCCGCCAACGTCGGCAAGGCGCTGGCGAGCCTCGGCAAGCTCATCGGCCTCATCAACATCTTCCTCGGCATCCTCGGGCTGCCCGAGGTCCCAGACCTCTCCGACCTTGCCGGCCGTCCCCTTGATGACGTCATCCCGCCTCTCGACGCCATCGTTGAGCTGCTCGAGAACGCCCGCGCTGCGGTGCCGGTGCCATGACCAGGAGCAAGCCATGTCGCACGAGCTGACCAACCTCCTCATCCCGTTCCGCCGCGACAGGAAGCGCGACTTCGCCTCCGGCTCCGGTCCGGACATCCTGCGCAGCAAGGTGCTGGAGACGCTGCTCACCCAAGGGGCGACGACGCGCTCGTCGGGCGAGCTGCCCTGGCGCACGGCCTTCGGTGCCGGCCTCGAGCTCCTGCGCCACCAGCGAAGCGACGCCGCCCTGGCCGAGCTCGCGCGCGTGCAGATCCGGGACGCGCTGCGGCGCTGGGTACCCGAAGCCGAGCTGGTCAGCGTCCAGGTCCAGCGCTCGGACGCCACGCTTGAGCTGCGCGTGAGGGTACGGGAATCGGGGCGTTCTTCGGCCACCGGCAGCGTGGAGGAGGTGTCGCTGACGCTGTCTGCGTAGCTGTCCCCATCACCCGCAGCCGGCGCTTTGCCTCGGTGGAGGTTTGCGCGTTGGCCATCTTGCCCCCCAGCGTCGATTACACCGACAAGGACTTCGATGCCTTGCGGGCGCGGCTCATCGCGCTCGTCAGGAGCGTGTTCCCGGACTGGAGCGACTTCTCCGTCGCCACCTTCGGCAACGTGCTCCTGGAGATGTACGCGTTCGTCGGCGACGTCGTGACCTTCTACCTCGACGCGCAGGCCCGAGAGTCCCGGCTCGTCACCGCCACCCAGCGCAAGAACGTCATCGCCCTGGCGCGAATGCTCGGCTACCGACTGCATGGAGCGCGCGCCGCCACCGCCGAGGTGCTGTTCACCCTGGCGAGAACGCCGACCGCGAACGTGACCATCCCTGCCGGCACCGTCGTGCGCACCCAAGAGGTGACCGAGCCGGTTCGGTTCCAGCTGCTCGCTGACGTCCTGATCCCGGCGGGCGCCGATCCGCCGTCGGCCGTGGGCGTGGTCGAGAACTCCCAGACCCACTCCCAGCTCTTCGACGCCCGGGGGCTCGCGGGACTCGACATCATTCTGGACCGCACGCCGTACCTCGATGGTTCGGCGGCCGTCTCAGCAGCGAACGGCACCTACGTCGAGGAGGAGAGCCTGCTCGGGTCGGGGCCCAACGACCGCCACTTCCTCGTGCTCGTCGACCAGAACGACCGCGCGACGGTGCGCTTCGGCAACGGCACCAGCGGCGCGCCGCCTTCGGGAACGATCAGCGCGACCTACAAGACCGGCGGTGGTGCCGGCGGCAACGTCGAGGCCGGCAGCCTCGTGGTCATCGAAGGCGTGTTCAACGACGCCCATGGTCGCCCGGTGCAGGTCGCGGTCACCAATCCCGAGCCTGCCTCGGGAGGTTCGGACCGGCAGAGCGTTGCCTCGGCCAAGCTTCTCGCCCCGGAGAGCCTCCGCACGCTGACCCGCACCGTCACGCGCGAGGACTTCGAGGTGAATGCACGGCGGGTGCCCGGTGTTGCACGTGCCCTGATGCTCACCTCCAACGAGGACTCGACCGTCGCCGAGAACAGCGGCGTGCTCTACGTCATCCCGCAGGGTGGCGGGCTGCCGACCGCAGCGCTGAAGCAAGCGGTGCTCGAGCAAGTGACCGTGGTCTACCCGAGCACGCTGACCTTCCAGGCCTCGGTGCAGAACCCGGTGTACCGCACCGTCAATGTCGAGGCCCGCATCTACCTGCGCCAGGGCGCGGCCAAAGCGACGGTCCGCGAGCGGGTGAAGCAGAACCTCGCGGCGATGTTCCGCGTGAGCGAGCTCGACGGCACGCCGAACCCACTCGTCGACTTCGGCTTCAACATCAAGGACGCCGACGGCAACCCGGTCGGCGAGATCGCCTGGTCGGACGTCTTCAACGTCATCCGTGACACCGACGGCGTTCGCAAGATCGGCGACCGGCAAGGCGACCTGAAGCTCAACTCGCTGCCGGCCGACATCCGCCTCGGCATCAAGGAGTTCCCGGTGCTCGGCACGGTGACGCTGATCGACGGCGACACGGGAGGGCTGCTCTGATGGGCATCCTCAACCCGAGCTTCGAAGATGCCGGCGCCCAGCCGGGCCTCGCCGAGCACTGGACGCTCACGACCTCGGTCGCCGCCCAGCGCATCGCCGGCTTCGGGCCTGTGCCGGAAGAGGCGTGGGAGGGCTTCGAGCGCTGGTTCGAGCTGCTCACCGAGTTTGCACCCGGCAGCCTCGCGCTCGCGCTCTTCGACCCGCTCGCCGAGGGGCGTGAAGACTTCGAGGAGGCGTGGAGCAACGACCTCTACCTCACCGAGCTGCCGTCGGGTCAGGTCATCACCGCGCCCTTTGGCGGCGGCGCCGTCGAGGACATGGAGGACGGCTGGAGCAACGTCCCGTATGCGCTCGACTGGAGCGCGATCACGGCCACCACCGGCATCTTCGACGGCGAGCCTCGCGAGGACTTCGAGGATGCCTGGCGCAACAACCAAGCCTTCGCCTGGCTGTGGGCCTCGGTCACCTCGCAAGCGGCCCTCTTCGACGGTGGGGGCGACGCGGACGAGGACTTCGAGAACGCCTGGACACCGGCGACGACGATCTGAGGAGCAACCATGGCCGAAGCAGACTGGACCTATCTCAACGACGGACTCGACATCGCCACGGTGGACCGGGGCGTGACAGCCGGCATCGCGCGGCCACCGGGCGGCGGGAGCTTCCTGTTCGCCTTCAACTCGCTCGCGGCAGTCCAGGGAGCCGTGGGCCTGTTCTGCAACCTCGTCGACTTCGCCCCGATGGCGAAGGGCGCCTCGATTCGCGGCTGCGTTCAGCGTGGTCCCGGTGGCGGCCCGACCGGCTTCTCGCCCTTCATGTTCCTCTCGTGCCAGGGCAACTCGGTCAACGACACCGCGTACCTGCTGGGGCTGTCCGACGACGACCCGCATCGCGTCGTGCTGCGCAAGGGTGCGGTCGCCGTCGGCATCCCCGACTCCGAGGGCCCGAACGTCCTGCTCGCCTCGGGCGAGAGCTTCTCCCAGGGCACCTGGCTGCACCTGCGCCTCGACGCGATCGTGAACGACAACGGCGATGTCGTGCTCAAGGTGCTGCGCAACGACCTCGGCGCGCACTCGCTCGGTTCGCCGCCGGACTGGCAGGCTGTGCCGGGCATGGTCGAGTTCATCGACGACCACCTGGGCATCAACTCCGGCAGCCAGCCGCTCACCTCGGGGCGGGGCGGCTTCGGCATGTCCGTCGCGGACGTTACCCGTCGCGGCTACTTCGATCACCTCGAGCTTCTGCGGCAGGTCTGATGGAGCTCGACGCCTTCAGGAGCAGGCTCGGCCTCGGACAAGGGCGCATCCGACCGCTGAACGCTCCGGTGCCGTCGGGCGACAACGTCTTCGTCTTGGGCGAGGACGAGCCCGGACGCTACTTCGAGCTGGAGCCCGGGGACCGCGCCGAGGTGTCGCAGCAGACGGACCTCACCGACGTGGACCTCGTGCGCGCGGCCCTGCGGCTGCGCGTACCCAAGACGCTGTCGGCCGGTCTCGCCTGGGAGGTCGCCATGCTGGTCGATGGCACCAAGGTGGCGACGGCGACCTGCAAACCCGGCTGTACCCGGGTGGTGAGCGACCTGGCCGCCAACGTGTCCAAGCTCGCAGGCCTTCACACCGTCGCCGTTCGCCTCGAGCTTCTGGCGGTGCCGTAGGGAGCAGCGATGGCGAACCTCGAGCTACCCGGACTCTACGTAGACACGGTCGCGGCCCAGCTCGCCGGTGATCGTCCGATCCTCATCAACCGCGACCCCGGTCCCGGCGAGATGGGCGTGCCGCTCGAGTGGTTCATCGCTCTCGACATCGTCGACCCGGGCCCCGACGGCATCGACCGGGCCGTCACGCGCATCCTCGTCGACGGCGAGCTGGCCTTCGAGGGCGGCGGTTCACCGGAGCTCAAGCCCGGCTTCGACGGACCGCGTTCGGACGTGCAGCAGACCGCGGACACGCTACGCGTCGTCCTCGATCCGACCATGCCGTTCGCGAGCCAGGCGCTCGTCAGCGTTCGGGCCGTCACGGCGACAGTCGGTGGCACCCATGCCCTCGACGAGACGTACTCGTTCGTTGCCGAAGACCGAACGCCGCCGAAGGTCGTCGGCGCGCAGGCTGTCGCGCCCAAGGTCGTGCGCGTCGGCTTCGACGAGCCCGTCATGGTCACCGACCCTCTGGGCTTCGTCTTCGAGACGCTCGACCTGCCCGCGGTTCCGGTCGTGGCTGTGGACGCCGAGAGCGATGGCGCAGCGGTGCGGGTCATGCTCAACACTGAGCTGACGCCCGACGTGCGCTACCGGGTGATCGTGAGCGGGGTGGAAGACGCCAAAGAGAACCCGGTCGTGGCCCCTGACGACGCTGCAGTGTTCACCGGGTACCGACCACCGCGTCCGGCATTGCGCCGCTTCGACCTCTGGTCGATGCTGCCGCGGCACAACCGCCGCGACGACGTCACCGGTGATCTGCGTCGCTTCATCGCGTGTCTTCAGGAAACGGTCGATCTGCTGCTCGCCGAAGGCGACCGCTTCAGCGACATCTTCGACATCGAGCGGGCCCCGGAGGGCTTCCTCGATCTCATCCTCCACGAGCTGGGCAACCCGTTTCCCTTCGACCTCGGCGAGCTCGACAAACGCCGGCTGGCCTCGGTACTCGTCGAGATGTACCGGCAGAAAGGCACGGCGGTCGGCATCGAGAACGCCATCCGCTTCTTCCTCGGCATCGACATCACCGCCATCACGCCGTTCAACGGAACCACCCTGGTGCTCGGCGAGTCCGAGCTGGGCGTCGACTGGGAGCTGGGCCCCTCGGACCAGTTCGCGCGCTACGCCTTCGACGTCGAGGTTGACATTCCCCTCAGCGCCACCGAGCGCAGTCAGATCCGCGCCATCGTCGACTACCTCAAGCCGGCCCACACCCACTTCGTGGAGCTCGTCGAGCCCTCGCCGCCGGCCTTCATCGACCACTGGGAGCTCGG
This sequence comes from Polyangia bacterium, assembly GCA_030427835.1. Lineage (GTDB taxonomy): Bacteria > Myxococcota_A > Polyangia > Polyangiales > JAUICN01 > JAUICN01. The sequence continues at coordinate 267,849 of JAUICN010000001.1, read as the reverse complement.
CTCCAGCGAGCTGGGCGTGACCACCGAGCTGCACGGATAGGCTTCACGCGACGCCGCAGACCCACATCGTGCAGGTGACGTTGTCTTCGGCCAGGTTTGTCTCCTGCATCACGGTGAGGCCCGAACCGTCGAGCTCCGCAAGGAACTCCCGCTTGGCCTTGGCGCCACCAGGAAGACCACCGTCCTTGACGACAACGAGGCGTCCCTCTGGTCGGAGCACGCGACGGATCTCGCGGAGGCCGGCGGCCTTGTCCTGCCAGTGGTCGATCGAATCGAAAGCGAAGACGAGGTCTGCGGAGTCATCTGCGAGCGGGAGCCGCTCTGCCGGCGCCTCGCGGAACTCGATGCGGTGACCGTTCGGGTCCTCGGAAGCCCGCTCCCTTGCGATCTCCAGCATTCGCGGGATCGGGTCGAGCCCGATGAGCGTCCCATCGGGCACGCGGGGAGCGACTCGCCGCAGGGCCGAGCCCGTTCCGCAGCCCACATCGACGACGACGGCATCGGGACTCACCTCGGTGGCGTCGGCCGCCAGGCGGTTGGTGGCGTACTCGCCGTACTTGGCGGCGTACCACTCGGCGGTCTCTGCATTCCAGTCGCTCATGACCAGACGGTTCTACCGCCCGAACCGCCGGAAACATAACTCATTCCGGCATGGGCCTCCGTGCTGTCCCCAGCCCAGCCACCCGGCGCTTTGCCCCTGTGGAGACCCATCTCCCGAGGGCAGCGCATGGCAGACCGTCTCGACTACTACTTCCGCCAGAAGGTCACCGAGGCCGAGCTGGATCTGGCCTTCGAGCTGCTCGAGAAGGCCGACCGCAACCTGGCGGCGGACATCGGGGTGTACGGCATCATCAGCGGCGCGGAGCCGACGCCGCACTCGCCGGTCCCCGATCTGACCATCGACCTGACGGCGCCCGGACGGGCCTATGACAACCTCGGCCAGCGCATCTTCTTCGGCACGGGGCAGACGGTCGACTGCGCCGTCGACTTCGCGGGCATCCCGACTGAGGTTCCCTCGGCGGGCCAGGAGCGGTGGCTCGGCATCTTCATCAAGTTCGACCGACTTCTCTCTGACCCACGCACGGACGGCAACTCCCAGCAGGTGTTCTTCCGCCGCGACGAGACCTTCGAGATCGTGGTTCGGCAGGCGCCGCCGGGACCCATCGGGTCGGCGGCCAAGGTGGCGCTCCAGCCCGACGAGCTGCTCATCTGCGACGTTCGCCGGGGAAATGGCCAGACCCAGATCCTCGCGCCGGACATCGACACGGCCCGCCGCCAGGCCTTCATCTTCGCCCAAGGCGATGCCGTACAGATTATCAGCGGTACTTGGACCACGCTGCACCCGGCCGTCGACACCGTGCAGTCGTCGTTCGATGAGGTCGACGCCGAGCTGACGGATCACTTCACCGGGGTTGCCCGGCGCCATGGCGCAAGTGCGATCGACATTCCCGCGCATGGCTTCGTCTCGGCCACCGACGTAGAAGGGGCCATTCACGAGCTCGTCGACGACCTCTCGTCCACGGCCTCCGGGACGCCCGGTGCACAAAAGGTCGGAGCCGATGCCGTGGCCGGCACGCCCAACGCACTGCCCGCCGGGACCGTCGACGGACAGCTCTCGCAGATCCTGGCGTGGCTGAACGCCCACGTCGGCGCTGCCGCCGGAGCCCACAACGCGAGCGCCATCGCGGCGGTCGCGCACAGCTACATCGCCGGCACGAGTGTCCAGGCGCAGCTCCAAGAGATCGTCACGGACCTCGGCTCCCAAGCAGCGGGCACGGCCGGGGCTTCACGCGTAGGCGCGGACGCCGTCGCCGGCAGCCCGAACGCGCTTGCGGCGGGCACCATTGACGCGCAGCTCGCCACGCTCCTGTCGACGATCAACGACCACCTCAACGACGCAAGCGGAGCGCATGCCGCGTCGGCAGTCTCCGTTGCGGACTCCGGCGGGAACCTGACCGCGACCAACGTCGAGACAGCTCTCGCCGAAGTTCTTGACGCCTTCGAGGACGATCACTTCCGCGGCAACGAAGGCAACGCTGGACAGCACCGAACGATTCGACAGCCGAATCTTGGCGGCACCAAAGCGCTGCTTTGGGATGCGATTGGCATCGGTGGCGCAGCGGGTCGGCTGCGCGTCTACGCCGACACAACGTCCATCTGGTTCACCCTCAACGCGTCGTGGGACGGTTCGCAGTGGGTCCGGGACTCGACGAGCTGGTTCTCCGGTGGCTTCCGCTTCTCGCGGTCGGACGTCGAGTTCCTTCACGAAGACAGCTTCGCCGCGGCCTTCACCACATGGACGAGCACCTGGACGCTGCCGATGAGCAGCACCAACAACTCGGCCTTCGAGCTCTCGGGCACCGTGCGCGAGGTCGGCCGCGTCGGCATGGAGTGGTCGAACTCTGACAACGCCACGCGCACCCTGGCTGGCGGCGGCGCGGTCACCTTCCGCTCGCGCTTCCCGGCAACACCCTCGTCGATCACGTTCGCGGTCTCGAATGCGAGCTCGGGATTCTCGGGATCGCCGAGCACCTTCACGCCGGACCGCGATGGGTTCGGCTTCTTCAGCTACCAGAGCATCTCGGGCTTCGGCACGGCCTGGTGGTTCGGGACGTACACCGCGATCGCGTGAGGAGGAACAATGGCCATCCACGAAGTCACTACCACCGACGTCCTCCAACGCTGCGAAGCCTGCGACGACGAGCACCGCATTCTCATCGACGACCTCGAAGTCGGTGTCGTTCGGGACCAGCAGGTCGATGGTCGCCTGGTTCCGATGCCGCCATGCCCGGCCTGCGGTGCCGTCGAGTTTCTCGTGCGTGCGCCCGATGACGAGCCCGAGCATCCTTCGCAGGGCTCGTTCGGGCACCTGCATCGCATGCTGGTGGACGAGCTGCACGCCGACCTGGTCACGCGAGGACGCGTCAACGCGGCGTTGCGCGACGCGGAAGGCGGCATCCCAGCAAACCTCGCCAAGCCGCTGTCGACCGAGAAGCGCGAGCGTTGGTTCTCGAAGGGTCTGCGCGCTCGGCGTGCCGTCGAGCAACCCGTGGCCGCGCCCGAGGAGGGACGACAGTGACCGAGGCCACCGACACGCTCATCGTGGCCGGGGCGGACGCCGCAGCACCCGCAGGGCTGCGCGTTCGCAACTTTCGGGACCTCGGGGTGACGCGCTTCGCCGGCCGAGACAGGAGCGGGCGCGTGGTCAACGAGGTCATTCTCCACGAGACGGTCACGCGCAGCGTCGCCTCGACAGTGAAGGTGCTGCTCAAGCGCAAGCTCGGCGTGCAGCTCATCGTCGGCCCGGACGGTGAGGTCACCCAGCATGGCGACCTCGCCCACGACAGGCTCGCCCACGCGGGCGGGCACAACGGACCGTCTGTTGGAATCGAGGTCGTCAACCCGTACTACCCGAAGTACGCGAGCGCGAAGCTCCCTTGGAAGCGCATCATCGACGCCCCCTGGGCCCACCAGCGGCGCTACGTCGTGCCGACGCCGGAGCAGGCCGAGGCCACCACGCAGCTCGTTCAATTGCTGACGAGCGGCAACCTGGACGGCCTGTCGATCCCGAGAGCATGGCGCGGCATCACCGGGACGCGCCTCGCCATGAGCCGCATCCCGGATGGCGAGCAGCGGGTGCCCGGCATCTACGCGCACACATACTTCCACCACGCAGACGGGGCGTGGCTGGCCCTCTACGCCTGGCTGCGGCTCGAGGCCGGCATGCCCGAGTGCATCGCCTACGAGGAAGCCATTCACCGAGCCACAGGCGTTCGCCGGCACGTCGACCTCGCTGACCTCATGCCGCAGGCCGTGGCATGAACCCCTCTGGCCTCGCAACATTCGCCGAGATTCTGCAGGCAACCGGTCCCTACGGACTGGTGGCCGTGCTCGGCTGGGCCTTCTGGCGCATCAACGAGAAGAAGGACCGCGAGCTCAAGGCGCTGCACGAAAAGATTGTCCAGCTCGCCGAGGCCCAGACCGCAGCCATTGTGAAGGTCGAGGCCGCCCTCGTCGCGTTGCGCGATGCGATCGAGGACATGCACGAACGGTGACCGGCGAGGTCGCGGATGTGGCCGATGTCGTCGCCAACATGCAGGTCCCGCTCCACATCTGGCGGCCACATCGCCAAAGTTCTCGCGAGCTTCCGACGCCCGAAAAGAGGTCGAATTCCGCGCCGAATCGCCTTGAGCTGTTCGCAAAGCGACGCCTGTATGTCCTCACGATCGGGACGCGACGAAGCCCGGCGACACGGAGGACGCGATGAAGAAGACGCTCGGCACGGTCACCACCTACCACGGCAACGAACACCGGTATCTGCGTGGCCACCAGGTCCGCATCATCGCGCTGATCAAGAACGCGGCCCGCGACGACTACGACCCGGACGCTGACGACGGCTACCTCACCGACGACGAGGACATCGCCCGCCGCGGCGGGGTGACGGCAGACGACCGGGTCGAGGTACAGCCCTGGATCGAGAAGGAGGAGCGCTTCAGCTTCGTATCCAGCGACCCGCGCGCCATCGACCTCGACTGCTTCAAACACCTCGCCAAGCGCGAGGACTGACACATAGACCGCCCGGTGGTGCCTGCCGGGTGGTCCGGCGGAAGCCTCCGGGCCCAACCACACCGGAGGACAAGAATGAACAAAGAGAACAAGAAGCGGATGCGCATCATGGAGGAGCTTCGCCTGCCCGAGCTGCAGGCTCGGTTCCACGACATCGTCGGCGAGGCCACGCGGTCACCGAACAAGAAGTTCCTGCTACGCCGCATCGCCGAGGCCCTTGAGGCCCAGGAGCAGGAGGCCGCCGAGGCGGCCAGCGCGGTCGAGGAGACCGAGCCCACCGCGTCGGAACCCGCGACTGCGAACGGAGAGCCCAAGCTCACCAAGCTCACGGCCCGTGAGCTGCAGCAGCTCTACACCGAGGTCGTCGGGCGCGACACCGGCTCGAGCGACCGCCGCTACCTGATCTGGAAGATCCGCGAGGCGGGGAAGGGCCGCATCAAGGCCGGCCCGGTGCGACGGCGCTACGCCGACGGCGAGGCCCCCGACATGAAGGTGCTGCCCCTGCGCATGGAGGCCGAGATCGTCGCCCGCCTCGACGAAGCCCGCGAACGCCTCGGCCTCAAGACTCGCATGGACCTCTTTCGCAAATCGCTGGCGGACTACCTCACCGCCGCCGGCGAGCACGAGGTCGCCCAGCTCTTCACCGAGCAGGCATGACCAGCGACTACGACAAGCGGCGACTCATCGAGTGGCTCCGGGCCGAGACGGCCCGGGCCACCGGCCGCCGCTACCAGATCGACTTCGACGCTCTCGACGTCCAGAGCCTCCGCGAGCTCGTCCGCCTCATCCGCGACCTCGAACACGACAAGCAGGCCGCCGTGAACCGGGCGCGCATGATGCCGTGGAGGCGCTAGGCTGGGCTTGGCCCAGAGGTTCCTCCAAGGATTGATCTATCAACTACTACCCCGTATAGTAGTTGGCTCATGGAGGACTCATGAAAGGCATCCGCTTCCGCCCTGACAAAGAAGGCCTGCGCGCCGCGCTGTTCGATCTGGAAGCGGACATCATGGAGGTCGTCTGGAGCAAGGGCTGGAAGGAGTTCGCGGTCGCGGACGTCCAGCACGAGCTCGAGCGCGAGCGGGAGATCGCCTACACGACCGTGATGACCACCGTCAGTAGGCTGCACGAAAAGGGGCTTCTGGATCGCGAGCGAGACGGGAAGCGCTACGTCTACCGGCCGAACATGAGCCGCGACGAGTTCACCGAGTCGATGGCGCGTGAGCTGCTGGGCTCGCTTTCCGGCCTGGGCCACGAGCAGGCCCTCTCCCTGCTCGTCGACCAGGTGGCGGACTCTGACGCCGACGAACTTCGCAAGCTCGAGGCCCTCATCCGCAAGCGCAAGAAGGATCTCGGCGGATGAACGAGCTCTTCTTTCCCGTCGTCGGGGCCATGTTGGTCTTCTTCGTGGCGGTGCCGCTCCTGACGCTGGCGGCGCGAAGTGCCGTTGCTCTGCTCCCCGTGTCGGGCAGCCGGGTGTCAGCTCAGGAGAGCCCCTGGCGGTTTCTCCTCGTGGTCGGTCCGACGTTGGGACCACTGATCTGGCTCATCTCGGCCTCGATCCATCAGTCCGAGGAAGGGGCACCCTTGGCCGCGTGCGTTGTCGACCACCTCGGCGGGGAGCTGTGCCGTGACGTGGTGCTCTTCGGCCTGATCCTCTTCTCGATCCTCGGCTACGGCATCATCCGGCGTGCTCGACGAGATCGACGAGCGACTCGCGATCCAGTGATGGTCGCTGCGGATTGGGCTGTCGCGACCGTTCGGGTACGGGACATCTGTCAGCAGAACCTGACGCTAGCCGGTTTTGCGGCGCGCATCCGCGTCGTCGAGCAGGGGCTGGCGCCCGCCTGCACCCGCGGGCTATTCCAGCCGCGGGTCGAGCTCGAAGCGGCGCTGGTCATGCGCCTCGACGACGACGAGCTCGAGGCAACGCTGCTCCACGAGGTCGAGCACGCGCATGCGCGCGACCCGTTGCGCTTCTTCGTCGCTCACGTCGCGCTGACCATCAACCCGCTGGGCAAAATCCTCTCGTCGGAACTGGCGCGCTATCACTTTGCGCGGGAGGCCCTCTGCGACAAGCGCGCCGTGCAGCGCGGCGCCGATCCGCTGGCCCTCGCTCGAAGCATCGTCTCGGTCGCCGCTCCAACGGGAGCACCCGCTTCGGTTCCCGCACTGGGGGGCCACGGCATCGGCGGCATTCGCCTGCGGGTGCAGCTCTTGCTCGGCTACGCCGCTCGCTGGCCAGGTCCCGCACAGCGCCGAACTCCGATCGGCGTCGTCACGACTCTAATCACCCTCGTGGCGGTAGCGCCGCACCTCATGGGAGCGGGCCCGCTCGACGTCTTCCACCACAGCATCGAGCGCGCCGCCCTGCTTCTCGGGCTCGGATGAACGATGCAAACACGAACTTCACGACCTCCCCGTTCGCGCTCAACTACTATCCATAATAGTACATGGAGGATACTGATCCCGCTCTGCGTGTTTGGGCATTCGCTCCTCGTCGAAGGCTGCGCATCGGCGCAAACGCCGACACCTCGGACCGCGGGGGAGTTCGCAGCTCCGCAGGGAGGCTATGACGCCGTACACGTCCCCGACGTCCCGCTACCGGATCCTGCGCGCGGGGGGCCGACGTCGCTGGAGCAGATCCTGGCGTACGCCGACCGGAACGCTCCGTCCCTGCAAGTCGCGAGGCAACGAATCGGGCTCGGCGATGCTGCCATTGCCGACGCATCGCCGCTCTTGCCCGACAACCCCGAGGTCTCGGTTGGGGTGGGGCCTGGCGTAAACGACTCAACTCACGTCGACTTTACGGCGTCGGTGTCACAGCGAATCGAGATCGCCGGGGAGCGATCCGTCCGACTGGAAGCGGCAGAGCGAACACGCGATCGCCTTCGCGCCGAGCTGGACGAAGCGCGCTGGGAGGTTCATCGCGATGTGCATGCCGCCTTTCACCGAGCCCTCGTGGCGCGTGAGCGGCTTGCTGGCGCAGAGCGATTGCTGTCGTTCCAAGAGCGACTTGTGGAGATCACTGGCGGGCAGCTGCGAGCGGGCGAGGTGTCGCCCCTTGCTGTGCGGCTAGCCGAGGGCGAGCTGAGTCAGGCGCGCGTGGCCAAGATCGCCGCCGAGCAGAGCTACCTCACCGCGCGCCTCGAGCTCGGCGCGCTGGCGGGCTGGCCCGCGTCTCATCCTCCAGAGCCGGCGGGGCGTCTCGACACGCCGCGCGACCCACCCGCAGCGGAAGCGCTCGTCGAGGCAGCTCGCCGCCACCAGCCGCGTCTGCGAACGCTGCACGCGACTCGGGTGGAGGCTGCCGCGAACACGCGCGCGGCCGACCGCGACGCGTGGCCGGAGCCGACGATCGGCGTTCAGCTCAACCGGGAGTCGTTCCCCGCCGGCCCCCCGGAAACGCAGATCTTCGGAACACTGTCATTGCCCATCCCGCTTGTGCAGCGCAACCAGGGCGCACGCGCACTGGCGCGCGCGGAAGCGGACATCGCCGAGGCCGAGCAGTCCGCCTTCGGCTCCCAGCTGCGCAACCGCATCGAGCAGCACCGCACCGCGGTCATCGCGTCGGCAGCCCAAGTACGCACGTATGGCAGCGAGATCCTGCCGAGCTTCGAGGAGAACTTGCGCCTCATTCAGCGCGCCTTCGAGCTGGGCGAAATCGACATCCTGCAGGTCTCGGTCGCACGCGAACGGTTCCTGCGCATCCAGGCCGACGCCCTCGACGCTTACGGCAACTACTTTCAGGCCATCGCCGACCTGGAAGGCGCGATCGGCGCCGACCTCTGGCCTGACGAACGGCATGAGCACGGCCCCGAGCCCGTGCACCAGGGGACCGAGCCATGAATCACCTCAAGCTTATCGCCATGGGCGCTGTACTTCTCCTTCTCGGCTTGAGTGGCTGCAAGGAGAAATCCGGACACGGGCACGAAGAGTCCTCTCACGCCGAGCAGGGTGAACGTCACGAGGAGGGGCACCACGACGAGCACGGCGGTGAGCGCATCGTTCGCATTGGGCCGGAAGCGGTCGCACGAAGCGGCATCCGGATCGCAACCGCGGAAGCCGTACCGCGCGCAGGTGGAATTGACGTTCCCGCGGAGGTACAGGCCGAGCCCGATCGCAAGGCGCACGTCTCGTCGGTCGTCTCCGGTCAGATCGCTCGTGTGTCGGCCTCGGTGGGCGACCGGGTGGAATCCGGACAAGCCCTCGCGGTGATCCGCAGCGTCGCCCTGGGCGAAGCCCGAGCCCAGGCGGCCCGTGCGCGCGCCAACGTCGAGGTGGCCGACGCGAACTTCCGTCGTCAGGAGGAGCTCAAACGCGAAGGCATTGGGGCGGACCGGCATTACCTGGAGGCACAGGCCGAGCTACGACGCGCGCAAGCGGAGCAGTCCGCCGCTGAGCGAGCTCTCGAAGTCTACGGGCGGGGTGGAAGCGGTAGTGAGGTGACGATCCGGAGCCCGATCGCGGGGCGCGTGGTGTCACGTCACGCAACCGTGGGCGAGGTCGTGGGCCCAGGTGATGTGCTCTTTGAGGTCACGGACATCACCAAGGTGTGGGTGGTCGGGCGGGTCTACCAGCAGCATGCTGCCCAGGTGCACGAAGGGGCACGGGCCACGCTCACCCTGCAGTCGCATCCAGGCCGCACCTTTGCAGGACAGCTCGACTACGTCGCGCCGGCACTCGATGAGGGAACACGGACCCTTCCCGTCCGTATGTCTCTCGACAACGCGGACGGCGCGTTACGACCCGGTTCATTCGGAACGCTATCGGTCAGTCCGGCCAGTGCAGGAGAGGACACCATCCCAGCCGTCGCCACCTCGGCGCTGCAGCGGCTCGGTGACGAGACCGTCGTCTTCGTGCCCGGTGACGAAGAAGGCGAGTTTCGCGCAGTCTCCGTGACGGTCTCGGCTCGCAGCGGTGGTCTCGCGCGCATAGGTCATGGGCTGGCTGGCGGCGACCGCTACGTCGCCGACGGCGCCTTCGTCCTCAAGTCCGAGCTCAGCCGCGGCGAACTCGGCGAAGGCCATGCGCACTAGGAGAACGTCGTGATCGATCGCATCGTTGAGTTCTCCATCAAGAACCGCTTCCTGGTCATCTTCGTCGTGCTCCTGGTCGGGGCGATCGGCGTGCGCGCCATGCAGCGCTTGCCCATCGACGCCGTGCCGGACGTCACGAACGTCCAGGTGCAGGTACTCACCAACGCACCATCGCTCGGCCCTGCCGAGGTCGAGCAGTTCATCACCTTTCCCGTTGAAACCGTCATGAGCGGCTTGCCGCAGCTCGAAGAGGTACGAAGCGTCTCCCGATTCGGCCTGTCTGCCGTCACGGTGGTCTTCGAGGAAGGTACCGACATCTACTTTGCGCGCCAGCTCGTCAGCGAGCGCCTCTCCCAAGCGCGGGAGGCCATCCCGGCGGCGTACGGCAGCCCCGAGATGGGGCCGATCTCGACCGGGCTCGGCGAGATCTACCAGTTCGAGGTGCGGGGCGAGCCAGCCTGCGCCCCCGGCGCTCCGGACACCCCCGAGTGCTACTCGCCCATGGAGCTGCGAGAGATCCTCGACTGGTACGTCGCGTATCAGGTTCGCTCGGTGGAGGGCGTCGTCGAAGTCAACAGCTTCGGCGGCGAGCTCAAGACCTACGAAGTCACCGTGCATCCCGACCGGCTGTCGGCCTTCGACCTAGGCCTCTCCGACATCTTCGAGGCCCTCGAGCGTAATAACGAGAATGCTGGCGGCGGCTACATCATTCACGAGGGCGAGCAGCGGCTCATCCGTGGTGAAGGGCTCGCCAAGAGCCTCGATGACCTTCGCGATGTCGTCGTAACCACCCGCGAGGACGGCATCCCGGTACGGATCGGCGAGGTCGCCGACGTAGGTCTCGCTCCAATGATTCGCCAAGGTGCGGTGACCCGCGACGGCCGTGGGGAGGTGGTGACCGGCATCGTCATGATGCTGATGGGGGCCAACTCCCGCGAGGTCTCTCAGGCAGTGCACGCCCGCATCGAGGCGATTGCCCCGACGCTGCCGGAGGGAGTCTCGATCGACACCTTCTACGATCGGACCGAGCTCGTCGACCGCACGATCCGCACCGTGGCCACCAACCTGCTCGAGGGCGGGGTGCTGGTCATCGTCGTGTTGCTGTTGTTGCTCGGCAACCTGCGCGGTGGGCTGCTCGTCGCCAGCGCCATTCCCCTGTCGATGCTCGCGGCCTTCATCGCGATGAACATCTTCAAGGTCTCGGGAAACCTGATGAGCCTGGGCGCCCTCGACTTCGGCCTCATCGTGGACGGCTCGGTCGTGATGGTTGAGCACATCGTACACGTGCTTGCGCGCAACAATTCCCAAAGTGCGAGCGTCAAGAGCCGGGTACGGGACGCAGCCAAGGAGGTGGCGCGACCCGTCGCGTTTGCGGTCGCGATTATCGTACTCGTGTACGTGCCGATCCTCAGTCTGCAAGGCATCGAGGGCAAGATGTTCCGACCGATGGCGCTCACGGTCATCTTTGCCCTCGTGGCGTCGCTGGTCCTCGCGCTGACGTTCATGCCGGCGGTGGCCAGCATCGTCTTCAAGAAGGGCGTCTCGGAGAAGGAGACCTGGCTGCTTTCGCGATTGAAACGGCTCTACGTCCCGGCGCTCTCGTTCACGATGCGACGCCGCGCGTTGCCGGCCGGACTTGCCGTGCTGGCGTTCGGTGGCGCCGCCGCAACGCTCCCATTCTTGGGCGCTGAGTTCATCCCGCGGCTCGACGAGGGGGCGATCGCCATGCAGGCGGTGAGGCTTCCTGCGGTCCCGCTCGAGGAGTCGGTTCGCTACACGACCCGCATCGAGCAGACGCTGCGCGAGCGCTTTCCCGACGAGGTCGACACCATCATCTCCCGCACGGGCCGTGCGGAGATTGCCACCGATCCCATGGGCGTCGAGCTCTCCGACATCTTCATCATGCTCAAGCCACGGGAGCAGTGGAAGAGCGTCGAATCCAAGGAAGCGCTCGTCGAAGCCATGCAAGCCGCGCTGATGCGCGAGGTACCGGGGCAGAACTACCTGTTCTCGCAGCCCATCGAGCTCAGGACCAACGAGCTCATCAGCGGTGTGCGTGCGGACATCGCCATCAAGATCTACGGCGACGACTTGGCCGAGCTGGCTCGGCTCGCGGAGGAAGTGGAAAGCGTCGTGCGCTCGGTCCCGGGCGCGGGCGACGTGGAGTCCGAACAGGTTTCGGGGTTGCCGTTCCTGCGGGTGATCGTCGAGCGCCAGGCCATCGCGCGCTATGGCGTGAGTGTGCGAGACGTGATGAACGCCGTCTCTGCCGTGGCCGGTCACACTGTCGGTGAGGTCTTCGAGGGGCAGCGACGCTTCGCGCTGCAGGTGCGCCTCGCCGCCGGCACGCGGCGCGACATCGAGGCCATTCGCAACGTGCCGGTCCGCACACCGAGCGGAACAACCGTACCGGTGGGAGAGCTGGCCCGGCTCGAGTTCGAGGAGGGCCCTGCGCAGATCGGGCGCGAGAACGTGCAACGACGCGTCGCGATCATGGCCAACGTGCGAGGCCGGGACCTGGCAGGTTTCGTCGCGGAGGCCCGGGAGCGAATTCGGGCCGAGGTGCAAATGCCGCCCGGCTACTTCGTCGAGTGGGGCGGGCAGTTCAAGAACCTCGAGGAGGCATCGGCGCGGCTCGCCATCGCCGTGCCTGCGGCCCTGGTGCTCATCTTCTTGCTTCTGTACATGACGTACAGCTCCGTCCGCCCGGCGCTGCTCATCTACCTTAACGTGCCCTTTGCGGCGATCGGCGGCGTCTTCGCGCTCGCCCTGCGAGGCATGCCCCTCAGCATCAGCGCGGGCGTGGGTTTCATCGCGCTGTTCGGCATCGCGATGCTCAATGGTGTGGTGATGGTCTCGCACATTAGAAAGCTGCAGAGCGAAGGGCTACCCATCGACGAGGCCACGGTGCAAGGTGCGCGCGACCGGCTGCGCCCGGTGCTGATGACAGCCCTCGTCGCGTCGCTAGGGTTCGTGCCCATGGCACTTGCCACCAGCGCCGGCGCGGAGGTACAGCGCCCGCTTGCGACGGTCGTCATCGGCGGCCTGGTCACAGCCACGCTGCTCACCCTGTTGGTGCTGCCGTCAATCTACAGTCGTTTTGGAGGCGAGGTGGACCGAGAAGAAGGGGCTGCGGCGTGACGGCATTGGTCGACAGCTCGAACCGATGGAGCCGCATCGCCATCGCGCTCGTGGGCACGACGTTGGTCTACAACGTGTTCGAGGCAGTGGTGGCTCTGTGGTCGGGCGCGGTCGCCGACAGCATCGCGCTGCTCGGATTCGGTCTGGACAGCGGCATCGAGACGGCCGCCGCCGTGGTCATGCTCTACCGACTGTGGGTCGAGTACCGCGGCGCGGACGGTGAACGCATCGCGCAGATCGAACACCGGGTTCACCAGTTCATCGGAGCGACGTTTCTTCTCCTTGCCGCCTATGTCACGGGCCAAGCGGGTTGGACACTGTGGCATCAGGACGCCCCGGACGAGAGCGTGATCGGCATTGCACTGGCGGCGCTCTCGTTGGCGATCATGCCGCTCGTGTCCTGGGGGAAGCTCCGCGCCGCAAAGGAGCTCGGCAGTGCGGCCTTGCGGGCCGAAGCGAAGGAAACGCTCGCCTGCTCGTACTTGTCATTCGCGCTGTTGCTCGGGCTCGGGGCCAACGCAATCGCGGGCTGGTGGTGGGCCGACCCCGTCGCCGCGTTGCTCATGGTGCCGTGGCTCGTCAAGGAAGGCCGCGAGGGACTCAGCGGCGAAGAGTGTGAGTGCCATGAGTGAGCACGACCGGAAGCAGGACTCCGAGCGCCGGTACTGGGAGCGCCACGCCGCGAAGTATGACCTCTCGCTGCGACCGCTCGGCAGACCCTTGCCACGAATGCTCGAGCTGATCGCCGAGGCCGTGTCGGGTCGAGCGCGCGTGCTCGAGGTCGCGGCGGGAACAGGCTTGGTCACGCCCGTGCTCGCCAAGGCAGCCGGAGCGGTTATCGCCACCGACTACGCCGCCGCGATGGTCGATCGCCTGCGCGAGAAGGTCGTCGCGACAGGGTCTACGAACGTCGAGTGCCGGCAGGCCGACATCTACGAGCTCCCGTTCGAGCCAGGGAGCTTCGACGCCGTGGTCGCCGCGAACGTGCTCCACCTCGTCCCGGACCTCAATGCGGCTCTGGCCGCCCTGATCGGGATGCTGCGGCCAGGCGGGATCCTCGTGGCCCCGACCTTCTGCCACGACGAGACCCGGCTCTCCTGGCTCGTCTCCCGCCTCCTGGCTGTCACTGGATTCCCCGGGCACCGGCGTTTCACCGTGGGCTCACTGAGCGCGGCGCTGGCGACCGCGGGATTGGTGGTAGACCGCTGCGAAGCGATCCCAGGACTGCTTCCGATCGGCTACGTAGACGGGCACCCGAGACCGGTGGGCGCGTAACCCGCAGGTTCGCCCGTGTGCCCGCGTCACCCCGAGCCCGGCCCCTGGCCTGCCTCGGCCGGCTAACCCGGCCACCAAGGGCCGCACCGCGCCCACGGTCGCGCGCCAACCCGCGTCGCTGGCGGCTCTCAGCCCAAGTGCCCGAGAAAACTGAAGTCCCGACGTGACATCAACTCGTGCATGAAATCGGGCTCTCGGGTAGGGTTCGTCTAAGCAAGGCGCTACCCGAGCCAGATAGAACGAACAGCCAGACCCGCGGCTGTTATCGTGTCAGCACTGCCATTGTTGGCAGTAGCTTCCGCCAAAATGTCGAAGGCTGGCCAAGAAACGACCTAGCGTCGTTTGAGGTCCTTGGCTTGCTTAATGAGTCGTCCAAGCTTTTTCCCTGCCTTCTTTTCTTCGTGGCGCGTTTTAGGATCGCGCCTATTTGAGGTGCGCTGTCTATCGCCAGCAATGGCCCGATAGTTGTCGAGTCGGTCTTCGTCGAGGGTTCCATCGCTCACCGCTTGCGCGACAGCACACTCTGGCTCTGTTGTGTGCTGGCAATTTCCGAATCGGCACACAAGCGCCAACGCCCTGATGTCTTCAAATCCGGGAACCGAATCATCGGTGACATACACCGAGAACGCACGCATACCTGGAGTGTCAATAAGAAGTGCACCACCCGGAACTCGTAGGAGTTGCCTATGGGTCGTGGTGTGTCGCCCTTTCATATCCACGCCGCGGACAGCCCCCGTATCCGACTCCAGTTTGCCCGCGATGGCGTTGATCAGCGACGACTTTCCGACACCAGACGGGCCGATAAACGCGAGAGTTTCACCGGGGCCGAGATAGGGTTGCAGTGCTTTCATACTATCGCTGTCGTGCGCGCTTACAGCCAGGACCACCGTGCCCAGTCGGCTTGCAAGGTCACGGCACAGGTCTCCGGCGTCTGCCCTGTCACGCGTGGTGATGTCCAGTTTGTTGAGAACGACAACAGGATCCGAGCCGCCCTCCCGTACCGCGCTGATATATCTCTCGATGCGACGCGTGTTGATTCCTCTTCCTTCGAGCTTTGCTGTGCGTCCAAAGGCGGCCACCACGAAGACTGTATCGAGATTGGCCGCGATCCATTTTTGCCCCTGGGCGTCTCGGTTCGATCTACGAAGATGAGTGTTGCGTTCCAGAAATTCCGATATTTGAAGATCCTCCTCGATACCCGAGACCCACACCCAATCACCAACAGCAATCTCACAATCCGCAGTACGAGCACGCTGCTCATTCTCCTCCGCGTTCTCGTCGAAACCGACCAACGAGCACCAGCCCCTGTCGATTCGCACCACACGCCACGGTGCTATGAAACCCTCTTCTCGCAAACAAGCCGAGAACTGATTGGGCTTGAGTCCAATCTCCTTGTAGCGGCTCTGCGCGGCGGCGAGATTTGTGACTGTCATGGTTTGGATCTCCGCAAAACTCCGACGCGGTCTAGACTCAGCATAGCCCGGACAGGTTTAAATCGCAGGCTCACACAGATTCCCTCAGAACCTCACTCGTTGCTTGGCCAAAGCCAGCGCCCGGAGCCACGTGAGCCACCACCCGACGGTGTGGTTTTTGTGGGGTCTTTGGTGCTGACAAGTGGAAGCCCGAGAGCGAATCAGGGCACGGGTTGAAACACACTGCGGTTCACAGTAGGGAACAGCAGGAACACGAACCGCGAAATGACCTGGGACGACTACGCAGATGGATGGGACGAGGACGAAGGTGCGCGGGCATACTCCCGTGCGGCGTTTGAATGTCTGACTCGGCTGGCGGACTCCCGTGGGGTTCCCCTCGCGGGCGCTCGAGCGTTGGATTTCGGGTGCGGAACCGGACTTCTGACAGAGAAACTGGCGCCGGTGTGCGGAGCCATCGTTGCGATGGACACATCGGCGAAGATGGTGGAGCGGCTCCGTCAAAAAATCGATCGGTTTGGATTGACCAACGTGGTCCCAACAACTGCGGCCCTTGAAAAGCTCGTGCATCAAGAGCCTACGCTCCTTGCAGACGGATTCGACTTCGTGGTCTGCTCCTCAGTTTGCGCGTTTCTTGACGACTACTTTGGTGCCGTGGCGAACCTGGTTTGCGTGATGAAACCCGGCGGGCTCTTCGTGCAATGGGACTGGGAACTCGACAGAGAAGCCGAGGAGCCCCACGGGTTGACGCGCAATCAAATCGTACAGGCACTCACGGCCTCTGGACTGAAGAACACACAGGTCGAAACCGCGTTTGAAGTCCCCTTGGGTGGCGTGACCATGCGTCCCCTGCTGGGCGTCGGCCAAAAGCCGACCTGAGCGTCACAGGTTGTCCGACTCGTTCGGATTCCGTGGCCCTGCGACCACCACACGGTAGCCCTCAGGCCCCTCGAGCCAGATTTCCCGTTGCTGAGCGCTTGGATTGTACAACGGTCCATCCAGGACGTTCACGCCAGCCGTCGCGACTCGTTCGACCAGTGCATCAAAGCTGTCAGTGGCAAACCAGAGCAACACTCCGTTGCCACGGGAAGGATTCGATTCGTCACCAAGACGCGGGTGATTGTGGGCGTCCCATCGGTGAAGCTGAAGGGCAAGCTCATCACCATCCAAAAGCATCTCGTAGTCGTCGCCCCCGTGGCCAGAACGAAGGCCCAAAACCTCCTGAAACCACCTGGAAGTCACCTCCACATCGTGCACTGCAATCATGGGTTGAGATTTCATTTGGCGGTTCGAGTAGTTCATCACACCAGTTGCCCTGAACAAGTCTATCCGATGTTGACCCCGCCCGCGCCGTCGGGTACCTGGCGAGCGAGGCGGATGGCTTCGAGAATATTTTTGATTCGAAAAAGAATGGTCTCTTCCAGGGTTTTTGCATGTGCGGCAAGTACAGATAGGTTTTTTTCAAGCAAACCCAGTTCCTGCTCGAGCGTGTCTAGCTCTGAAGCTTCAGCAAAAACATCCATACGCGTGAGCGAGGGGAGAATGGTTAAGCCGAGGTTCTTTGCGACAGAAGAGCCCCAAACTTGCCCGCGCCATATTTCAAACCCAGCGAGATCATTGCAAGGTGGATCCGGCTCCACATCCAGATAGACAATATCGTGAGTATTTGGATCACGTCGATAGGCCCACACGCTAAGTGTCATTAGTCATTCTCCACAGTTGTGAACCGCCCCGGTTTTTCCGGAGTTCGCGCGAGGCCCACAACAGACTCGACTCCGACGAGTGTCTTGAGTGCCTGCGCGGTCTCCCCTCCTAGTTTTCCCGAAACTGCGCTTACTGCGATCTTCATGACTCTCCGCGGAACGCCGACTCGAGCGCCGCGATGTCGATCTTGCTCATCTGCAGCATGGCTTGCATGGCGCGGTTGGCACCGTCACGATCGTCCGAACCAAGTAGACGCGGCAAAGCGTCCGGGACGATCTGCCAGGACACTCCAAAGCGATCGACGAGCCACCCGCACATGCTCTCTTCACCCCCGCCTTGCAGCAGCACATCCCATAGGCGATCGGTCTCAGCCTGATCGCCCGTGCTGACCGCGATAGAGGCCGCCGGCGAAAGTTTGTATCGAGGGCCACCATTGAGAAACATGTATGGCGTGCCGGCCAACGAGAGTTCCACGACAGGGCCAGATACAACCTCAACGGTGCTTCCGGAAATCTGCGACACGTAGAACTCGGCTGCCTCTTGGCCGTTCCCATCAAACCACAAGCAGGTCCGAACGTTCGGTTTACGGCTCACCTCGACCCCTCGCTCGGGAGTTCGCACCGAAGTCGTTCGTTCCGGGAGCGGAGGCCAAAAGTGGTTTCGTAGCTGAGGTCTTCCGTCACAATCAACATCACTGTCATCTCCTGTTCCTCTCTGGTACGCGGGGCTCGAGCCGATGTGGATAGCCACATGATGTCGCGGTCCCGGGCGGTGTCAATGAGCAAAGGCGCCTAGGCTAGCAAGGGAGTTGACCAAGCGATGACCATGGGAGAACCTGCAAAGGTGGACCCAAAGAGCAGTGCATTTTTCGACAGAGCAAAGCGGTGGCATCCGGAAGGCAAGCGGCTGCGAAGGGTTCTGCTCGAGTGCAACCTGACAGAGGAGCTCAAGTGGGGCAAACCCTGCTACACCGCGCAAGGCAAGAACATTGCCATCATTCAACCCATGAAGGATTTCCTTGCGCTGATGTTCTTCAAGGGCGCGCTCCTGAAAGACAGTAAGGGTGTGCTGCAAAAACAGGGGGAGAACACTCAATCGGCGCTGCGCGTGCAGTTCACGAGCGTGGAGCAAGTCGCAAGACTCGAGCGCACCGTCAAAGCACTTGTACGCGAAGCGATCGACGTCGAGAAGGCGGGCCTGGCAGTGCCGAAGCGTAAGACCCTTATCTACGTCGATGAGCTGGTCGAGCGGCTAGCACGGGACCCGGTCCTAAAGAAGGCGTTCGAAGGGCTCACACCTGGACGGCGGCGTGAGTACAACCTCTATTTTTCGGCCGCGAAGCAAGCCAAAACACGAGAAGCACGGGTGGACAAGGTGACGCCCAAGATTCTCGCGGGCAAAGGTTTCCGCGAGTAAAAACGCTCAAGAAACGGCGCCTCTCTGTGCCCCTGACGGAAGCGATTCGTCACCCAGCTGAGGGGAATCATAGGCGTCCCACCAGTGAAGGTGCGGGATCAACTCCTTGGTTGCCCTCAACCAAAGATTCTTGACGATCGGCAGCCGCGTGCGAGAGATCCGCGGCATCCATGCGGTCGTTGGGGTCACCGTTCTTCGTTGCCACAATAGGGTACTGTTCTGCAGTTTGCCAGGGGAGCTCAGGCCACCACTTTGTGAACTCGGGAAGCTGAGCAGGGTCTATGCTCTCGCCCGGTCGTGGCATGGCCAGCGTGACGCCTGCCTTTTGGGCGGCAACAACCACCCGTTCCGCAGGTTCTGTCCAACCGTGGAATGCAAGATCCCACAGGCCCCAATGAACAGGGAGCAGCACACTGCCCCGTAGCATTCGGTGCGCACGGACTGCTTGCTCCGGGCCCATATGCCAATCTGGCCAACCCTGGTTGTAGGCACCAATCTCGATCATAGTGACGTCAAATGGGCCGAGCCTTGAACCGATATCCGTGAACCCTGGGAATAGGCCGGTGTCACCCGAATAGAAAACACGATGTTGCGGCCCGACCAGCGCGTAGCTCGACCACAGGGTCCGGTTCTGGTCAAACAGGTGCCGGCCCGAAGCGTGGCGTGAGGGTGTGGCAACCACCCTTAGGTCACCAAGCTGAACTTCATCCCACCAATCAACCTCAGTGACGCGGGCCTCAGGCACTCCCCAGTACACCAAGTGCGCCCCGACACCGAGCGGTGCAATGAACCGCGTGTTCCAGCCCTTGATCGCCTGAATGGTCGGGTAGCTCAAGTGGTCGTAGTGATCGTGCGAAATTACCACTGCATCCACCGTGGGCATACGTTCCAGGGCGATGGGTGGCGCATACCAACGGTCCGGCCCAACCCAATCCAGTGGAGACGCTCGACCCATGAAGATGGGATCAAAGAGCACACGTTGGCCGTCTATCTCCACGAGCGTGCAGGAGTGACCCATCCACGTGATTCGAAGTCCGCTGTCGGGAGGTTCGCGAAACTGGGATCCGTCCGAGCGCACCACGGGGAGCGGTCCGTCAGGTGTGGTCTTCGCTTCCTCAACGGAGGATGCGGTAATGCTTCCCCAGATATCGTTCCAGAGCTGTTGGGGGTTGGTAAACTTGCCACCCTTCCATTGGGGTGAGGCCTCCACTCGTGCCTTTCGGTGTTCGTCAGGCGCGTGACCAAAAGCAGCCCATGCGTCCACAAGAATAGCGCCTGCAGCGATACCGAATACGAGCCCCCAAACTCCAAACCAATGGAGCAGCCGCCTTCGTTTCGACCGCGACTTGGAACTTCCACCCATCGGTCCACTCTTCATCGAGGCGGAGAAACGCGCAACCGAATCGAACGTTGTAAGATGAGTTAGCTCTGCTAGATTCGCAACGATGTTTCCAGGATGGCTTCGATGGATCCTCGTGTTGTTTTCTCTGGTCTTTGGTGTCTGGAGATTGCTCGAAGGAGATACCTTCGGATGGCTGAGCATCATCGCAGCGGTGTTGTTAGTTGTGGGCCATTTTCGTTACGGAACCGTATGGCTGGCATTCAAACTGGCACAATTGGGTCGCCTGGAATCCGCAAAGAAGCTCCTACTTCAGGTGAAACGTCCCCAGTACCTGAGCATAGAATCGCGCACGTATTACAATTTTCTGTTCGGAGCGATCCTCAAAGATGAAGCCAAAAATGCGGAAGCAGAAGTGCACCTTAGGTCAGCCCTTGCTGGGCGCCTGCGAACAAACAACGACGTGGCAAGCGCCCAGCTGACCCTCGCCGAGACATTGTGCGCTCTGGGTAGGGAACCAGGAGAAGTGCACCATTTGATCGGCCTGGCACGATCGATGGCCCCCGACGACCGATACGCCGCGCGAATCAAAGTACTTCAGGAACGCGTGAAGGCTCTGGACTAGTTGGGCGTTCACGGCCGCCACGCGTCGTTAAGCCCTGGAGGCCCAGCAAAAGCGGCCCACAAGCTTCCCCGGTTGTGATCGCTCCAAAAGAACTGCTACAATGGCCGCTCGTGCGTCGACTCATTCCCGCTGTGGCACTTTTGGTTGCCTATTTGATGGCCCCCGGATCGGGGGAACTCACAGAGAATGCAATTTACTTGGTGACGGAAGGCCACACGGCTCATGCCGTGGACGAAGCCGAGCATCAGTCAACCAATGACGAGCACGGCTGCACTGGAATCTTTCATACGTGCCAGTGCCACACCTCAGTGTTGTTCAACCTACCAACCACAATCTCCACCGTTGAATACCTTCCAACCACAGTTCTTACGTACAGAATGAACATCCAAGGTATCCGAGCCGAAGGCCACATGCGGGACCTTGAGCGTCCCCCTCGGGCCTGAGTAACGACTCGACAGGAGTGGTCCGTCCTGAACTGACGGGCAACGAGTCGCATTCGCGTGATTGTTCGACAGGCCTTGCATGGGCTTGGTTGGACTAGCCGTCTTTGAACGAAACTCAGGAGAAACTTCATGTGTGAACCTCATCAACAACTGTGGGTCACAGCGATGGTCGTGTCGTTGCTGTGCGGACCCACGACGAGTATTGCCCGCGGCCAACAGGACGGAACGGAACCGCGGGATTCAAGTGGTGTCCAACGAGTATCTCTCGCCCAACTCCTCGAGTACGCGACAGACAACGCCCCCCAGGCGACCGTCGCCCGTTCCCGGTTGGCCATCGGTACAGCCGCAGAGGAAGCCGCATCCCCTCGATTTCCGGCAAACCCGACTCTAAGACTGAACGCAGGCTCACGTAGTTTGGGAAGGGCTTCGGATCTGGAGCTTCAGGCGACTATGTTGCAACCATTGGAAGTCGCAGGTGAGCGCAGGTTGCGTATCAAACTCGCCAAAGCCACACAGGATCTCGCGAATGCAGAGCTTGATGCTGCGCAATGGACAGTCCACCAAGCAATCCACGCCACCTTCCATGCATCGCTGGTGGCACGAGAGCGGGCGACGCTTGCGCAGGAACTTTTAGATTTTCAGAACCAGTTGCTCCGTATTGCGCGTGGAAGAGTAAACGCGGGGGATGTTTCACCCCTGACAGAGCGCCTCGCAGAGGCGGAGGTAGCACAGGCGCAGCAAGGCAAAATCGCAGCCGACCAACGCTACCTAGCTTTGTGTTTGAGTCTCGCTGAACTCGCTGGGTGGCCTGACCACCGCCCTCTTCCAGAGCCGGCGGGCACGTTGCAAAATCCCTGGCATCCTCCAAGCATCGAGCGCCTTTTGACCTTGGCATCGCAGTACCATCCGGCTCTTGCGGTTCGCGGCGCGGCGGTCGAAGCTGCCCGAGCTCGCTCCCGCACGGAGAACCGAGACGGTTGGCCTCACCCAAGTGTTGGGGTGGCGACCGCCCGAGAAGGGGCCCCTGGGGGTGGGCCGCACGAATGGACGCTTACCGGCATACTCGTGGCGCCATTCCCGTTTTGGCAACGCAACCAAGCCGCACGCGCGACGGCAAACGCCCAGCTCGAAATGGCGGAAGCGACTAAGTCCGCAGTTCGCCGTGTACTCCGGTATCGGTTGCGTAACTTGGCCTCCGCGGTGGAGGCCGCAGCGGCCCGCACTGAAAGCTACGGAGCTGAGGTGCTTCCGCGGTTCGAAGAACATCTCTTGTTATTGAGGAGATCTTTCGAACTCGGAGAAATCGATCTGCTTCAGTTGTCGGTTGGCAGGGACCGTTTCCTCCGAATCCAACTCGATGCGCTTGCGGCCAAGGAAGACTACTTCACCGCCGTTGCCGCCCTGGAAGCGGAACTTGGCACCGACCCTTGGTCCAGCACCGAGCAAGAAAAGGAGAACGGACGATGAGCGGTCAAAGCAGACGTCTCTCGCAGTTCAGCTTCGTCCTCCAGTTAATCGTCTTTCCGCTTGGAGGGTGCGGTAGTTGTGGAACCCAGATAACCGCCAGTGATCCTGCAGGGCGCCACGAGGAACGTAGTGAACCCTTGGATTCTCACACGGAGGATACGGTTCGGATTTCGCCAACGGCGGTCAAGCGCGTTGGAATAACGATCGATACGGTACGTGCGGAAGTGTTTTCTGGGGAGGTCGCTGTTCCAGCCGAGGTCCAGCTAGACCCTGATCACACAGCGCACATTTCTCCAATAGTCGAGGGCCAGGTAGCGCAGGTTCGTGTTTCGCTAGGGCAGCGGGTGGAGGTGGGTGATCCATTGATCGTCATGCGAAGCGTGGCTCTAGGTGAGACACAGGCGGATCTGGAAGAATCCCGTGCGCAGCTCGATGTTGCGAAGGCCGCATTCCAACGTCAACAGGAACTTGCGGAATCCGGAATAGGAGCCAAACGAAACCTCGTAGAGGCCCAAGGAAGTCTCGCACAGGCCCGGGCCCGGTTCTCTGGTCTTCGTAGTCAGGTTCGTGCGTATGGAGCCAGTGGAACCGGTGCAACCGTCACCATTCGTAGTCCAATCGCAGGTCAGGTGTTGCAAAGGCACGCCGCTGTGGGCGAAGTTGTCTCGCCGGGAACAGTTCTCCTGCAAATCGCAAACTTTGACCGTGTTTGGATCATGGGTCAGGTCTACGCGCAGGACGTTGCAGCAGCCCAGGTCAACACACCGGTAAGACTTTCCTTACGGTCCGTCCCAGGAAAGACATGGTCTGGAACGCTGGACTACGTGGCGCCCGCATTGGAGGAGCAAAGCCGAACACTGACGGTGCGAGTCATACTCGACAACGAGGATTCTCAGCTCCGGCCGGGGCTCTTTGGAACGTTGCATCTTGCCGGTGCCCACGTTGAGCCTATCCCAACAGTTGTAGACACCGCGATCCAAGAGTTTCGTGGACAAACGGTGGTCTTCATCCCCTTCGGTAAAGAGGGCGAGTTTCATGTGGTCCCTGTGGCAGTTGCGCACCGTAGTTACAACAGAGCCGCTATCGCAAACGGCCTTTCCGCCGGAGATCGCTACGTCGCCACCGGATCGTTTGTTCTGAAATCACAACTGCTTCGTTCAGAGCTTGGGCACGGCCATGCCCACTGAGAAACGATCATGATTGAACGTATCGTCGACTTCTCGGTGAAGAACCGGTTTCTTGTCATTCTATTTGTGCTTTTCGTGGGTGCTATGGGGGTCCGTGCCATGCAGCTGCTGCCCATGGACGCAGTTCCGGACGTCACGAATGTCCAGGTGCAGATCCTCACCAACGCGCCTTCATTGGGGCCCACGGAGGTCGAACAGTTCATTACTTTTCCTATTGAGTCAGCCATGGGTGGGCTTCCCCATCTAAGTGAAGTCCGCAGCGTGTCTCGCTTCGGTGTGTCTGCGGTTACCCTTGTATTTGAAGAGGGCACCAGCATCTATTTCGCGCGCCAACTTGTCCAGGAGCGCCTGTCTGAGGCCCGAAATAGGGTGCCAAAGGAATACGGCCGTCCGGAAATGGGTCCTATCTCGAGCGGCCTTGGCGAAGTGTATCAGTTTGAAGTCCGGGGTGACCCCACCTGCAGTGGAGAGGACACCGACGACTGTTACACCGTCATGGAACTTCGGACCATTCTGGACTGGTATATTGCCTATCAACTTCGATCCGTAGACGGCGTAGTGGAAATCAACAGTTTCGGAGGAGAGCTCAAAACCTACGAGGTTCAGGTCGACCCGATCTTTCTGCGGGCATTCGATCTGGGTTTGGAGCACGTTTTCGAGGCGTTGGAACAGAACAACGTAAGCGCAGGCGGTGGATACATTGCCCACGCCGGCGAGCAACGGCTTATTCGCGCGCGCGGTCTCATCACCAATCTTGATGATATTCGGCGGGTCGTTGTCGCCACCCGGGATGACGGTACACCCGTCCGAATCGCAGATATTGCGACTGTAGAGCACGCGCCCATGATTCGACAGGGTGCCGTGACCCGAGACGGACGCGGCGAGGTTGTTACAGGAATCGTAATGATGCTCATGGGCGCCAACTCACGGGCCGTGTCCGAAGCGGTCGAGCGTCGAATCGAGGAGATCCGCCCCACGCTGCCCCCGGGCGTAAGCATCGACACATTCTACAACAGAACCCACCTTGTGGACCGCACCGTAAAAACAGCAGCCACGAATCTCATAGAGGGTGGGGTCCTGGTGATCATTGTCCTTTTGCTCCTACTTGGGAATCTCCGTGGGGGGTTGTTGGTGGCGAGTGTCATCCCCTTAAGTATGCTCGCTGCTTTCATTGGTATGAGAGCACTCGGTGTTTCTGGAAACCTTATGAGTCTGGGAGCCTTGGATTTCGGGATCATCGTCGACGGTCCGGTGGTCATCGTCGAGCACATCCTGCTTCTGCTGTCGCGCGCAAGAACGGGCAGCACTCCAGAAATGGTTCGTACCGCATCCCGACCCATGGCGCGGCCCGTCGTGTTTGCCGTCGGTATCATCATGCTCGTCTACCTACCGATCCTGACGCTTCAGGGAATCGAAGGAAAAATGTTCCAACCCATGGCGCTAACGGTCTTGTTGGCCCTGGGTGCATCCGTGATCCTCGCGCTGACGCTCATGCCCGCCATGTCCACATTCCTGTTTCGCAAGGAGGTTTCCGAAAACGAAACTTGGCTCATGCGAACCCTGCGGAGGATCTACGAACCCTTGTTGGATCGCGCCTTCCAGCGTGGCTCTATGACGGTAGGTTTTGCACTTCTGTTTCTAGTGGGAGCGATCCTGTTGGTGCCATCCCTGGGGGCCGTATTTCTTCCACGTCTCGACGAGGGCGCCATCGCGATGCAGGCGGTGCGCCTTCCATCCGTATCTCTGGAGCAGTCCATCGATGCCACCACTCGAGTGGAAAGTACCCTGTTACGTGAGTTTCCGACGCAAGTGGAAACAGTAGTTTCTAGGACCGGACGCGCGGAAATCGCCACCGACCCCATGGGTGTAGAGATGTCAGACGTCTTCATCATGCTTCATCCCCCCAACCAGTGGAACGAACCGGAAAGTAAAGAGCAACTTGTAGCGCGCATGAAGGCGACGCTTGAACACCAACAACCAGGCCAGAATTACCTGTTCTCGCAACCTATCGAGTTGCGCACCAACGAGTTGATTAGCGGGGTTCGTTCAGACATTGCGGTGCAGATTTACGGGGAGGATCTCGGCATGCTAGGTCGAGTTGGGGATGACATTGTGCGTACAGCAAAACGGATCGATGGCACGGCAGACGTCAGCATGGAGCTGATTGGGGGATTGCCATTTCTTGATGTGGACGTCGATCGTGACGCGATGGCAAGGTACGGCGTCAGTGCCCGACAGGTCGCGGACGCGGTGTCCGTTGTGGCCGGCCGACAAGTGGGAACAGTGTTCGAAGGCCAGCGAAGGTTTCCTTTGCAGGTACGGATTCCGGAAGGGATGCGAAACAACATCGATGTGGTACGCGACCTGCCTGTTCGAGCCCGGGCGGGCGGCACGGTACCGCTTGGACAACTCGCGCACATTGTTCAAACCGAAGGACCCGCACAGATTAGCCGTGAGAATGTCCAGCGAAGGGCAACGGTGCAGATCAACGTGCGGGGGCGCGATATTGCGGGCTACGTGGCAGAAGCACAACAGCGAATACAGGATGAAGTAGAGATACCGCCAGGGCACTTCATTCATTGGGGTGGGCAGTTTGAAAACCTGCAGATGGCGACCAGGAGACTCGCCATCGTAGTACCCGCAACGCTGCTACTCATATTTTTGCTTCTCTTTATGAATTTCGGTTCGGCTCGCCCCGCATGGATTGTGTACCTTAACGTCCCTTTTGCTGCGACAGGGGGCATCGTTGCGTTGTTTCTGCGTGATATGCCATTTTCAATCAGTGCCGCCGTGGGCTTCATTGCGTTGTTTGGCATCGCGGTACTCAACGGGGTTGTCCTGGTTTCAACCATTCGAGACTTTCAGAGCTCGGGTATGTGTTTGAGTATCGCATCATTGCGCGGTACCAAAGCACGATTGCGGCCTGTGCTGATGACGGCTGTCACCGATGCGCTTGGTTTTCTCCCGATGGCCATCTCGTCCAGCGCTGGCGCTGAAGTGCAACGACCGCTCGCGACCGTGGTTATCGGTGGTTTGGTGAGCTGCACACTTCTTACGCTGTTTGTCTTACCAGTCGTTTACGGTTGGTTCGGAGGGCAAGTGAAAAGCAACCACAAGGCCCGCGTCGAAACGACTCCTTGAGCCCACCTGCTGGGTCACTGGTCTCGTGGTGGTGGTTTTGCGCGTTGGCACTCTGGTGACCTGTCTAGAAGCAGTTCGGCAGCCCCAGCTAGGGCCAAAAGGGCGGTGCGTCTTCAAACGTTTCAACTAGGACGCCCATCTTTCCCTGTTGGGAGTCGCGCAACGCTTCGAGAATCTCGGTCTCGGTGTTCATCACGAACGGTCCGTAGGAGGCCACGGGTTCCTCGATGGGTTCTCCCGACAACAGGATGAAACGACTGTCGGAAGAAGCCTCGATTTGAACCTCGTCACCATCTCGGTCGAGCCACGCCAAATCTTTGTCCGATAGGGTCTGACCATTCACTGAGATTTTTCCCTCAAGAAGGTACACGATCGTATTGTGGGGTTCAGGAACAGAAACGTTGACTGTGGCACCAGGTTCCATTCCAACACGCAGAAGCGTGAGCGGACTCACGGGAGTCACAACACCCTGGGTACCTTCGTACTCCCCACTAACGACGTGCACCGTTGAGCCTTTGCCGATGACCGCAGGGGTGTCCTCCATCGCGATAGGTCTGTAGAAGGGCGGATCCATCTTGTGCACCGCGGGCGCGTTGACCCAAAACTGGATGATCTCGAACTCCCCACCCTCTTTCGCAAGCTGGGAGTCGGGCCGTTCGCTGTGGGTAATCCCCCGTCCGGCAAACATCCATTGCGTGCCACCGGGCCCAACTACGGCGTCGTGCCCCAATGAATCTTGATGGCGAACCGAGCCCTTGAACACGAACGTGACGGGTGAAAACCCCCGGTGAGGATGGGGGCCCACACCCACCTCCTGGGGTCGTCGGTTGCCTGGCAAGGTGTCCTGCCAGTGGTGAACCAGCAGAAACGGATCAATGTAGTCTACTCCCTGTGACGGGAGTGGTTGATCAATCAGCAGCCCTCCCATATCCACCTTCGTGGAAGGAAGGACCTTTTTAATGGTTTTTTGCATAACCCTTGCATCGCCTATTGGGCCCAGTGCACACATCGTCAACAGGCACACACCAAAGTCTCGCTAGGGCGCGTGATAGCCTTGATCGGGCCGCGAACGTGGGGGAAGCTAGCACCCATGACCAAAACAGAGGCCATGTCCCTTGGGGCGTTTTCGGTGAGTCTTGCGGTGAAAGATCTTCAGACATCGAAGACATTTTACACAAAACTTGGGTTTGAAGTCGCCGGCGGTGACGAGAGTAACAACTGGCTTGTCCTGCGCAACGGAACGACCACGATTGGCCTGTTCCACGGGATGTTTGAAAAGAACATGCTCACCTTCAACCCTGGATGGGGGCCCCAGGCCAAACCCCTTTCAGAGTTCATGGATGTGAGAGAAATCCAAAAGAGGCTCCAGGAGCGGGGCATCAAACCCGAAACCAAGGCTGACGAAACAACCACAGGCCCCGCAAGCCTCGTACTCATCGACCCAGATGGAAATCCGGTACTCATCGATCAGCACGTTTAGTTGTGCGGAGTGAACAGGTAGAAGCATGGTTCGTTTTACACTAGGTAGTCACCATGAAGCTTGATGCAAATCTCGGACCCCTGGCCCCCCTGCTGGGTACATGGGAAGGCTCCAAAGGAACGGACCTAGCACCCTCCGACGAAGTAGAAGACGATCGTGAACTGGCGACAAGCAAGTATCGCGAGCGAATGGTTTTTGAACCCACGGGCCGTGTGGATAACCACGAACAGCAACTTTACGGACTGCGCTATTCTACGAAGGCCTGGCGATTGGGTGCAGATGACCCGTTTCACGAAGAGCTTGGTTACTGGATGTGGGACGCAGCCTCCAAGTTGGTCATTCGTTGCTTCATGCCACCACGGGGGCTCACCGTCCTTGCAGGAGGCGCAGCCGAACCCGATGCCCGTAGCTTCGCACTTGAAGCCAAGGCCGGTTCTGAAACCTTTGGCATCTGCTCCAGCCCGTTTCTCATCGGCGAATTCAAAACCGTGCGGTACACGCTGAACGTGGACTTCCCAGACGAAAACACCCTTCACTATGAAGAACACACCTGGCTGCAAATGAAAGGGCGCAAAGAGCTCTTCGACCACAGCGACCAAAACACACTCAAGCGCGTTGAGGGGTAGTTCGGCCGATCTAAAGATCTCGAATGACCAACAAGCGCAGTTCGGTCATGTCTTCCATGGCGTAGGTGATACCTTCGCGTCCCAAGCCAGAATCCTTCACGCCGCCGTAGGGCATGTGATCCACGCGCCAGCTGGGCACATCGCCGATGACCACACCACCCACGTCTAAGGTATCCCAAGCTTTTTGAACCCGGTAGAAATCCCTGGTGAACACACCCGCTTGCAATCCGAACTTGCTGTCATTCACCTCCGCCAGGGCCTCGTCAAAATCGGAAAAGGACGACAAGATGGCTACGGGACCAAAGAACTCCTCGGTGTACGCATTGCAATTCCGGGGCACGTTCTCCAGCAACGTGGCCTCCAGCATATTGCCCTCGCGCTTCCCGCCGCACAGTACCGTTGCGCCTGCGGCCACCGCCTCCTCAATCCAGGTGGACATGCGGATGGCCTCCTTTTCGGAAATCACCGGGCCGATGAAGGTCTCAGGATCCTTCGGGTCGCCGGATTTCAACACCCTGGTCGCCGCGACCATGCGTGATTTGAAATCATCGTAGATCTTTTCCTGTACGATAATCCGCTGCACCCCGATGCAGCTTTGGCCGGATTGGTAGAACGCGCCGACGATGATGCGCTCGATGGCGTCATCCAGATCCGTATCCTCGTCCACGATGCAAGCGGCATTGCCGCCAAGCTCCAGAACCACCTTCTTTTTCCCGGCCTGTGCCTTGAGGTCCCAGCCCACCCCCGGCGAGCCCGTGAACGAAAGAAGTTTCAGCCGTTCGTCGGTGGTAAAAAGCCCGGCCCCCTCACGCCTACAGGGAAGCACGGAGAACGCGCCCCTGGGCAGGTCTGTTTCCGCAAGCACTTCCGCGATAATAAGTGCCCCAAGTGGGGTAAGGCTGGCCGGCTTGAGCACAAAGGGGCAACCCACGGCCAACGCGGGGGCCACCTTGTGGGCGGCCAGGTTCAATGGAAAGTTGAATGGCGCAATGAACGAGCAGGGGCCAATCGGCACCCTTTTGGTCATGCCACGACGGCCCGCCGCGCGGGGGCTAGTGGCCATCTCCAGGACCTCGCCGTGCATTCGCACCGATTCTTCTGCAGCTACCTGAAACGTATCGATGAGGCGAGTCACCTCACCCCGTGCGTCCTTGATGGGTTTGCCCGCCTCAATGCACAGGCTCATGGCAAGCTCATCAAACCGTTCCGTAAAACGCTTCACGCAGTGCTCAAGCACCGCCTTGCGTGCGTAGGCCGGCATCTTTCGCATGGGCTCCGTGGCCTCCACCGCTGCGTGGATCGCCTGGTCGATGGCGTCCACGTCTGCCATCGCCACATGGGTCGCTACCTCACCAGAATACTTGTCGGTCACCACAAGGTCTGCGTTGGGTTGTTGCGGGGTGTTGGCGAGATAGTAGGGGTAGCGGTCCTTCAACATGGGTCGTTCTCCGTGGGTCGTTCTCCGTAGAGCTTCAAATGGGTGCTTCGATGTTGCCGAGGCGTTCGGTGAGCAGCGGGTTCTCACGGTAGTCGATGGGCACCACAACAAGGCCAGGCCGTGGGTCCGTGAAGGCCGATTCCAAAGCTCCGGCTAGATCCCGACTTCGCTCCACCCGCTGGGCATACCAACCAAAACTTTCCCCAAGCTTAATCCAGTCGGGATTCGTAAACGAAAGTTCGGTGTGTCGACCGAACGTCGTATGTTGCTTCCACGCAATGAGGCCGTAGGCCTGGTCCTCCCACACCATGGCCACGAAGTTTTTTCCAAGTCGCGCCGCGGTCTCCATCTCTTGAACGTTCATGAGAAAGCCACCGTCTCCACAAACGGCAAGAACCCGTCTGTCCGGGTGGGCAATGGTGGCTCCGATGGCGCCCGGAAGGGCAAAGCCCATGGAACAGAATCCGTTGGAAATCAGGCAGGTATTCGGGGAGTCACATTGGTAGTAGCGGGCAATCCACATCTTGTGGGCTCCCACGTCCGATAGTAGGATGTCATCCGGTCCCATCACCTGACGGGCATCCCACAGGGCCTTCTGCGGTCGAATGGTTCCTTCAGTATCGTCGTCCTTGTGGATGGCAAAATCATCCAACATGCCCTGGCGAATCGAGGTGTGATTCGCGACTTTTGCATTCAAGGGATCCATGGCTTGGCGCTCGTTGAACATCCAGAGCGTGTGGGCCAGATCCCCCACCATCTCCACCTCAGGGCGGTAGTTTTCATCCACCTCCGCAGGCAGAAAATCGGCATGGATGACGCGCTTGTCGCCCTTGGGATTCCACAGACGTGGGTGGTATTCCACCAAATCGTACCCCAGGGTAATCACCAGGTCCGCCTGGTCCACTGCGAAGGTCACAAGGTCATGGGCTTGCAGGCCCATGGTGAACATACACTCGGGCGATTTTCTCGAAACGGCACCCTTGGCCATAAAGGTATTGATGACCCCCATACCAGTACTTTCCACAAAAGCGCGCAACTGTTTGCTAGCCCGTTTTCGAATGCACCCGTTGCCTGCAAGGATGACGGGTGACTTCGCAGCACGAATGAGCGCCCACGCCCGGTCCACTACCTTGTCATCAGGAACAGCTCGTCTAGGCTTGGTCACTGGAAGTGGCTTCAAGTCCTGAACTGGCGCGTGCGCAATGTCCTCCGCCAGTTCAATCAGACACGCACCAGGCTTTTCTGTCTGCGCCAGCTTGAATGCCTTGCGTACGACCTCGGGGATATTCTGGGCGTTGATAATCGGCGTGGCCCACTTGGTCACAGGTTCAAACATGGCCACCACGTCCATGTTCTGGTGCGATTCCTTGTGCTGCCTTCGGCTGTCGGCCTGTCCCGTGAGTACAATCAGCGGCGCCCGGTCCATATTTGCGTCCGCCACGCCGGTAATCAAGTTGGCGGCTCCCGGGCCCAGGGTTCCCAGACAGACTCCGGGCTTTCCCGTAAGCCGGCCATACACATCCGCCATGAAGGCCGCCCCCTGCTCGTGCCGCGTCAGCACGAATTGGATCGAGTCCGACTCCTCCAGCGCCATCATGAAGTCGGCATTTTCCTCGCCTGGCACACCAAAGATGTACTCAACTCCCTCGGCCTCAAGACAACGAACAAAAAGCTGTGCTGCGTTCATTCAAACATCGTAACCGTGTTGAACCCAACAGTCAGAATCCTTTGCTCCCATTCCGCGAATAGGGACAGCGAAAGTCCCGTTTAGGGCTACGTGTTTCGTTGGTGGGGTTCGTGGGCATGAAAAAACGCAGCGCTCCACTGGCTGACCTTCACGTTGTCCAAGATGTTCTGCAGGTTTGTGGCTGTTTCAACAAGCTCCGCATGAAGAATTGGAAGTCCGTCGAACAGTAGGGGCAGCTCACATCGTTGGGGTCGCTCCCGTTGCGGTTTTTTCACGAGCAAAAAAGCCTGGTCGGCACGTTTGGTGTCGTGGTTCAGCTCTTAGTTCTTACAAGGATTCCAGCTGATTGTTGGTTGGTCGTACAGGTGTTTTTGGATCCGCTCAGAATAGTTGTTCCTTGGATCGGGTGAATTGTCATTGACGGTCGCGGTAGGAAGTAGCTAGGACACCCTATGGCAACGTTGATAACAAACTCTCTCGTCCTTTTCTTGTGCATGGCTAGCCTGTCGGGGTGCGCGACGCTGTCGGTGATGGGAGACCGAATATCGGGCAAGGTTACGGACAAGGACCGAATAGAAAACGCTCCCGCAATAGCTAGGCTTGCAGTTGGAGAGCCGCCTGCCCGTCCGCTAAACTTCTTCAAAGGCAACCAAGCATTCATCGAGAGTTTTGCGGGCGACAGGATCTGTTTTTCATTTGCAAGCGATTGGCAAAACAGGGACGCCAAGCCGCTGGTCAATGAATCAAGCTTTGTTCGGACACAGGACTATCGGCTCTATTCTTCTGCGTTTGAACAGGAGCGCCTTGAAACAGATCCGGTAGCAGCCACAACGTCAACCATTCTTGGAATCGACTCCACAGCCGTTGGAACCGAGTCCGAGGAAGACATCAACGGCAACTGGGTCGAGCACACGGTCTACGGTCACACGTTGACCTGGAACGCCTGCTTTGACTCCTCTACGGTCACCCCGGAGTCGGACTACCTATGGATCGAGTACGGCGAGGACAAAGAAAAGCCCGCCTGGATCTTCATCTGGAAGTTTGAATAGGAAACTCCTTAGGAAGGCTGCGGCGTACCTCAGGGGCTGGAAGAAGAAGCTAAAAACTTGATCCCGGCTCACGAAGAAAGGCTTCTTCCTCAGGGGTGGAGGGGCGGCCCAACAACCCGTTGCGGTGGGGGAATCGCCCAAAACGAGCCACGATGTCCCGGTGCTGTTTTGCGTAGCCCACGTTCGCGGAAAACCGTGCCTTTGCGCGTCCGGTGCTTGCCTGTTCTGAACGCTTGAAGAGCTCCACACAGAGTTCCTGATCTTCCAAGGCCTCGCTGTGCATCAGTGGCATGTAGAAGAACGCGCGTTCGTCGGTTTGGAACTGAGCGTCCAGTCTTTGCTCGAGTCCAGCTTTCACCAGAGAACGGGCAACCTCGTCTCCATCATACATGTGCCCTGACCCTCGAAACATGTTGCGAGAGAACTGATCCAGCACGACTACGGCCGCTAGGGTGCCGCCGGGTGTTTCCAGCCAATCCCCGTGACGACCCTCACAGCACGCGGTCCAATCCTCCAGAAACTTTTCTCGAATCTCTGCGTCAAAATCCGCATCCTTTTTCCACCATGCAGCAGATGCAGCCTTGGTTGCCAATCCTTCCGAATCGAGTTCACCAAACCAAAATTCAAGCACGTGTTTCCAGGTCGACAAGGATCGTTCCTAGCCTGGCATCGGCATGGTTTCGTGGACCTCGATCTCGCAACCTGCAGCCCATGCCAGGTGTGGGTGGCCCTCAAGAAGAGCCTTCGCGGCATCCATGTCAGGGGCCTGCAGAATAGAGTATCCACTTACGCCCTTGTCACTGGGGTTGCTGCCTGCTGGGGTAAGCCTTTGACCGCCCCGCAAGGGCGCTCCCATATCCACAAGGCCATCTCCACACTTCTTGGCCCAGACCATCCACGCCTCCATGCCCTTCTTCATGTCTTCTGGCTTGGAGTTCTTCATCTTGTCCTCGGCGTCCACGCTCGAGTGGTAGATCACAATAAACTTCTTCATGGATTGTCCTTCGTTGATTGGGTGTAAATGGAGGGCAATTAACAAACTTGTTAATTGACTCCTGTGGCATACCCCCGCGTTGGAAGGGGAGCAATGGTGGGGTTCTCTAGAATGCTGAGCAGAAACACGACTGGGCCGCTGGGCACATCACTTCAATAGTGAGTTGATTTCACATTTTGGCCGATGAAAAATCCACGTTTTTGTGTCGTTGTGGAGTGAAAAACAACGCGAATATGTATGCACCATGAAGTGGTCCACACTAAATGTGAAATGACATCATATTTACGAGCCGTCGGAAAATCATTGCACGTTGTGGCCACGTTGTTGGTCTTCTACGGCCCCATGGCCTGTGCGGGGCTGCCGGGTAGTGGCGCAAAAAGTCCGAAAGAAGAGCTTTCCTTCCGCAAGGAAAGTCTGTGGATGTTCACCACAGAAAAGGGGCACCACATCCGGCAGGCTCCCAACGCCCAGTGGCGGTTGGATGGCGACAACCGGGTGTACGACGACCAGCAATGCCTGGGAGCCGGAAAGTACTACACCGCGCGCAGCTACTGGTCGGGGTACGGTTCGGCGCAACAGCCCGAAAACTATGACTCACGTCAGCACGGCGCCCTGGGAAAGTACCGTGTGCTTTTGCACCAACTTGCCAGCGACCCCACCCGTTTTGCGGTGACGACTGGAAACGGAGAAGATCATCTTCCTCGCTGTGATGAGTTTTCGTTAAGCAGCATTGCGGCTTTGCAGATCCTGATCGACGAATCGCTGAAGTTCATTGGCAACCGGTGCGATGCCTGGTTGGGTGAGCACGGCGGTTCTGCATTTTGCTTGAGCGATCTACACAAGCGTTTGCTGGAGGAAAAGATAGAAAAGGCCTTTGGCCCCCTGTTGAAAGGAGAGCTGCCTGTTGACGGTACTTTCGTTCCCGTAACCGCCGACGAACTGAAGCAGCGCTTTGCAGAATCCGGCGCACCCTTCAATACGGCCGGGCACTTTCGATTCGATGCCGTGCACGTGAAGCGCCCCATCAAGCGCTTTGGAGGTGCCCTTGGGCTTGTGTCTTCCAAGGGGATCTTTGACGAAGAAGACGTTGACGCGAACGGGGTTGCTTGGAACGACCGCGCGTTGAAGGAACTTCCAGTGTTTGGGCTGACTGCCGCGCACGTGGTGAACGGTCCAAAGCACTACGGAGTGGATCAGTCCCTGGAGGTTGGGTTTGGGCCGTTTGGCGACCCGGACACCACGTACCACCCCACCCCCCTTATCGTGCTGCACAACGAGTACGACCCCAAGAACTTTGGGCCCTATCATAAAAACGAGCTCACCTTGTTCGTCGTGGAAGGGTTAGGCCTGGACCAACAGGGGGCACCACTGGAGTTTGAAAAGAAGATGGACCGCAAAAGCACATACACTGCAATAAGCGGTGGAAATCCACGGAACGGAACTCCATCCATATGGGAAATCACTAGGGTAGGGAGTTTCCAAGGAAACATGTTATCGGCGATTGCCCATTTGCGCACCGCAAGGCCGAACGACAGCGGCGCCACGGTTCGCGACAGCCGCGGCTATGCCATGGCGGTGTACACGTCGACGATTGGGCAACTTGAAACCGCAGGGCTTCAAAGCATCCCCGGAAACCGAGATTTCTTCCAGTGTGCTGTGAAGTACGCGTTGCAGTGGCGTAAGGATCACCCCGAGGGCAGCACACGAAGTGTGCAGATGGAGTACAACATCTGCCCGGAGTAGTCGTGTTGGCTTCGATACCCGCGCTTGCAGGAGCGTCAATGGGATCTGCCGAAAAGAAATTAGTCGGCAGGAGCTCCAGGACCCGAAGCCGCTTCACAGGAGCCACTCGACAGTACCTCCTGTGATCGTAGGTTCGCGCAATGGTTCCCCATGTCACCAAGCGTTTTGGCGCGGTTGTAGTGTATGTTCTTGCGTTAACTCCGATTCAAAGTGTGGACGCACAGCAGGAGGCGAACCATGCCTGGAGGGTCGCCACCGCTGGCGGTGTGGATACTCGAGTCTCACACCATGCCACAGGTCACGGGTTTTTCCTGGTAGATGCTGTCGGCAAGCGCGCAATGGGAGGCGCAGATCTGCAACTTCAATTCAATACAGACACCCTCGAGGTGGGTGTGCAGCGCATACGCGTGGCGGAACGCCTATCGTTGTCCACCGCTCTTAGGGGTGAGGCCTTTTTGGCAGGGCTCCTTCAGGACTACTTTCAGCGGGGAGTGCGATTGCCCGAGTTTGGGTTCAACGCGAGCTACGTCGAGTCCCGTACACAGTTGTATTGGCGTCCCAAGAATCGGCACAGCATCATGGCCCAGCTGCAACTCAGAAAGTGGTGGTTGTTTCGAGCAGAAAGCACCTCAAACACACTGGCCCTTCCAGAAGATCCAATCGTTGTGCAACCGATGCTGGGTTACACCTATTGGAATGTAAAAGCGGGATCCAAGGAATGGCAAGCCCACCGATTGTTTCCACGATGGAATGGGTTCGCGTTTGGGATGTCCGCCCGCACAGATATCCGTACCCATGCGACCTCCTGGGGTGCTCCAGGGGATATACGAAATCAGCCAGCTCAGGTAGGCGGTAGCGTCGATCAATGGATGCGGGCGGGGACTGCATGGACCTCAGGTACTCGAGTGCAGTTCACGCAACAGGGTGTTTGGGGTTGGGGTCAGGATGACCTGACCCGCGTGCGTATTGGAGGGATGAACCCCTACGTCGTTGCCATACCCGGCCTGCCCTGGGCGGCACTACTGAGCGAACGACTTCTGGCCGGTGAAACGTCGTTTCATATGGCGCTGGGCCGCCATGAAATTGGGCTGCTCGTTGCAGCCGGCATGTTCAACGACATCCAAAGGGAGGGAGATTTGCATACCTTCGGATTTGCGGGCGGTGCCGGGCCGCTCTTTGATCTTCGCGTTGGGCGCTGGCAGGTTCACCTCCGAGGTGGGGTTGCCTGGCCATCGGGGTGGCTTGAAAAGGCGGCGCAGGTGTCCGCCATGGCCACCGTGGGGGCACAACTGTAAACCTGAGCCAACGAAGCTACTGCCGGTATCGTCCTGTTCGAGACCACTCCAATCCCCCCGGGCGGTTTCACCCGCCGTAGGCATGCCAGGTGGTTGACGAACGGAGCTTCCGACTTATCGTATCTAGGCATATGAAACATGGCCACAAGATCGCTCTATGTTTAGGTGTCATCACCTGCGCTGCAACGGCATATCCAGATACCGCGCGGGCACAGAACTGTGCCGGTTTGCCTTCCTCAGTGGCGGAAGACTTCTTTCAAAATCGAACCGTTTCTCGGGTCGAAGTGGTCGCCCGATACGAGGGCAAGCCGCGTATGCGTAAACCCCGCGAGGTCGATGTATGGATCCTGGCAGAGCAGGGGGATTCTGCCCCGTGGATCCATCGGATTCTGCTGTGCAATCATCTCAACGGCGGCCTGATGGGTTTGGGGGGAAGGTTAAACGGGCGCCCCCTAGAGCTGCGATTCAAGGTGGTGCCCCATGGGATAGGGTACCGAATCCGAGTTTTCTCACCAGATCCTGCCGTACTGAGAGAGGTTGCGAGGGCGCTTGAGGACCACATGCGGCCCAACCCCGCGGAGTAAGACGCCATCCACGGAAGCGTATTTCGGGGGCCGCGTGTGCTGTCTGGTCGATCTTCGGGGCGGAACGTGGCAAGTACTGTGCCGTGGCGGCTGGGCAGTGCCCTCCGGGTGGATAGTCAGCGGCCTACATTTCTCACGATTCGCGGCCCCCGGGCCACCCTTTTTACCCCTAATCCCCACTAAATGAAGGGCGTATGACCCCATACGCTCCCCTGAAAACGATAGATCCATGACCCCAGCCTCGAACTCTCTAGCTCCAGATTCCTCTTCTTCGGAGTCACCCACTGCTGCCACGAAACCCGCAACATTTGCCGACCTGGGCCTCTCCAAGGCACTTTTGGCTTCCCTCAAGGCGGCGGGATACGAAAAGCCCACGGCCATCCAACAGCAGGCCATCCCCCACGTACTCGAGGGCAAGGACCTGTTGGGGTCGGCACAGACCGGTACTGGAAAAACTGCCGCGTTTGCCCTTCCGGTGCTCCAGAAGATCATGGGGGAACGCTCAGCAGGGGGGGGCAAGAAGGGAAAACCAAAAATCCAGACCCTAGTTCTGGCACCCACCCGGGAACTTGCGGCGCAAATCGGTGCCAGCTTTGAGAAGTACGCGGGCCCAGGCGGGCCCCGTCAGCACGTGGTGTACGGTGGCGTCAGCAAACGGCCCCAGTACGATGCGTTACAACGGGGAATCGAAGTTCTGGTGGCCACACCCGGCAGGCTTATTGATTTGATGGAAGACGGCGTGGTCCACTTGGATCACGTTCATACCCTGATCCTCGACGAGGCAGACCGCATGCTCGACATGGGTTTCATCCACGACGTGCGACATGTGGCCAAGATCCTCCCGGAAAACCGCCAAACGCTCATGTTCTCGGCGACCATGCCCCCAGAAATCCAGCGCCTTGCGGACCGCATTCTCAAGGACCCCGTGCGCATCGCGGTGGACAAGGTCTCCTCCGTGGTGGAGCCCATTGCCCAGTCCGTGTATTTCGTAGAGCAGACCTACAAAGTCGCGTTGCTTTTGCAGCTCCTTGCAGACGAGAGCATGAAGCGTGTGCTGGTATTCACCGGAATGAAGTTTGGAGCGGACAGGGTGGCTGGAAAGCTAGAGTTCGCAGGAGTCGGATCGGCGGCCATCCATGGCAACAAATCCCAGGCGGCCCGAACCCGTGCCCTG
Organism: Polyangia bacterium; assembly: GCA_030427835.1. Taxonomy (GTDB): domain Bacteria; phylum Myxococcota_A; class Polyangia; order Polyangiales; family JAUICN01; genus JAUICN01. Next base: position 229,009 of record JAUICN010000001.1, on the reverse strand, counting down.
GATTTGCTAAAAGAAGGGAAAATCCGAGCCATCGTGGCCACCGATGTGGCGGCCCGGGGCATTGATATCAAGGGGCTCACCCATGTGGTGAACTTCGACGTACCGAATGAGCCTGAGAGTTATGTACACCGGGTGGGGCGTACGGGTCGCGCCGAGGCCACCGGCACGGCCATCACCTTTTGTTCCTTCGCGGAGCGCCCTGACCTTCGGGACATTGAACGCCTTACCAAGCACAGACTGGAACGTCTTGAAACCCCGGATGGCCTGGAACCCGCTTCCGCCTTCCCCATCAGCCGAAAGAGCTTTGAGGATTCAGAACAACCCCGACGTCGTGGTGGCCCAGGCCGCGGAGGACGCGGTGGTCGTGGAGGACCCGGTGGTGGCCCCAGAGGCGGAGGCCCGCGAAGTGGAGGTCCCCGAGGCGGCGGACCCCGAGGCGGCGGACCCCGAGGCGGCGGCGCCGGCGGGCGTGGTGCCGCCAATCGAGGCCATCGAGGCTAGCGAAGAACTGGTCTAGCGGTACGCCCTAAGGATCAGGCCGCTTCGGCTCTTCACGAAACTCGTCGACGAAAATCCAGCTCCGCGGAACAGGAAGTCCAGTTCCCGCTCTGTGAAATTGTAGATGGGGCAGTCGTTAACCATTTCGTAGCGCAGCTTACGAACCGGGCCCTTCACCCAGTCCCACCGCGGAAAGGAGGCCACGACGACACCCGTAGTTAGCCCGTAGAGTTTCTGCACAAAGGGAACAGGATCGCCAATGTAGTCGAAGAACCCAATGGCCACAGAAACGTCGAAGGGGCCTTCCAACTCGGCTTCCAGGAAGTCGCCTACCTGCAACGTAACCGCATCGCCAAACTGGGCCAAACGCGACTTGGAGAGTTCCACCATGGGCTCTGAAAAATCCACGCCCACGTAGCTCCCTGCCCCGGCCTTAAGCAGTTCTTCTGCGACGCGCCCGGATCCACAGCCCACATCGAGCACACGTGGAGAAGGTCGGTTGCGCACCTCTTGCACCGCCAGTTCGGCCCTTCGAAACATGTCCGCCCGAAGGAAACGTTGGACGGCATTGTCGGAGTCGACGCCGGCGTCGTACAGGGAGTCAAAGGATTTCGCCTGTTGCCGAAAGTGTTCGCGAACGAGCTGAGCTACGGATGTTTGCAAGATGTTCCTCGTAGGTTGAAAAATGGACCTGGCGCGCCAGGTTCTTGAAGCGCCGTTGTAGCAGATGTCTCCCAGGGCCGTAAACCGCCATGAACTTCGCGGCACGGAGTCGATCCTGGGGGGTGGGTTGCTCTCCCAGTGCCACGTTCAGGGGGCCCCGGGAAAACTCGTAAGGATGAAGGTAGGTTGCGGGGGTATGCACGGCATTCAAAAGCCTGCGAATGGCAGCGGTAGGAAGAAGTCGCCAGTAGGTGCCCCCACCGGTGGGGATCCTCCAATCCAGCAGGGGTGAGGCGGCCACAGGTATCTCCAGGATTTCTTGGCCACCTGACAATTGAAGCCGTACCGGCGCCTCGGGAGTGGGCCGAATGCGGTTGGGAATACGGGGAGTCGCGTAGAGGCTGGAGTCGTACTCAAAGCCCAGCTCAAGGAGAGTCTCAAATACCCAAGGTGTGGCCCTTGAAAACGAAAACGCCGGCGCCCGATACCCCAACGGCCGGGCAAGGCCAAGTTTGTCCACGATGTCTAGACAGCGGCTCACGTCCTCCCGAAAATCTTCCTGGGTCATGGAACGCACCGGCAAATGGGAATAGCCGTGGCACCCAAGGGTGTGGCCATGTTCAGCCACCTTCTGTACCAACTCTGGGTACCGTTGCGCGGTCACCCCCAACACGAAAAAGGTCGCTTTGCATTCGAGTTCGTCCAGAAGTGCAAGCAACTGGTCGGTCGTTTCTTCAAATGCTGGGTAGTTCCGATCCCAGTCAGGGTTCCCCACGGCCCTTGCCAGTAGTTGGTTCCAGTCCTCAAAGTCGATGCTGAAAAGCACAGTCTTGGGGGATACCTGGGAAGCAGACATGGGCAGAACGTACCCATTGGCAAGGTCCTTTGCAATCCCTGTGAGCTGCCCCTATGAACAGCCCATCATGCGTCTCGTCCATGTGGTGTCTTCGCCCGCAAGCCTTGGCCTGTTGAAAGGGCAGCTCGCCCACATGCGGTCCAAGGGGTTTGACGTGCATCTGGTGTGTTCACCGGATCCCAAGCTAGACCGTTTTGGAGTGGACGAAGGAATCCACGTTCACCCCGTTGAAATCGAGCGGCCCATCGCATGGAAAAAGGACTTCCGTTCCCTCACCGAGCTCACGGCGCTTTTCAGACGGATTCGCCCGGACGTTGTGCACGCCAACTTCCCTAAAAGCGGATTGCTTGGCATCGCTGCAGCGGCCGCCACCCGGGTCCCGCTCAAGGTGTACCATTTGCGGGGGCTTCGGTACGAAACGGCCGAAGGAAATATGCGCCGCCTGCTCATGAACATCGAACGTGGGGTATGTGCCGCTGCCGATGTGGTGCTTTCCGTGAGCGCGTCCGTTTCCCAACAGGCCCAGGAGGACAACATATGTAGTGCCCGCAAAATGGTGGTGGTGGGGCACGGCAGCAGCAACGGTGTGGATGCCACCGGCCGGTTCACCCCAAACACCAGGTCTTCCGAAGAGATTCGTCGTTTGCGTTCAGAGCTCGGGATTCCGACGGACGCTTTTGTGATCGGTTTTGTGGGGCGATTGGTGCGCACCAAGGGTATCGGGGAATTGGCTGCCGTTTGGCGTACGTTGCGAGACACACATCCCATGGCTCGCCTGCTGCTCGTGGGCCCCTTTGATTTTGTGGATCCGGTGCCTGAAGAGCTGCGCAAGGAACTGGAGTCAGATCCCAGGGTCCACCTGACCGGCCAGGTCACGGACCCGGCTCCCTACTATGCACTGATGGATGTGCTGGGGTTTCCCTCCCATCGGGAGGGATTCCCCAACACGGTACTGGAAGCCGCCGCCATGGAAGTTCCCGCGTTGGGAAAGAACGTCACCGGCGTGCGCGATGCGGTGGTACACAACACTACAGGCCTCCTATTTGAAGACGCCCCCGGACTTTTCCAGGGGATCGAACGCTACATCAAAGATCCCAACCGACGCACCAGACACGGCCGTCAGGCCCGCCAGCGAGTGCTAGAGCACTTTCAACCCAGGGACATCTGGCAGGGATACGAAGAGCTGTACCGAAGCAAACTTGCGTTGCGTGGGTAGGGCATGGGTAGGGAGCAGCCGCCTACCGCAGAGCAAGGCTTAGGTTGAAGTCTCCCGCAGGGTCCGTCCAGGACGTGACGGAATCAAAGCCCGCGGAAGTGAGCTCCTGCTGTACACGCTCCTGTCTAAACTTGGTGCTGATTTCTGTTTGAATCCAATCACCCGTTTCAAAGGAAACGGTCAGGTCCAAGGCATGCACGTGAACGCTTTGCAGGCGCTTGCTTTGTACACGAAGGTCCATCCACTCATGCTCTGCGTCCCATAGGGCGACATGTTCCCAGGCCGTGACGTCAAAATTTGCACCCAATGTACGGTTGATCACGTGCAGGGCATTGAGGTTGAACTCCGCGGTGACTCCACCCGGATCATCGTAGGCAGCGACGAGTCGCACCGGATCCTTGATGAGATCGGTCCCAAGAAGCAATCCATCCCCGGGTTGCAACGTACGGGCCACATTTTCGAGAAAAATCTGCCGCTCCTCGGGATAGAAGTTGCCAATGGTACCCCCAAGGAACGCAATCAATCTGCGCCCGCCCGTGGGAAGCAACCCAAGATGCTGGGTAAAATCGCCGACAATACCGCGCAACGACAGATGGGGGTATTGCAGGCCGAGGGTATCCATGGCTTGCCGCAGCGGTGCTTCGCTCACGTCAAACGGGACAAACCGTTGCAACTGGTTCCGCTGTGTAAACGCATCGAGCAGGACTCGAGTTTTGTCTGAGGTGCCTGAACCCAATTCAATCAAAGTTTCCGCACCACTCAGATCCACGATGGTTGCCGCCTGTTGTGCCAGAATACGGCGCTCGGTTTCAGTGGGATAATACTCCTTGAGTTGTGTGATTTGGTGAAACAGCGCGCTTCCGCGGGCATCGTAGAACCACTTTGGGGGTAGAACTCTTGGTTTCACCGTGAGCGCACGGCGCACATCTCTTTCAAGCGCAATACGTGCCCAATCGGGCTGGAGGTGCACGTCGATACTAGGAGCAACTTGAGAATAGGGTTTTGGCATCACAGGTCTTTCGCAAGTCGGACGCCTGACAACATCCATCGACTGTGGGGAGGGTAGAAGTTTCGGTAGGTGGATCGAACGTGACCCGAGGGTGTAAACGCACTTCCGCCCCGAAGCACATATTGATTGTTCATGAATTTCCCATTGTATTCGCCAACGGCGTTGGTCGGCGGCACGTACCCGGGGTAGGGGCGATAGGCGCTACCGGTCCACTGCCAAACCTCGCCAAACATCTGGTCCAAGGAAGAAGGGTTTGCGGGCGAATGCTCCGTTGGGGGCCATGGGTGAAGGGCGCCAACATCGAACAACCGAGTGCGTTTGGGGTCATGGGATATCACAGACGCACGTTCCCACTCGGCTTCCGTCGGCAGCCGTGCCCCGAGCCATCTGCAATAGGCATCCGCCTCGTAGAAGCTCACGTGGCATACGGGCTCGTGGGCAATGAGCTGGCGTGTGCCCCCAAGTGTAAACACGTTCCATTCACCTTGTTTTTTTGTCCAGTAGAGGGGAGCGGTCCACCCTTCACGCTGAACCGTTCTCCATCCATCAGCTAGCCACAGTTCGGGGCGTTGGTAGCCGTCGTCCTCCATAAACGTAAGCCACTGTGATGCTGTCACAAGGCTTCTGGATACCTGATAGGGGTCAAGCCAGACCCGATGCTGAGGGCCTTCATTGTCGAAGTGAAAACCTTCCCCCTGATGGCCAATGTTCGCCAGACCTCCATCAAAAGAAAGCCAGCTGTGTTCTGGCGTGCTCCGATGGATCGAAGGAAGTGTTGTATTCGAATAGCAGGGATCGAGAGGGTTACACGACAGCACATGCTTTGCATCCATCAAAAGAAGTTCCTGGTGTTGTTGCTCGTGGTGCAGCCCAAGCTCCACAAGTGCCAGTACGTCCTCCGTGGCCCTTGAAGACGACAGGAGTTCAAGCATCGCGTTGTCAACAATGCCCCGGTATTCACTTACCTCAGAAACGGTGGGCCGAGACAGGACACCCCGTTGCTCACGGGGGAACTGGCATCCGACCTGCTCGTAGTAGGAGTTGAACAACTCTCGGTAGCGGGGGTACGGGGATTTCCAGTCAGTGAAAGTCCCAAGAATAAACGTTTCAAAAAACCAGGAGGTGTGCGCCCGGTGCCACTTTGTTGGGCTCACGTCCGGCATGGACTGCACCGTCTGATCCTCCGCACCAAGGGGCGCCGACAGGGTTTCCGTCAATCGACGTACATCGAGATACGCCTTGGAAAGGATGTTTGCATTCATGGGTCGGCCACAGCTCAGCAAGGCAGAACTTTGAGGCAGTATCTACAAAAAACCTGGTGGCCTAGCTCTCAAGTAACTGTTTGAGCGGGTTCCAGTAGTTGTCGTGCCAGCCCTGGGCGAGGTGCTCACCTTGCCCTGCAGGAAAGCCTGTGTGGTCAAACACCAACTTCGTTGAACCATTGTCGTCCGAAACTTCGAACCGAGCAATGGAGTACACCCCGGGTTCCCAGTTTTTTACTCGCCAGGCCTGCACCAACAGCGCCCCAGGAACGCATTCAATATTGCGGCCCACAATCATTCCCCCAAAGCAGGAAAATGCACCACCCTCCGCAGGATCGATCTCGGTGGGTGCTCCACCCGACATTTTCTCAAAAATCTCTGCCGTGGTCAGCACCTCATAGACCCGTGCGGGCGTTGCGTTGAAAGAAAGCTCCTGGTGAATTGGACTGTCCATCGATCTTCTCCCATTTCCCTATTCCGTGACCGTACTCCCTAAACCGATTGGTTAATAGAACGCGTTTCACATTCTGTCGAGCGTGTTCCAAGCAAGGCCAAATCTCGCCAAGTATTTCCGCAAGCGACAAAAGCCAAAATGAAGTCATTGAAAGCTTCTTGAACGTCAATATCCATATGGAACCCATCACAAAGGACATCTGGCACTTTGAAGTTTCAACATAGATTGGGGGAGGTTTGCGTCCTTTGAAGCGCAACACTCGTCTATGGGTGTGGAAGCCAAGGTGTTTTCAGAAAGGCGAATTGAGATGGAGACAAAGAACGAAACGAACCAATGTGAACCGGGCGCGATTTGTTGTGGCCCAGCTGAAGCGAAGGAACAGGAAGTGTGCTGCGGTGGTGACACAAACACGTCGTGCGCTGCCAGTGCTTGCTGCGTGTGTTGCTGCAGTCCACAACAGGCCTCTGGCACATTCGGCTGTTGCGAAGCCAGGCGCTGCTGCTGATGCAAGCGCCTCACGATATTTGGAGGCGGTTCCACGATCCACTACAGGCGTTTGTACGTCGGCGAGTGAATGACGACGCCGCGGTCGAGGACATTGTTCAGGATGTGTTCATGAGGATCCACGCGCGCATCGATCAACTGAAGGGTACCGACCGCCTCCAATCGTGGGTGTATCAAATCGCTCGCAACGCCATCGTCGATCACTACCGAGTCATGGGGCGGCTTCGGGAAAGAAAGGATAAGGTTCTGGTGGAACCCCAGGAGCTAGCTCCCCAAATGGACGCCACGGCGGCAGAGGAACTTAGTCAATGTGTGAAACCCTTGTTGGCCACACTCCCACAGGAATACCAGCACGCCGTGATATGGACTGAGCTCGATGGCCTTACCCAGAAGCAGGCGGCCGAACGGGCAGGGATCACACTTTCGGGCATGAAGTCCCGGGTGCAGCGGGGTCGACAGAAGTTGCTGGAAAAGCTACTCGACTGCTGCCACCTAGAGTTCGACAGGCGCAATGTGCCCTCGGATTACAGGCCAAAGAACTGCACCTCATGCAACAGATAGGTGCTTGAGTGCTTCCCGTTTGCTCAGGGGGCTGAGTTGGGTGTCGTGGGTAGCCACATAGTCCCGCACCCAATCGGGATCCGTGCGTGCGTAGTCCCGAAGTGCCCAACCGATGGCTTTGCGCAGAAAGAACTCCTTGCTGGAAAGGGAAGGCCGCATGCATGCGGCCAACAGGGTGGTATTGGTTTCGCCCTTGAGCCGCAACTGACAAAGGATCGAAGCCCTCCGTTTCCACAGGTCGTGACATGTGGACCATGTACGCATGATCTTGCCTACGGCTTTAGGATCCGACATCAAGATCGCACCCACTTGATGGGCTGCGATTTCATCCACCAAATCCCACCAGGCTCCGATGGTGATCATCTCCTCATACATGGGCAGGGCTTTCGGTGTGAGATGAGACTTGTGGCACCTCAAGCGAAGTAGTTCGAGAACCGCGTACCGTTCTTCTCGATACGTGGCTTCCCGCCACAGGGCTAGGGAAGTATCGTGGAGGTCGTTCCAACCCTCGAAGGGGTATGCCGCCAAAACGGGTTTCAGGGCAGCTTTCAACAAGGGCTTCTTGATACCGTAGAAGGGCATTTCAGACTTCATGTAGGCCTGCATCGGTGCCGCATCTCCCGGTACAGCCGCCCTCTTCAGCGCCTGGCGAATCGCACGGATGAATGGGGTTCGAACCGTCATTGGTCCCTCCTGAATAGATGGTGCAGATTGGAAAAATTTTCCTCCATGGCGCCGATCATGGGTGAGTGCGCCACCCGATCCCGCATCTCCTGGGACACGTAGCGAATGGTAACAGAAAGCCGAGTGGATGAATCACGGTCTGGAACCATGAGCGTGGTAACCGTGGCCGGACCGTCGGTCCAGTCTGGTTCAAACACCTCCTGATGCACAATGCGCCCCATGGGCGACTTTGTCGGAGGCTCCACGGAAAGAAAGGTTCCCCGAAGTGCAGTCTCCTTTCCATCCGCCGTTCGCCAGCGGTAGCGGAGCTCCCCGCCCGGCCGTGCATCGCTGACGCATTCCACCATGGGCCACTGCGACGTGTGGAGCCATGTGGGGATCACGTCCGGATCTGTCCATGCATTGAACACCACTGGAGAAGTGGCGCTCAGCCGAAGCGTGCACTGGAGATCCGTCAAACCGGGAGTCGTGAATAGAATCTCTCCATTTTGAGTAGGGCCTTCCATGGAAGTAAGGCATCTCACCCAACAAGAACGAGTCAAGCAGCCGGGCTCAGGCCAAGAGTTGACCTACCTCTCAAGTACAAGTTTGTGGGGAAGGGGCCCCTGTAAGGCATCCACCGCGGAATCCCAGGGAACCACGGTATGTATTGCGGAGAGATCCAAGCCGTTCTGAACAAGTTTAAGAATCCCTGGAATATCGGTTCGTGCGTTGGCCCAGCCGATCTGAAGGTGAAGGCCCTGGTGAAAGGCGTTGCCCAGGGGAAACTTCACATCACCGAGGTAGATACCCGCCGACGCACACGTTCCATAGGAGTCCGTCGATCGAATCGCGGTGGCCAGCCATTTTGGGTTGGCTGAAGCGTCCACGGTGATGCGGTATCGACCTACCTTGTCTGCGGGTTTTTCTCGGTGAATGGGTCGGGCACCCAACCTCGAAGCCTTTTCCAAAAGGTCCTCGTCGCTGCTGAGGAAATCCACCTCGGATGCACCGAGCGCCAGAGCAATGGCTGCGCTGTAGAGCCCGATGCTTCTTCCGCCATGGCTACCCACAACAACTAGCACGTTCGCCCCTGGTTCCCGCTCCAGGGCAGGCGCAACCATTCCATAGGCGCTCGACATGTTCTCCGCGGCCGCTGCTACCTGAGCGCCCACCACCCCGGAGGGTACGGGGACAAGCATGGCGTCAGCATAGGGCACCCGCACCGCGTCACCGATGGCGCCTCCGTAGCTACCCATCACCTCTCCCAGTCCATATCCTGGGTGCCCGAGAATCTGACCGTAAAACTCACTTCGCTCACCGGTGGAACAGGCTGAGGTGTGGCCCCTGCGGCAAGGTACGCAGCATCCGCAGGAGATGAGAGAAGGCACGATAACCCGATCCCCAACCGAGAAATGGGTCACCCCTTCTCCCACGTCGATGACCTCGCCCATGGTTTCGTGACCAAGCGCGAAAGGAAACGGCGCAACGACGTGGCCGCGCAGGATATTCACATCCGCGTCGCAGATAGACACAGCTAGCGGGCGTACCAACGCTTCCTGTGGCCCGTGCAGGACGAGGGCATCGTCTTCCTGCCATTCAACTTTTCCAGGTTCCAGTATGTAGAGCTGCTGCAAAATAGCCTCTTTTCCGAAGTATGGTGGTTGCCATAGTACAGTTCGAGACAATGGGCCAGCTCTGGGTCATACTAGGGAATGCCTAGACGGAGCGATGCCAAGATTCGAGCCATCGTAACTGCCGCCAAACTGTTCCAGCGCCAGGGGTACCACGCCACGGGCGTACAACAGATCATTGACGAAAGCGGCACGCCCAAGGGTTCCTTCTACTTCCACTTTCCCAAGGGCAAGGAACAGCTTGCGGTAGCTGCAGTGGAAATGGGAGCCACCGCCGTCAACCAGGCAATTGAACAGGCGGTGGCCCGAGCAAAAGGAAATCCAGCATCCCTTGTGCAGGGAATCGGCAAAGCCCTGTCCCGTTCATTGGAGCAAACCGAGCACCGGGAGGGGTGCCCCGTCGCCACGGTGGCCCTTGAAACCACTCCGGGCTCAGGGCCGCTCACCCAGGCCTGCCACCAAGCCTTTTCCCAGTGGATGGACACAGCCAGCAAAGGCTTGATGGATTGTGGTGTTTCAAGGGGAAAAGCCTCCGAACTGGCCACCCTTTGTATTGCAGCCTACGAAGGTGCACTGCTGCTCCAACGCACCGAACAAAGCCCCCGCCCCTTCAAAACCGTGATTCGGTTCATGGAGCACCTGGTGAAACAGGTTGGGGATCAGGAAAACGTGGCGCCCCAGAGCTGATTTCTAGAGTTGACCCCTAGGGGCTGATCTCTAGTCTGCCTGAACAGGGATGCGCTTGGCCTCGGGCGCGTCCTTTTGCTTCGAGAGTTTCACTTGAAGCACTCCTTTTTTTAGTTTCGCTTTCGCACCATCCATGGACACCACAGCCGGCAGCGGAACCGCCCGTTGAATGACCCCATAGTGCCGTTCAGATCGGTACCAGCCCTTTTCCTCATCCTTTTCGGTACTCTCTTCCCTGCGTTCACCCTTGAGGTGCAGCACGTTGCCCTTGGGCGATAGGTTCAGTTCAATGTCCTCCTCGGAAACGCCAGGGAGCTCCACCGAAACCTCCACGGTTTTTTTGGTTTCCTGCACCTCCACCTTTGGCATTTCGATGTCCCATCCCTTCCGTGCAACCCCCAGGGGCGACCGGGTGGCAAGGCTTCCAGTTGGGGTTTGGCGACCCTCTCCCGAGGTCAGTTCCCGTGTGGCCGGGCTTGCTCCAACGCTATGAAAAAGTTCATCCATCTCCCGATGAAGTTGTTCGAAATCTGCCCATGGATTCCAATGTCTCGTCAGCATGTCTCTTCCTCCTGATTGCCTAGGAGCACTCCAATGGCCCCTTTCACGGATCAATCTGGGAATCACAAAACCAAGATCAAGACCTTGAAATCGAAATATTCATGCTTACTTTCCGGCGCCGCTGGAAGGTGTTCTGAAATCGCCCCTAGGCCCGCACTGGCTCCAGGCGCACCTTGAGCCCATGTCTCGGGCGCAGGGTAATGCCAGGGACCTGTTCCACGGTTTGGTCTTGTAACGGTCGAACCCGGTACTTCTGTAGCATCATGGCCACGATAATCTTCGCCTCCATCATGGCGAAGGCATTGCCAATGCACATGCGTGGGCCGCCCCCAAACGGTAGGTAGGCAAATCGGTGACGGTCCTTGGAGCGCTCTGGAAGGAACCGGTCGGGGTCAAAGATTTCTGGGCCGGAACCTTCCAAGTCTGCCCAATGCTTGGGGTGACGGTGCAGTACGTAGGGGCTGATCATAACCACGGCCCCTGCCGGGATCCGGTAGCCTCCGACCACGTCGTCGCTCACGGCTTGACGTTCGATGGCCCAGGCGGGTGGGTACAGGCGCATGGATTCCTGAATCACTCGTTCGACGTACTGAAGTTTTGCAAGATCCTCGACCGTGGGTGTTCGGCCTTGCAGAGCCTCCTGAACCTCGGTTCGCATACGTGCCTCCACCCCAGGGTGTTGCCCCACCAAATACCATAGCCAAGTCAGGGCATTTGCCGTGGTTTCATGCCCGGCCCCAAACATGGTGAGCACCTCGTCACGCAGTTGCCGGTCACTCATTTGCTCCGCCGTGTTTTCGTCCCTGGCGGTCATCAGCATGGCCAACAGGTCCTGGTGTGTGTCGCCGCCACTTCGACGGCTTTCAATCACTCCGTACACGGTCCCATCGAGGTGTTCCATGGCCTGCTTGAACCGGCGATTGCGCGAGGTGGGCATCCAGTAGGGGGCACGTACCAGTGTTCGCGAATGGTATTCCGCCTGTTTGAGCATGACGCTGATCGCGTCGCAAAATGCGTCGGGCTGCTTCACTTCCGAGCTGAAGAGCGTGCGTACGACGATGCGCAGGGTCAGCTCCGAAAGTGCCCCGTGAATGTCCAGAACGTCCGATTCACGCTCCCAACGTGCAAGGTATTCGGCGGTGCTATCACACATGGTTGCAGCAAAGGACTTCAGGCGTTCGCGGTGGAACCCCGGTTGGGCAAGTTTGCGCTGGCGCCGCCAGAAGTCACCTTCGCTTGTCACCAGCCCATTGCCCAACACCTCGCGAAGGCCACGGTACCCAAAACCCTTGATGTAGTTCCAGTTGGCCTGCTGCAGCACGTGCTGGATTCCATCGGGGTCGTTGAGCAGAAAGAAGTCGTGGTTGACAAACCGGTAGGCCACCACATCACCGTAGTGATCCGCACCGCGCATCAACATGCCAATCGGGTCCCGCTGGGCGTCGAAAAGGCTCCCCAACACAGGCAACCCCCTGGGCCCCGGCGTCCGCCGATCTAAACGTGAGGATTTCGTCATATTTGACAATATGTGAGGGAATCATCATGTTCTGTCAATCGAAACACCTCCAAAATCTTCCCCAAAGCGCCGCGTTCCATCCCAAAAACGGGCAAGACAAAGGCACACTGCCATTGTGGATGCCGCAGCAGGGGTGTTTGCGGAGGTGGGCTTTGAAGCCGCCACCAGTGAAGGCATCGCCAAGCGCGCCTGTACCTCCGTGGGCTCCATTTACCAGTTCTTCTCCAACAAACAGGAGCTATTGCTTGCCGTGGCAGGGCGGTGCTTTGAGCGAGTCACGGAATTGTTTGACCGCCTCCATGCCGAAGAGGCCCTGCAGAAATCCTGGACCCAGTTCGTAGACGACGTGGTCGACGGCTTCTTCGATCTCCAAAAGAACGACCCCGGATTCTCCGCGCTTTACCGGAGTCCCCGCATCCACGACCTCTACCAGCAAACCAGATCCGGGCAGTATCGGGTCTTCATTCAACGCAGTGAACACGTGATCGCCCACTACGGCCCCCACCTGACCTCGCAACGCCGCACCGAGATTGCCCGCATGATCAACCAGGTCATCTCCGGCGGTCTCGTCGTGCATGCCTACCGCGGCGCAGACTACCCTGCGCAAACCATCCAAGAAACCAAAACCCTGCTGCGCCGCTACCTGGAGCCCGAACTCGGCTAGCCGCCAGTTTTGGGTGCCCTGTTCTGGCCACAGGTGTTAAACCGCACCCCATGAGCAAAGAAGCCAAAGGCGAGTTCACCGTCACAATGACTCCCGTCGATCCCATCGAAGGCGCCACCCACGGTCGCATGCTCCTGGAAAAGCAATACACCGGTGACCTGGTGGCCACCGCCACCGGTGAAATGCTCACCGCCATGGGCCAGGTCAAGGGCTCCGCCGCCTACGTAGCCGTGGAAACTGTCACCGGTTCGCTGTTGGGTAAAACCGGCACCTTCATGCTCGTCCACCGTGGTGTGATGTCGGCCTCGGGTGAAGAACTACAGATAACCGTCGTCCCCGACTCCGCCACCGGTGACCTCCAAGGCCTCACCGGCACCCTCCACATCGACATCCAGGACGGCAAACACTTCTACACTCTCGATTCCCAACTCTCGTAACGTAGGCTCGTCAGGTGGGGCACTACGTCGACCGGTTCCTGACCAGCCTTGCCGGCTTTGCCCGGCACGTGGCGCGAGAGTTCACCCAGCCGGTGTGGGGCAACTACGTCTACGCCATGCTTGTCGTATCGGCCCTGGTGTTTGCGCTGGAGCTGACCTTCCCCTGGCGAAAAGATCAGCCACGCATTCGTAGGGACTTTTGGCTAGACGCCTTCTACTTGGTGTTCAACTTCCTGTTGTTTCCGCTGTTGGGGTTTCAGGCCCTGGCCGTCGTGGTGGACCTGGTGGCGTCGGACGTTCGCCAATGGATGGGGCTGGATGAACGTGGGATTCTGTCGGTGGTGCGATGGCCCGCCTGGGCCCAAATTCTGGCCCTATTTGTGGCGCGCGACTTTGTGCACTATTGGATCCATCGCCTGTTGCACCGTGTGCCGACACTGTGGCGATTTCATCAGCTGCATCACTCGGTGGAGCAAATGGGTTTTGCCGCCCACTTCCGTTTTCATTTCGTGGAGTCGGTGCTCTACCGTACGCTCGAGTACCTCCCGCTCGGGCTACTCGGGTTCTCCGTGCAGAACTTCTTTGTGATGCACCTGGTCGCCATCACCATCGGCCACCTCAACCACGCCAATCTTCGCATCCCGTTGGGCCCCCTACGTTTTCTGTTCAACTCCGCCGAAATGCACATTTGGCACCACGCCAAGGAACTCCCAGCCGAGCCCTCTTCAACTCGGCACGGTGCCAACTTCGGCCTCAGCCTCAGCTGCTGGGATTGGATCTTTGGAACCGTACACTGGCCGCAAACCGAAGCACTGGGCACCGCAAGCGGCCGCGACGCCCAGCTTGGGTTTCCCGGGGACGAAACCTTCCCCCGCTCTTCTAGCCTTGGAAAATCTGTCTGGCAGCAGTGGTGGGCTCCTTTTCGATAGATAGCTGCAGAGGAGTGTGTTTTACCAATCCGGCCAGATCCGGCCAGGATTCTAGATCAAAGTGGCCGGATTTTGGTGTGCCGATGCCATGGTTCATCGTGGTGCGCGCAAACCCGCGGTTCTGAAGTGGTAGACGCTCCTATTTCAATGGTTACGTTTTAGATGGAGGCGCTTCCCATGATTTTTCGACAGCTTTTTCACGCTGAAACAAGTACCTACACCTATTTGCTTGGAAGCCTTGCAACGGGCGAGGCACTGCTCATTGACCCTGTTGTGGAGGACGTGAACAAGTACCTCGGTCTGCTCGAGCAACTCAACCTTAAACTTGTGCGGGCCCTGGATACCCATGTGCACGCAGACCATGTGACTGCGCTTGGCACACTTCGGGAGCGTACGGGCTGCGAGACCATCATGGGGCTTGGACCCAGCACCAAGGCGGAATGTGCCACCCGCCATGCCGAGGACGGCGACGATGTGGGCATCCCTGGGATTGACCTGCGCGCCCTGTACACCCCGGGCCACACGGACGATTCCTACTGTTACCTCATGGACGACCGGGTATTCACAGGCGACACATTGCTCATTCGCGGTACCGGCCGAACCGATTTCCAAAACGGAGATGCTCACCAGCAGTACAACAGTCTCTTTGAAAAGTTGTTGACCTTGCCCGAGGACACCCTTGTCTATCCCGGTCACGACTACAAGGGCTTCACCATGAGCACCATCGGGGAAGAAAAGCGCCACAACCCCCGCCTGCAGGTCCATAGCGTGGATGAATACGTGGACATCATGGAACATCTCAACTTGCCCAGCCCCAAGTACATGGATGTGGCGGTCCCCGCCAACCTGACCTGTGGCAATCTTGCGACCGCGCCCTAGACTCCTGGTGTGGAGCACTTTACCCCTATCACCTCTTCCCTGGGCGGCGTGCTCATTGGTCTAAGCGCTGCGTTATTGTTCGGACTCAATGGCCGCATTGCCGGGATCAGCGGCATTGCAGGCCGTCTGGTGGAGAAGGTGCCCAAGGGAGACATTGCCTGGCGTTTTGCATTTCTTGGTGGACTGGTTGTGGCTGGCATCGGGGCTGCATGGCTGGTACCTGAAACAATCCACATGGGGATTTCCCGATCCCCCGCAGCACTCGTAGCGGCTGGCCTGCTCGTGGGGTTCGGTACGCGCATGGGCGGTGGTTGTACCAGCGGTCACGGTGTGTGTGGAATTGGGCGCCTGTCTACCCGGTCCGTGGTTGCCACGCTCATGTTCATGGCCACCGGCGCCGCCACCGTGTGGATCATCCGAGTACTGTTTGGAGGTGTGTTGTGATCGCGGATGCGAAACCATCCCTCAGCAAAACACCCGTGTTCGTGGCGGGCGTCAGTGGGTTGCTCTTCGGCATCGGCCTTGTGCTCGCCGGCATGACCCAACCCTCCAAGGTGGTGGGCTTCCTCGACTTTGGTGGCGATTGGGACCCGAGCCTCGCCTTCGTCATGGGCGGTGCCATTCTGGTATTCGCCCCTGCCCAATGGTGGATTCGCCGCCGTGAAAAACCCGCGCTCGCCTCTACTTTTTCAATGCCTCCCAAGGCCCACATCACCAAGCCCCTCCTCATCGGTTCTTCGCTTTTTGGTATCGGATGGGGCCTCAGTGGCTTTTGCCCCGGCCCCGCCATTGTTTCCTTGGGTGCTCTGTTACCCGAGGCGCTGCTCTTTGGAGGCGGCATGGTTGCCGGCTTTGTCCTGTTCCAGTGGGTGGGCACAAGAGCAGGTATTGAAACCAAGAAACTCTAGCTGTTCAACGGGTGCATTGCGACGAGTGCTTCCAGGTACTGCCCGGTCACCGCAGGCCAGCTGAAGCGGGATTGCACGTCGGATCTCGCGGACGCGCCCAAGGTTGCAAGTGCGGCACGTTCCATGGGGCGAATACGTTCCGCAAATGCGTCTGCATCTTCCGTGGGTACCAGGAAACCACTCACACCCTCCCGAACCACGTCGCGAATACCTTCGAGGGAGGCTGCGATCACAGGCACGCCGCTGGCGGCCGCCTCAAGCATGACAATGCCAAAACCCTCCATGTCCCCAGGCACCACGATGTTGGGCATCACAAAAAGATCGGCCCGATCCATCAACTGTTGAAGCTCTGGGTCTCCGATCAGGCCAAGGCACCGCACCCGATCTTCAAGCCGGTTGCGCACAACGGCCGCTTCAATATTCGCACGCTCAGGCCCATCCCCGGCCAACCAGTACCAAACATGGTTCGGGAGCTTGGGCATCACCTGATCCACAAAGAACTCAAACCCCTTACGCTTCACCTGCCTACCCACAGACGTGAGCAGCACCACATCGTCAGTAACTTCGTCCACCGGCAAATTGCCTCCCTCAACACGCCTCTCGCCAAACCGAGAAAGATCCACGCCGTTGGGCACCACCTGAACGTGTCGTGCTCCCCGTAGGGCACACTGCTCCCCTGTGGCTGAACTGACTGGGAACACCGCGTCCAAACGGCGCAACACACCCTTGACTCCAAGCTGGTAGGGCAGGGCGGGCTCGGTCACATCCAAACCATGGGCAATGGACGCCACACGTACGCCCATGCGTTTCAACACCGGGGCGCAGGCCAGCAGCGGTAGCGCCGTGGTGATGGAGGAGAACAGCACCGTGTCTGCCCGGTGTTTCCTCACGTGATGAACCAAACGTGGGGCGAGCGTCCCAAGAAACGGAACCGCCCGCCGCATGATCCCCTCCCAGGGCGAACGCAGCAGGATCGTGCTCAAACTCTCAAGGCGCGGGTCCGCCGTCGACTGCAACTCGGCCAACAACTCCATCGCCACCCGCTGCATGCCCCCCACATTTTCCTGCTCTCGCCCCACCGGTGGAAACGAGTGCGACACAAACACCAACCGCATCCCCCAGGCCTGTCACAGAACCCCAACAAGCACATGCGGAAAAATCTATTCTGCCGCGCAGATAATTTTGTGAGTAATGAGAGATTCTGCCGCGCAGATAATCAGCACAAATAACAGGCGAGTGTCGCAACAACAGACAGCACATACGCACGTACAGAAACATGCACTCCGCAGCTACGGAGCCACGTGAACCGAAACAATCGGAGATTGCCGAATCACGTCGATGGCGTCACCAGCGGGACCATTGACATTCTGAATACCCGAGGGGCGAATCCAGGCATTTTCCCGGAAAAATTTCTTGCAAAGATCCCATTGCACGTTGCTCAGGTTGCCGGGGTTGGGACGTGTCACGCCACGAATCCTCGCGACAGCTCCTGGAATGAGGTCCCACTCCAGTTCCCTGTAGACGTCGTCATAGTAGCTTCCGGTCATGGTTTTCAGCTTATCGATCACCTGGGTAGGCAATCCAATCTGCCAGCCCGGGTTGGTTTGGCCGTGCTGAAATGCTCTCTTGACCTGGTCCATGGCCGGTTGAATGTTGTAGTTGCCCGGGAGCAACACATCAGTCGGACGAACAGCGGCCAATGTCACTCGGTCGGCAGTGAGGCTTGTGTTCACTGCATGCTCGATATCCAGGGCACGCTTCCAGGTGCCGCGGTAGGTTAGTCCACGAAACACGGCGTGATCAAAGTACGACATGGTACGTGTCCAATGGCTTCCGAGCACCCGGCTCGCAATGTTGGAAGACGCAGGGAATTCGAGGAGAAATCCGTGCAAGAAAGTGCCATTTCCAAAAGGAACGGAAAGAGACCCCGTAGCAACATTGGGCAAAGAACTTCCACCCCGGGATGCATTGATAACGTCGCCCATACGGGTAAAGGACTGCCGTGTGCCAAGCACAAGAAATTTGTGGGGGCTAAGTTGTACAGTAGCTACTGCTTCCGCCTGGTTCACCGCATAGAGCTGCACGTCGTCCACCCCGACCTTCAAGAAACGCGCAAGGTCCTTGAAGGAGTTGAAGTGCCCAGACTCAAGAAGCTTCAAGAGGGTGGCCGGTTCCTGAAACAGGGCAGGGGTCGACTCCAGCTTCAGTTTCCAAGGGTTTACAAAAGGGGTGCTGTACAAGCGGTTAAACACCTTTGGGTTGGCAATGATCTTCACGCGAATTCTACCGTGGAGGACCTCCTTGATAAGCACCCCGCGTTGCTGGAGCCATTTGCCAGTTGCAAAGACGGGCCGCATGACCGTACGTCCTGCGGCAGTCACAAACTTCCGGGTACCCAGAAAAACAACACGCATACCGTGCTTGGCGGCGGTCAGCCAAATGGCGGCTACCTTAAGCACAGGGTTAAGAACAATCAGGTGCCAGGGGATGACCCACCCAGCAAGACTAGCAAATTCAGCCAGTTCGCGTACACCTCGCCACCTCCAGGTGTTGTCCATTCTTGCACGGACAGCTTGAATATCCTCGATGGCCATCAAAATCGAGTGAGCGTCCTTCTGATGTTGGGTGCCAGAGAAAGCATCCAGGCGTGCAAGTTGCAGGGTGTGGTCCGCGCCGTGGTACCCGTGGCTTCGATCCAGCGCAGTGTACCTGATGGCGTCGAGGCTCTCGAGCATGCTCGTTCGGCTGAGTTGATTGTCTGGGTGTGCGGTACGATCCACATACCCTTGGGCGGCAGTCATGGCTTCTTGAACAGTCCTGGAAAACGCGTCTCGCAATCCCGCAACCGCGACCTCGTCAATGTCTGTCAGGCCAAAAAATTGGCGAAGTCGGTACATGCTGCACTGGGGCGTACGGTACAGGGCGTCACCACATAGCCTTAGGTACTCCCCTCCATACGGGTCGAATGAAGAGGTGGCCCGACTTGCATCTTGTGCTGCAAATTGGGCACGAGACAACGCATCGTAGTGAGCCGCAGCGGTTCCGAAGCCCTGAGGCACCGCACTCGGGCTTGTTTCAAGTTGGTCCACTTCCTGTGCCAACATATTTTGCAGTTCTTCGTTGCGAAGATCCTTGCTCAATGCGTGCACCGTGGAGATCTCCTCCGGAGCAAACAGGAGCTCTGCTGGCGCGGCTACATCACCCGAGGAAGCCTTGTCTACAGGGTGGGGCGTGGCATGAGCCGCGCAACCCGCAACCGTAACCAAAACCGCACATCCGACAACGAACTTCCGTGAGAAACCTATTGAAAACATCCTAACAGAGTCCAATGCACAAACTGGGCCACCGGACAGTTTGTGAGTCGGGGTCATTTTTTAGGTGTTTTTGAACCTGATTGAGGCGCATCAAGGCTGCCCATGTCCAGGGGTGGGGTTGCAGTACCCCATCTCCGAATCGACCGTACGTGGTGGGTACGCGGTCAGCAGGGTGGTTCAGCGCGGCTGGAGTGCTTGCATTTCCCCGAGTGGGAGTAGGGGCGTGGGTTGTCCGGAGGCGAAGGTGGGCAGGGTGCGGGTGAGGAAATCGAAGGCGCCCATGGCGTGCGACGCCTAGAGCCCGGAGCGCTCTGGGTTCCGTTCCTTGGAGCATCTGGTGTTCCACTGATGAACGTGAGTTGAAATCATAGGTGTTTTTTTAATGTATGGTTGGCACGCAGATTGCTTCGTTGGTTCACCATGAAACAATATCTCTATGGACAAGCTGCTCTCGTACGATGGACACGGGTTGGGCTGTGTACGATGTTTGCCATGGGGGCTGCCTCCGGGTTGGGCGCCTGCGACGCACCGGGAGCGGTGGCTTCCGGGGCCAAGGGTATCCTTTCGACACCAGACTGGATCAAGGACTATCCTCTTTGCGCCAAGGACTTTCTGTCTTCTGAACAGCTCCGTAGCGCGCTGAATAGCATGATCGACCACCAGACGGCTGGTTCTGCTCGAGCACTTGGGGTTGTCACGGCTACCCGTCAATACCTTACAGAGAACAGGCTTGAATCATACCTTCGCTTTCCTCGAAACTACGGGCAAGGGGCCGATGGCTTCGCCAACGTGGACGAAGCAAGCGGAACCGTTTCCATGGATATAACCGCCATGCTTGTGGGACAGGCTGAAAGGGATATGACCCTTGAGTTTGTCGCGATGCAGAATCAAGACGTACAGCATCGGGTCGTGCATCAGGGGACAGTGTACGAATGCACAAAAAAGAAACTCGCCAAAACGGGTCGCCGGCATGTGAACGGGGCTATCACCTACCTCGATCTGTCCGAATACGAGATGGCAGGGGAGCTGGGTTACCCCAAGCGAATCGAGTTTATGGCCAAGGAATGGGCAGACATTGTCGACCCCAAAACCCCAACTCTGACTTACCTTGGTGGCACTAGGGGCGCGTCAAATTTTACGCAGTCGGTGATCCAAGGGGTGTATTCGAATCAGACGGTCCCGTCGACGCTGTTCGTGAAGATCGGAAACACAAGGAGTAAGCTTTGCTATGTTGAACCGAAGGACGGTAGAGCCAGTCTCCCGAGCGACGCGTTTGTCTCGTTTGGTACCAACACGCAGCCCATGCAGGCTCAGTTCGATGTTCCGGAATTGTTCTTCGGCCCACCCCCGGAAGGCGGCTCCGCCATCCGCAGCATGTCGAGTATTGAATTTAAGAAAGAACCACCTGCCCCCAACGACGACGGTAGGGTCCGCTGTGATCATTGTGTATTTGAAATACCGGCGATCGAAACCTACGCCGCCGTCGACATGATCGTGATGGTGCCTGTACGCTACGATTGGATCCTATCCATGTCGTTTTTCGTGTCAGAACTCGAGCGTGTCATTGAGGCTTCGGGAGAACGCCTTCATAAAAACTTAAAAGTCCGCGTTCATCCCTTTGTGGGTAACGATTCATCAGACTGGGCTACGAAGGACGAAATCGAGAACGCATTTGGGAGTATCAGCACGGCGGTTTCCACCTCTTCTCATGTGGAGCTGGGTGAAGTTGTGGTTTACTTTCGCTCATCGCAATGATTGCGAATCAGAGCCACGATCCATGTACGGATTGCTACGATCTCGGTTCGAGGGTCACGCCCATGACATGACCATCGAGGTCTAGCCGAGTGCTTCCAGGTGACGCTTCCACTAGATTGAGCTCGATGGCGAGGGTTTCTCCGGCGATGTGGGTGTTGTGTTCTTCGATAGCGGTGCGGGGTTCTTGGCTTTTAGTGTGTAGGGGGACTTGGATTCGGGCTGCGTAGTCTAGGTCTATGTCTTTGCGGATGTGCTGGATGCGGTTGATGAGCTCCCGGGCGAAGCCTTCACGTCTGAGGGCATCCGTAAGCTGTGCGTCGAGCACAACGACCATGCCGCGATCGGAGGTGGCTTGGTAGCCATTCGTAGGCGACAGGCGGACTTCTACATCGTCGTGGGTCAGGGTGATGCTTCCTCCCGGCAGTTGGATTTCTTCAGACTCCCATTACCTGTCAACAATCTCCTGAGAACTCACACAACAAAACAATGGGCCCAGCAGAACAGCGGCCTGGAAGCGAGCCAGCCGGCCTGCTGAGCGGGCCTTCTCAATACCTACTCGTGGTCGTGGTCGTGTTCTACGCCGTCTGCGGGGCATTCGCCCTCACCCTGGAAGTGCCCCTGGGTTTTCAGCTGGGCGGTAACGTAGTCCCACAGGTCTTCAAGCGGCGTGATGGGGGAACCTCCCAGTTGAAACCCGTCCATCGCCGTAAGATCAGACGGTGTCAGTGACTCCAATTCCGCCTGGGTCACGGTGCCATCCAGATTCAGGTCGCTGTCCGCAAGCCATTGTGCCCCACGTACAATGCCTCCCTCATCACCCTCAGGAAACCCATTGAAGAACAGGTGGTCGCCATGAATCGTCAGCGCCACGGTTTGCCCACCCGCAGAAACACCCACCCCCAATGCCCCATCCACACTGCATGGCCCGTAGGTGGTGGCGGCCTGCACCAAAAACGTCCCTTCGATCGAGGGGTTGTCGTAACAGGGTTCGCTTCGGCCGTTCTGTTGCCCATTGGTAACCGCCCCTCCCGGTGTGGCCACGCCAAGCGGTGGGCAGGACTGTCCCGCGTCGTCCGAGATCACCCAGGAAATAAGGTAGGTAGCCTCGTTTGCAACCATCGTTGTAAAATCTGAATCGCTCACACTCGCGTGTTGCTGCGCCTCGCCCATCACAGCCTTGGGCGTCTGGTAGGAGATGTTCCACCGTCCCGTCTCCAGGTTCGGAAGGGACCAAAACGACAAGCCGCTTTGTGGCACCTGCCCCAGGTCCACCACAAACACCTCGTCCCCATGCACTTCCACATGATCATCCTCCGCAAGGTGAGCGTCCACCGCGCCAATGGCCACGATGTACCTATTCCAGCGAACAGTCCATCCATCCGAGATATCCGAAGCATCGGTTCCCGGATCCAGCCCATCCAAAATGGTATCCTCCGCCTGCAACAACACGCTCAAGGATCCAGTGGACCCATCCCCGCCACAGCCCGCAAGAGCGAAGGCAAACGCACCCAGTACTATCTTTTTCATCGTTCCATACCTTTCAAGGGTTCCACACAAAATCCGGTCGTGTGCCAGCTTCCATGGCGGAACGTACCGCCGCGTAGCCCTGGCTTCCTTCCCCAAAACCCACCTGGTCCACACAGCCCACATCCCGCTGGCAAAACAGCCCCAGGGCCGTGCAGTCCCGTTGGGAATCCACTACGCCCCCCACGCACGTCAGTTCCAACTGCTCATCGCACAGAAGTGTCGCGCCACCCGCCGTACACGTCCCGTCCTGAAGCAGGCTTTCAAAGTCCACCTGTGTCAACCAGGCGGACGCATTGAACTGAACCTGCAACCGATCCCTGTCCTTCACATCGTGCTCAAACACATCGTTTGTGCTCTTGCGTACCACGGGCAGGCCCTGCTCTGCGCTGGCCGACTGTTCCACCCGTACTTCGGCGGAAAAGGGAACCGTGACTCCTGCGACCTCAGCGGTGCCCTCCAATACCGCAGACACTCCCCCCAGGGATTTGGCCGCATCTGACAACAACGCATCCTTTTGGGTCAGCAACGATGTAATCCCAAAATCAAACATCCACGAGCGGGCCGTGCCCGTTCGGCCCACGAGTCTACCGGCCTCCACAACCCTGTCGCTCAACGCGTCCACCACGTGGCTATTGCGCCACTCTAGCAGGGACGACTTACACAACTCCCCCGCCTGTGCCCCTGCACACAAGTACAATGGGCCAAACGCCACCTCCGCCCGGGTCACGGTTACCTGCGCCCCATTCCGACCCTCCACCGCTCCAGAAAATTCTGTCCCCTGCAGCTCCAAGTCCACTTGCACCCGTTCCACCCCCACGTTCACACAACCCACCAACCCCACCACGAGCAAGAAGAACCTCCACATACCACTGCACCTCCAGCTTCCCTTCCAGACTGAAGGAAACCGAAAACTGCGGTCCGAGGGGTGCGCCCAGAAGAAAAATCGATGTCGTTCAGAGCATTGAAGATCGTGAAGGGAAACCCTTTCAGAGCAGGGAAGCGGCGCGTCGCGCATCGCTTCCGTTAGGACAGTCTGAGGCCGAGTCGGTAGCGAGGCTCTTTTTCTGGCGGGCGTGCCCCTCGGACCGCAGTTCCTTCGATTTACCGAGAAAACACTCACAATGACACCTCCAACACAGCCATCCACGTTCTCGGCGCCCCTGCTGCAATGTGCCTTGCCGGGGTGCGCGTGGGCACGGCGCTCGGATCCCAGTTGGATGCAAAGTTGTATTCCACCGCCGCGTACCGGGCGTTCAGCACATTGAACACTTCCAGCGTCAAATGAAACGGCCCCCAATCCAACCCGGCAGACAGATCAAGAAGCGACACAGGATCCGCAAACGCACCGTAGGGTAGGGGCCGCGAGGAAAGAAACGAAAACCCCGTACCCACATGCCCGTCCAAGACGTCAAAAGGTGTTTCCCCATCTGTGGGGCCGACACCAGGGTGCTTGCTCCAAAGGGTTTGATGTGCACCCACATCCGCCCGCACCACCAACGGCGGCACCAACGGCAGGTTCTGCCCCTTCTCAAACGCGGGCGTTGGGTTGTCAGGTGTGGCCGGTGGCGGCTCCAGCAAACTCGCATCCACGTAGGTCACAGAAACGGCACCCACCACGCCCTCCCACGGGTTCGCCCGCGCAAACAACGTGGCTCCCATTCGTCGCGAAGCCCCCAGCCGTTCAAGCCGCCCCTCACGAGCCTCAAATGCCACGTCGTCTGACACATGCGTCCAGTACAGACTCGCGTTCAGTTCCAACGCCTTGTCCCGGCCGAAGGCCCTTTCAGGCTCCCAACGCAACCCCACATCGGACGAACGTACCTTAGTAAACGGCGCATCCTCCCCATCCTCCAACGTTCGCGCCTGGGGCGACCGGTAGCCCTCCCCGTAGGCCGCCATCATTCGTACCCCGTCACCCAATAGGTAAGCCGTACTGAACCGTGGCCCCCACGCCAGGCCTGCCGCACTCCTTCGAAACCCCTCAATGAATGCGTCATCCGGCCGTACGGTTGGCACAAAGTTGCCGAGTCGATCCTCCACCGCAAAGGACAGCGCATCCGCGCGCAACCCTCCGCGCACGTCCAACCGGGAATGGATGGAAACCACAGCCTCCGTCCAGAAACCAATGTCGGTCGCGCGGATCCCTGCATCCACCCGCCGATCCCATGTCTGGCTGCGCGTGGTCGCGTCGATCAGGTTCTGGGCCTGCTCCACCACATCCATGCGACCCGACATCCCAAACTCCAGGGCCCCCACAAACCAGGAGTCCAGATGGTAGTCCAGGGTTTGGTAGCGGCCCCAAAGCCCCAAAGTAGTGGTGGCGTTCAGCTGCTCAATCAGGTCCCCACGTCCCGCCACATCGTCCAAGGTTTGGGACCGTTGCACAAACCCCGTGAAGTTTTCCTGTAGTCGAAAGTCATCCCGTGAAAGCCACACGCCGAAGTCACCGGAATCGCCGTCCGGTCCCCGATACTCGCCCATGAACCCGGCCATCACCCGGCTGGTAGAGCCGTTCTGTTGTTGCGCCGTCGAAAAGTCGTACGCATCGTAGAAACCCACGCTCCCTGCCGCAACATCATCCCGTCGTACCACGCCTGCCAGGTCAGCCCGTGCTCCGTACACCATGCCCAGCAACCGGTACCGCCAGGCACCCTCACCAAACCCAGCCTGCACAATGCCACTGGCCGATTGCCCACGACGTCGACGGCCAAATCCATCCGTGCGTTGGTACTGCACGGCCCCAAAGGTTTCCTCGCTCTCATCGGGCGGGGCCCACAGGGCAAACTGGCGCGTCGCGCCAAAAGAGCCCACCCCGGATTTCAAACGCCATCCATGCCCGCGATCTGCCACCCCTAGCTTCATATTCACGGAACCGGCCACCGCGAAGTCCCCCTGGATGGGGTCGTACACGCCCTCCTTCACCTGAAGTTCGTCCACCACTTCGCCGATCACCAGCCCCAAGTCTGCGTACCCTTGGCCGTGAATGTGTGACGGCAAGTTGATAGGCAGCCCACCCACCTTGAGTTCCAAATCCTGCCCATGTTCCGCATCAAACCCACGCAACATGATCCGGTGCCCGACCGCGTCCCCCTCACCCCGCGCCATGAACACCCCCGGTGCCGATGACAACACCTCGGCGCCCTCCCGACGTGGGGCGGCTGCAAGCACTTCCCTGCCCACCACCACATCTCCCGCAGCACGGTGTGGCTCACGCAGCGCATCCGCCTCCACCTGCGCACGGGCACCAAAGGTGTGGTGCAACCAATGGGGATGACCCTCGTCCTTCCCGGTGTGTACATGGGCCGGCTCACCCATCTCCAACGAATCGCGCAAATGGCTTGATTCAGTAACCCAGGGCTGCCCCGTACCCTGCACTTCAGGCAGTGTGGGGATCAGATCAAAACCCGGGAGCGAAAAGTGCACCGCCACCCGAATGCGTGAGGCGATGGCTACCCCATCCCGCGTGGCCGGGGCAAACTTCCAACGGCGCACGGCGGCAACAGCCGCTTCGTTAAATGCGGGGTCCGCCTGGTGTCTCACTTCTGCACCATGCTCCACCTCAGCCCCCTCCACGCCGCCCAGGCGGTTGAGCGTCACCTGCAACACCACCGTGGGATGCAACCCCTCCCCAACATGTTCTTCCGGGTAGCGTGGGGGCGGCGACTCCAAAAGCCGCGGTGGTTGCAGTGGTGGGTTTGCAGTCTCCACAGCATCGGAAACTTCCTGGGCGGAGCCCAAACCCACCGGGGTCATGATCGCCAACACCCCAGCCATCCAGGGCACACGTATGTTGGATTTCAAACCCATGAGCGCCGGTACCTAGCGCAGATGACAGTTCACGCAACTAAGTTGCAATAAAGTCAAGATTGCAAGTCAAAGAATGTTGCAGTTGTGAATCCAAGGCCTACACTCCCTTCCCGTGGCAACCAACCCAAACATGATTGGCGCACTCAAGGATCGAATCCGGAGTGCCGGCCTACGGGTGACCGCCTCCCGGGTGGCAGTCCTCGAGTTGCTGAACCAAACGGATCGGCCCTTGAACCACCTTGAGGTAACCGAATCCCTTGCCCACAGCACCTGGGATCGCGCCACCCTCTACCGGAACCTCATGGACCTCACCGAAGCGGGCCTCCTTGAGCGGGTTTCTCTCGGCTCTACCTGGCACTTCGAAGCCCAGGACCCAGACCACGCAAGTGCCCACCCGCACTTCGTGTGCACCGAATGCGGCACCGTTGAATGCGCCCCGGAGGTCACCGTCACCCCTTCGAAAAAACGCATCGGGCCCAAATCCATTCGCCGAGGCACCGTGCAAGTCCAACTCCACGGTCTTTGTGACGATTGCGTCTAGACCGCGGTGCCGACCCACCGGTCCAACACGTCGCACATCAGGAGAAACGTATCTTCGGGTTCCCCAAACTGATACGACGGTATTCCCAGGGCTTCGCACATGGTGTCTACCCAACGGGCGCTTGCCTCCAAGTGAAACTGTAGGCCAAGTGCGGTGCCCTGTTGGAAGGCTTGAACCGCACAACTGTCGCTCTTTGCCAGTACCTCGGAGCCCGGTGGAGCAACGACGTTGTCCTGGTGCCAATGAAACGGTGAGAACTCCCGGGGCAGACCGCCCAGCATATGTGAACTTTCCCCATCCGTGCGTTGAACCGGTGCCCAACCCTTCTCGTTGCATTCATTGGAACGCACCTTGCCACCCAAAGTTAACGCCAGCTGTTGGGCCCCAAGGCAAATCCCCAACACAGGTGTGTGTGCGTCTATTGCCTGGCGGATAAACTCCCTCTCCCGCCCTAGCCACGGATGATTTCCGGTGTCCTGCGCCCCCATGGGCCCCCCAAGAACAATCACCCCATCGGAACCCTCCGGTATTTCACGGAGGTCCATCCTTCGCACGCGCAAGGCATGCCCCTTGATGTGCGCCCAATCGGCGATCATGCCCGGACCTTCGAAAGCCACATGTTGAAATATTTCGATGTCCATGGGCCCCGTACCTAGCATGGTCAAAACCGGTCGGAAAACCGTATTTTGGGAGATTGCAAATCGGCCGTTCAGCCTATGTTTTTCGGCAAAAAAAAGAAAAAATGAAGTGGAGGAACATCCATCAAGCCGGTAGCGTAGGTCCCCCCGTTGGGGTGCAGAACGTCTCTGCCGCCGACCCACGAAAGGACGACACCGTCATGGAAGTACAACGCACCCACATGAGTTCTCTCATCCACGCACCTTGGTCTGCTGTTTTGCCCAGCAGTGCAGCACGTATGCACGCGACCACACTCGTGGCGGCCTTGCTGGTACTTGCACCCACAGGTGGTTGCTCCCTCATGGAAAAGGCGAAATCCGCGGGGATCGTGCAATCCAGTAATCCTAGGGGTGACACCACGGGCGCTTCAACGTCCAAGTCTCCCGTCAACAGCGTTAATCCTTCTGGGGCTGACACATCCTTTGGGGACCCGACCGGGAGACCGCCGGTGGCAGATATTGTTCCCGGGCCGGTAGCCCCACCCGTCAACGTACCTCCGCTTCCTGACAACAAACGGGTGACCGCGAGGGCGGGAGCGCGAACCGTGGAGGCCCATGCGCCCACATGGTGCAACGCGGAGTTTGAACCCTACCGTGAAGCGGATGCAAAAAACGTCAACACCCTCACCCGTGCCCTAGATGACTTGAGCGCGATTGCGCGCTTCGCCTGCACATGGCCTCTCAATCCCAATCAGCAGCAATGGACGGCGGCCGCCCTTCAAAAAGTGGTGAACCAACTAGGAATGGGTCAAGCCCAGCTGTCCAGCTACATGCAAGCGAAACTGAACTGGGGAAACTTTGTTCAACTCGAAAACTGCCCATTCACTGCAAACGACATGGACGTTCCAAGCGATCAAGCCAGGGCCCGTGTTCGCGCTGCCGTCTACTGCAACGCACGGATTGGTGATTTCAAGGAGGCGCTTTGGAACTCAGACCGCAAACCCGATCTCGAACCGTCCGTCGCGGTGGGGCTCATGTACCTGGGTCTTGAGGTGAATGGTGGAAGCGCGAAATCCAAAATAAAAAAAGGTGTGGTGGAGCCCGCCTGGCTGCTCACCCGCAAGGAGCTTTTGGCCCACTACGCGTTCTTTCGATATGACATCGAGCATTTGGATGAAGACAGCTTCCTCGCAGAGTCGAACACGTTTGATCTAGATGATCTCCACCGTGGGCTCGCCCTGGAGCATTTTTACGAGGTAAAACGCTACACGGAGCTATTGAAGGAGGCCTTTACCTCACTTGAGGCCAGTTACCCGGGTATTGGAAACGCCATCAACGACGCGCCGCTCGCCGCCCACCAGCAGTGGGCCCAAGTATACTCAGACAATAAGCAGATGTTGGATCAAGCGTTGCAAACCGAAGTCCTCGTAGAGCGTGGGGATGCTGCCGCTTTGCGGGGTTGTGAAATTGAACGTTCCAAGGCATGGCAAGACTACGCTGCTTCCCAAAACCCCACGAGCAAGGACGACGTTCTTGCCCTGGCCGCAAGCCCCATCGGGTACCTCCTTCTCACAAGCCTGTTCCATTGTGAGAACTTCAACGGAAACGTGGTTCACGAAGTGAATGGCCTGTTGAGTATGTCCGCAATCCAGCGCGGCCCTCGAACCGCTGCTCAAAATGCTTCGACGCTCGCTGTACTGGTCGCAAAAAAGGAGAACAGGCGATTTCCGCTGAGCCCGCAGTTCATGTTCAGCATGGACTACCGACAACAGCCTGTGTACAAGGTCAAACTGGACTACGGGAGCCGCCCCCGGTGGGGCGGAAACTCAGGCACCGTAAAAAGCACAAGAGAAGACGGCGACCACCTTGAGGTTGTCTTCAACAAGGAGATCGTGGAGATCCCCATTCTTCAATGCACCGAGACCAACAAGATTGACCGCATCAACGCAGACGGCACCCTGAAATATCGTGAGAACTGTACTCAAACAGGAACTCGAGAAGTGGAGGTCAACATTCCCACAGCCCACATTCTCAAGGTCCGCGCTGCAGGGATCCGTCCAGGCGCGTTCGTGATCGCCAGCACCGCCAGTGTTCGCCCCCCCGGTGCCACCGGCCCCAACCATGCCTACCCCATGGAAGTCTACCAAGACGAGTCTCAAGGTCAGTTGAGAGCCGTCTTCGGTGTACCCATCGCCCGGTGATCGTTTGACGGTCAGGGGCGAAACTGCCGTCAACGAACAGGCCGGGTGCAAAACGCGTATCCGGGCTTTTTCGCCTCGCCCAGTCGGCAATCATGCCGGGGCCCTCAAACGTCGCATGCTGTAGTACTTCGATCTCCACGGCTCTCACGTCGTACACGACGTTGAGTTCGAATGTGTCTATTTGCCGCTCCACACCGGGAAACAACAACGAATGTGTGATGAAAGTCGGCAGCGCCCGTTCACACCAATGCGATAAGTATTCACTTTTCCTCTGCTACAACCAGCCCTGCCGGTCCCCCAACGAAAAGGAAACGAAGTTCATGCGCACACCTATGTATCTAAGAAGCCTCGGGGCAGCGATCGCTGTCCTGTTCGTGACAGCAAGCCTCGGTGGTTGTTCGATTCTCGACAAGATCATCCCTGGCGGCACGGATTCCGCGAAGTCCAAAGCGCCGTCAAAGGGCAACTTTCCCTCGTCCGGTGGCAACTCCAGCTCTCCTGCACCTTCCAGCGCGGCCGCCCGCGGCCCCTCGACGGTGGCACCGGAGGCCATGGCGCCGCCCATCAACATTCCTGAACTCCCTGCAGAACTTGTGGTGGCACCGTCCGGAGGGGCGTGGACCTATCAGCCACAGGTTCCCACCTGGTGTGACCGGGAGTTCAAAGCCTACAGGGAGTCAGACGGTGAAAACGAGCGTAGTCTCAAGACGGCTCTTGGTGATCTTTCCAAAGTAGCCCGCTTCGCTTGCACGTGGCCCAACAATGAAAATCAACAGAAATGGACGGCTGCCGCCCTACAATCCCTGGTAAACACCATGGGAATCAGCCAGGCGCAAATCCACAACTACATGCGTGCGAAGCTCAACTGGGGTGATTTCGTGGAGACGGAGACATGCCCTTTTGAGGTGAGTCAGATGGACCTCCCCAGTGAGAAAGCTCGTAACCTCGTCAAAGCCGCTGTTTACTGCAACAAGCGTATCGGCGACTTCAAAACTGCACTTTGGAACTCTGACCGCACTCCGACACTAAATCCCTCCGTTGCGGTTGGGCTCATGTACCTGGGTCTAAAAATCAACGGTGCCAGTGCAAAGGAGAGTATCAAAAAAGGTGAAGTTCCCGTTTCTTGGATTACTGGTCACCAGGAAGCCGTGGCTCACTACGCATTCTTCAGAAAAGACATCGAGGACCTCAACGAAGAATCCGTTTTCTCCGACGCTGCCCAATATGATCTGAAAGATATCCACATGGGACTAGCGATCGAGAAGTTTTTCCAAGTCAAAAAATACATTGCTTTGCTTCAGACCACTTTTGCGGAAATGGCGCAGGGTCAGCCTGGATTGGAAGACGTGTTCAATACAGCCCCGCTCGCTGCACACCAATCCTGGGTAGAAGAATATACCGCCAACAAGGATGTGCTTGATCAAGCCCTCGCCATGGAAGTTCTCGCAGAACGGGGTGATGCCGCGGCATTGGCCAACTGCCAAACGGAACAATCCCAGGCATGGCAGAACTACGCAGCCACCCATGATCCAAAGAGTAAGGAAGATATACTTGAAATTGCGGCCACTCCCGTCGGCTATGTGCTGTTGACGGGTCTTTTTCATTGCGAGACGTTTCATGGGCAGGGTCAGGCGGGAGAGATTGCCGGGTTGCTTGGAAAAGCGGCCCTCCAGCGTGGGCCACGGACGGCCGCCCAGCAGGCTTCGGTAAGAGCCATCGGCATAGCGAGGAAAACAAATCGTCGGTTTCCCCTCACACCCAAGCTTATCTTCGGCGCAAGCCGACAGGCGCAAGCTGTCTATGACATGGGGGTTGCCTACAGCGGCGATGGCGGCTGGTGGGAAGGCCACGGTGGAACCGTCAAGCGAGTGACCGACGACGGTGACTACAAGGTGGTAGAGTTCAAGCGCGAGACCATTCGTGTACCCAAGTTCCGTTGCACCGAAACCAACAGAATCGACGGGATCAACCCCGACGGGACCATTCGATACCGATTGAACTGCGTACAGAACGGAATGGAAACCATTGATGTCACGGCGCCCACCGCCCACATCCGGGCGGTGCGTGCCGCCGGAATCCGGCCGGGCGCGTACGTCTACGCTACCACCAGCGACTCTCGCATGGATGAGACAGCACCGAACTATGCCCACTCGATGCAGGTGTTCCAGAACCCAAGTCAGGACAGGCTACTTGCGGCTTTCGGAGTTCCCATCGCCCGCTAGGAGCCGGATCCTCCGCTGAAAAAGCCCCGGTGTGCTGCGCATCGGGGCTTTTTTTGTGCGGTCCTGACCCCAACGGCGTGCCAATCAGATTTTTGAGTCGCCCGATCACCTGTGAGAGGCTCGTTCCCTAGAACGGGGCCAGCGGTACCTTGCCTTTTTCTGAAAAAGTTTGAATAGAATCAAACAAAGCCACGTAGGATGCCTTGGAGGGCACAATGACATCAGAAAAGTTCAGTAAGTCGATTGCAAAAACCGCGGGAATTCTTGCTACTGCGACCCTAACTGTCGCTACACCGGCCCTGGCCGACTACACCCGCCCAGACACCTACTCTGGAGAAGCGGGGCCCACACGCGATGCGGAGGAGGCCACGATCGTACCCTTCCTTGAGAGCGCCCGCGTGGCGCCCAGGGCAGGGGTCTGGACCGTCACACCTGAACGCCCCACCTGGTGCAATCGCCCCTTTAAACCGTTCCGCGCCCGTAAGGTGACAGACGCCGAACGCATGATGCGTGAACTCGAACGCATCGGAGATGCGGCAGCCTTCTCCTGCACCTGGCCCGACGATCCCAACCAGCAGGCCTGGACCGCCAACCGCCTGCAAATGTTGGTCAACCAATACGGTATGCCGAGGGCTCGCCTGCACGAGTACATGCGTGCCCAGACCGCCAAGGCGGGCAAGTCCCGTGCAAGCCGCGGACGAGGCGGAAGCGACGAGGCAGCTTGCCCTTTTGCGGACTCATCCCTGGATCTCCCCGCTGAAAAAGACACCAAGTACGTGTTGCGTGGCCTCTTCTGTGGTGATCGTGTTTCCTTCCTCACGCGCCCCATGTGGCAGGCCGATCGAAACCATGAACTCGATCCACTGCTGCGGGTATCCCTCATGTACTACGCGTTTCGGCTCAACTACAGCGGCATCGACGATACCCTGGAGAAGGGGGAGCTCGACATCGACTCGGTTCTTGGAAACGAGGACATGCTCGCCCATTGGGCCTTCTTCCGCAGGGATGTGGACAAACTCAACGACGAAGAGTTTTTCTCCAAGGCGGGTGAGTTCAGCATCTCCGACGAGAACTGGGCCAAGACCATTGAGATTTACTACACGCTCAAGGGCTACCTGCGCCTCATCGAGAACGCCTTCGCCCAGATCTCCCAACGTGTTCCCGAACTGGGGCCCATGATCAACGAAGTTCCAATACAGGCCTATGACACCTGGGTGGAGCAATACACCGCCCACCGTGCCCACGTGGACCGGGTGTACACCATTGAAGACGCGCTCCAGACCCAGCGCCGTCGTGACATGGAAGGCTGCTCCGAGATGGCCACTGGCGCCTGGCAGTCCTTTGCGGCCACGCAAAACCCCAAGACCCAGGAAGACGTGGAGGCCATCGCCGCAAGCCCGGTGGGCTACGCGCTTCTGGCAGGTCTCTACATGTGCGAGCAGTTCCACGACAACGAGTTCGCCACTGCCGCTATCGGCAACGTATTGGAGAACTCCGCGTTGCAGCGTGGCCCACGTACCGCCGCGGTGCTCGCCATGTACGAAGCGGTACGCATCGCCAGAAACGAAAACGGTCGTTTCCCCTTTGAGGGCAAACTCGCCTTCAACACGGCACAGAATCGCGGCGGTCTGTACGAGGTGTCCGCACCCTACGCCAACGGCGGAGGCAGCCAGGCACGGGCCTGGGGCAAGGTACAGTCCGTCTCAAAAGCGAACGGAATGGTCACCGTGACCTTCAAGCGTGAAACCACCACCGAGCCCATTTACAACTGTGTGGAAACCAACAAGGTGCACCGCATTGCCGCGGATGGAACCATTGTCTACCGCAAGAACTGCACCCAGACCGGCACCCGAGAGGTCGTAGTGTCCGCCGATCCCATCATCGTCACCGAAGCTCGAGCTGAAGGCATCAAAAAGAACGCCTACGTCACTGCCATTCTCGAACTGGCCGGGGACGAACGCAACGGCTACCCCACCGCCGTGTTTAAGAGCGCCAAGCAGGAAAAGATGGTGGCCTACTTCGGCGTAGCCCTCCGTTAACGCAGTGGCGTCCGCCTTCGCTAGCGGTGGCTACTTGGTATGGTGATCAAGGGCGTTGTGGGCTTTCCACAGCGCCCCTGTTGTTTGCGCAACGCGCCACGAAAAGAACCAAAACTGCATAGTTCCGGGAAGAAAGATCCCGAAGCGCCGTATGGTTAGTCCGGGCAACGCAGCCCTCTTTCATGGAAAGCACGGATATTGCAGTTGGATGCCGCATCATGCACGAAGTTGTTTCACGTGCTTCGGGAAACCCCCGGAAAGCTAGGTTTTCCACCGTTCATCGCCGCCTCTGTGTAGCAAGTGCGATCCTACTGTGGCCACTTGCTGGCTGTTTGAATAGCCCCCCCACGGCCCAGCAAAAAAGGGCGGACAATCAGGATTCCTTCTGCGATCCACTCAATGGCGCACTCTACCGCGGTATCGCCGAGCAGTTGGGTGACGTGCTCGCTCCGGTATTTACTGAACGCACCGTGGAAGAGATCAAGCCTGTCCTCGGGAGGCTGTCTCCGAGTGTCTCGGCCGCAGTGGTGGGGATTGGAAACCACCTTGTAAAACAATGGCCCGAAAAGGTCGGTGCCCTGGATCCCATCTTCTGGAACGTGGCCACTCGCTTTGGGGGCGGTTCGGTCTTCACGGTGGAGCTCTCCCAAGCAGGTTTTTCGGGAGTGAGCAACCCCAGATTTCATCTTCGGTTTGTGGTGGATCGTCGAGCAGATCCCCCGTTGCTGGTTCCCACCGAGCGATACCTCGTGGAGGGGACAACACTCCATGCCTGCGACGAGTGGGGTGGGACTAACAACGTGGTTGCAAGTCGCCTCCTCACGGACCCGTTTCACCGCAGGCTGCAACTCAGCTATCACCCGGATCTAAATCAGTACAGCGACTTCAACGTGGGTTCACTCCACGGGGTTTCCCACAACCTGTTTGAGGCCACGTCCACTCCTCACCTGACCCGGCTGAAAAAGAAGGCGTTCAACATGATTCGCCCCGCACATCCCGGATACAAGGAGAACACCTACTTCCACACGCCCACCGTGTTTCGGGACATGCAACCGCTGCGTCCCATGGACATGGTCGACCTCTATCTCAACAACCCCGAGGTTGTCTATGACCTTTCTCCACTGGTCGCCTACGATCTCGATAGGCCGCAGACCGAGTTCCTGCAGACGCTTCAGGTGCACAACGTTCGGGGTCTCGTGCTGCCCGATCAGTTGCGAGTGGATAGGCTTATCCTTTCCAGGGAAACGCTTGCTATCGTTTCCAGGGTTTCTGCAAGTCTATCCGCAAAGCGTGTCGAGGTTCTGGGCCTTCACCTCGACGACACAACGGCGGCAGCCCTGAATACGCTGCTCGTCAATACTGGCGCTCAAAAGTTGTACATCAGTTGTGCTAGCGGCGTGTGCGACGGAAACAAACTTGCCAGCACCCTAGACCAAGTCAGCCTTAGGGAGTTACGCATTCTACGGGGCGCCGTGGATTGGACCACAGGTGGTTCTGTGGAGGACCTGGATCGATTGGGCACTCTCGTAAAAGTTGATCTTGGATGTACCCAGGTGGTGTCAGGCGTTCCGCAGACCGGGCAGGTTTCCTACGAGGGCGTGAGGAACCTTTTGACCAAGCTCCCTGTCGTCAGTTGGTTCGAGGCACAGTTTTCATTGGAATGGCGCCAAGAGAGGGCGCTTGAAAATGTGGGCCGCAAGGTGGGGCAGTTCCATCTCGTCAAAGCCGCGTGCCCTTCTCAATAGGTATGTAGCTAAGGAGTTCTAGGAAAACCATAGCGTTTAAATACCGGTTCCATGCGCTGGTAGATCCAGTCCTCGCTCAGACCAAACTGGCTCAGGTTGTATTTGTGGGTGCTGCGGTACTCCCCTTGATTGGCAAGCTCCGCGTCCAAGGCACGAACAAGGGTATCGGACATGGGCAGCCCCAGTTCTGCGTAGATGCGTTGCACCGTGCCCCGCGTGTCTGAAATCAGTTCATCGTAGCGAACCACAACAGGTTCGTGCGTCGTTCCGGGCAGCGGTTCTTCGAGTTTCAAGTAGTACTCCACGGCCAACTCCGCCAATCGAAGCACCTCCGGGCCGTCCAAGGCCACGTCCGGAGAATGGAAGCGCCAGGGTGCCGTAAACAGGCTCAACATGGAAGGAATGGCCTGGTACGGGTGCCGCACTAGCCGCACGTAGCGAACATCCGGGCACGCTTCGGTCACGATTCCCAATCGACCTTGAATCAGCACGTTCTTCGCAAGCAGCGTTTGTTGGGTACCGTACAGCTGTCGTTGAATGGAGCTGCGGTAGTAGCCAACCAGTCGACTTCGGATAGGTGCTGGCAAGCGGTCCGGGTAGCAGGCATGCTCCACGTGGGTCGCCTGGGGAAGCATCATGAGTACGGCCGGCGACAACAACATCAACACCCACAGCCCCTCGTCCTCCTCGTTCCGACTCAATCCGGTTTCATGGATCCCCGACCAGCCCGAGAAGGATCGACGCTCCGCCACGCCCACCCATCGAGCAAAGGGCGCACCTATGCGACGGTCCACGGCGCCCAACGCCCCGAGTGCCCTACGAATCAACAAAGAGGGTACAAGCGTGTCCGCAAGTTTCATGGTGGAAAACTGGGTGTCCATGGCCATCAGCCGGTGCAGGAACGTGGTTCCGCTACGTGCGGCTGCCACGATGTAGACCGGTTGCCCAACGGGCTGCTTGCCCACCCCCCAAAAGAACATGCGATCCAGCAGTCTTGAGATTCGCACCACCCAATGCAGGGCACAGACAGCGCTCACCATGGTGAGAACAAAGAGCGCGCGACGAATCGAAAACACGCCTGGCCGCGCCACATCGCGGATCAGGCCCAACGCAGTGGGGAGATGAAACAACATGAAAGGCAAACTCCCCTACCATCCTACCTCCAGCGCGCAACATCACTCGGCCATTGCCACCAAATGGGGACAAAAGTCCCAAACAATTGCTTCCGCAAGCGCAGAAGGTTGAACGAATTGAGGTAGTTGGTGCGATACTGCTCGTCAACCGGATATGGAGACCTACCAGGAGTTTACCGCCAACGGATACCAACGCTTCTGTGAGCAGAGCATTGATCCATTCTATTGCGTAAACTTTGAGGGCAAGATCCGTTGGGCCAACCGTGCATTTGCCCGAGCTCTTGGCAAGACACCTGAAGGCCTTGTCGACCAGGATCTCATTGATCTTGTGGCTGCCGAAGATCAGGAGTCCACCCGGAAAGTACATCGCGACATGGTGGAACTCGGTTGCGATGTTTTGCAGTTTCGCAATCGCTACCGGAGTGACAACGGCCGCTTTAAGGTATTTGACTGGTCCCACCGGGTGGAGCGAGAGACAAAGCTGATTTACAGCGCCGGCCGAGATCTCACCCATCGTTTGGCAGAGCTCCACCGACGGGAGCAAGAACTACGGTCCCTCTATGAGGAAAGCCCCGTTATTCTTTGCTCGCTGGATCGAAGGCGCAATGTCGAAACGGTTAGCAACCGTTGGCTTGCCACCACCGGGTACCGTCGGGACGAAGTGGTGGGCGCCCATTTTCGGGAACTCTTTGCGTCCGGATGCCGCGACACCATCGATATCGTCGATGCTCAACTCAACAAGGACGGCGTATGTGAAGAAATTCCATGCCGGCTGAGGAAGAAGGACGGTGGCCTTATCGACGTGCTTGTTTCCGCAAGGGCGGAGCGAAACACCCGCGGGGAGTCTTTTCGCTACCACTATGTGTTGACGGACATTTCAGAACGGGTTCGGGCCCAGCAGGAGTTGGAACGTCAACGGGTATTGTTGGAGGCGTTCTTCAACGCGGTCCCCGATGCCACAGTGATTGCCGGCCCTGACAGGCGTATTGCCCTAGCAAACGCAGCTGTTACCGATATTTTTGGTTATTCCCCGGAAGAACTCATTGGGCAAACCACAGAAACACTTTATGCGAGCCACGAGGACTACGTGGAGCAGGGTCACGGCGGGCACAACCCCTCCCTGTCTGGAAAGGCACATACGTACCGGGTACAGTACCGTCGAAAGGATGGTCAGGCGTTCCCTGCCGACACCGTAGGTGCAACCATCCGCACACCGTCGAATGTGGTGTTGGGGTACCTGGGTCTCATCCGAGACGTTTCCGATCGGGTGGCCGCCGAAAAGGCCATCGAAGTTAACCGCCAAAGGGCAGAGGCCATCGCCAATGCACTGCCCGATATGGTGATGCGCATGGACAGGCAGGGCACCATTCTCGACCTCAAGGAGGGGCACGGCATCCCACTGTTCGCCGCGCGAGACGAGGCTGTAGGAAAGCGCCTATCAGAGCTTCCAGTGCCCGAATGGCTCCAAGAAAAAGCGATGGAAAGCGTAAGGAGCGTACTGGATGGCGGTGCCATGGTGGCCTACGAATACGGCGCTCACCTGGAAGGTAGGGACCTGGAATTCGAGGCGCGCATTGTTCGAAGTGGCGACGACGAAGTGATCTGTTTGGTCCGGGACATCACCGAACGCAAGCGGTCCGAAAAAGCACTTCGAGAAGCCAACATGCTTCTCGAAACCAGCAATACGCGCCTCAAGCAGTTCGTAAACCTTGCATCCCACGATCTGCAGGAGCCCCTGCGCACGATCTCTTCCTTCTGCCAGCTGCTCCAGATGAAATATCAGGACAAGGTGGATGCCGAGGGGAAAAAGTACATCGAGTTTGCGGTAGACGGCGCCGCACGAATGCGAGCTCTAATTCGTGACCTGTTGATGTACTCGCGAATGGAGCAGGACGAGGAGCCCCTGGCAGCAGTCAACGGTCAGGATGCCCTCAATGAGGCGAAGCGAAACCTCCAGGCGGTGATCGAGGAAACAGGTGCAATCATTACCCAGGACGAGTTGCCCATGGTTCGGTTTTCACACCGACAACTGGTTCAGGTCTTTCAGAACCTCATTGGAAACGCCCTTAAATACAAGAGTCAGGAAACTCCGACGGTTCACCTGGGAGCCGCCCGGGAAGGCCAGTTCTGGCGTTTGAGCGTGGAGGACAACGGCATTGGCATCGCGCCCCAGTACCAGGACCGCATCTTTGAGCTCTTTCAACGTCTTCACGGAAAGGGCGAATATGAAGGGACTGGGATCGGCCTCGCCATCTGTAAACTCGTAATTGAGCGAACTGGGGGCCGTGTCTGGGTAGAATCCCAGCAGGGCACCGGATCCACTTTCTATTTCACCCTACCGTGCATTGCTGGCCTCGTAAAATGAGACCTGTGATAGCCTGAGCCAACAGGAGAGAAGAGATGAGCAGCGTAACCCAATGCCCTGTCATGAATCGAAAAGTGGAAGTACTCCTCGTGGAAGACGACGAGGGTGACGTACTGCTAATGGAGGGGGCGCTTGAGCGCGACCGGGAGCACATTCGGCTCCATCACGCCCAGAACGGAGAAGAGGCGCTTCAGTTCCTGCGAAAACAGGAGAAGTTCATGATGGCACCTCGGCCGGATTTGATGGTGCTGGATCTCAACATGCCAAAAAAGAATGGTCTCGAAGTTCTCAAGGAGGTGGGTGAAGATCCAGAACTGCGCACCATCCCGGTGGTGGTGTTTACCACCTCGGCTTCTGAAAAGGACATTCGCGAAAGCTACCAGCTGCACGCCAACTGCGTCATCACCAAACCGGGAACCCTTGAGGAGTTTACCGAAGTG
This sequence comes from Polyangia bacterium, assembly GCA_030427835.1. Lineage (GTDB taxonomy): Bacteria > Myxococcota_A > Polyangia > Polyangiales > JAUICN01 > JAUICN01. Next base: position 189,402 of record JAUICN010000001.1, on the reverse strand, counting down.
GTGCGATCCATGAAGAGATTCTGGCTAACCGTCGCGCAGCTCCCAAACAGCATTCGTCCTTAGTGGCTAGGGCGAATCCCCTTGGATTGGACCCTATGCCATGGCGATCATGCCCTGACAATTTTTGCGTAATCTAACCTCAAACAAAGACGGTTGAAACGTTGCGTCCCCAATTCGTGGTGTGACACCATAGCCAATGAAACGGGGGGTTCTTTGGGGGGGCGAGTAGACTCACACATCACGGAAAGCGAACAACTGATCCGTCGGTTGTACGACATCACTTCGAACTTTGAGGGCGGACTTCAGCGGCAAGCGAAAGAGTTGATTCAACTGGGGCTTGAGCGGTTCCAGATGGACATCGGAATACTGTCCCGCATTGAGGGCGAACACTACAGTGTGGTGTATTGCGTGGCTCCAGACGACGTGCCGCTGAGTGACGATGACGCCTTTGGCCTTCGGGAAACCTATTGTGATCTTACGGTATCTGCCCAAGGTCCATTGGTCATTGAACACATGGGGGAGTCTTCCCACAAAAGCCATCCTGCATACAAAGGTTTCGGGCTTGAGGCCTATGTGGGGATCCCCATCCGCACCCAGGAACAACTCTACGGGACTCTCAATTTTTCCAGCACACGGCCCATGGAAAGGCAGTTCCGAGAAATCGATCTGGACGCCCTACGCCTGATGGCCCACTGGTTGGAGGGTGAGCTTCACCGCAGGGCACTGGAGTCCGATCTCACGGAAAGTGTAGAAGCGTTGAAACTCTCCAACAAGGAGCTTCAGCAGTTTGCATACATCGTTTCCCACGATCTTCAGGCACCCCTACGAACCCTTTCAAGTTACGCGCAACTTCTTCTGGAAGAGGTAGGTCAAGACGCTTCGGCCCAGGCACAACAACATGGGCAGTTTATCAAGGACGGTGCGGCGCGCATGCGCCGACTGATACAGGATCTACTCTCCTACAGCCGGGTGGGCGCAAACGGGTGCAACCGAACCCAGGTGCAACCTTCCATTCTATTGGGCGAAGTGCTTCGCGATTTTGACGCATCGATTAACGAAACCCAGGCACAAATCACATGGAACGGGTTGCAACCCCTGGACGCAGATCCCGTGCTGCTCGCCCAAGTATTTCGAAATCTGATTGGCAACGCGATCAAGTTTCGAGGTCCCGAGGGCTGCAATGTTCAGATAAAAATGGAAGAACTGAACGAGTGTTGGAAGTTCACCGTGGAAGACAACGGAATCGGTTTCGATCCCAAGTATGCTGAGCGGGTCTTTCAAGTGTTCGGGAGGCTACACACCTCTGCCGAATACCCAGGAACAGGCATTGGGCTCGCGGTCTGTAAAAAGGCCGTCGAACGGCACGGCGGGCGCATTTGGGTGGAATCCACTCCGGGGGAGGGCACGGTGTTTCATTTCACGCTTGAAAAGCCCATTCGAAGCCGAGAAGAAAAAGTCATCGCGGACGTACGCAGCAGTTGGCGCCCTGCGGCCATTGCCAGCTAGCGATCTAGGATTCCAGTGCCCTGCGCATCGCCGCGGCAAGTGCTTCGCTGTTACCCACAGAGGGCAAGGGAAGCCACTCAATGCCCAGGCCCTGCTCTGGGTTGGGCTTGGGAATGACATGAAAATGCACATGAAACACGGCCTGATGGGCCCCGGCACCATTGTTTTGTAGAACGTTGTACTCACGTATCCCCGTGGCAGCCTGCACGGCCCGGCAGATCCTGGGAAGCACGCGCCCGATGGCGGCGGCCCCGTCGTCGGACAGGGAATCCAGGGTGGCGGCCTGCTCCTTGGGAATCACAAGGGTATGCCCGGGGCTCAGCGGCTGAATGTCCAAAAAAGACAACACGTGATCGTCCTCGTACACCCGGTGGCACGGGATCTCTCCCCGAATAATCTTGCTGAATACCGTGTCGGCCATGGATTAGCCCTACAGGGTTCGCCACCCGTTGACAAGGTGCGTTAAATGGGAAAACGTACAGCGATCCCATGAGCCAGGTAGACAACAAACCGTCACGTGGTCCCACGGTGACAGGTTCCCCCGGGCGCAGGGCGACCCGATGGCTTTGGGTCGCTGCGGTATCCCTGGTGGTGTGGGCTTTACTTGTGGCGGTCGTTGGGTGGATTCTTCCCTCGCAGTACGTGGTGACCCGAACCCTGGAAATCCAAGCGCCACCCCAAAACATTCACCGCTACATCGGTGATCTAAACCAATGGGCGCAATGGACCCCGTTTAAGAAATCCGACCCCACCCTGAAAATCATACCTGGGGACACAACGAAAGGGCCGGGAGCCTCCCAGTCCTGGACCGGAAAAAGCGGCAACGGCTACCTGGTCTTCACCCAAAGCGAGCCCCAAACTGGAGTGAAATACGACCTCTACTTTGAGGACGGGTGGGAGTGCGAGGCAAAGATTGCCTATGGGCCTGGCCAGGAGCCTCAACACACTCAGGTCACCTGGACCATGGAAGGAAAGGTGGGCGCCAACCCCATCGCCCGTTACGTAGCCCTGCTCATGGATTCCACAGCGGGACCCATGTTTGCGGAAGGCCTACACAATCTAAAAGAACTGGTGGAAGAACCGCGTCCGTCAGCAGCAAACAATTAGACCGAATCCACCCGCACCGGGCACGTTCAAACGCCACGCCCCCTAGGCAGCTGCGTGGAGGGCATGGGCAAGTGCTTTGACCTCACCCGGAGTACCACGAAGAGCGTCCTTGGCGTTGTCCAAGGTCAATTGAATTTGGGACCAGGCCGCCTTGTTGACAAGCTCCTGAAGTTCATCGTCGTCCATGTCATCACGGACGTGGTAGGCAAGTTTGTTGGCCGCATGGACCACACCCACAAACTGCGCATCGACTGTTTTGGGAGCCCGTTCCGGGTGGTGGTGCCATTGGGCAGCCCACACAATCGCGGGTGGCAGCCCCCAACGTTCGGCCATCATGGCACCCACTTCGGTGTGGTCGGTACCCAGAACATCTTTTTCAGCCTCCACAAAAAGAATCCCTCGCAACCGCATGTGTGCCCGGACTGCGTTTCCGTACTCTTCTAGAAACGTACTCACCGCAAGCTTTCCAATGTCGTGCAGGAGTCCAGCAGTGAATACACTGTCCTGAAACTGAAGGCCAAGCGCCTTTGCCAGCCGGTCCGCAAGTACACCCACGGTCACCGAATGCATGGCGTAGTCAATGGCGCCGATGCCATAACCGTTGAGATGTGGCGGGACCACAGAGGACAAGCCCGCGGTCAAGGCCAACTGGAACACACGCTTGAGCCCAAGAAACGCCACCGCATGTTCCACGCTGGTCACCCGTTGTGCCACACCGTAGGCGGCCACGTTTGCGCTTCGAAGTAGATTGGCGGTGAGGCCTGGATCCACGTGAACAATATCCGCCACCGTCTTACCGGTGGTCGCAGGGTCCTGGGCAACGTCGTACAGCCGAACCAGAACTTCTGGCAATCGCGGCAGGGAATCCACCGATCCCACCACCTCCTCAGGCTGTACCAGCGCGTGGCTTCGCCTTTCCACCATGGCTATGTTCCCCCCAGAGATGACTTGTAAGTGCCCCATTACACTCCACTTTCAATGTATGCATCCAACCTACCCATTAACGCACATCCCCAGGGTTTGGGAAATCCCCGTTCATGGACACGACCGCGAACAGGTGCGGGAATACTCCCCACAATGGGGGTGCCCACTTCTCCCTATTCGACCCAATCGGTTAGGAACTTGAGGCGTTGTCAGCCTGTTTTGAGTCCGCCACGTCATGTCACACCAGGTGCAACACTTGCGTACCTCACCACTACAGCAGAACGATTCGGAGTTCAGCTTGGCCGTCAAACGTCACGTCATCAGCGGGGGGGGCTCCTACTGCATCGGTCGCAATTCGCGCGCCGCCTTCCAGGTAGGGAAGAAGGTCCACTCCATCGACTACATCCAAATCCAGCTCCACGAGCCCATCGGGGATTGTGGGCATCTCTGCCACCAGTACTCTCGGTAGCGTGCTTCCCTCCGCCGTGCTCTCCACATAGACCTGCAAGGATTCCAGAAAGTCGAAGTTGTCCAAATCCCCGGTTCCCACTGCGGTATCGGTAATCCGAAAAACCAACTGACGCAGGCTCACCTCCTTGGCCACCCCACCATCCCGGGCGCCCACTTCCTCCTCCACATTGAGGGAAATGGCCACAGGCTCATCCAAAAACGACGCCAGCATGGCCGCAATGGGGTCTCCCTCAATGCGCTGCTCCTCGATGTCCTCGGTGACATCAAAATGCACCAAGCCACACCCAGTCAGAAAAGCGCACGTAAACAACAGCAGATGCTTCATGGCGAGCATACTACCAAGTTTATCTTCAGGGGTCAGGCCCTTAGAGGGCTTGACCCCCTCCACAGGCAACGTCCAGAGCTGTCAGCAAGCGGCTCCCCTACGCCTCTGTCCGCCAATACCCCGCTCTTGAAGCCCTAACCCTTAGGGTTTGGCATCTTCGCTTCCACAAACTCGACATGTTTGCGGACAACGGGGTCGTATTTCTTTAACTTCAGCTTTTCGGGCTTGGTTCGTTTGTTCTTAGACGTGTAATACGTGTAGCCGGTACCGGCGGAGGAGATGAGTCGGATAAGGTCGCGCATAAGTGCCTCGAGCCGCCAACACTGAGCTTAATTCTGGTCCCATGCAAGGAAACTCACCCCCCCCACCTCAAGATAACCCCGGTTCCCCCGAGAAACCGCCCCGCCCCGGGAAGCCAAAGGCCCGATCCAAGGCCATGCAGGACCTCCTGGCGGGCATCACAGCAGTCGCGGTCATCGTTCCCCAGGGCATGGGTTATGCAGTGCTCGCCGGGCTACCCCCGGTCATGGGGCTCTATGCCTCGTTTTTACCCCTGGCGGCCTATGCGGTCATCGGCTCTTCCCGGTTCTCCTCGGTGGGCCCCGTTTCCGTGGACTCCATCATGGTGGCCTCGGCACTGACGGCCCTTTCCGCCCAGGGATTGTTTGCCCTGGGCAGTGAAGAATACATGGCGGCCGCCATGCTGCTGGCGGTGCTTGCAGGCCTCATCCAGGTGGTGCTTGGCGTGGTGCGCCTGGGGTTTTTGGCCAACTTCCTCTCCCGACCCGTGATCACAGGTTTCACCGCAGCGGCAGCCGTGGTGATCGTTGTCAGCCAGAGTGCATCAATGTTCGGCCTAGACCTGCCCCGAAGTGTGGATCTACACGAATCCCTACCAAGGTTGATCCGCGCCCTACCGGGAACCCACGTTGCAACCTTTGGTTTCGGTGCAGGTACCTTTGTGTTGCTGAGCATCTGCCGCGCCTGGTGGCCCAAGTTTCCGGCAGCGATGCTGGTCGTGGTCCTGTCCATTGTGATTTCTAGCCTTGCGGGCGCAGGCGACGCTGGAGTCGCACTGGTGGGGGACGTTCCAAGGGGACTGCCGCCAATTCGTTTGCCCACCCTGGATTTCAAGCAATGGGCGTTGCTTTTGCCTCCTGCCGTGGTGCTGGCCTTTGTGGGGTACATGGAAGCCCTGTCCGTGGCCAGCTTTCACGCGCGCACCACCCCCCATGATATCCATCCCAATCGAGAACTCTTTGCCCTGGGTGCGGCCAATGTGGTGTCCGGGGTCACCTCCGGGTTTGCGGTAACCTCCGGCTTCAGCCGCACCGCGGTGGTAGTGCAGTCTGGGGCCCGAAGTCAGTGGGCCAACGTCTCTGCAATGGTCATGGTGGGCGCCACGCTTCTCTTTTTGACTCCCCTGTTTCAGGCCCTACCTAGGGCCACGCTTGCTGCCATCATTGCCCGTTCGGTGCTTTCCCTGGTGGACGTAGATTCCTTCAAGCGCCTCTGGCGCATGGACCGGGAGGATTTTCTAGTGGCCAGCATCACAGCCCTGGCCACCCTGGCACTGGGCATTCAATGGGGGCTGCTCGTGGGGGTAGGGGTTTCCCTGGCAGCCTTCCTATTTCGCACAAGCCAGCCCCACACCGCGGTTCTTGGCCGCCTGCCAGACCTCCCCGTCTACCGGAACATTCACCGGTTTTCGCCCACGCGCACGGTCGAAGGAGTACTCATCGTTCGCATCGATGCGCAGCTCTACTTTGGCAACGTCACCTTCCTACGGGACACCCTACGCGAGCTGGAAGCCAAGAGTGCCTCACCGCTGCATGACGTCATTCTCGATGCCAGTGGCATCAACTACCTGGACTCCTCGGCGGAGGCCGCACTGAGCACTATCGTGGACGACTACCAACAACGTGGCATCCAGCTGTGGATAGCCTCCGCCAAGGGCCCCGTGCGAGACGTGATGGTGCGGTCGGGCTTTGTGGATCGCATCGGGGAATCCCACATGACCCTCCGCGTGGAGGACGCCTATCTCATGGTGGGTGCGGACAATGCTCCCAAGCCCAGGATTTCAGCGGTTCCCGAAGCCATCGCCCCCCCTAGCGACGAATATTCCTAGTTGATTTAGGGGGATCCTGCCTATGGGTTGACCGTGCTACACCGGCCTGGACGGATCCCATCCGCTTCGTCTGATTGCCTCGGGGGGTAGGAATGACCACACTGCTGCTTAGATATAATTCCTGGCCCATGTCCTCGGACTTGAGGTCCACAACGAATCGAGAACATCCATGAAGAACCTACCCGTACTCGTCGCCCGTTTCATCCTTGGAGGAGTATTCCTGATCTTTGGTTTGAACGGCTTTCTGCATTTCATGCCCATGCCGCCCATGCCAGAACAGGCGGGCGCGTTTCTCGGCGCGCTCGCAGGCACCGGTTACATGTTCCCACTCATTAAGGGCACCGAAGTGGTTGCCGCATTACTCATTCTGTCGGGCCGTTTCCTGCCCCTCGGGTTGGTCCTATTGGCTCCGGTCATGGTGAACATTCTTGCGTTTCACCTGGTGCTCGCCCCGGGGGTCGAAGGGATCGCCATGCCGCTCGTACTGACAGCAGCGGGCATTTATCTAGCGGTTCAGAACAAGGCGGTCTTCGGCCCCCTTGTGAAGCCCAGCAAGAAGACAAGCTAACGCGCGGTCAGCCTATGCGTATTCGAAAAGCCCAGGAGCGTGGCCATGTAAATCATGGCTGGCTCAACACCTTCCATACTTTTTCCTTCGCTTCCTACCATGACCCGAAACACATGGGTTTCCGCGCGCTTCGGGTCATCAACGAGGATACGGTTGGGCCAGGGCAGGGGTTTGGCACCCACCCCCACAACAACATGGAAATTATGACCTACGTCATGTCCGGGGCCCTAGAGCACAAAGATTCCATGGGAAACGGTTCCATCATTCGGCCAGGCGACGTGCAAGTCATGAGTGCAGGATCGGGTGTAACCCACAGCGAGTTCAATCCATCGGGGGATGAACCCACACATCTGTTGCAGATTTGGATCCAACCCAACGTGGTCAACGGACCTCCCAACTACCAACAACGGCGTTTGCCCAGCGGGGCGCTTGAGAATCGGTGGGCTCTTTTGGCCTCAGGAGACCCAAGCGACAACGTTGCTCTCATCAGACAGGACGCCAGAATCCACGCCACCAAATTGTCATCAGGAAGCACGCTTCCCCTCAAGGTGAATGGCCCAAGGGCAGCCTGGCTACATGTGGCCCAGGGTAATGCAGAGCTTTCCGCGGGCGGGGTATCCACGGAACTGAACGCGGGGGATGCCGCCGCGCTCGAAGAACCCATGGAGCTCCTAGGCGCCGCCCTGACCACCAGATCCACCGCAGAGGTTCTGTGGTTTGATCTTCCGTAAAATCCAGTAGTACTCTTCTAGGAAAACCCATGACCCACACGATTCTTGCCATCTCCGGAAGCCTCCGCGCCGGTTCCACCAACACCCGTTTGCTCCAAGCTGCAGCAAGCTTGCTTGGCGATGGTTGGAGCGTGGAGTTTGGGAATATCGGAACTCTTCCCCTCTACAACCCCGACCTGGATGGGGATACCCCACCCTCCACGGTTCAGCGGTTGCGAGACCAGGTTCGGCAGGCCCGCGGGGTGATTGTAGCCAGCCCCGAATACAACTACAGCGTGAGCGGCCCCCTGAAAAATGCCCTCGATTGGGTGTCACGCCCGGCTTACAAGTCCGTGTTTGCACACAAACCAGTCGGGATTTTGGGCGCTTCCCCGAGTCCCGTGGGTTCGTCCCGTGCCCAGGCCCATCTTCGCCAAATTCTGGCAGGTATGGTGGCCGTACCCATGCCATTTCCCGAGTTCCTTGTGGGGCAAGCCCACACCAAATGGAATGAAAACGGCAAACTCACCGATGACTCCACTCGGCGACACTTAGAAAAATTTGTGGGTGCCTTCACCCTGTGGATTGAGAAATTGCAATAGACCCGAAAGCCGCCATAGGCCCGGGGTAATCACTAAACCGTTTTATTCCCATTGACAGCGATCGTTTGTGGGGGCCAGAACCAACCATGGCCCACACATCCCACATCCTTGTAGCCACTGACCTGTCGGACGCATCAAAAATTGCGCTTCAACGCACCGCGCAAATCGTGGGAGATACCCACGGAGATGCACAGCCCCGGGTGACGCTGATCCACGCATTTGACCCCCTTGGGGCCTCCCCGATGGGAGTGCTCGCATCCCTGCGAAATGTGGAGGAGACGATTGCCCGGGAGCTTCGCGCAAATGCCGCCAAGCAGTTGGAACAACTCAGACAAACCGAGTTGGCCACCGTGGAATCGGTGGACGTGGTTGCCCTAGAGCACAGCAATGCGGTAGAGGCTCTCTGCGACTATGCCCGGGATCACGGAGTAGACCTTGTGGTGGTGGGCGCCCAGGGGCGTACCGGTCTAAGCCGTATTCTTATCGGCAGCGTGGCTGAGCGTATTGCTCGTCAGGCGCCCTGCTCGGTGCTGGTGGCCCGTTAGTCTACTATCAGCGGCCTCGCCCGCTGGCTTCTTACCCAGGACCGTAGTAGAGCGCCGGCCCAAATGGCCCACAACGATTCAGGCTCTGATCTCTCTACCCACAACCCGGCCCCGGAAAGCCCGGTGGTGGATGAATCCGTCACTGAAGAATTGACCGAGCGTTTTCGGGCCACCGCGGAGGAGACCGTGCCCTGGTTCTACGCCAACATGCCGGCCACCTACCTGCAGGACACCCATCCCTCCACCCAACGCAAACACCTGGGCGCCATTGTGGCCGCCCGTGCTGCGGGTCAACCACTCCGCTTTACCCTGAAGGACGGTGGCGGTGCTTCCTGGACCTTCATCCATGAGGAAAGCAAGCCAGGCACCCTCTCACGGTTGCTGCAACAACTGCCCAAGGAGCGTCCGCTCGCCTCGGCCAAGGTCCACACCTCCCAGGACGGCGATCTGGTGGTGGACGTGTTTCGTTTTCGCGACGTGGACGCGCCGGTCCTAATTCGCCCCGAACGTTACCAGGCCGCCGTGGAGTCCTGTTCAGATCACGCCGCAGCGAAGTTGGATCCTGCGGGTTTGGAACAGTTCAAAAAGCACCTAAGCCACGCGCCGCGTGAATATGCGGTGAGCGTGCCCGCCGAACGAGTTCTCCGTAACTTTGCCCTCTACAACCAAGCTCGGGTGTCAGACGACATCCATGTGGAGCTTTCGGAGGAACCTGGGGGTTGGGTACGGGCCCGCATGGCCTACCGCGTTCCACGGCCGCGTATTCTCTTTGAGCGCGTGGTGGACCACTTTGGGAAACGGCATATCGACATCCACCGCGCGTACCTGGACGTATTCGACTCCGGTGAAGAGGTCGTGGCCGTGGTGGGCATTGTCTTCAAAAAGGATCAAGTGGATGTGCCCAACATGGGTCGGGAGCTCCGTCGGCTGCGATGGGCCGACAGCCGGGCCCTGGATCTTTTTTACGCCATTGAGGATTGGTCGCTCTCGGAGGCGGAGCTCGTCATGGGGCTCGCCTGTCTCGTCCAAGCCCGGGTGGGTGCAGAAAACCGGTACGCCTACTCCAGGGAACGTGTGCTTCATATGGTGCGCACCCACCAAGGGTTTTGCCGCCAACTTGCGAAAACACTGCTCGATTCCGTAGGGGGCGCTACCCCCCCCGAGGCCGGTGTTTTGGCCGCCCAATACAAGGATCTTCGCGCCACCATCGATGCGGAGACCACCGACCCGTTTGGCAGGCGGTTCCTGCGCCTCCTTGCAAAAGCGGCCGAAGCTACCCTTTATTGCAACATTCACCATCCCAACCGTTACGGGTTGGCGTACCGCCTCGATCCACAGTTCTTCGCGCGCGAAAACAAAGAAACACCCTTCGGCGTCTATTTCGTACACGGCCGTGGTTTCAACGCATTCCATGTTCGCTTTCGGGACATCTCCCGCGGAGGCGTGCGTGTGGTGCACCCCCGCTCCTTTGAGGAGTTTGCCCAGGAATCCCTGTTTCATTTCGACGAGGTGTACGACCTGGCGTTTGCCCAGCAGCTCAAGAACAAGGACCTCCCTGAAGGAGGGTCCAAGGCCGTGGTGCTGGTGGAGCCACGGGAGTCCCGAGAGCTTTCCGTAAAATCCTTTGTGGATGGCCTGCTGGACGTACTTACTTCCGAACAAGCGAAAGCCCGTGGGGTGGACGAATACCTGTTCCTCGGTCCCGATGAGCAGATCACCCCAGAGCTCATCGACTGGATCGTGGAGCGTGCTGGGCACCGAGGTTACCCCCTGGCACGCGCCCTCATGAGCTCCAAGCCCAGTTCCGGCATCAACCACAAGGAGTTTGGCGTGACCAGTGAAGGTGTCGTGGTGTTTCTGGCAGAGGCGCTTCGCCAGGTGGGTATTGAGCCCACCAAGGATACGTTCACCCTCAAGATGACCGGCGGCCCAGACGGTGACGTGGCAGGGAACCTCATCCGTATTCTGGATCGCGAATACGGAAATCATGCCCGCTGGGTGGGCATTGCGGACGGCAGCGGATGTGCGGAGGATCCAGATGGTTTGGACACCGCAGCGCTACTTGAGTTGGTCGACGCAGAAAAGGCGATCGCAGAGTTCCCCCGTGAAAAACTCGGTGCCAAGGGTTCCTTGCACACCGTGGACACGGAAGAGGGTCGCCGCCTGCGCAACACCCTCTACCAGCGTGTGGTGGCGGACGCCTTTGTGCCCGCCGGGGGTCGACCCCAAACCCTCCATGACCACAACTGGGGCAGCTACCTCTCAGATCGGGGCCATGCCTCCAGCAAAGTGATTGTGGAAGGTGCCAACCTGTTCGTGACCGCAGGAGCCCGTAAATCCCTTTCCCAGGAAGGCGTACTGGTAGTCAAAGACAGCTCCGCCAACAAGTGCGGCGTCATCTGCAGCAGCTACGAGGTGGCGGCCAACATGATCCTTCCCGAAGACGTGTGGGACGAAGTAAAGCCTCGTCTGGTTCGAGAAGTATTGGAACGGCTGCGAAACGTGGCGAGCCTAGAGGCACGTCAGCTGTTTATTGAGCGGCACTTCTTTCCGAAACTCACGCTGCCGGAGCTCAGCATCCGAATGAGTGAATGCATTCTGAGCGTCACCGACGCGTTGGAGGCGAAGTTCCAAAAGGACGACAGCTGGAAGGCCTTTGCCCACCGCTGCCTCAAGGATCATCTTCCCGCCGTGCTCATGGAGTACGGCGCCGAACAATCCCTGGAAGCACTGCCTCCCGCATACCTACGCAGCATGGTGGCCTCCTCCATGGCCACCCGCATGGTGTACCGCGAGGGCATTCGCTTTTTCGGCGAGGCGGCGGACGAAGACCTGGCGAACATCGCCATGCGCTACATGGAAGCAGAACTGCTCACCACCAAAACCGATCACCCCCCCAACCCCGAAGCCACCCGCACCCAACTCCTAAGCACCCTCGCCCGCGCCTAGGGCTGCGTCCATCAGTGTGTGATGTCGCCGCGGGGAACTAGTTCAAGAACTCTCCTAGAATCAAGGCCGCATCCTGGGCGGTAATCACCCACCAATCCGCAGATGACAGACCTGCTGCTTGGAGCATCACGTCCATTCTCGGGAAGGTACGTGTGGAGTCCGGCCTAAGCGTATCGTTATTCGAGGGAACTCCCAGAGCTGTGTAGGTAAGCATCCACGACGATTCCCCACCGAAGGTTCCGTGGTACACCGCAACCTCAGGCACCGGAACTCCTCCTACGGTGGATCTACCCGAACAGGTCAGTTGCGGTACCGAAGATAGGGGCGCGTAGTAGGAGTTTTTCTTGTACGCTTCGTTGTAGTGTTTTGCCCAAGTAGGGTTTGGAGTTCCGAGAGTTTCCTCACAGGTGATGTCAGCCGCAAAACCCTGGGATCTCATGCGTTTTTGAAGTATCTGCTTTGCGCCGTTGGCAGACACTGGGCCACGGTCATCGTTGTGTTTTGTTGGGTTGTATAAGGAAAGGCGGCCATGGAGACGATCCTCCACCTTTGCCAATAGATCTCTCCACTCCACAAAACTGGCATCAAAAAGGCCTCGTTTGCCTTCCCCTCGATAGTCCATCCAATCCCGTGCGGCTTTGATCTGCTCGCACGTAAGGTGCTCCTGCCTTGCACGACCCACCGCGGCCGTCCCCCGGTAGATGGGGTTGTCTTGAATTGCGGTGGAGGTGTTCTCTTTGAGAACACCTGTGTACATGCCGAGGTCCCTAAATTCGTACCGAAAATTTTCGATGTTCCAGTTATTCTGATCCTTCGACATGGTCCACACTGCTTGCCACGGGATGTGTTCAAGACCTTGGTTGGAACCGACTGTGACCCAGGCCATACGAACTTCAGCTTCATTGCCAGTTATGGTCGCTTTGGTCCCGAGAAAGTTGGATCCAATATTGGCATTGGGATCCACCCCGACGCGTGCAACTACGTTGGGGTTGTAGGACCTGCCGTAGTTTTCATGGCCGTTGGCATTGTGTGTGGGCGGAATCACCCCGATATCGATGAGAGCATCGGGCGCCGCATAGATTTCTTTGGCGGCCGAGCTCCTCAGAATTTCCAGGAGGGCTGCCTCCATGATCGGCCTTTTGGTTTCGTGATTCAACGCTTCACACACCCGGAAGTACCCCCGTCGAAGTTTATCTTCGTAGCTAGACTTGGCCCCGGTCGAGGTAGCCATGGATGGTTGGCAGGCTGTGAGTGGGGTTAGCGCAACGAGGGTGAAAACAAACGCAGACCGAGAAAATAGGGGACTAGGTTTCATTGTTGTCATTTCCTGTAAGAAGCAATACACCCGCACCCACAACCGACAGAACAGAATCCTTGAGGTGCTTTCACGAATAGCGACTGCACACCCCGTGCCAAGGAAGATCCACCCGAATAGTTCGACCTAAGAGGGGCCCCTACGGAGCATAGAGCGCTCCACGTTCCATTCTGAGAACACAAAATGCTCCAGTCCCGGCTCCCCTACGCGACCTCGCCTAGTCCTTGGAACCTGCCGGCGTCTCTCGGCGGGCCCACACCTCGAGGAATTTCGAAGACAAGACGGTGGATTCGGAAAACTGGATGCCGTCCAATGTGCACTCGGTCCAAGCCGCGACACGGCCACGGAGATCGTTCTCTAGCTCAGGGGCAGAGGTACGGGTTGAGCGGAGTCGCTGGTTGAATCTGGAAATATGTGATTCCACATTCAAGGCGCACTGTTGCGCAGCATAGATCCCTTGGAAGAACTCCTTTGGAAGAGGAATGCTTAGTGCGGGTGTTGCCGTTGCAGATGCCAGATCAGGCACAAATGGTGAGTCCCTATTTCGACGAAGCACTGCCACGCCCTGAACCGTGCGAGTAGGACCTAGCAACCACCCTAAGGAGGTCGATTGCACATCCACCAGCGCCAGCGCCTCTCCAGAGATACTCTCCCTACGGAGATCCTTTTTTTCCATCAAGGCTTCCATAGTCGTGATCTGTGGGCTTTGCGTTGTGGTTGCTCGCATCGGGTTGCCGTCCCTCGAGACAGATTGATAGATGGCCTCAGGAAAAAGCAAGTTGGGATCCAAAGCGGGATCGCGTACGTCGGCGATGGCCACAGACGAGAGACCACAGTCGCCATCACCATCTCCAGGTTCGAAAAAAAGTATTCGTACACCCGAAGAGTTTTTCTCTCCGCCACTTCCGAGCAGTTCCATGACGTCGTGTGAATAGTCGGGTTCAACGCCGCTACCCAAGTGATCGTTGAGGAGATCAAGCATGGCCGTGCTCACCATTCCGATACGAACTGACGCAACTACTTTCCCGTGGTCACCGGTGCACGATTTTTCGGGGTATGTATTCCAGTTACCGTTGATGTGGCCGTTGGTACGGGCAACGGGGGTATCCAGAGCGGTAACCCGGTAGAACGAGTCGTTTGGCGCCATATCGTTGTGCAAGTCATCCGGGCAACGTTCGCTAGCCAACACGGTGACGGCTCCTTCTTGCTTACCGAGCTTCCATGCGGAAGAGAACCTATGCTGGACGTACGAGTCTCCGCACGAGTCACTAAGATCTTCAACTGGCGCCCAAGCCAACGCGACATTTTTCCCGATGCGAATTACGGGTGCGGAATGGAGCACAGGAAAAGGGGTTTGGGTCGAAGAGCGGCTCCCAGACACACGCCAAAGAGCAAGCTGAGGTGTACGGTTTGCCGCAACCGACTTCGCGCCGTTTGGAGTTGCCATGGTAGGCTGGCAAGCACCGTTGAAAGGCAGCATGCCGAGGGCGAGGGCCATCAGAGTACGGGCTAGGTTGTGTGGGTTGATGTCGTGTGGCATAGGTATTTACGGTTTCTCCCCGTGCCTTCACCGAGCTCGCTTCAGCGAAGCTACAAGGCATGCGAGGTAGAACAGCATATTTTGTGCCAACCAACGGTATCGGGAAAAAGCATCCATGGGCCCTCGTCCAATGGAACACGGAGCGCTCCATACGCCAGATGGAACATCAAATGTTCCTCAAAACGTATTTGAACAGCCTCAGACATGGGTGATTGTAAGGTTCCAGATCACGTTTAGCCGTCGAGAGAGGTCCCAAGGTGATGTTCAAAAAGATCCCGGTAGGCTTTGGGTATGGATTGGCCCTGGCCGGTCGCCAGATCGATGCAGGCGGCGATGACTTTACCTTCCACAACGAGAAGGTCTGAGCCCGCAAGCGTTCCGCGGTAGCCGAGCGTCACAGAACGGTTGCCCAGGCGTGCAAGTGACATCTCGAGCGAAAGCCTGCTGCCAAACAGCAACGGAGTGCGGTAGTCAGCCTCCGCATGGACGGACGGCCATCCCACATGGTGGCTGCGCATCATCTCGTGAAAACCGGGCCCATGGGTGTCCATGAAATCCTCGAAGGTTCGGTGAAAATAGTCGAAGAACTGCGGGTAATAAACCACCCGCGCATCGTCCACTTCGTTGAACCGAACCTTGATTTCGTTCACAAATGCCATGCAAACCTTTTACCACTTGATGTCCAAGGCGCCCGTACCTAGATCTACGCAGCGGCCATGCAGGTTCCTGAAATGATCACTCTGACCCCACCACGGCTGGGGTTGCCCCAGCTGTGGGTAGAAAAACGGGGTGCTTTTCTCTGGTGGCGCTTGGATGTCTTGGGAGAGGGCGGCAACAGCCTTGTGCTGATGTGGTCCTACGGACTGCCCTTTCTCCCAGGGTATCTTACGAGCTGCCGTGATCACGATCCGCCTCCACCCAGCCTCCGGCCGAGTTTGAAAGTTGTGATCCACAGAAACCGTAAACCCACCTTCCGCACCCTGCAGGAATACCTACCCCGGGAATGTCAGTGGGACTACCCCAGGGGGCCCGGAGACACCTCTCCCCATCGTTGGGCGTTCGGGTCGAGCACCATTGTGGTCTCCCCCACGTCAGACGAAGGGTTTCATTTGAACGCAGATCTGTGCCTGCAGGATCCAGGTACCCACGCCCACCACCGACTCTCCGTTGAAATGCAAGCATCCCTGCGTTCCACGCACGCGCCAAGGGGTAGCACCATTCCCCCGCCTCCTTTGATCTCTTCGCTCCCAGAACGCCACGCTCTGCATCATCGTTGGTCGCCCCTAATCAAGCCGACCACAGCGACTGTCGCGGAACACTGTGAACGTGGCAACCACCCGTGGATCGGGCGGGCCTACTTGGATCACCAGGGATCGCCGGCGCCCTTTTCTGAGCTGGGCATTCGGCACTGGATCTGGGGGCACGCACCCTTTGAGGGTGCCGAACTGGTGTACTTTCTGGCCTGGTCAGAAGACCGGTCCCAACCCCCCCTGCACCGTGTCCTATGGATCACCGAGCACGAAACGCTCGTACATCACCCCCTGGTGGTGGGACGGAACCGTACGCGCCTAGGCCGCTATGGCATGCCCTGGTGGCAACACCTGTCCTTTCGTGGTCCGCATGGAGCCTTGGATATTCACGTGGCCGCACCTGTGGACGATAGCCCCTGTGCCCTGCGTTCCTTTGCGGAGGTAGTCTACCATCAACGTACCTTGACCCTTCGATCCCAGAGCATGGTGGAGTTCGTGAGGCCCCAACGGATCGACCGGGGGCTATCACGCCTCTTTGTTCGCACTGGATTTTAATCACCGTGCTTTCCAAGGGCCCAGAAGGGCCCTGTTGCAGAACCTAGCAAAGAGATTTAGGTAGGGTTTCAAGAATCGGGAGCCAGGAGCCAAGACCATGCCGTGGAAAATCCAAATCGGGGAGCGATCCTTTCCCATCTTCCGGAATATCAGCAAGCCCCTGGCGCAACGGCCGACTCACCTGGCCCACGGTGAACCCCCGTGGGTGCAGGCGGATCCGACGTGGGTTCACGGGGCCCTAAATCATGGCCTAAGAAAACCCGGTGGTGGGTGGTTTGTGTTGGACGCCAGCGCCCGTATCCAGGCTCCCCGCAAGTTCGTAATCCATGGGCAGGAGCTGGTGGCATGGCGTGCGGAAGGCCACGTGTGTGTTGCGCCTGCCGCCTGCCCCCATCTCGGAGCCGACCTGAGTTGCGCTTCCGTACGAAAGAAAAGTCAACAGGGCACGGGGCAGAGCAGGGACGTCCTGGTGTGCCCGTGGCATGGCCTGGAGCTGGGCGCCAAGGGGCGCGGTGCCTGGCAGCCCTACAATACCTGTGACGACGGTGTCCTCTGTTGGGTGCAGTTGCCCCCCACGATCACGGGCCTGGATGAACGCCTTACCCAACATCCCCTTGCGGTGCCCCAACCGGATCACTTCATCCCTGGCGTGTTGCGAAAGGTGGTCAAGTGCGACCCCCAGGATGTGATCGCAAACCGGCTCGACCCCTGGCACTCCGCCGCAAACCAGCCACAAAGGCCCGCCAGGGTCACGCTTCTTGATCGAACCGAGGAAAGCATCGCCGTACGTGCCGCGTTTCGTGTGTTGGGCCCGTTGGTCGTCGAGGTAGACGCCACGTTCCATTGCTCAGACCCAAGAACGGTCGTCATGACCATTGTACAAGGGGAGGGTGCAGGTTCCATGGTGTGCACCCATGCCACTCCTATGGGGCCAGGTGAAACCGCAATCGTGGAGGTGACCTATGCCGTCTCCGATCGTCCCGAGTTTTCCAAGATTCTTCCCTGGGTCGCCAGGGTGGTGAGCCCGGTACTGGAGTATCGTGCCAACCTCCTTTGGAAGGGTGATCAGGACTACGCGGAACGCCGGTATGCCCTGCGAACCATGGGGAAAAACCGCGGCATTGCCAAGGAAACCCAAGTCGTTGCCAGAGGGCCTGGGCAACTTCTTCCGCTGGCCCGGAAACAGGCCAGTGAAACGAGCGCAAACAGGACTGGAGTCCATGGTTTTGACCCAAATGGATTCGTGGCCAATGCCGGCTCCAATCGATCTGGGTTCAATCGATCTGGCTCCAACGGATCCAGATCAAACCGACCGGGCCGGCTCAGCGCGCGGCGGCGTTCCAATCCCCCGCTGTTGTCCTGAGGCCGCTTCCCCCCGGTGGGTTTGTAGTCTGACCCTGCTCGCGCCATCCCAGGGTAGCCTGCTACATTGCAGGCATGCACGTTCTACCGCGTTGGCTTGCCCCTGCCGCTCTAGGGCTGTGGCTCGGTTGTGGGGGCGCCCAACCGGCCATCGTGAGTGAAGAGTATTCACCCACACCCTCCCGCCAGGAATCGATCCAGGCCGCAAAGGAGCAGGAAACCGTGCAGGAGGTCCTGGAGAACTTTAAAAACCTAGTTCCCGGGGATCGATCTCCCCTGGAACTCAAGGGTGTGCCGGAAGTCCCCCAGCGGTTGGTGGACGAGTTGGCCCCTTTCCTCCTGTCGCGGGAGGCCGAGGTTCTCGATATCAGCCCTGACGGCTCGGCACTTCTTGTGCGCACCGAACTGGGACAGTCTCCCCAACTGCATTGGGTGCAACGGCCCCTTGGCGCCCGTCGGCAGCTGACCTTCGGATACGAGCCCGTGCAGGACGCCCGCTGGATTGGCAATCCCAACGAACCCTTTCCGGTTCTGTTTCGCCAGGATCCGCAAGGGGAGGGGGAAAATCAGTTGTACCTCCAGCCCATCGATGGCGGTACACCCCTACAGGTGACCGATGGGCGTGGCTCCTACACCATGCCGGCGATTCATGTGAAAAGTCGTCATATCGCGTTCACCGGCAACGCCCGGAGGGGCAGTGACTTTGATTTGTACGTCGTGGACCTTTCCTATCTGGAAGGCCAGACGTTGCCAAGCCACATGGATCCTAGCCTCCAGCTGCAAGGGCATTGGAGAGCGTTGGACTTCTCGCCAGAGGGTACCCATGTGCTTCTGGCCCAGTCCCGCTCCCTTCACCAAGGTGCCCTGTATCTCTACGATCGTGCTTCAGGTACCCACGAGGCCCTCGATCATCCATTGGCTGCCCAGGCCGCGGGTGCCCATTTTGGAAGCAACGCCCAGGAGGTGTTCCTGGTGGCCCGGGCCCACTCAGACCACTGGGGGCTCCATCGGTTGGTTCTCGACGAGCCGGAAATTCAACACACCGCAATCCCCACCGCGTTGGACGGGGATGTGGAAGCCCTAGCGGTATCCGACCACGGAAAGGAAGTGGTGTTCTCCATCAACGCGGGCGGTGTCAGTCACCTGATGCGTCTGGATCGGCGCACCATGGTGTCCAGGACCGTGGCCCAAGCGCCCAGCAACGGCGTTCTGAAACATTTGCGACTTTCGTCCACGGGCGCACGCCTTGCAGCAACCTTCAGCGATGCCGCGCGATCCCACGACGCCCATGTCCTTACACTGCAACCACTGCGATCCACACAAAAGCGCTGGGTACCATGGACACAATCAGAATACGGAGGCCCCCAGACACCGGCCCTGCCGGCCGTGCGATCGGTGGCCATTCCCACCCATGACCAACGTGAACTCCAGGCATGGCTGTACCCACCCCTTGCAAGCCATACACGGGCTCCGGTGCTGGTGTACCTCCACGGGGGGCCCGCCGCCCAATCGCGCCCCGTGCGCACACCCCTGACCGAGTTCCTACGCCGAAGGCGAGGCGTGGCGGTCCTTGCGCCCAACGTTCGGGGATCTTCCGGGTTTGGCGCGGAGTTCGAAGCCCTGGACGACCAAAACAAGCGCCCCGATGCGGTGCGGGACGTGGGCCAGGTGCTGGCGTGGATTGCCGAGCAGCCTGGATTGGACCCCAACCGTGTTGCGCTCTACGGGGCAGGTTACGGGGGCTTCCTCACCCTTTCCACCATGGCTCAGCTGCCCGACCGGGTTCGCTGTGGGCTGGTGGTCTCCGCACCCTTGAAGATCTCCACCTACCTGGAGCAAACACCCTGGTACCAGCGCAGTTTTGCTCGGCAGGAGTTTGGAGACGAACGGGTCACAGAGAACACCCGGTTTCTACAACAGCTTTCGCCCTTGGCTTCTGCCGATAGAATCACTGCTCCCCTTTGGATGGCCTATGGGCAGGACCTCCGTACCCCCATGGAAGAAATCTCCCGGTTGGAACACGTGGTTCGTATGAATACGGAAGTATGGTGGATCCAAGCCCGTGAAGTGGGCGCCGGTACGCGGAACCAAGAACTCAAGGATCTGTACCTCCAGCTCACGGTGCTCTTTCTCGACACCCATTTGCTCGCTCCCTAGAGCTGTTTCAACACCGTGGCGGGGTTTAGAGGCCCAGGGGGATCTACACAGATAAGTAGGTATAGGCGCGGAGGCTTTTCTCAAAGTGCTCCATCAGCTTTCCCATATGTTCCAAGGTAAGGTTTCCCTGTTCGAACGCATCCTCGGCGCGGTGCCGCACCCGCTCCACCATGGCCTCAGCGTCGTACTGTACGTAGCTCAACACTTCGTCGGTGCGGTCTCCCTTCACCACATGCTCCACGTGGTAGCCCAACTCCGATCCGTTGGAGGTTTGGGATTCTGGGGGCTCCGAAGCTCCATTGGAACGGCGCCGTGGTCCCACCCGCACATGGACCGCATGGGTATCTCCAAACAGATTGTGAAGATCACCAAGAATTTCCTGGTAGGCGCCCACCAGAAACATCCCCATCATGTAGCGCTCGCCCTGTTTGAGCGCGTGAACCTCCAGGGAATCCTTGACGTCATCCTTGTCGATGAAGTGGTCGATGATCCCGTCGCTGTCGCAGGTAAGGTCCGCAAGTCGTGCCCGTTTGGTTGGGATTTCGTTCAACCGATGAATGGGCATGATAGGAAAGAGCTGGTCGATGGCCCAGGTATCCGGTGCGGATCGAAACACGGAGAAGTTGCTGTAGTACACCGCGCTACGGACCTTTTCGATATCTTCCATTTCCTCTGGAACAAAGTTCGGGTCACGCCCAGGCTCGCCAGGGCGATCGAGTGCGGCGGTACGACCCGCCTCGGCAATACGATTGGCACAGTGCCAAAACAGGCGATCCACACGCGCCCGCTCACGAAGGCTTAGGTAGCCAAACTTAAACAGGCTTTGGGCCTCTTCTCGGGCCTGGGTGGCGTCGTGCCAGGATTCCTGAATATTCGCTCCCGTAACCTGTGACCAGGTCTCGTAGAGTTCCTGAATCACGCTGTGAGCATCCTCTTCTGGTGCATTGGGCAGCGCGTAGTCGATCTGGTTGCTCCCCAACACGTCAAACACCAACACCGATTGGTGGGCCACGGTTGCCCGCCCGCTTTCACTGACGATTGTGGCCGGTGGAATCTTGGCCCGGTCGCAGGCCTCCTGAATCGCGGCCACCACATCATAGGCGTATTCCTGAGTGTCGTAGTTTTTGGAGGCATGAAAGTCGGTGCGGGACCCGTCGTAGTCCACCGCCAATCCCCCTCCCACATCCATATACTTCATCGGTGCGCCCATGTTGAAGAGCTCCACATAGAAGCGCGTGGCCTCCCGCAGCGCATTCTTGAAGGTTGAAATGTTAGAGACCTGGCTGCCGATATGAAAATGCACCAGTTGAAGGCACGACAACATGCCCTGTTCCTTCAATCGATCTACCACCAGAACGATTTCGGCTGCGCTCAGCCCAAATTTCGCGCGATCCCCCGCCGAGTCCTCCCAGGGGCCAATCCCCTTGGAGGAAAGCTTCGCCCGCACACCCAGCACGGGGCGAATCCCCAATCGCTTGGAGGCCTCGAACACGAGATCCAGCTCCTCGACCCTTTCCAACACGACGATAACGGTATGTTGAATACGCTGGCCCAAGAGGGCCGTTTCCACGTAGCTCAGGTCCTTGTAGCCGTTGCAAATGACAAGGCCATCCGTGTCGTGCATCAACGATAGCGCGATCAGCAACTCCGGCTTGGATCCCGCCTCCAACCCATGCCCCCACGCTCGTCCGTATTCCACCACCTCTTCCACCAGGTGCCGTTGCTGGTTCACCTTTACGGGGAACACCCCCTGGTAACGGCCTCCATATTTGTACTCCTCGATGGCCTTGGCAAAGGCGCCGTTAATCCTTGAGATGCGGTGATCCAGAATATCGGGAAACCGCACCAGCACCGGAAGAGACAGCCCCCGTGCCTCCAGTTGCTGGCTCAGTTGGTAGAGATCCACCCTACAATCCCCATTGGGGTTGGGGTGCACCTCCAGGTGCCCCTCAGGGTTGATGGAAAAGTAGGGGCGCCCCCAGCCCCCAACCCGATAGGTGTCTGTATTTTGGGAAATACAATCGGAATCGGAGGCATTGCTCAAAGGTTCAGGCCCCCATCCACATCGATGGTACGCCCGTTGAAGTAGTCGCACTCAATCACAAACTTTACCGCAAGCCAGATGTCCTCAGGAACGCCCACACGCCCCACAGGAACAAGGTTCACCAGGGCATCCCTGGCCTTCTGATTCATGCCTGCGGTCATGGGGGTTTCGATCATTCCAGGCGCAACAGCTCCCACGCGTACCCCAAACTTCGCAAACTCTCTGGACCAGGTCACCGTGTTGGCAGCCAGCGCTGATTTTGCGGAAACGTAGTTGGTTTGCCCACGGTTCCCGTGGCGCGCAATGGAGGACATGTTGACCACTACGCCGGCCGTGGATGCCGCCCCTGGGGCTCCTCGGGAAGCGCCCAGTTCCACCATCTTTGCCACCGCATCTCTCACCATGAACGTGGCACCGGTAAGGTTCACGTCGATCACCTTCTGCCACTGTTCGTTGGAAAGCTTGACAACCTTGCCCGTTTCCCGATCCTTCTTGACGAGCAATCCATCGCGCAGAATCCCGGCGTTGTTGATGAGCCCGTTGAGGCCACCCATCCGATCGGCAGCCCAGTCCACAAAAGACTCGCACTGCCCAGGGTCAGACACATCCACCGTGCGTACAAACACACCGCCCGCAAGGCTTGCCGTATCCTGGGAAAGGGCATCCAGGGGCTCCTTCAACACATCACCCACAGCCACCTGTGCCCCCGCCTGGGCAAGTTGCTTTACAAAATAGGCTCCCATGCCCTGGGCGCCGCCGGTCACAATGATTTTGAGATCTTGGAGTTGCATGGTCCCAAACTTCGCGCGACCCACGGAACCCGGCAAGTCAAAACCACCAGGTTGGGAGAGGAGCGCCGCCTCGCGTGGGTGGAGCGGCCGCCCCCTGGGTTGGGCGAACTTCGTTGGGGTGGCAAGCCAGGTGGCAGGGCCGTTGCTCCAATCACGGGTCCCTGCTACCGACCCCCCGTGCGTGCCTATCTCGATTTGCTGCAGGAACTTCTCGATGTCGGGAAACCCAGGGAGGATCGTACAGGTACAGGCACCCGTGGCCTGTTCGGTCGGCAGCTCCGCTTCGACCTGCGCCAGGGCTTTCCCCTACTCACCACGAAAAAGGTGCACCTCCGTTCCATCATTCACGAACTGCTGTGGTTTATCCGCGGGGAGACACACGTGCATTCCCTCCGGGAGGCGGGGGTGTCCATCTGGGACGAGTGGGCCACCCCGGAACAGACCGCCCGGTTTGGTAGAAGCGAGGGAGACCTTGGCCCCGTGTACGGTCACCAGTGGCGCAACTTTGGAGCCACCACCGATGCCTCTGGTAACTATCGGAACGATGGGGTGGACCAACTGAGCCGTTTGGTGGAGGAGATCCGTCGCAATCCGAACAGCCGCCGATTGCTGGTCACCGGCTGGAACCCGGCAGAGGCGGACCAGGTGGCCTTACCTCCCTGTCACACCTTGTTCCAGTTTCATGTGCAGGATGGGGAACTGAGCTGCCAGTTGTACCAACGCAGCGCGGATGTCTTCCTCGGTGTTCCCTTTAACATTGCAAGTTACTCCTTGCTGACCCTCATGGTGGCCCAGGTCACAGGGCTCAACCCGGGGGAGTTCGTGCATACCTTTGGGGACGTGCACCTCTACAGCAACCACGTGGAGCAAGCGACACTCCAATGTAGCCGTGCACCGAAAGATCCCCCGACCATGACCCTCAATCCCCAGGTCACGGACCTCTTTGGATTCACCTACGAAGACTTCACCCTAACCCACTACCATCCCCATCCCGCCATCAGAGCACCTGTCGCTGTCTAAGCGCCCTCCCTGCTCCACCCCATACCAGCCCGTACTCCAATGGAATCCCCCGACCAAGAACCGCGCCCCCTTGCAATGATCGCGGCCCTCTCGCGCAATCGTTGCATTGGCAGGGATGGGGATTTGCCCTGGCACTATCCTGAGGATTTGAAGCACTTCAAACGGACCACCCGTGGTCACACCGTCATCATGGGCCGCAAGACCTACGAGTCCCTGGGCAAGCCCCTTGCGGGTCGGCACCACGTGGTGCTGACGCGGGATCCGAGTTTTGATCTCTCCCATATTGATTTTGAACCCGGCATGGACGTGGTGACCGATCTACAGTCTGGCCTTGAACTCGCCTGGAAAAAGGATTCCCTTCCCTTCGTTCTGGGTGGCGGCACAATCTACACCCAGGCCCTGCCCCAGGCCACGGAGTTGCACCTCACATGGGTGGACGAACAGGTGGATGGAGACACTTTTTTCCCACAGTTTGATGCAAGCCAATGGGAGCAGGTGGAGTCCCGGGCGGGAGAAAATTCAGCCCTTCGATTTGAAGTTCTTCGTCGGCGCCCCGTCCAAGCCCTACCCCGCTAGGGGCGGGTGATATCCCGGCTGTTTGACCGAACGCCAGCCAGGGGTAAAGACCTCACAATTCAATCAGGGGAATGCAATTTTGTACCCGCAAAGCGCCACTGTGCTGGCTGGGGCAAAGTGCAATATTAGGAAGGAAAACAAATGAACGCTCGCATTGTTGCAACTCACGTGGTCGCATCCACTCTTCTGCTCGCAGGGATCGGCACAGCCCATGGGGCGGCTGCCCAGGATCCAGAGCCCACCCTGGATGTGGTCAACGACACCACCACCTCCAACGCCGACGCGGTTCTCAACGCGGAAATCAACACCCAACTCACCGATCCCACCGAAAGCCAGGGTGTGGAAGGCACCGCCTTTGCAGACGTGATCGGCCGTACCGGTATCGGTTACTTCAACGGCACGGCTCCCCTGGGAATCCGCCAATGGTTCAACGAGACCCTCGGTTTTGACGCGGGTGTGGGCCTTGGTCTTGGAACCGAGCCCGAAACCTCCTGGAACTTCAACGTGGAAGGTGCCCTGCTGTACGCCATCGGGGTATGGCAGAACATGGTGCTCTACGGACGTGGCGGCCTTGGATTCGGCCTTGACGACGTGGGCCCCGGCGGCGCCAGCTTCAACATGTTCCTCAGCGGCATGATCGCGGGTGAGTTCTTCATGACCGCCCTTGGGTTTCCGAATCTGAGCTTCACCGGTGGCATCGGCGCCCAGTTCGGTGTGGTCGCGCCTGATGGTGGCGATCTTGGGGTGGCGTTCAACACGTTTCAGAGCAACGTGAGCCTCATCACCAATGCCATCCTAGGGTTCCGCATCTACATGTAGAGCGGGAACGGCAAACGCTGTGAAAAAAGGTCAGAACCTTGATGGGTTCTGACCTTTTTTTTGAAGAAACGAAAGCGGGGCATCGTCGTTCTGGGGGTGAACACGTGCGCAGGTCCGCCCCGGTTTTTTGATCCTTTGCGGTGCCCATGTGACCTTGGTTCCATGGACCTTTTGCCGCCTTTGGAAGAATCCAGGGGGATTCAGCCCCAGGGAAAACAGGTAAACCCTGACCTTCTCGGGGATTGCTTCGACCCCATGGCTTCCATTCAAGACTCCCTGGGTTTGGCTTCCACCTCACCCGACCGCCAGAAAAAGGGCACGCGACCCATGTTTGCCGCCGCCGCGGAGTCCATTGCGGCGCGCGCGGGCCTTTCTCCACGGGATCCATCTTCGCAGGATCCATCTTCCACGGGCACCTCTTCTTCGGGCGTGTTGGGAACCGTCGTGGACGTGGTCCGCGTTCGGGCCCTGAGCCATTACGCCGAGGGCCTGCGCCAATACCTGACCTTTCGTTTAGGAGATCTCGAGGACGCAAAGCAGGCCCTCACAGAAGTCCAGGCCATGGTGGCCGCGCAGGGTGCGGAACAGTTGGTTCAGGCCCCGGGGATCCGCGCACGCCTATTTCAAATGGCCCGGCGAATGGCCCAAAAGCAGGGGCAGCCTCTGCAGTGGGCGGACAGTACCCTGGGCCTACCGGTTCGAAGCTTCCACGATCCTGCCTACAACGAGGCCCTCGCCCGGTTGCGAAAGGAACTGCAGCCCCTGGAATCCGAACTCCTGGAGCTTTGTTACGCCCGGGAACTCACCCTGGAAGAAGTGGCCTTTGTGGTGGAGCGCAATGAGCGGGATGTTCGGGAGCATCTCGAGACCGCCCTGTCCCATGCACAGCTCCTGCTCGGTGAACAGCTGTTGGGTGATCCCAAGACAGCAGGGCAGCGCCCGGAAAGTTCACCCACCGTCGAACCGTTGAGGACCCTATCCAAGGGGATCAAGGGCGATCAGAGGCGTGGGCTTGGAAGTGCATTGCTCGATGCCTTTGCGCTTGAGTCGGTCCAGGAGGAGAGCAAGCCTGGGGCCACAGATACCCACGCCCCCCTGTGCGAAGGCACCACCATCGGAAACCGTTTTCGTGTGCTAGGCCGGGCGGGATCCGGATCCTTTGCGGACGTGTACCGGGCGGTAGACACCCACGTGCCCAACCATGTGGTGGCCCTAAAACTATTGCACCAGCCCTCCTATTCCCAACAGGCACGGGATGCGGCATTGCGGGAGTTGCGGCTTATTGCCTCAGTCTTTCATCCCTCGGTGGTTCAGTTCAAGGACCACGGTTGGCATGAGGGGCGCCTGTGGTTCGTCATGCCCTGGTACGACGGCGAAACCCTGGGTGCGCGCCTCAAGCGGGGTGCCCTGTCCCGCGCGGAAGCCCGGCCCATCTTTGAAAAACTCGCCTACGCCCTGGCCACCATGCACGCGGTGGGGATTCGGCACCAGGACATCAAGCCGGACAACATTCTGCTCACCAAGCTGGAAGGCTTTGGTGGGGACACCGAAGAGGGCCTGTTGCCCGTGCTGCTCGATCTTGGAGTGGCCGCCAAGGAAGCGGAAATGGTGGTCGCCGGTACCCCAACCTACTTTGCGCCCGAAGTGGCAGCCCAGTTTGCCAATGCGCAGGTAAAGCCCCCCGTGGGCGCCAAGGCGGATGTATTCTCCCTGGCCCTGGCCCTGCGCAATGCCCTGGATCCAGAGACCCAAGAGGAGGTTCAGGCCGGTGCGGTGGAAAGCTTCGTGGCCGCCCGCGCAAGTGTGGTTCCTGAGCATCCCCGCACCAAGGATTTACGTTTCCTCCGTTCCGCGTTTGATCGCTGGATGAGCCTGGACCCAAAAGAGCGGCCCACGGCGGAGGAGTTTGCAAAGGAGTTAACCTTGCTTACCCGCCCCGAGGAGCAGCGGGCGAAGAGGGCGCGCCTTGTTCGATGGCTCGCCCCAACCACGCTTGCCCTGGGCGCCGTATTTGCCGCAGTGGTTTTTGTGATGGCCAACCAGACCGAGTTTCAACGGCTCCAGGCCGAGCAGGCGCGGGCCGAGTTCAGTGCGGAAAGCCAGCGGCGCATGGCCCTGGAGCAGGATGTGGCGCGCATCGAAGATCGCTACCAGCAAAGCCGCCTGACGCGCATGGACTTGGCCCACAAGCTGGGTGAGGCGGAGGCGAGCTTTGCGGTTTCCCAATCCAGCCTTGCCACCGAACGACGACGTACAGGGGAACTCACAAGCGAACTGGAAACGGCCAACGCTCACAGCGAACGCCTGGCGGGGGATCTTCGGCAAAGAAGCGCAGAGTTGAATGAGGCACAGCAAACCGTGGCTGCCCGGGAAGAGGCCCTGGCACACACGGAACAGCAATTGAACCAAACCCGAAAACGTGCCGACGATACCGCCCAGGAACTGGTACAGGCCCAGGCCCGCACAACGGACCTTGAAACCCAATGGCAAGCCAGTGAGGCCCGGAATCTACAACTGGGGGACAAGCTGGCCCGGCAACAGTCCCAGGTAGTGGAGTTGGAACAGCGCATGGCCGTACTCCAACGTCAGGCGGCCCGGCTCCAACAACAACTGGCGGATCAGCAGCGCACGTCGTCAGATCAGCAACGCACCTTGGCTCAACAACAGAACGAGCTCGCCCGAAAGCAGGATGAGTTGGCGCTTGCGCACCAGGAAACCGCCCGTGCCTATGCCCAGATCGCTAGCCTGAACTCATCCGCCACGGACCTCCGCCGGGACCTGGAGCGCGCGAACCAGCGGGCCAGCACCATGGAGCAGGGGCTCCGAAACGCGCGCCCACCAACACCCCTTCCTGCTCCCGGAACCCAGGTGGAACCTGCTCACTAGACCGCGTCGGGATTTAGATGAGTGAAAGATCGGTGCCCAGCGGAACCTCCAGGGCGTGACAGTTGACGAGGCAATGCCGAGTATTGGTAAGGAGACTGGAGGGTCATGGTGGTTTTGCAGGGTGCCGAGGGTCGATCAGATAAATGCCGACGCGGTCTAGCCTGCCTGGTGCAGTAGCCGGCTAGTCGGTTTGCTTGAATTCCGCTGACCTGGAAAATCACCTGAATTGGGAGAGTTTTGGCCAGGAACAGACCTTGCTGTGGGGTTCACAAACCCCGTGTACGTTGTATTCCACACCCCATCGGCCCCCTTGGCGGGTCCCAAGGCCCGTAAATGCAAGCCCGTCGGTGGTGTTGCCATGCTGTTGTTGTTGGTATCGTTTGGGTGGTTTGCGTTGTTTTCGGGGGGGTGCGCCCCCGGCAATGTTCGCCCGTCAGAACACGCCAAGCGCGCGACGGGGTTGCCCGATCTTGATTTGGGGCACGGGTGGTTCCTCTCCGCAAGGCATCCGGAGATGTCTGTCATTCGGTATTGCTCGGGTGATTCTCCCGTTCGATCCCTGTATTTCGAAATACTCGGCACCGACGAACCTCCCCGTTGGCCAGATCACCAGCGAGTGGGTGTTCACCACAGCGCAAACAACCGGTACGCGGTGTTGTTGGCGGACAACACGTGGGAGGAGTTTCCATCCGGGAACTGTGAAGATCTCTTTGTGAAATCCGAGGCCGAGGTAGTGGAATCGGCTGCCGACCACATCATGGCGGGCTTACGTGAGGCCAGTGGCAAGAGCGATCATCCGAAGGGGCTCCTCCACCAAATCGATGACTACGTCAAGGCTGCCCTGCCCCAGATCAACAAGACCCCCGCGGGGCCCCAGGGGCGTTCATTGGCCCTGAACAGCGAACCATCGGCGGCATACGTGTTCTGGGATGCAGGTGATGTGGCCTTCCTCCGCTGCTCGGCCACCGCCCTGGATGTGGTGCCCCCGGTGAAAGGGTGGAATCTGGTGGTGGTGACCTCCAGTGACTGCGTGGGGGGGGCTGACATCTACGTGGGAACCGGAAGGGTGGACCCCCGTCACATGGCGCGGGTGGGCCTGGTGGTGGGGCATGCGATGAGCAGGAAGCTTGGGTCTGGTGGCGAAAGCAATCCCGGCCATCACTTGGCGGTCCTGTTTGGAACCAAGACAGCCGCAAGCAACGGCCGCACCCAGCCCGGGGCGCGTCTGCCCAGGGATCGATGGCTGCAGCCCTACGGTCACACCCTGATGGCCGTGGGCTACAGCATTGTGGAGAGAAACCTCAACTATTTGACGGTGAACCCATACCAGTGGCAACCCCGTGCCTACCGGGTATCGGGCGAAACCACCTCCGAGGGAGCAAGCTACTGGACCTTTCCCAGGCCGGATGCCCCGATGGGGGTCCACGACCTGGGTGGCGGAGTCGTCGAACCGGGAAAGGACGGAAAGCCAAGCACCTATTGGGGAACCCTGGTGGGCTACCGGGGGAAAAACGGCAGGCCCTCCGTGAAAGCTGCCACGGTTCGTGCCAATCGTGAGTTTCTGGAGTGCGCTTTCAAGAGGGCGTTAAACACCCCTGCCAACCAGGGCGCCAAACGGGTAAGTGACTTTGAGTCCTGTGGCCATGAACCCAAGGGACAACCGGATGATCATTCCCTTCTGGGTTTTGGGGAGCATGTGCTCGAGGTAACCAATTGGGAGCCGGGGCACTGTTGGGTCGATGCCAATACCACCCGGCACATCAAACGGCGGAACATCTACGAAGTGGAACAGTCCAGTGAGACACGTCTGCGGTTGAGTTGGTCGCTCACGGTGGAGAGCAACATGGCCACGGGTGAGGAGCCGGGGGCCCCTGTCGTGGTCGGCATGGTAGGGCCGGTTGTGGCGCCCCACGAAATGGCGTGCCCCTCCACCTTTGGAGCGTGTGAATGCCACCCAGAACAACCTGGTGTCCCCATCGATCTTACCTGCAAATGCAGACAAGACGGGGCCACAAACCTCATCAACAATGCGGTGCACCGTATTCAATTTGACCTTGGCGTGGAAAACCCCACGCACAACGATCTCGAAAACCTCCGACGCGCCCTAGTGGACAGCTAGATGGAGGACTGGGTGAAAAAAAGATGCCCACGGACCTTTCTAGGTAAGGCGACACGAGTTTGTTGTCCCCGCAGCGTGGCGATCATGACCTCCCTCCTAGGGGCCTGCACACCGCTGGGGGCGGGCGACACGCAGCGAAAATCCAGTGACCTCGACGTCGCACCCGTGGAACTCCAGCACGGTGTTGTGCTCGACAATGCGAGGACCTTCCTAAGTGGCTACGCGGCTCCCTGCGAAGGCGGCGGGCGTATCAGCTCTCTCAATATCTTCATCAACATCTATGAACCCATGAATTCTGAGCTTGTGGTTCCGTGGCACGAATTGGAGCCCGTGGTGGGACTGCATTGGAACCAGGACACGATGCGGTTCGAAGCAACCAAGAGCAATGGCGGGAAAGCCGCCACACCCCCTGAGCAATGCACGGTGTTTCAGAAAACGGCGCGGGAGTCACTCTACGAGTTCCATGGCGAGTTGCTTGCCGCAGTCACAGAAGTCTATGACTTGCTAAGGGTCTTCCCGCCGAACCAAAAGGATCGAGACAAGATCAAGGCGTTCTCGCGAAGTGTCTATGAAGCCTTTGTGCAGTATCGGTATCCGCCCACGGACACCGCTCCCGCGAAAATCGAATCGGACTTCGCCTATGTAATGCAGCAACATGGGGATCTGTTGCGATTGGTGTGCGCCGCGACTCCGGTTCATCTGCCCCTGTCAAACCACGGGTCCGCCTGGGTCGCCCACGCGGATTGCCTCAACTACTTGGACGTCACCGGGGAGCTAAGAAACGATTTGCCCTTGCTTGTGGGTCGCGGTCCCGTGAACTCAAAGAATGTCATCCCGGTGGAGCTTGCAGTCGTGCACCGCAACTACGATTCCTTTTTTGGAAGAAACTACGGGCTCGCGGTGCTGTTTTCCCAACGGCACGAAACCGGAGCCACATATCGACTGGCGCGCCGGGGTAAGATCCCATCAAGCAACGGTCAAGTATTTGGCTATGGTCGACCCGAGTTGGGTTTGCCTCGGGTGTGGAACGGCCAGGGCACACGTGTGGGATCCGGGGCGGGTCCCCTGTGGACGATTCACGGGCCCGAAATACGCACTGAGACAGCGGACACGGGCGGTGGATTCATCTCAGATGGGACACTATTTGGAGTGGTGAACGACAGTGCCTTCGACGATGAAGGTCATCTCGAGGGGGTGTCTGTGATACCCGTGGGCACCCACGCTGATTTTTTCCGGTGTGCTGCAGAGGCCGCCGTGTATCACCGTGCTCCCCGTGATCACGATCGCATCGATCCAGCCTCTCCGAACTATCAATTGCTCACGAGTTCCTGCCCCCAAGGTGGTGGGCCTGCTCCCTATGACGACACTGCGGAAGAAATCCTGGTTTTTGGATACGAGTTCCATTCGTTCGGCGTGGAGTCGGCCGTATGTTCCCCCGATTCGGCCGGTCCCTACGGGCCATTTTATCCAGTAGATCACCTATGGTTTTCCATTGTCGATAGTGACACGGGTAAAAGTCACCGCATTCTAGTCAAGCGCAGCAGTAACTTTGATAGGGAAGGGGCGTACCTCGCGTCGATCCCTGTCGAACACGAAACCGTGTACGGGATCCATGTCGTTGAAACAGAGAAGTCACAGATACAGTGCCCCCAGCAAATGGGTTCCTGCGATATGAACTTTCCGGGTCACCTGTGTGCGTGCAAAGTATTCACACCAGAGGACGCGGCCACTGTGGTTGTGGCTCAAGTTCGCGGGGGGTATGGAGCCACCACCAGTGCATACGACAACGATGCCGTCGTTCTTTACGAACATCTTGCAATGGCGCTTTCCCAATGACCATGGAATCGCGCTCGCCCATTGTTGTGGCCTACCTGTTGCCTCTGGCCGCCATGGTGGCTGGGTTAGCTGCGCTGTCGTGCGCGCCCGACGGTGAGTTCGGAAAACGGGGCAAGTCCACACATTCCCGAAGTTACCTCATGGAACCGATGGAACTCAGCGAGGATTGGGTGTTGGGAGCCCTGGGTCCCTGGGTTTCTGGTTTCCTAAATGAATGCCCAGAGCACCCCCATATCCTGTCGGTACACCTCGGTGCGATCCATCCAAGTGCGTATTACTACATGGACGACCCCTGGACCGTAGCCTCCCTGCATGATGCCGGGCACGTGGTCCTGCACTACAGTAGGCGAACCCATAGGTTTGCATTTGAGATGCATACTGGAAGGGGGCGGCGACCCACACCGGGTTGCCGTTCCTTCCAACTTCCTGCCCAGGGACTTCCGAGCATACTGCTCGACCGACTGTTGGACCTGGTCGAGACATGGAATCGCCATCGCATGGTCCAGGCCACACTTGACGGCGATCGGCTCTACGACTCGCTGACCCAACTCGTCGCACGGATGCAGTCCGGATTCCTCAACGCACCCGGGCGCCTGCGCACCGGTACCATTGGAGAACAGGTCCCCCACGGATATCTCGCGGAACAGGAAGGTGATCACGTGCACCTGGTTTGTGCCGCAACTCCCATCCAAACCCACGGGTGGGAGAGTGCCCAGGAGTCCACCGGCGTAGCCGCGGTCACTGCCGATTCCTGCCTGAAACGGGGCCACACCTACTACCTAGGCACGGGTGATTTTGACGCATCCAACATGGTGCCCCTCCGGTTGGCCGTTGCCCATGCCAACTACAGGCCACCCAAGATAAGTCAGATTGCGATTGAGACGCACAACTTTGACAACATCGCCATGGTATTTTCGGACAAGCCCCTCCCAGGATTATGGGCCAAGATGCCGCCCGCCTACGATGTGGTGAAGGCACCTGAAACCAATCTGTTTGGTGTGGGCTATGGGAGCCCGAGGACCGGTGCCGCTCACCTTTGGCAACCCGCAGAAATCAGTGCCTATGGCGAGCGTATGTCGGCAACAGACCCTGGTA
The DNA here is from genome assembly GCA_030427835.1 of Polyangia bacterium. Classification (GTDB taxonomy): domain Bacteria; phylum Myxococcota_A; class Polyangia; order Polyangiales; family JAUICN01; genus JAUICN01. The sequence continues at coordinate 156,202 of JAUICN010000001.1, read as the reverse complement.
CCCGCGGGGGTTGGTACACCCATGTGCGTGCACCCCTTTCAAAAGGGGATGACGGTGGGGGAGTCATCAGTGATGACAACGTGCTCTGGGCCGTGGTCAGTGGCGTGCCCCCGGCATCTGACACGTTGATCTACCTGACGCCCGTGTTGGAACACCATGCATTTCTCCGTTGTGCCCTGCAACAGTCAAAAGCAGAGAACGCTCCCAATGGTATCGCTCCTGGAGCCACCTGGGTGGACCGCGCCCACTGCGACGATGCCCAACAGGATCGCAGGCTGTTTCTGGGCAGTGCCCCCACTGCACTGTCTGCGCGGAAACTGGATCTCTGGGATCACGAGGTGGTGGTGGAGGGTTGGGAAGTGGCCCAGTGCTTGAACAACGGGGTGCCCTCTTCCCACATCCCCCAGAGGCGGATCAGCGTGTACAAAAAAGGGCAGGTGGGTCACCGTCTGCCCGTGGGGCAGTTTGCGGTGGGCGTGGAGTACCTCACGACCCTGTACAGCTACGGCCCCCTGTATGCATCGGTCCAAACCGTGGATCCCATGGAGCCTCTCCAATGCCCCTCCTCCCTGGGTGCCTGCAAAGAACCCCCGGAGCGTGCGCCGAACTGCAGTGTTCGTTGGGAGAGCCTGGGAGAGGCGGCGCGCCACGCAGCACACCTGGTTCAACTCCACGTGGGCGTTGCTCCCATCCACGACGCAGGCGTCGAGCTACTTTCCCAGGCCATCCTGCGCAAAGACTTAGAAAACAAGAAAGACTAGATCGTGCGCGCCTCCCATCCTTCCCCAAAATCAATGTTTCCACTACGATTCCTGTTTGCGATAGTGCCTTTGCTGTGGGTGTTGGGTGCAGCGTGTACAGCCCGTCCCCAGGGGCATGCCAAAGCACCGCAAAGCAGCGTGCCCCTGTTTGCCCCACTCCCCCTGGGAGTGGGCTGGAGGTTTGCAGGCGCGGGGCCCTGGGTCTCTGGTCTTGAGCAGGATTGCCCAGGGTACGGCCGCATCTGGAGCGTGACCCTTGGCCTATTTCCAGATGAAGTGAACCACCATCTGGACGACCCCAACGTGCTTCTGAAAATCGGCGGGCGTGAGTCCCTTGTCGTGTACCGCAGTGCAGACTCCAGTGCCTACCTGGTCAAGGAGGCCGTCGGGTCCCCCCCCCAACACGAACCCCTGGCCTGTGGTGATCTATCGATGTCCCGGATCGAGGCTCAGGAGAAAGCCCATCTGCATGCCGCCAGGTGGGCGTTGGAGTTCCTTGCCCACAACAATTTGTACGTTGAAGACGGCCACTTCACAGGTATTGAGAGTCGGGTGAAAAGTCTCTTCACAAAGCTTGAGCAGGGAGATTTCCCCGGGGTTGTTCGAAGTCCTGTGTCATCTCCCGGTACAGAGAACGCAACATCGGGTGTGCCCCACGCGTACATTTCGACCCTCCACGCGGGGCACCGGCGGCTCTCCTGCGCGGCCACTCCCATACGGGTTCCGGGCAGCCCAGAAGGCGCCTGGAATACCGTGGCCATCACCAGTGCCTCCTGTGTCAGGAAACACCGATCCCTCGGGCTTGGCACGGGCGTATTCAACACGCAGCAGGTCCTTCCGGTGGAGCTCGCAGTGGTTCACAGCCGTTATCCGCACGATGTAACCCAGTCGGTCGTGGCGGGTTTTCCCGGATACCAGTTCGAGGCCACCGCTCCCAACGACATTGCCCTCCTGTTTAGTCGAGGCACCCTGTCCGGCGCGGTGGCTGCACTTCCGGCATCCCACCAAGTACTATCCGCACCGGACAAGAAGCTTTTTACCGTGGGATACGGCCTTCCTCGAACCGGAAATCCTTCTCTCGCGCCTGCGGGTGAACTGGTAGCAGTATCGACGCACCGACAGGAGTGGATCGAACAGAACATGGAAAGTAGCCGGGACCACTATTGGAGCCTATCGTTTGGATCGGGTTTCCATGCCATGGGCGACGGCGGTGGCGGTCTTCTCAGCGCATGTGGGGACAACGGCACCAAAGTGATTTGGGGGGTGGTCAACGGAACCTGGGGTGAAAAAAACGAGCACATCTTCATCGAATCCATGCTGGAACACCGAGGTTTTATCAATTGCGCCCTTGCGCTTGCTGCGGGAGAGGTCCCCACAGATGGTTCCATGAAGGTCGATTCAGCCAGTTGCAACGACACATCCCAATCCAACGATCGAGGTCTTAGGGGAGGGGATAGCCTCATTGCCCTGGGCGCCCGGGAAATGGATCTGTGGGGCTACCGCATCATTGTCGAACCCTGGCAGTCAAGCGCCTGTGGGCCGGCCGAGAACGGCAAGTTCCCTGGGGTCTTGGAACTCCCCCTGTACTTTCAAAAAAAGGACCAGGGCATGGCAGCAAACCCCCAAGGCGGGGTGAGGAATCTCGAAATCACCGTGGTCGCCCAGGAGGTACCCGCACCGAAGCTGGGCCCACAGGTGGTTCAGGATATCTTCTCCGTCCAGCTCGCGGGCCCCAACGATGCCCGCAAGTGCCCCAGTACCTTTGGCTCCTGCGAGAACGCCACCCCAGAGCTTCTGGATACCTGCGACTGCCAATGGAAAACCAAGGAGGCGGCCCTGCAACACGTCCTCCGCCTCACCAAGCGCGCCCTAGAACTCCCCGAAGTCACCCCCCTAGAAGCCCAACAATTCACCCAAACCCTGCAAGCCATACGCGTCGGAAAAAGCTGGTAGCTAGGCCGCCAGTTCAATCGGCCCACTAGTTTGTGATCGTGACGTATTCGATTCCAGAACAGCCCATGGATTGCAAAAAGGCATTCACCGAAACTTCCTTGGCATGGGATTGCATGGGCTGACCGCTGGGAGAAAAGAACGGGCCCCTGTCGAACACCTGAGCAATGTCAGGGCTTGTAATGTGGCCGCCCCCAAACGAAATCGTTCCAGTGGCAGATCCCTTCCGGTAGCCCACAGTGACAGGACACGTAACAGCCGAAGCGTCAGACGCAAGCAAGTACGTCCCCAGAAAAAGATCGTCGTTGAGAATCGCGTCGTAGTCGCCAATACAGTTTATGTGGGTGCCCGGGTGGGTCACCTGGCAATAGTCCATGTCCTCGTAGTCGGGTGGATCGAACCCACTGGGCCTACCAGTACCCGTCTCCGTTTTCGGTGATTTCACAACCCGCATCATCGGCCCTTTCTTCTCGGTGAATGTGTAGTCTCCGTTCCAGATGGCGTCGGTGGCGGCTCGTACGTCTTCCAGGGTTTTGAAGGAAGCACCGTTGAGAATCTCGACGCTCCCGTCCGCCAGGGGCTGGACCACCGACAGGTCCCATGCGGCCTCCTTCGAGTGGTTGATGACATCACTGAGTACCCGGAGTCCTTCGACGAGCATCAATGCCATTCCACCCGAGACGCCCCGACCCATAGACATACGATGGGGCATCACCCGAGCGCCGCCCGGGCCCGTGGCGACCAGTGTTCCTTGCCTTGCTTGCACGGTTTCAGGTCCGGCTTGCAGCATCGGCCCTGACAGCGACACGACCATGACACCGGGAACGCTCCAAAAGGTTCCGTCAAAGCGGGGCTTCCCGAGGGCAATCGCTTCGTAGACCTGGGGGAATCTCGCACCTACCAGTTCCTTGGCGCGCAACGTACCCCGTTGGGTCGTGCTTAACCGAACCATGGCGTCCGCTACGCCCTCTGGCAGGGGTTTCCCCACTTGTGCCTTTTCAACGGCTTCTTCAAGGTGCCCGATCCCAAGCCAGTCGTTCCATGGCGAAGCGGCATAGGTGACGTTGGCCATGCGGCCGCGGCGGGTTCCGCCATCGTCACTGTCATCAGGTGGAGTCACCAGGTTGCGCACGCGAATAGGAATGTAGCCTGGGGACTGTGGGTTCGGGTTCCACCCTGAGCAATACACCCCATTGGGTAGAGGCGCCCTGCCCAGTTGTTGTTCTATCCATTGGCTGTGACCCCTAGCCGGCAAGGGGCCCGCCTCACAATAACCCAAGTTGAGCACCTTCCGTGATGTCAACAGAAGGTAGGGCTCTCCTTCAGGAGTGGCAGTGGCCTTTGAGCCAATGGGAGGATTCTCCACCGCGGCACAGGCATTGATTGCACTGATAGATAGCGCTGTGACCAGACAGGAAATCAGGTGAAGGCGTGTGCGTGCGGCATTCGGGGGGTCGAAAATGGGTGAGCGGGTCGAAGGGGATTGAACGTCAGGGGCCATAGAAAAGAAACCAAGCAAATAGTATTCCAGGATAAAAACCGGACGAATAGTTGAAAATGTGAAACGGAGTACAGGTTTCTAGGCCTCGTTTCGTGGTTGCGCCGCCACATGAAACACCCGGACAACTCCGGTTTGTTTGTAAAACGCCATGGCCACCACGGTGACCGTCTGAGTGCGGTTCCTGTCCGTTGCGACCGATGTCCGGGTCGAAATCAGCGATCGATTCACGGCGGAACAGGCCTTGCCTACGTCCCCATGTGGCACCGTGTTCTTTTAGCCCAAATAGGGCCCGCTGCAGCTCGAACCCTCCCGTTCCAAAGCTCAAGGTGTGGGCGATCCAAGCCTCCGGAACGGGCCCAATAGAGAACGGTGGGCCTGTTTGTATGGGTTCCGGAGTTCTGTGCCCCATGGCTGTACTCGCGTGCGCGGTCTTCCTGGCCTGCTCCCCTCTACCCTCGGTCACCAAGGCCAGCCACCACGAGCCCAGCCTAGGTGACCTGGAAATACCACGCCTGGAGCTTGACGATGACATGGAGGTGGTGGCTTCCCGCCTACGCGCGTCGGGCTACTTCCAGAACTGCCCAGAACATGGCCTGATACGCACCCTCATGTTCGAGATGGATGCCGAGCTTCCATCGGACCATGATGACCCTGAGTTTTCCGAACCACCCTGGCTTGAGACAGGAACCACAGGACCGGTCGAAGAAAACGATTGGAGCAACGCCGACTCGTCCCTGGGCTTGCACTACAGTGTCTACACCCAACAGTTTCTCGTCACCACGTCCCTAGAGCCCTTTGCGGTCCTGCCGCCACCTGTGTGCACCCCGTTCGGCATGTCCTTCAAGCAAGCCCACGCGGAGGTGGTGAACCAGGCAGCGCAGTGGGTCCATACCGTGCGCAGGCTCCTGGAACTCCCTCCGGCTCCAGCAACCGTTGCCGAACGGGTACAAAGATTTGTGGCCCAGGTCATGAATCGGCTCGTTCAGGACAGCTACTGGTGGCCCCAGGTGCATGAAGCACGAAGCTCCCATGCGCCCCTGTACATTCTGGAAGAATCCGGGGATTTGGGCCGCTTTGTTTGCGCCGCCGTTCCTGTGGACTTGGAGGTAAACGGGTACCCCATGGTTGCACTCACTTCGGCGAGCTGCATCAAGCCAGAGGGATCCATTTCCGATATCATTTCCCGTACCGAGCATGTTCGACCGCTTCGCTTGGGTCACGGAGTGGTCGACGCAGCGACCACCATCCCCGTGCATGTGGTGATCCCTCACCGCCAATACTGGGAGAACTCGTACCGTTCCCAGGCGAAGGATCGATTGCGCCCCCACGATGTGGCCATTCTACTTTCCACGAAGAACATGCCTGTTCCACGGTTGCCCCTGGCGGACACACTTCTGACCCAATCCCGGGCCGTTGCGAACCCAGCACCCAGCCCAACACCCGGCCCAGCGGCGCACGCTTCGAACCTATCCATCATCACCTATGGGCGGCCCCAGACCGGGTTTCCCCAAACCTGGACACCCCGATCCGTCGTGGCGTTGGAGGAACCTCCCAGGTTTCTGTGGAACTACTACGGCACGCCCGCTGCGGGCTGCACAGGGTGTGGGGGCGGTGCGGTAATTCAACGGAAGGTCCCCGTGGCGGTGGTGAGCGAGCAAGAGGTTCACGAACACAGCATCGCAGCGCCCCTGAGCATGAATCACGACTTTCTAGGGTGTGTTCAGAGCAACGACTTCAGCACCTGGACCGATTTCGGGAGTCGCGGCTTTGAGGTTTTGGCAGACCATTGCCCCGACCAAACGGATTTGCCTACGGGCCCCTTCACCGAGGGCACGAGGTTGATGGAAGCGTTTGGAAGAACGCTCGCCATCCGCGAGGAATCCGGCCGCTGTAGGGGTTTTGCAGGGGACAAGGTGTACAACACCCGCCAACTGGTGGTCAGCGCACTGTCAGACGAGTTGCCCCAGTTCATACGCGACTTTCCGCTCACCATCGAGGCACAGTACCTGTCCACGGGCCCAGGGGCGCAAGTCAATCACCAGGAACCCTACTACGGGGTATTCATTGGCGATGGCCACGTGTTTCACAACCCGTGCCCCCATGAGCTACCCCGGTGCGAAGAAGTGGCTGCAGTCACCGGCACCGAATGCGCCTGCCACACCCGCGACTACGAGCAGGCCCTCCGCCACGCCGTTCCCCGCTTTCGCAACTACCTCAACGCCGCCCACCAAGACTTCGACAACGACGAAACCGACTTCTACAGCCTCCTGAAAACCATGAAAAACTCCCTAGGGAACCGCCCATGAAAACCCAACACAAGGCCTTTTTGGTCCAGCACCGAGCCAGAGGTCCCAAGGCAGGTCTTGCCGGGCTGTTCATACTCTGCGCGTGCGCTCCGCATCATACCCAACCACCCGGCGTCAAGGACCTCGGTGACCTAGGGCTCAGCGCAATTCGTGTGGGTGAGATGATTGTGGACCCGGCCTATCTGAGGGCCTCGATTTACACTGGGCCTTGCAGCGCGTTGGGCCTCATACGTTCGGCCACGGTGCTGGTGAACCTATCCGGAGACGGCAACAACGCGTTGGATCCGGAAGGGGAAGGCCTGGATGACATTTTCCCAGGGATTGCCATGCACTACAGTCTCAAAACCAAACGCTACTTGATCACGGAAGGCACGAGACAGGCATTGTATCCACCGGCAACCTGTGAATCTGAGCAATGGATGGGGCAAAGTGATGCACAGAGCAGTTTAGCCACGAAACTCAAGCGAGTGATAAGGCCGAAAGAAGATCGGGAGGACAAAGCGGTAGATTACCTGTCAGTCAAAATATCCGGGCGCCTCCGCGCTGGGCAGTCCCGGGATTGGGGGGCGGGTATGGCACCTTCGACCGCACCCCGGCTGCATGTACTTTCAGAACAGGGAAACCTCCATCGCTTGGCCTGCGCCGCCACACTGGTGGATCTACCGGTGGCAGGATTTCCCACGGTGGCGGTGACAGCAGCAAGCTGTATCAAGAAATGGATGTCGGGGTCCAACCCCTCCCAACTTCGAATCGGTGTCGGGCGCCTGGAGACCACAGGAACGGTCTCCATTCACCTGACCCTGGTCAACAAGTCCTTCTGGGGTTGGTGGGCTCCCAACAAAACGATCCTAGCCACCCATGACATGGCGGTACTTCTTTCCAAAGACTCTATTGCCATCCCACGGGGAACACGAGCGCGGATTGCCAACACCATGCCCGATCCCGACGACGTGAGGTCAAAGCTACAGATTTTTGGATACGGAAAACCCAATACGGGTTTCGCTCAACACTGGAGACCCTACGATGTGCGTGCACATCTTGCCGGCCATTGGGAGGTCGCTGGCGTAGGCGCCGAAGTGCGGCCAGGCGATGAGGGTGGAGGCGCCCTTCTGGGCAACCAGCTGTTGGGGGTGGCTACCGGCCAGCGAGCCACCCTCACCCGTGGAGCCCTCGCCACGGTAGGGGCCAACCGTGAGTTTCTCGACTGCGTATCCGAGGCCGCTCCAGAGTTTGCGTCCACCGCGTCTGGGGATCTGATTGCAGACCGCTGCCCCTCATCCCGTGCCCCCAACGATGTGAGGCCACAGGCCCAAGGTACGCTCCACCGATCATTGTTCGGACGAGATGCGTACCTGAGTTCCACCCCTGGCCATTGCCAAAGTACAACGAAAGGCCGCGTAGACATTCAGCAGGTAAGCGTACGTTTCGAGGACGTTGAAACACAACAACAGGTCATGGGTTACCTGGACGTGGTGATCGGGCAGGGGGCAGGCCAACCCGTGGGTGTCCACGTTCAAAGCGGCCCCCGCCCGTCTGTGAGGTGCCCAGACGAACTACCCACCTGCGATGAAACCGAAGACGAAAGCAGAATCGATTGCGCCTGCCAGTCCCCTACCTACGACATTGCAGCGAAGCGTCTGGCCCCCCGCCTGAGACACCACTTCCAGCTCGATGATGAATACACCGACGACGAAATCACCCTCTACCAAGCCCTGCTCACCCTACAACCCCCAGGGGGGCAATAGCCTCCCTCAAGTTGTGGGTTCGGGGCGAGCCCCGCCCGGTACACATGGGTTCTACTGGAGTACGAACTGAAACAGCTCGCAACCCACCGCATTCATTCTTTCCTGAACTTTACTCTCGTACGCAATGCGTTGGTTACCCCCGATCTGGTTGGTCAGGAGACTCGAGATTCGAAAAACAATGCCACTCTGTGGGGTGGGAAGTACACCCCCGTGGAAGAAGAACGATCCCATCTCTTGACCATGCCGGTACACAAGAACCACCGGGCACCGCACATCTCCGGCGCTATTGCCTCCCAAAATCCACCCCCAACCTTCTCTGGCCGCTAGCAAGTCGGCAAACGCCGGGTGCTCCGCCGCCTGACACAGGGCGTGGGGCCCCTGGTAGATGGCGGCACAGAAATTTCCAGGAGGGAGCGCGGGAACCAGGGGAGGGATATGCCCACCCGACACCAGGGTCTGCCGTAGGGCGAAGTAGTCATCACCTTCCATGTCGAGAACCGGAAACTGATCCCTGTAGGTCTCCTTCACGATGTGCTCATGGGTCAACGCGGAAGCCTTAAGAGGATCGAGCTCCTCCCATTCCCACATCTCCGCCTGTTGCTCGATATCCTTTCTTAGAAGCTCAGCACGGGGTTGGCCGACACGGATGGATCCGTCATCCAGGTGCTCCACGGGCCAGGCAAACCAATCCAACCCATCGGCAACCTGAATCTGGTGGGACACTGCCTCTGCCAGGGTCCCCAGCACAGCCATCCACCCCAAGCCACGATACCCTGGTTTCAACGGCGGGGGTCGAGGAACCGTGCGAACAAGTGTGGATGAGCTAGCCAATTGGTCGTTTTGAGCCCTCGAAGTGGTCGCTAGGGCCATGGGTCGGGCGCTGAGTATGACGCTGGGAACCGTCCAACCGAGAATCTTCCCCTCGTACGCCATCGGGCCAAGGGCCGCCGCTCCCACGTACCGTTTACGTTCGCGAGGGGTACCGGCGCTACGGTGGGACAGGGCTGCCAGGGTGTGCATGAGCCCACCCCGAAGTACTGGGGCTAGTGGTGGCTCCTGGGTGGGAGACTGTTTAGCAACCATGGTTTCCATATCGGAAGAGGGAAGGGCAGGCCGGTAAATCACTGACGACAGATCCCAAGCAACGTCTCCCAAGGACATGGACCCTTCCAGCGCAGACGCGTCGAGGTCCCACACAGGAACCTTGTGACGGATGCCGCTGCCCGGGTGCGAGACCCAACCGTCACAGTACACAACAGGTGGTTCTGATTGGCTCTCCTTACGCCCGGTGCAGTTGGTCAACCGTGTGGGCGCACGCGGGCCGATGGCGATGTAACGGCCCAGGGCTTGGCTACCCTTCGTACCAGGCGTGCCGTTGTCACCGTTGGCCGCCAGGCACCCACCCCAGAACCACACGCACAGAAAAACACCGCACCCAACCCAAGCCAATCGAAGTGTTCGCAAAACATCCTCCACAAATGAACGAAATACGGGCCCAGGCGACAGGTGCTGCGCTGCGCCAGGAACCTAACGGCGAAAACATGCAACATGCAGGCCAGGATCAAATATGAGTAAAAAATGAGACTACAGGCGGATCAGGCCCAGCCGTACAGTGGCGACAGCAGTCGCATGGCAATGAAAATAGCCACCCCGCACACCAGATTCAGCACAAGGCCAATGCGCATCATTTGGCGGCTGTCCACCAGGCCGGTTCCGAACACAATCGCGTTGGGCCCCGTGGCGATGGGCAACATGAACGCGCAGCTGGCCGCCAGGGCCATGCCAATCACAGGGGGGATCGGCGAGACCCCAAGTGTGGTGGCGACCCCAACCACAATCGGGGCCAACATGTTGGAGGTGGCGGTGTTGGAACAGGTCTCCGTAAAGAAGATGGTGAAAAAGATCACCGCAAACGTCAGTGGCCAAAGATCCCGCACACCCGTGAGCTCCACAAAGCCTTCGCCCAGGTAGGCGGCCAGCCCCGTTTCAAACATCTGCTTGCCAAGAGCCATCCCACCGCCGAACAGCACCACCACCCCCCAATCGATCCTGGCCGCGTCGCTCCAGGGCAAAACCCGGGGAACCGGCAGCTTGCCTGCGGAACTGCTTGCGAGCGACTTGGTAGGTCTGTGGGCGGGCACGGCAAACAACACGGCCACCGCAAACATGGCCACCGCCGCCGGGGGAAGGTACTGCTCAAACCACTGTGCCGCCGGGGCTTCGAGCGCAACCAAAATACCGGGGGCAATCCAACCCACCACGGCCAAGCCAAAGGAAACGGCCGTGACCCGTTCCCCTCGGGACCATGGCCCCACACCCTTGACCTGTGGTTCCGCAGTACCGTGCGTGAGGTGTTTGCTTGATTGGGAAACCCCGGCCCGGATTGCAGGTGGAGGGCTCATCCATTGGAGCACCAGGTACATCATGCCGATCATCAGGATCGACGTGGGCAAACCGATTTTCACCCAGTCCAAAAACGTGAACTCAAACCCGGATTCCTGCAGCGCCGTCATGGCGATTAGATTGGGAGGGCTGCCCACCGGTGTGCCCAGGCCGCCCACACTACAGGCGTAGGCCAGGCTCAATACGCCCCCCGAGAGAACGGGACCCGGGCCTTCGGACGTTTCATCCCCGATCAGCCCCAACAGGATGGGTACCAAAATTGCGGTGGTCGCCACGTTGCTGATCCACATGGAGAGCAACAGCCCCGTGGCCATGAACGCCATGCGTACGCGCGCGGGGGAACTGCCCAGCCAGGGAATCGACACCAGGCTAAGCGCAATGCGACGGTCCAACCCGTGCCGAGCCATGGCGCGCGCGATCATGAACCCACCCACAAACAGGTAAAGCAATGGATGGGCGTAGGGCTCAAACGCGCTTTTCGCGTCGGTCACACCTGACAGAATCATGAGCGGCGCAATCATCAACGCGGTGGCACCCACAGGGAGCACTTCGGTGACCCACAGAAACACCACGGCCACAAATACCGCCAACAAGTGGTGGGCGGGATCCGAAACGGGCACGGGCAGCAGCCACATCAACGCAAACAACAACGCCGCCCCCGAAAGCCCCGCCGCCAATCGACCCCAACCGATGGTTTCGCTCGGCCCTGTGTTTCCTACGTTAGACACCCCACTACCCTGTCCTAGAAATATTGCGGCCCAAACAACTGTGGCCCAAAATAAACGCGAAGCCTTGCCGCCCCTCCATGCCCGGTCAATCCGCCATCCAGGGGCCCCGATCCCTGTGTCCCGGCGGACACAACCCGAGGACCACCGCCCACGCAACGATCTGGCGCGAGACTTCAATCACGACGATTCAATGCATTTTTTGGCGTGGCCCGGACTTTGCTCCCATATTGGGGCAACCCGGAAACCCACTCCAGTGAACCACCGTACCCATGACAGGTCCACAGCCCTAGATTCGCTTTTCATGCACGATCCATCTGCCCATCGAAGTTCCTCTCCTTTTCTTGCCAAGATACTGCTTGTGGCCGCCCTGGTGCCCGCGCTGGCCTGTGACGACGACACACCCTCCTCCCCGGATGGGCTGGCGCCCCAAACACCGACCGTTTCACCGGAGCAGCCCACACCCGCCGTTCCCAAGCCCCTGGTGGATCCGGTGGACATTTGGGAAAACGGCAAGGTTACCGGCCAGGTCGAGCGCGCTGAGGCACACAGGCAGGGGTACCTACTACTGGATCTTGGGGACGACTGGACCCCGTACCTCTTCACCGAACAGGGCCCAGGGGATCCGGAACCCAAGCCCAACGCCTACCGCAAAACCTACCTGGCCCTGGCCCAGGAAAGGTTTCCAGACGACCACCATGGTCGCCGGGCGGAGGTGGACAAATACCTAGAGCTCTACGGAATTCCACCCACCCTCTCCGTACTCAAGCGTCGATTCAAGAAAGTACAAGAGCTCACATGCGTAGAAACGTTGAACTACGCACCGCTGGAGGTGTTTGACGGGCACGTGGGGTACCAATCCAACGCCGTGGGTCGCAAACACGCCTCCCGCTACGACGTGACGGAAAGCCAAATCAACCGGTTGCTGAATCAAAAGAAACTCACGAGCGTGGAGGAACTCGACGAAGCATCCCTCAGCCCAAAAGACACGATGAGGTTGCGGGACTACCGTCGCTTTGGGCCCCAGACACGCGCCATTCGAGCGGCACAAAAACGGTTAAAGTGCACGGGGTACTTTAAGGGCAAGGGCAAGTACAAGCGCGGTGCCATGGATTGGGCCACCCACGAAGCCGTGGCCGAGTTTGAGCGGCGCAATCGAGTCTACGGCTGGGGCGTCATCGGGGGTGACACCTTGCAGGCGCTGCGCGTCTCACCCCTGGAAAACGAACGCCTCTCCATTCTCCGTATTCTCACGGAACGCGCCGTGCTGGCCGCAGGGGTTGTTGAGGATGGCTCCACATCCATGTTTCGAGACAAGGCCCGTACTTACAAGGGTGCGGATGGCCAGGATCACCCCATCCGGAATATGGTCGATGAGATCCAGGAAACCCTCGTGGCCGCCCTAGGAATTGAGACCACGGAGCACACCCAGGCATTTCTTGATCAATGGCCGGAGTTGTCAGGCCACCGTTGGATCGCCATTCGCGCGCCCAGCCTCCCCGAGTATTACAACGGAGACATGGATCTCCACGTGCGTATCGACCGGGGTGACGTCTGGTATGAGTTCCCTTACGACGGCGAAGGTCGCGAGCGCAACCAACCCGTGGAGCGTCGCCCCCACTTCACCATTCTTACGCGCTACCGCGGCAAGTCCATTCCCCTGGCACGCTTTGGCACCACCATCGGCGGCTGGCGCAAGGAGTTCGTGGATGGCCGCGTGATGTGGAAGTACAAGAACTCCCCCACGGGCGACCGGGTATGGAGCCAGGTGGTGGCGTCCCCCGTGTGGTTGCCGCCCGAGGGCACTCCCCCCCGTGGGTTGCTCAGCCGACGGGTGGGTGAGAAGGGGAAATACAGCATCAACTACCACGAGATGGGCCCCAGCTACGCCTCGGCCTACGGGCTCGTGGCGGCCTACCACAAGAAGTACTCCCGCCGATCCGACGGCACCTACAAGTTCTGGGGTGATGAGGGGATCCGCAGCCACGGTTCCGTGGACTACATGAGCATTATGCGGCGCCATTCCCACGGTTGTCACCGCCTGCACAACCACATCGCCGTGCGCCTCATGACGTTTGTACTGAATCACCGCCCCCACGTACGCGAAGGCCAGCAGCAGCTCGCGTTCGAGCGGTTCTTCGAATACGACGGAGAGCAATACCATTTCAAACTCACCAACGGCGGTTACATTTTTAGCCTGACCAAACCGGTGGAGGTCACAGTGACCGAGGGGCGCATCCGCGGTCGGCAGCCCACGCCCATCACCCACCCCATTCCCCAGTACGACGAAGAACGGGGTGCCTACTTTCTTCCCGACGGTGGAGCGGTGGAAGTCCACCGTACAGGTACGTTTACACCCGTTCCCTGGGCGCCCGACGGTGGCTTTCCAGACGGTGGCGTTCCGCCAGCTCCTCCGCCCCCCACACGGGGCCTTTCGGCCACGCCGCCGCCGCCACCTGGAAGTGGGGACGCCGCTGTTCCAAAGCCCGCGCCCAAACCAACTTCACCTGCCTCGGCACCGGCCATCTCAGCACGGCCCACCCCGGCACGGCCCGCAACCCCCCCACCGGTACGGCCAACCCCCACAACGGCCCCCCGGCCCAGCCCGTGAACGTACACACTCCAGAACAGGGTGCCCGTTTTCACTTTGAGCGGGAGCAGGCAACAGAACAACAGGTGACCTACACCCTTGTGGTCAAGGATTCTGACCACACCTGGTCGGCCACCATCACCTATGGTCTAACCCAGGCGTCAACCGAGTCATCCCAGGGACCAGCCCGGGGACCATCCAAGGGACCTGCGGAGCAATGGTCGCCCTGGTCCGAGTCGGAGCCCCCCGCCTGGGTCCACAAAACAGCCCACGACCTCATGCGCACCCTGCGCAATCGGGCCACCAAGTCCCAACCGCCCTCCTGGCCCCGCACAATCAGCCGCTGGCGCGCACCCGCCTCCTATTAGGTCTGCATTTCGACCGAGAGGGCGCTCGGGTGGTAGCCTCAGGGCCCATGAGCCTTGAAGAAAACGCGCCCTGGCTCATCAGCGGCGCATTGATCGGTGCCTTGCTTGCCCTTTGGTTGGTAGCAACCGTGCAGCGTGGGCTACGGAGATCACGCATGGCCCGCGTGCGTGCCCAGGGCCGTGCGGCAGAGCAGCGGGCGCTGGCTCTTCTGGAAGCGGAGGGCTTTTCCGTGGAAGCCATTCAACCCACGGCCCAGTGGCCCATGACGGTCAATGGCTCTCCGGTGGATGCGGAGATCCGGGCAGACTACCTGGTGCGGCTCGGTCGCAAACGTTTTGTGGCCGAAGTCAAAAGCGGCAAGGTGACCCGGGCAAGCCACCGGGATACCCGCCGACAGCTGTTGGAATACCGCCTGGCCTTCCCCGTGCATGGCGCGCTACTTGTGGACATGGAGCGGGAAAACATCCTGGAAGTACGCTTCCCACGGGTGCCCGGCACGGCCCTCAACCGCCACGCCTGGGGGCCCTCACTCACCCGCTGGGCCATGGCTGCGGCCTTCGGTGGCGCCCTGGGCATTGCCCTCGCCCGACACATTTTCCTTGACGGCTCCTAAACCCTGGGGAATAAACGGCCCCCAAGCGGCGGTGTTCCACCCGGTAGGGAACGGGGTCACTCTCCACCCGATTCTTCATCGCGAAGACTCGGACCCCCCAGGAGAGCGGCTACGGTAGCCATCCACCAGGATTCGTAAGGAACATCCCGCCATTTTTTCACGGGCGACCCCACAAGGGCCGCCCGTTTTCGTGGTTCTTCGGAATTCCCAGCAGGCACGCCTTTTGCGAAGGATACTCACAATCGACCGCACTCAGCCACTGCGAGGTGAAGGCCATGCACTCCCAAATCACACAACTCCCTATTCGACATGTTCTCTGCCGCGCCCATTGCGTGGTCTTTTCTCTACTTGTTGGGGCTTGCACTGCGGTGATGGAGCCCGGGCCAGGGGGGCCCAAGTCCTCCCAGCCCATCGCCGACGAGGTAGTAAACTTCGCCACCCCGTTGGCCAACGGGCTCACGCCACTCATCACCCGGGGTATGCAGCGCGCTGAATCCTCGCGAACGTCGTTCAGCCCAACCTCAGGGCATCTGGATTTCGCTCGAGTAGGTGAAATCCGTAAGGCCATTGAAGAACAGCTCGGTCGTGGGGGTGAGCTTGCCCAAGCGCTGGGCGGATACGTACGAAGAGCTCCTTTTGCGGTCCCCATGGAAGGAAAGGGGGTCAACGACGATATCTACTGGAAGGAAGCGCGAGACGTATTCACCGGCGATGCCAAGCGCGGCGAATCCGGGTTCGCAGGGGGCTCCAAGTACGACTTCGAAGTGAGAGTCGCGCACCTCAAAGGCCACCCAGTGGCGACCGAACTTGTGGACGTGATCTTCAAGGGAGTGGGCCGGCTTGGCCTTGCGTTCAGGGCCATGGTGGACGTGAGGGCCAGATCTGATTCAAAAACGCCCTATTCTGTAAGCACCCGTGATTGGGCGACACTCGAGTTCCTTGGAGAAATGGGCCACAAAACCGGTCAGTGGCCCAAACTACGAATCCGTGGTTGTGCGGCGGCGCTCGCCTGCGCCGCGGGTACGGCAACGATCGATGTGCCCCACGGGTTTACCCTGCCCACCCTCTTGGACGTGGGCAGATTCCATGAAACCTACGATCCAGACAGCAGGTCACCTTTTCTTTGGGTGATCGGTCCAACAAGTGAAGGGGGCACAGAAAAATCATTGGCCCTGAGCGCTGCACTTACCTACGCCAAGGGCGCCGATGTGGTTCACCCCAACTGGTCGCTCGCCGGGGTAAAGGCGTTCGTGCGGTACCACCCCCAACTGCTGGAGGTGGAGATCGAGGCGGGTGCTTTCGACAGGGGCGTTCTTCTCCCTGACGGTCAGTTCCCCAAACTTGGTGGGCTGGAAATCGCAAAGCTTCCCCTAAGGGCTTTGGTACTCCAGAAGATCGCGGTTCCTCGTGGCGAGCTTGCTCACATGGTGCCCGGCCTTGACGCATTGGAGGTGCTGGTTCTTTCCGGTGTTGGGCTCACCGACGTGGACGCCAGTGCATTGTCGAATCTGCCCAACCCCGAGAAGCTCATCACACTGCGGCTAGGCCACAATCCCAACCTTACGAACGCCACGGTGCGTGTTGTCGCCAGGCACTTTCCGAACCTGCAGGTACTGAGCCTCTACGCCAACCAAAGGCTCGCCATAGACAACAAGGGCCTTGCCGTGATCGCTGAAAATCTTCGCGAGCTCGAAACGCTCTCCATTTCCAACACCCAAGTCACCCCCGGTGGACTGGGTCAATCCATCACTCCGGAGAACTTTCCCAAGCTCCAAGAACTGTGGGCTGACGACCTGCCCGTAGAGCTCACCAGGGAGCAACGGGACGCCATTCGCGCGCAGTTCCCACTCAACGACCGGGGCGAAAAGCTCGACATCAACGGCAGCAACCTGACAGAAGAAATGGAAGAAATGCGGAAAAACTGAGAAGGTTTCAACCTGCCAACCTGCCAACCTGCCGGCGCAGTATGGCTGGCACAATGGTTGCTCAAGCCACTCACGAACCTTCACTCCAGGGTCCTGTAGACCCCACCCACCCCAAGCCCCAACGCGCATGAAAACACTCAATCCCATACGATCCTTTCCCGTCGCCGCGCTCCTGTTTAGTTTAAGCGCGTGCACCATGGCCGAGTTAGAGGCTCCGCAGTCGAAGTCGTCTTCCCCCAAAACTGGCGCCGCCCAACCGATTCCTGGTGAGGTCCAGAACTTCGCTACGCCCCTGGCCAACGAGCTCAAGCGCCTGGTGACCAGTGGCCTGCAGCAAGCGGAGCACAGCCGCACCCTTCTTGGGTCCATCCCCTTGCAGTTCAACCACCATCGGGGCCAGACGGTGGCAGCCGAAATTCGGGAGAGTCTCGCAAGTTCCAATAGCGGGTTAGTGGAGGTACTGAATCAGTATGTGGAATCTGCTCCCGAGCTTGTACCTGTTCAGGGCAAGGGAAAACATGAGGAAATCTATTGGGCACAAGGGCGGGATTCCTTTGTGGGGACTGCCGAAGAGAGAACCACGGCATTCAACCTGAGTGATCCGGCACGCCTTCCTATTCAGGTCAAAGTCGCACCGCTTGAGGGCCACCCGATTGCCAACGAGGTGGTGGACGTGATCTTTGCAGGCGTAGGGCGGTTGGCACTGGCCTTTCGGTATCTCGTGGAAACTGTGGATCGCGCAAACGGGCATATTCAGCGTTCCGTTGGGGTTCGCGATTGGGCGTCGTTTGAGTTCCTTGGGCAAAAGCGGCAGATGGGCGGCGAATGGCCCATGCTGCGTATCCGCGGCTGTGCGGCCGCGCTACGATGTGCCGCAGGCCCAGCGGTGCTTTCCGCACCGCACAAGGCAAGTGTGCAGACATTGTTGGATCTAAACGTAGATGATGGTTCCAGTGCAAGACCACCCTTCATCCAGATTGCAGGGGAAACCCGGGAGGGTGGCACCGACAAGTCCCTGGTGTTGACCGCAGCACTCACCAGCGTGCGTGAGGTTTACGTGGTTCACCCCAACTGGTCTCCCGAAGGGGTCCGTGCCTTCGTGCGCTACCACCCCCGAGTGGAGGAGCTCCACATCGAGCGAGGTTCCATTTCCGGCGGCGTCCTGCCCCCACAAGGCTTCCTACCCCAGGGGTCCGGTATCGAGCTTGGCAGGCTTCCCCTGAAGACCCTAAAGGTCAATAATACCAAGTTTGCCCCAGGCGAGTTCGTGCAGCTGGCACTCCACTTGCGCGTGTCCAGGTTGTCCCTCAACGGTACCGGGCTGACGGATGCAGACGCAGGGGCGTTTGCAACCATGCCTGCCCCCGAGGAACTTACTTTTCTATCCATCTACAACAACGAAAGACTGACCGATGCCACCGCCCGGGTGGTAGCGCGCACGTTCCCAAATCTTAAAAATCTACAACTCTACTCGTGGGGCGAACGACTGAATGTCACCAATGCAGCGCTTGGGAGTTTTCTCAAGCTAAAGAAACTTGAGGACCTGTCTGTTTCTGGCACCCGTGTTACTCCCAGCGGTTTGCTGCGTTACGTGACCCCACAGAACTTTCCCAACCTCAAGACCCTTTGGGCCGATAAACTTTCCACGGGTTTGACTGCCGAGCAGTCCGAAACCCTTCGCGAACGCTACCGCGACCTCGGCAAGAAGCTCAACGTCAACGAAGTCGATTTTTAGATTCGTCCGCAACTTAAGGCAGCTCTGTCCGATAAGGGGGCATGGCTGTACTATCCGTTCCGCTTGCTCGCTGCTGCCCTCAGTTCCCCACGGTAATGGAAATGGACCTGAACTGGTCGCTGCCCGATTCACTGTGGTTCAAGGGGGAGTCTGACCTCCAGACCTGGGCCGGGAGCCCAAAAGTAGGAATCGTGGGCACGCGGGCGGCGGATGACAATGCGCTTGCATGGACCCGTGAGCTTGCGGGGCACCTTGCCAGCCTTGGTGTGGTCGTGGTTTCCGGAGGGGCGCGTGGCATCGACACCGCCGCCCACGAGGGCGCGCTCCAGGCGGGTGGCGTTACCTGGCTAGTCAGCGCGGCGGGTGTGGATTTCCCCACCCCAGAAAGCCAGGCCCAGTTGTTCAGTCAGGTGCAGGAGAACGGTTTTATCATCAGCGAATACGATCCCACCTTCGCGCCGGCTGCGTGGAAGTTCCTGGAGCGCAACCGTATCATCGCGCTGTTGTCGGACATCGTGGTCGTGGCCCAGGCACCCGCCCGATCCGGGGCCATGGCCACGGCCCGACGGGCGCAGGAACTCGGCAAGCCAGTCTTTGCCACGCCCGGGCGCCCCCAGGATCCACGGCACAGGGGTTGCAATCAGTTGCTAAAGAAGGGCGCTCGGGTTTGCTTCGGGGCGGATGAGATTCTCCAGCAGCTGGATCTTCTTGGCCCCGCCCAGCTCAACCTGAGCGATCCGGCACTGCCCAGGCCCGCACCCCCGCCCGAAATCCACCCCTTCCTCACCCACGCTCCCCGCACCCTGGAACAGCTGGCCCACGAAAGCGAAGTTCCCCTACCAGACGTGCAGACCCAGGTCTTTCAAGCCCTGCTGGATGGCATCGCCGCAGAACACCCCGGCGGGAGGTACTCCCTGCGGTGACCTGCTACACCCCTGGGCTCATGTCCCATGTAACGATCATCGGAGCGGGCCTTGCGGGTACCGAATGTGCTTGGCAGCTGGCCGAACAGGGCGTGGACGTCACGCTCATCGAGCAAAAGCCGGAGCGCCGAACCCCCGCCCAAAGTCAGGACTATCTGGCGGAACTGGTGTGCTCCAACTCCCTTCGGGGCGCAGCCATGACCAACGCGGTAGGCCTGCTCAAACATGAAATGCGTGAGCTGGGTTCTCTCATCATTCAATCCGCGGACACCCACGCCGTGCCCGCCGGGGGTGCACTGGCGGTGGACCGGGACAGGTTCAGCACCGAAATCACAGAACGTATTGACGCCCATCCTCGAATCACTCGAGTGGCGCAGTGCGTGGAGAAAATTCCTGACGCGCGGCCGCTGGTCATCGCCACGGGGCCGCTCACGGGTGACGGGCTCGCGGCGGATTTGCAACAACACGTGGGCGAACACCTGGCCTACTACGACGCCATTGCACCCGTGGTACTTGCCGACAGCATCGACTTTGACAAAGTGTTCCGGGCCTCCCGCTACGGCAAGGGCGATGGGGACGACTACCTCAATTGCCCCATGGACGAAACCACCTACCACGCGTTCATCCAGGCCATCCTCGACGCCGAAAAGGTGCAACCCAAGGCGTTTGAAAAGGCCAAGTACTTTGAGGGTTGCTTGCCCATCGAGGTCATGGCCGAACGGGGTGTGGAGACCCTGGCCCACGGAGGCATGAAACCCGTGGGGCTTGTGGATCCGCGCACGGGCGAACAGTCCCACGCGGTGGTTCAGCTCAGGCAGGAAAATGCAGAGGCCACCCACTACAACCTGGTGGGCTTTCAAACCCGCATGACATGGCCCGAACAGAAGCGCGTATTTCGAATGATCCCAGGCCTTGAAAACGTGGAGTTTGCCCGTCTCGGCACCGTGCACCGCAACACGTTCGTCAATGGCCCCGAGGTATTGCAATCCTGGCTGGAGCTCAAGAACGCACCGGGCGTGCACCTGGCAGGCCAAATCTCGGGCGTGGAAGGGTACGTGGAAAGTGCGGCCTGTGGCTTGGTGTTGGGTCGCCTGCTCGCGGCCCAACATGCCACCGACGTTGTCTTTGAAATACCACCTGAAGACACAGCCCTCGGTGCCCTAGTTCGCTACGTACACACCCCACGGAAGGACTTTCAACCCTCCAACGTTCTGTGGAGCATGTTCCCACCGCTGGAAAAACCTGTCCGTGGCCCGCGCAAGGGACGCAAGCTTCGCCGGCAGGAAAAGCGTTCCGAACAGGCCCAGCAATCCTTCTGGGCCTGGAAAGATAATGGCTACCGCGTGCCCGAGCCGGCCTCCGTAGAACCAGTCCAGGAGCCCCAGGAGGTAACCCGTGCCCCCTGAGACTCCCGCCGCCGAGTCTCCTACGGCTGCACCACGTGGCTGGACCCCCATGAAGAAGGTGTTGGCTGTGGCCGCCGCAGCTCCCGCGGTTCTGCTCTTTGCTGGCGTGGCCATCTTCGTGGCTCGGGTGGAGTGGGCCTATTCCGAAGACCGTTGCCCCTTCGCCGTGCTTGAAACCCGCACCCTGGCCCCCGGCATCCAGGTCCGCGAGGATTCCCGCCAGTGCACCGAGGGCTCCGAAGAACACCGTTGGATCGTGCTTCGCGACACCCCGCCAGAAGGCCAACTGCCCACCCGAGAAATCGGCCGCCGCCGCCTACCGTCACAGTTCTACGCACCCTCCCGTAGCCGTTGGAAAGCCACCCTGGAGAACTCCTGGGTCCACATCCACATCCACAACGACGGTGTCGAGCCCGCCAGCTTTCGAGAAGACCCACCCCCCCGAAAGCAGCACTAGAAGGCGCCCCAAGCCAACACCAGAGGGTCTCACCCGATTTTGACCCCAACCTGGGTCAATCGCCCCGCAAGTGAGCGTCTCCAAGGTAGGGCCTTGAAATCACTGTAAAATAATCGAACCTGGGTCGCTTTTAGTTGAGCGCGACCTTGGCCATTTACATGGGCGTTGCCACAGGCAGCAACGGTCAGAGCAGTTCCGTCACGGGATTTCAACACAGCCCAAGCATCCAGGTGGAAACGTTCAATATGGAACCCATGGTTGTGGTGCCCCGCGGCCAAGTTGCGGGTCGTTGATTCTGCCACCGGTGCGGATTAGCCGTTGCTTTCCTTGTTCGCGAGGGGGTGGGCCTTTGCGTAGACCTCCCGCAATCGATCGGCGGTGACGTGGGTGTAGCGCTGGGTGGTGGAAAGGCTTTGGTGCCCCAGAAACTCCTGGATGCCCCGCAGGTCGCCGCCCGCATCCAACAAGTGGGTGGCGCAGCTGTGGCGCAGCATGTGGGGGTGTACATCCGGTCGACCCAGAAACGCCACACCTGCCGTGCGCACAATATTCTGCACCTGCCGCGCGGTTAGCGGTGTGCCGTACCGCCCCAAAAACAAGCGTGCCGTTGCAGGGGATGCCTTGCCCCTCGCCAATACCCCAGGCCGTAGCGCACACCAGGCTTGCACGGCGTCAACGCAAGGCACACCGATGGGCACCACACGCTCACGGCCTCCCTTGCCCCACACCCGCACCTGCTTTTCTGAAAGGGCCACATCGTCACAGTCCAACGCGGCAAGCTCCCCCACCCGGATCCCCGCACTGTACAGCAACTCCACAATCGCCCGGTTGCGCACCTCCAAGGCTTCACCATTCGGTTTTGCCTGGCAGGTCGGTTTCGCTTGGGCAGCAGCTTTGGTTTCATCCACGGGTTCTGCCAGTGTCGCCTGTTCAGCGAGGGTCACCGCCTCGTGGGTGTCCAAAAACCTAGGCAGCTTGCGAGGCAGCTTGGGCATGGGCACCGGGCTTGCGGGGTTCTTTTC
The DNA here is from genome assembly GCA_030427835.1 of Polyangia bacterium. Classification (GTDB taxonomy): domain Bacteria; phylum Myxococcota_A; class Polyangia; order Polyangiales; family JAUICN01; genus JAUICN01. Next base: position 133,771 of record JAUICN010000001.1, on the reverse strand, counting down.
CACCGCCCCCCGCTCCAGCAGGAACCGAAAGAACGACCGCAGCGTTGCAAGCTTGCGGCTCCGCGTCGCCGGGCTGTCCGTGGCAAACCGCGAGGCCAAAAAACCGCGCACGTGATCCGCAGTCATCCCAGCCACATCCCCTGGTGCCCCCACCGACACCAGGTAGGCCCCAAACTGCCCCAGGTCCCGCCCGTAGGCCTCCGCCGTGGAAACCGCCAACCCCCGCTCCACCCGGATCCCCCTCAAAAACGCGTCTACCTCCGCCTGCACAGGGGTAGGTTACGTGGGTTGCCCGAGAGCTCCAATGAACCGGCTTCCCCTAGGTCATGGACTTGCCCCAGGCCCAACGGTTCTGCAAATTATCTGCGCGGCAGAATTACAATTTACACTTGTTCTGAAAATTATCTGCGCGGTACAATTTTAGTTTTTGCACAAATGCTCCGCCATGTAGCATCGGTGGCTTCCATTCTGTGGCGCCGTTGACTTCCACCCTGTGCGACTTAGTTTGGCGCCTTCATGTCCACTGAACGTTTTCGCTCCACCACCATTGTTGCGGTTCGCCGTGATGGAATGTCCGCCATGGCCGGCGACGGGCAGGTCTCCCTGGGCCAGACCGTGATGAAAGGCAGTGCCAAGAAGGTACGCCGCCTTTCCGATGGCAACATCCTTGCCGGGTTTGCGGGAGCCAGTGCCGATGCCTTTGCCCTGCTCGACCGTCTCGAATCCAAACTTCGGGAGCACCGCATGGGCCTTCAGCGCGCCGCGGTGGAACTGGCCAAGGATTGGCGCACCGATCGCTACCTGCGCCGCCTGGAGGCCATGCTGATCGTCATGGACGCGAACGCCATGTTTCTCGTGAGCGGCACCGGGGATGTCATCGAGTCCGACGAGGGCATGCTCGCCATCGGTTCCGGTGGTTCCTACGCCCTGGCCTCTGCCCGGGCCCTCAAGGAAAACACCTCCCTTTCTGCAAAAGAGATTGCCGAAAAATCGATTCGCATCGCCGCCGACATTTGTGTCTACACCAACAACAACGTGGTCGTAGAAGAACTTACGGAGAACACCCCATGACCGAGTCCAGCAGTACATTCACACCCAGGGAAACCGTAGGCGAACTCGACCGCTACATCATCGGCCAGGACAAGGCCAAGCGAGCCGTGGCCGTGGCCCTGCGAAACCGTTGGAGGCGCCAGCAGGTCCCCGAAGATCTTCGGGACGAAATCTCCCCCAAGAACATCATCATGATCGGCCCCACCGGCGTGGGGAAAACAGAAATCGCCCGCCGCCTGGCCAAGCTTGCAAAGGCACCGTTCATGAAGGTCGAAGCCTCCAAGTTCACCGAGGTGGGCTACGTGGGCCGGGATGTGGAATCCATCGTGAGGGATTTGGTGGACATCTCCATCAAGCTCGTACGCGAAGAGCGCATCAAGGGCGTGCAGGTACGGGCAAAGGAACGTGCCGAGCAACGCCTGGTGGAAGCCCTGGTGAACGTTCGTCTGGAAAAGCGCAACAACGAACAGGGCGGTGACGGGCAGGGCGGTGAAGGGCCATCTCCTGACGCGGATCCCGTTGGATCCGGGGCCGAAGCAGTAGCTTCTTCGTCTGCGTCCTCCCCTGCGTCCACCCCTGGAACCCCTGCGGCCAACGCCGCCCAGGCCGATCCCAACAATCCCTTTGGGCAAATCATGAATGCCATCGGCCAGGCCGCTTCCAGTGCCGGGTTCACCCCGGGGCCCCAGGGTTCGGGCGTCATGGGCTCCTTTGGCCCCTTCGTGGTCAACGCCACTCCAGTCAGCCCCAAGGGTGCTCCAACCCCTTCCCAACCCCCCGCACCAGAGCTCCCCAAGGAACTGGTGGACGAGGTCCGCGCCCAACTGCGCAACGGCGAGTTGGAGGAGGAAGTCATCGAAGTCGAGGTGGCCGACCAGGGCACCCCCATGGTCACCATGTTTGGCCAGGGCGGCATGGAGGAAATGGAACTCAACATTCGTGACATGATGGGAAACCTTCCCGGCATGAAGGACCGCACACGCATCCGGGAAATCAAAATTAAGGATGCGCGAGATCTGCTCGAACACGAGGAGGCCCAAAAACTCATCGACATGGACGACGTGCAGCAGGAGGCCGTCAAGCGGGCCGAACAGTCCGGCATCGTCTTCATCGATGAAATCGACAAGGTGGCAGCGCCCCAAACCAAGGGCAGTCCTGACGTCTCCCGCGAAGGAGTGCAGCGTGACCTACTTCCCATCGTGGAAGGGTCCACCGTCAACACCAAGCACGGCCCCGTGAAAACCGACCACATTCTCTTCATTGCGGCAGGCGCCTTCCACGTATCCAGTGTCTCAGACCTGATCCCTGAACTTCAGGGCCGTTTCCCCATCCGCGTGGAGTTGGAGTCCCTGGGTAAAAAGGAGTTCGTCCGCATTCTCACCGAACCCCGTACCGCGCTTACCAAGCAGTACACCGCCCTCATGGCCACCGAAGGGGTGGCGCTCACCGTGGATGACGAGGCCATCGAGGCCATCGCCACCTACGCCACCGAAGCCAACGAGCGGGCGGAAAACATCGGCGCCAGAAGGTTGCACACCATCATGGAAGCCCTGCTCGAGGAGCTTTCCTTTTCCGCCCCCGAGCGCACCGACCCCAACTACCACGTGGACCGCAAGGCGGTGGAAGACACCCTGAGCCCCATCCTGGCAAGCGAAGATCTAGCCAAATACATTCTTTAGAATAGGATTCGGCACAGAAGGATCCTCAGATGGAAGATTACGTTGCAAAGGCGGCGGTGCTCCACGAAGCGCTGCCCTACATTCGAAAGTTTCACGGAGAGATCCTCGTCATCAAGTACGGCGGTCACGCCATGGTCGACGAAGCCCTACGCGACCGCTTTGCCCGGGACATCGTGCTCATGAAGTACGTGGGCCTGCACCCCATCGTGGTGCACGGCGGCGGGCCCCAAATCGATGAAAAGCTCAAATCACTGGGCGTGGAATCCGAACGGGTGGATGGCCTGCGCGTCACCGACGAACGCACCATGGAAGTGGTGGAGATGGTGCTGGGCGGAACCGTAAACCAGGAAATCGTTTCCCTCATCTGCGGCCACGGGGGCCGTGCGGTGGGCCTCACCGGAAAGGACGACGGCTTCATGCGCGCCGAACGGGTCACCCATATGTCCACCCAGAGCGGCAAGACCGTGGACCCGGGGAGGGTAGGGCGTGTCCACAACGTCAATCCGGATGTCATCCTGCAACTCATCGAATCCGGCTTCATTCCTGTCATTGCTCCAGTGGCGGTGGACCGCGACGGCAAGGCCCTCAACGTCAACGGTGACACCGTGGCCGGTGCGGTGGCCGAGGCCGTCAAAGCCCGCAAACTTGTGCTCATGACCGACATTGAAGGGGTCAAGGACGCCACGGGTGAAGTGGCCTCCTCCCTGAGCGCCAAGCAAATCAAACACCTTATCCAGTCCGGCACCATTGCCGGCGGCATGATCCCCAAGGTCCAGTGTGCACTTCACGCCATCCAGGGCGGAGTTGGAAAAGCACACATCATCGATGGCCGCCTGCGCCATGCCGTGTTGCTCGAGTTGTTTACCGATCAGGGAATTGGTACCGAGCTGACCGCCTAGGTTCACCAGCTAGGTTCACCAGCTAGGTTCACCAGCTAGGTTCACCAGCTAGGTTCACCAACTGGGCCCACCGTCTAGGTTCGCCATTTGGGCCCACCGTCTAGACTTGGACGCGAGCAGACGGATCGTGCTAGGCACGGGCGATGGAAAAGGTCGACCAACAGGAGTTGCTGAACACCGCATCCACCGCACAGATGGCGAACTACCGCCCGCCTGCGTTTGTGCTCTCCCGTGGTCAGGGCCGGCACGTCTGGGACGTGGAGGGAAAGCGCTACCTGGATCTCACAGGGGGCATTGCCGTGCTCTGTGCCGGTCACAGCCACCCCACCATGGTCCAGGCCCTCACGGAGCAAGCCTCACGCCTCATGCACACCTCCAACATGTTCTACAATGACCGGGGCATTGAACTTGCGGCTGAAATCACCCGTCGCACGGCCTTTGATCGGGTCTACTTTGCCAACAGTGGTGCCGAGGCCAATGAGGCCCTGCTCAAGATTGCCCGCAAGTGGCAGTTCCTGCACGGCGCCCCCGAGCGCACGAAAATCATTTCCACCCACGGCAGCTTTCACGGGCGCACCATGGGTGCCCTCAGTGTCACCGGCCAACCCGCCTACCGGAAGGGCATGGAACCGCTTGTGGGCGACATCACCTTTGTGGGTTTCAATGACCTGGCAGCCATGGAAGCCGCCGTTGATTCCAAAACCGCGGCCGTACTGGTGGAACCCATCCAGGGGGAGGGTGGCCTCACCGTGGCTGGGGACGCGTACCTGCAGGGCCTGCGTAAGCTTTGCGACGACCGGGGTGCGTTGTTGCTCTTTGACGAAGTGCAGACGGGCTACGGCCGGACCGGCCGCTTCCTCGCCCAGGAGTGGAGCGGCGTCACACCCGACGCCTGTGCGCTCGCCAAGGGCATGGGTGGGGGCTTTCCCCTGGGCGCCCTCGCAGTCACCGAAAAACTCGCCGACGGTCTACCCCCGGGCTCCCATGGAAGCACCTACGGCGGCAACCCGCTCGCGTGCGCCGCAGGCCTTGCTGTCCTGCGCATCATGGACGGGGAAGACCTCATCGCCCGGGCCGAAACCACCGGCCAGTACCTGAGCGCGCGACTCCATTCCATGAAAGAGCAGCAAGGGATCTCCGCCATTGAAGAAGTGCGCGGCCGTGGGCTCATGGTTGGCGCAAAGCTCAAGGAGTCGATTCCCGTACTCCAGGTGCTCGTCGCCCTGCGAGACAAGGGCGTGCTGCTCACCCGCGCCGGTCACAACGTGTTGCGTTTCGTTCCCCCCCTAAACACCCTGCCCGAAGAGATCGACGAAGCCCTCCTGGCCGTAAAGGAAGTATTGACCCATGCCCCAACATCCTAAGGCCCCAAACCAAGGAACCCAGCATCCGAGAACCCGGCACCTCAGGACCCTCCGTGACCTCTCCACCCAGGAACTCGGCGCCCTGTTGTCCCGCGCTCACGTTCTCAAGCAGCTCCGGGGCACACCCGAACATCCCCGGCCGCTCCAAGGCAAGGCCCTGGCCATTCTGCTCGAAAAGTCCTCCACCCGAACCCGCATCAGTTTTGAGGTGGGTGCAGCGGAGCTCGGCGCCCAACCCGTACCCTTGCTTGCCAAGGACACCCAGCTCGGCCGTGGCGAGCCCATTTCTGACACCGCCCACATGCTCTCCGGGTTTGTACACGGCGTGGTGTTTCGCACCCACGGGCACGACCGGCTCGAGGAGCTCTGTGCCCACGCCTCCATTCCCATCATCAACGGCCTCACCGACCTGTACCACCCCTGCCAAATCCTGGCGGACCTCATGACCGCCCAATCCGCCTTTGGTGAAAACCTGGTAGATGCGCCCGTGGCCTGGGTGGGGGATGGCAACAACATGGCCAACTCATGGATCCTGGCGGCGGGTATCCTAGGTTTTCCCTTGAGGGTGGCATGTCCTGAAAAACATGGCCCCCTAGAGGACGCCGTCACCTGGGCCAACGGCCAGCACACCGGCTGCGTGGAGGTCACTCCCGACGTGGACAAGGCCGTTCGTGGGGCCCGTGTGGTGACCACCGACGTGTGGGCAAGCATGGGCCAGGAGGACGAGGCCCGGGCCCGGGCCCAGGTATTTGCCAACTACAACGTGACCGCGGCCCGCATGCAGATCGCCCGAAAGGACGCCATCTTCCTCCATTGCCTGCCTGCCCACCGTGGGGAAGAAGTGGATGCCGACGTCATCGATGGGCCCCAATCCCGGGTCTGGGAAGAGGCCGAAAACCGCCTTCACGCGCAAAAAGCACTCATGGAACATCTCATGGCTTCCCCAAACCACACTTAAAACTTTTTGCGCAGGCAACGACATTGCCGTCGTCAAGTTCTGTAATTTTGTAAAAATACGCTAGACCTGTGTCTCTGAATCACCGAGACTGACGGTTGGGGTATGAAAGACAATCCAATGGCTGTACTGGGCCTGGACGCAGGCACACACAACATCTGTGCGTCTGTGGCACGGGAGGGAAACGTGGAGGTGGCCACCGACCGCGGTGGCAACCGGCACATTCCCACCGTGTGGGCCGAAAGCGCCATGGAACGGGAGTTCTGGGGGCACACGGCCAAACGCCAGAACCTACTCAACCCCTCCCGAACACGGTGCAGCTGGCCCGACGTCTCCCTGGCATCTTCTGTACAGGCATCTTCTGCACAGGCATCTTCTGAACAGGCTTCATCCGCACAGGCGTCCTCTGAACAGGCTTCCCGAATCCGGTCCACAGAAGACCTGCGGGCACGCACCCTGCACCAGGCCAAACGCCTGGCCGAGGACTACGTGGGCCGTTCCATCCTCCAGGGGGTGATTGCGGCGCCCACCCACTGGCCCGACAGCGCCAAGGAAGAGCTACGCACCTGGGCGGGCAAGGCAGGGCTCGAGGTTCTTGGCGTCATCAATGAGGCCGAGGCGGCCATCGAGGCCTACCAGCTGGCGGATCGCATCACCGGCCCCGTGGTGGTGTACCAGTTCGGGGCCTCCTCGGTGGAAATCGCCCTATTGGAAGTCGGTGACGGCAACGTGCGCATGCTTTCCAACTGGCGGGAAACCAGCCTCAATGGCGAGCAGGTCCAGCGGCGACTCTACCGAAAACTCGTTCAGGACTCCGTAGCCCGTATTGGCCCCACCGTGCTTGAACACCCCATGGCGCTACAAAGGCTGAGCGACCTGGCGGAACGGGCCATGGTTCGGCTGTCCTACGACTCCCAGGCCGACATCGAGTTGCCCTTTCTGGTCCCCTCCGCCGGTGGGCCCCACAATCACTTCCAAACCCGTGTCACCCGCCGAGAACTGGAACTGCTCGTAGCGGACCTGGTGCAGCGCTCCGTGCAGGCCTGCGAAGCCCTGCTCAGGGACTCCGGCTTCAGTGTGAACTCCATCAAAGCGGTCGTGCTGACGGGAGGGCTCTCCCACATGCCCATGGTCCAGCGCACGGTCAGCACCTACTTCGACCAGCCCGCGCTTCACCACATTCCCCCCTCGGAAGTGGTTTCCCTGGGTGCCGCCCGCCATGGGGGCCTCATGGCCGGCATTCTTCGAAAGCCCTTCGAGGACACGGGCACCCGCCGAACCTGGACGGCCACGATTCCACCGGCCTCCGCCTCCGTCATCCCCTCCGCCCAGTCCTAAACCGCTGGCCTCACAGCGGTCTAGGATTTGCCCGCGAACTGCTCGATGAGTTGCGCCAGCCGGGGCACCGCGGACTCCACGTTCTTCTTTGCCATGCCGCGTAGTTTGTCGTAGGTGCCCTTCACAATCCCCTTGTTGGAGCGAGCCGCCTTGTCGTCGGTGATGGACAATAGGGCCTCCGCCACCTGGGAGGTTTGGCCCACGAAGTACGCGCCGATCCCCCCAGCACGACCCTGGGACACCGCCTCCATGCCCCTGGCGTAGATGGGCTCCAGCGCCTGGGAAAACTCAGGCAGCAAGTCCCGGAGCACCTGGGCGATGAACCCTGGGCGAATCCCCTTCACAGCCTTGTAGCCGGCCTTAATCGCGAGCCCCGCCAGCCCCGATTTATCAGCCACTTCTGAGTCGATCAGCTCTTGGCAGGCCTGCACCACCTGCTGCTGCTGTTCCGGGGCGGTCAATTTGGATTGCAAAGTATCAGCCATCACCTGCAGCTAACGTAGGCGGCTTGCACGTGCAAGGCTCCCAGCTACCAATAGGCCTCAAACCATGACCCAACCCATTAAGAAAATCGTGCTCGCCTACAGCGGCGGCCTGGACACTTCCGTCATTCTCACCTGGCTCAAGGAAACCTACGACGCGGAAATCGTGGCATTTTGCGCCGACGTGGGCCAGAACGAAGACCTTTCCGAGGTGGAGCGCAAGGCCATCGCCACCGGGGCCAGCAAGTGCGTCATTGCCGATCTCCGGGAAGAGTTTGTTCGGGATTTCTGTTTCCCCATGTTGCGTGGCAACGCCATCTACGAAGGCGAGTACCTATTGGGTACCAGTATTGCTCGCCCCGTCATCGCCAAGGCCATGGTGGAACTCGCCCAAAAGGAAGGTGCCCAGGCCCTGGCCCACGGTGCCACCGGCAAGGGCAACGACCAGGTTCGGTTTGAGCTCGCCGCCCATGCCCTCGATCCCGAGCTCCAGATCATCGCCCCCTGGCGCACCTGGGATTTGCGTTCCCGCACCGATTGCATCGCCTACGCGGAAAAGCATCGCATTCCCGTTCCTGTGACCGCGGCAAAGCCCTACTCCATCGACGCCAACCTCTTCCACATCAGCTACGAAGGCGGCGTACTCGAAGATCCGTGGCGCGCCCCCAAGCCAGAGATGTTCCAGTGGACCACCGACCCCAAGCAGGCCCCAGACCAGGCGGAGGAAATCACCATCCGTTACCAACAGGGGGACGCGGTTGCGGTGGACGGCCAGGCCATGAACCCCATGGAACTGTTGGATCACGTCAACACCCGTGCGGCAAAGCACGGCATCGGGCGTGTGGACATCGTGGAGAACCGCTTCGTGGGAATGAAATCCCGGGGCGTGTACGAAACCCCGGGGGGCACATTGCTTCACCGAGCCCACCGGGCCATGGAATCCATCACCGTGGATCGGGAGGTCATCCGCCTGCGGGATCAACTCATCCCAGAGTACGCCACTTTCATCTACCGCGGTCTTTGGTACTCCCCGGAAAGGGAGGCCCTCCAGGCCTTCATCGATCACACCCAAACCCACGTTACCGGCGAAGTGCGGTTGCAGCTTTACAAAGGCGACGTTCAGGTTTTGGGCCGCAAGAGCCCACAATCGCTGTACAGTCCCGAGGTGGCCACCTTTGAGGAAGACGACGTGTACGATCAGGGCGACGCCACCGGGTTCATTCGATTGAACGGGTTGCGTTTGCGCCTTTGGGGCGAGCGACACAACTGGATACGAAAGCCTTAGGGGGGCGAAGCTTTCTTGGAAGACACCATCGACCGCTCGTCCATTGAAATCCTTGCCGTTGCCCTCAGTTTCATCTGTGGGATGGGGTTTGCAGCCCTGGAGGCCGGGTTGATCGCCATGGGCCAATACAGGCTCCAGGTCGTGGCGGACAGCGAAGCCACCCACGCGGGCCTCGCCACCCGCGCCCTGGTCTATCACCACCGCATTCGTGCCACGCTACTCACCGGTCGAACCCTGTGCCTTGCCCTGGCCGTGGCCCTGGGTGCACATCTAGGTTCACAGATCCTTCCAGGGGGCTCGGGCCTGTTGTCCGCCCTTGGCCTGGCCTTTCTCTACGCCATGGCCATCGAGTTCTCCACCACCATTGCGGAGCGACGCACCGGCCGTTGGACGTTTCGTCTGCTCCGTTGGGTTCGCCCATTGGAATGGTTGCTCTACCCACTGGCCACACCCCTTGCCTGGCTCGCAAAGCGGCTTGAAAAATCTGTTTCGGAGGCCAACGCGGGGGACTCCGAACGCGCCGCAGAGCTTGGCTTGGAACAAATGATCGAAGAGGGTGTGGAAGAGGGCGCCATCGCCAAGGATCAGGCTGAACTACTGCACCGTGCCCTAGATTTTCGCGACACCTTTGCCCGTGAAATCATGGTGCCACGCACACAAATGGTCGCGGTGGATGCGGACACCCCTGCCAGGGAACTTCTGGGCCTCATCATCGATCGTGGGCACAGTCGCTACCCGGTGTACCGTGAGACCCCCGATCGGGTGGAGGGCGTTCTTTACGCCAAGGATCTTCTCTCTCGTATGAACAACATGGAGGCCCTGGACAACATCCGTGTGAAGGATCTCATGCGCAACCAGGTATTCTTTGTTCCGGAAAGCCAACACGTGGGCCCCCTGCTGAAGGAAATGCAAACACGACGCATACACATGGCGGTGGTGGTCGATGAGTTCGGTGGAACCAGCGGGCTGTGCACCCTAGAAGACATTCTTGAAGAACTGGTTGGCGAAATCCGAGACGAGTACGACAAGGAAGAACCCTCCGTGGTGGCACTGGGCGCGGGTCGGTACCTGGTGGATGCCGGGCTGTCCGTGTACGACCTTGAAAACGAACTGGGCATCGAAATCCAAGAACATGAAGGGGACTACGACTCCCTGGGGGGTCTCATGGTCGAGCTTGCGGGCCACGTGCCCCAAATCGGGCAGTCCGTGCATACTCCGGGCTTTGTGCTTACCGTTCGTGAGGGCGACGAACGGCGTGTTCAACGGGTGGAACTACGCCCGGGTCAGACCCCCAAACCCAACCCATAGGCGGCTCGGTACCGCCGCCAGAGCCTCTTTGGGGGGCGTTAGTACTCCACCCAGGCCAACTCCACCTCAAACCCCTGCAGGCTGGAGCGTACTACCGCAAAATGCGCGGTGTTTCCCTCCGGGGCCTGCCCCACGGAACCAAGCCCCACCAGGTGGCACTCCTCCAGCGGGTGATCAAAGGGCACATGGCTTCCGGCACACAACACAAGATCCGCAGGATCGTCGTTAAGCAACCCAAGGAGCTCCGCCCCATCCGTGTCGTGTGCGATTTCCTCCACCGGATTGCCGGGGCTACCATGAACCACGAGCATCTCCCCACCGTTGAGAAGCGGCACCCGTTGCTGCACCGGTAACCTACGCAGCTCCTCCAGAACGAGATCGCCGATGTTCCTGCGCACATCCCGTAGGTGATCTAGGGATTCCGCCATCTTTGGATCCATCGGGTGAAGGTGATCGACTTTCAGTACGGCCAGCGCCCGGTCCGCCAGACCCTGGCCACACCGTACCTTGCGATCCCGAAGCAGTCGCCACACCTCTAGCGGATCGTCCCCATCCCAAAGGTGGTCCCCTGCTGCCCACAGTTGTGTTGCCCCGCGTGAGTCCAGCTCCTTCAACACGGCCTGCAGCGCGGGAAGATTGCCGTGCACATCTGAGAAGACACCATGGGTAACCGTTTCAGCAGTCCAAGCCATATGCCAACATAGCATCGCCTTGCCGTTGTGCGATGCGTCCCACGCGCTCCCGGGTGAACACTCGGGTGAAGCCACGACACAAATAGATATTGTCATTCACAACCACCGATGTTGAACTCGCGTGCGGTCCGTTCGGGTTTCTGATAGGAATGGGCGCGCAGCTAGAATGAAAATGAATCGATCACAACCGGAGAGCCAAAAACGTGGAGGCGACAACGTAGTGCACGTAACCTTCGGCGATTCCTCCCGCCGCGCAAAACCCTCCCCGCAATCCAACCCCCCGCAACCCAACTCCTCACAACCCTCCAATCTTCCCCTCGAATCGGATCGGTCGGTTCCACCCATCCTTGATCTACCCCATTCGGTGACCAAGGTGGATTCGCTGGTGTTGGGTGACAAATCCGCGTTCTACTCCCTGGGCGATGCCAGCCGTGTTCTCGGGATCCCCAGGGATAGACTTCGGTACTGGAGTCGCTCCGAGTTGATTCAACCAAGCTACATGCTTGGGCGCCGTCGGTATTACACGTTCCGGGATTTGCTGGCCCTCCGCGTCGCCTCCAGTCTCCTGAAAAAGGACGTTCCCCTGCAGCGGGTTCGGGAATGCCTTCGGGCGCTTCAGCACGAGCTGCCTGACGTGGTGCACCCCCTGGCAGAACTGCGAGTGGTGGCAGACGGGCGCGCCCTGGTCGTGAAAAGCGACGACGGCAACTACGAGCCGGACACCGGTCAATACGTGATGGACTTCGGCGTCCATCACGTGGGTACGAAAGTACGCCAACTGCGGTCGGGCGATGCCGCAAAGGATCACCGGCAGCTCGCCTACGAACAGTACCTCCGGGGCTGCAGTCTGGACGAAACGGAAGCGACCATGGGGGAGGCGGAAGCCGCCTATCTGCGGGCCATCAAACTGGATCCTGCCCTTTCGAACGCATACACCAATTTGGGAAATCTTCGTTTTCGAAAGGGGCTGCTTGAGGAAGCGGAAGAGCTCTACCGCCACGCGTTGCGGGTAGACCCCGTGCAGCCTGAAGCCGCCTACAACCTGGGTTTTCTCTGCTTTGAGAGGGGTGAAACAAGCGAAGCGGTTCGTTTCTTTCAGCATGCCATCGATCACGATCCCATGTTTGCCGATGCCCATTTCAATCTTGCCATGGCCTACGAAGAATCGGACACGCCCGGCAAGGCCCGGGACCATTGGTCTACCTATCTCCAACTGGATCCCGCAGGCCCCTGGGCAGAAATCGCCCGGCGCCACCTGAACACCCAACAGCGCTGAGGCGATTGAGCCAACACCCACTGTGCCGTTGCAGACGGATCAGACCCGTGACCTACCGGTTGGGTATGGGGGGAGGGCGCGACGTCTTGGTATTGGAGGCTCGTAGGGGTGGCTTGGGAGGCACAGAGCGTGGTCTTGGAGGCGCAGGGGGGGCCACCGAGGGCTGCAACTTGTCCGACGTACCACGGTCGTTCTTGACATCCGTGGCGGGGAGTCGAGACCCAGGAGGTGAAGGTACCCGGGGAGGTGGAGGAGGTGGAGGAGGTGGAGCACTGGTCCCCCCAAGTCGTCGAACCGCTTTCTGTGCCTCGGGTTGCCCAGGGCTCAGTTGCAGGATCCGTTGCCAGGTTCGGCGGGCTTCCCACCGGTTGTGCAGTTCCTTTTCCCACACCTGCGCCATTTCCTGGAGTACGTGAACCTGCAAATCGGTCGTACCGTTTGCCGTGTCGGTTGGGCCGACAATCTCCAGTTCCTTTTCAAACGTCAACAACAGGTCTTCGAAACGGCGATGCTTCTTGAGCGACGTGCGAAGTTCGTTGAGAACCTCGCCCCGCCGGGGGCCCAGAAACCAGCAACGTGTCAACGCGTCAACGCGTGCACCATCGTCCTTGAGATCCTCACCCAGGATTCGTATCTGGCGACCTAGAAGGGACTGGGCGAGGGGTTTTTGAACTACTCTTGCTTCCAGGGACTGCAGGAGCGTCACCAGATCCCCGAGACGCTTTTCCCGACGTGCAATCTGTTCGAGGGCATCCAAGTTTGCCTCGTCCCCAGGGGCAAGGTCCGCCGCACGGGTCATGGCTCCCATGGCCCGGTCCCCCGAGCCCAATCGATCCCACAGTAGCCCTGCTCCATGTAAGAACTGGGTGGCTCCCAGGGTGTCGTCCCCGTCCTCCGAGCAGGTTGTGGCGGCCGTGGAAAACAGCTCCGCAAGCTCGGCCTCGAAACCACCTTCCACGGCCGCTGCCACCCATTTGAGAATGGCCGAACGATCCTGGCCAATACGGCCCACCACCCTCTGCAGCACCCCACGAAAGGTGGCCGGGCGAGGGTTCATACGAGCGGCTGCCACAAGGGAGTCCCGGGTAAGTCCATCCTCTGGATCGCCCCCTTCCCTGTCGGTCCGGTCGGTCCGGTCAGTTCCCCCGGGCACCCGATCGGTCGACTCGCCATGGAGCGCCTCAAACACTTCAAGGGCAAACAGGGTATGCCCCTCGGAGGTGCACCACGCTTGGATGTCTTTCCCCATGGCGGGTGCAAGCCGAACGGCCGACCTCACGCAACGGGCCGCATGATCTGGCATACGTGTCACCAGGAGGCGCCCCAGCCGCCACCAAAGGTGCGCCCTGGGCACAACGCCGGCCTCCCGTGCTACCAGATGTTCGTAGACCTGCACGAGGCGGGGCCAGCGGTTTGTGAGTTCCGTCAGCCGTTCCACATCCGCCAATATTTTTCGGTTTTCTGGGTCCAGGGAAAGTGCCCGTAGCAACGTCTCCAGGGCACGGTGTGGGTCGTCCGTATCCTCTTCCAATACCGTGGCTGCCATGGCCCAAAGCCTTGCGGTGGCACCCTGCGTGGCAACGGAGCCCCCGAACTTCTCCGTATCCTCATCGGCTGGAACTTCCGTTTCTACGGAGGCGGGAGGCGCTGTGGAAACGCCAGAGTGTTGCTTTTGTGCCGCCCGCGCCCGTTGCATCCAACCCTCCGCAAGGGTGGCACTGCCCTGATGCTGGCGCGCAAAGCGACGCAGGTCTTCCCCATGGGTGAGTTCCACATCCAGTTCGGCCAAATCCCTGATCAAGTGCGTTGGGTCCAATAGCCCCTCCAGCGCAACCGTTTCCAATTGGGCAAGTTGCAAGCAGTGCCCGATCGCCTCTTGCCGCGCCTGCCCTTCGGATTTTCGCGCAAGGCGAAGGTAGCCCACACAGGCGCCCGTCAGGTCTCCCGCGCGCTTGGCAAGCCCAGGCCACAGTTGCAAGGGTGTGGGGTCCCCAGGTGCGGCATCCCGCCAGTGCTCCAAGGCTCGCAGGGCCCGTGCGGGGTCCCGTTCAGATACCTTGTCCACAAGTTCAGAGGCCAGTACCACACGGCGGCTTGGTTGCTGTTCCAGGCGAAGTAGGGCTTCCACCGCAAGGGCGCGATCCACAGGGCTGTTCACCTCGTCGCTCACACGGGCAAAGAGTTCCAGCGCCTGTTTGGAGGCCCCAAAGCGTTCCAGATGCTCGCGAACGGCGTTCAGTGCGTCCTTCGTGGGTTTCCCGTGCTCCGACCACAGGGGCACAAGGCGAGAAAGTACCTCCAAAGCCTCCTGGGGTTCCAGTGTGGCTTGCAGAAAACGGCGCCCCCACCGTAGGGCGCCGGATCGATAGGGTGTCAGTTCCCCGTGGTTCGGTTTGCTCTCCTGTGTCCTCTCCTGTGTCCTTGGCTCAGGTTCCGCACGGTCGGCACAATACTGAAAAAGAAACTTCAGCGTCTCCTGGGGGGCAGGCGTCTGTTCCGCCGCCTGGGACAGGTACGGGTAGGCCTGATCCAACTGCTCGACCTCAATACAAAGATCCCCTGCCAGCTTCAGCAATCCCGATCGCACCTCATCCACGTCTCCGGTGGATTCCCCTACGGTGTTTTCCGTTGTGGAGTCGTCGATCACAGACGCCAACAACTGCGGCAGCTCGTTCAGTCGATTTGCCTGACGGTACGCCTCCACCAAAGTGCTTTGAAGCTTTAGGTTTCCAGGGTTGTGGAGCAGCGCCCGATGCAAGTAGGCGCAGGCCCCTTCCGCATCGTTCATGCGATACAGTGCAAGCCGACCCAGCCTCCGGTACAGTGCCCCGCGGGTGGCACCCTCCCTGTGGTGCAGGCGTTCTTCCCATGACCGCCGGAGCCGATCCCAGCGCTGCGCATTCCGGTCAATGCGTTCCATTCTCGAAATGGCGCCCAAATCATCCGGAACCTGCTGAAGGATCTGGTGGCAGGCCTCATACACCAGTTCCTCGTCTCCCAACTTGTTTTCCGCCACGTCCGCCAACTGTCGAAGCAGGGCCACTTGGCGCGTGCCTGAACTCCGTCCAATGGCATGCTTCAGCAGTGGTACTCCCAGATCGTACAAGTCGTGATCTACAAGGAGTTCGGTCACTTCGTTGCACAGCGGCGAAAACTCCTCATCCGAAAACAACCGTTCCAACCACTCCGAGGTCTGGGGTTCCTGGGGAACCTGGGAAAGCCGTTCCACCAGTTCCCTGACCAGCGGGGGTCGCCTACCGTGTTCCAGGGAGCGGAGGTAATTTTCGAACCCCTGTTGAAACGCCACGGCGTCTCCGCAATGGAGGGATGCGGGCCAAATCAGAGCCTGGGCCTGCACATCCCCCGACAGCGCGAGCTTGGAAAGTACCCGTACCACGTCCCCCCATGCCCGTTGGTCGTGGTAGTAGCGCCCCAGTTTCACACGCGTGGATCGGCTCGATTCTGACTGTGGAGAGTGGGCCACAAAGGATTCCCATCGCGCGGTTACCAGATCAGATCGATCCAAGTCCTGGGCCTGGCTCTCAAAGAGATCCAAGGCTTCCTCGTCGTCGGGAACCAAATCCAGCGCGGCCCCCAGATATTCAAGTGCGAGGCTTGGTTCGGATTCCAGCGCGAGCCTGCGCCACAACTCGGCCGCCAAATGCCGATGACTGGACTGTTTGTCCCTGTCTGAACGCCCTGCCATGGCCACCTGGTGAAGTAGGTACGCACGGCGGTAGAGGATCATGGTGTCAGTGGGTACGAGCTTCTGGGCCTCCTCCAGGGCGGAGTATGCACCTGCGGTATCCATCAAAATCCGCTCCCGAATCTCCGCAAGATCAATCCAGCTTTGTACCCGCGCTGTCATACTGGGCTCCAACCGAATACGTGCAAGACATACCTGTTCCACAAACGGGTCCTGGCGTTGCATCAATAGGCCATAGAGGGTGTCCACCACAGGCCGCGAGGTCCCGTCGGCTTCGAAGGCAAGCTTCAGGGTAGATATGGCCTCGTCCACCTCTCCAATGTGTAACAACAGTCGGGCATGGGCGTGGTGTACAGAGGCCCTCCATTCGGGCGCACGACGTTCAAACTCTGCAGCTCGGGTCAGCTCGCGGTAAAAAGAGGACGCGGGGCTGATGTCGCCCGAGGAATCCACCCAACCGCACACCCGTTCAAACACCCCAGTCCGGTCGGGTTGTTTGCGAAGGGCCTGCCGTGCCAGGGACGTGGCCAGGGAAACGTCCTGGAGATGCTCCTCCGCATAGTCTGCGGCCTCCATCCAAAGGTCTGCGGCGCGTACGTTTTCCTGGGTGTGGGCATGGGCGTCCATCAGCGCCACCAGGGAAGGGTAGTCCCCCTGGCTGCGGTAATGCTTCCGCAAATGGGCAAACGCCTCCGTACTGGAGGGATTGCCCTGAAACTGCTCCGCCCAAACCTGCATGGAAGCCAGTAGACTAGCAGGACCTAGGGTGAATCAAACCCGCCGGTTGGTTTCGGATCTAGCACTGAAAGAACTGCGGCCGCCATGGAGTCGCCCACCACCCCATAACCCTCCGGGGTGAGGTGCAAGCCGTCGGAAGAAACCAGGCCTCGCCCCTGCCACTCGCACAATGAGTTCAGGCCCCCGCTCACCCGGGTGGTGTCCCAAAAAGCGCACCCGTGGGCCTGGGCCGCAGTCCTTTGTACCTCCACCATGGGCCCCAGGCGTGGGCGTTCACACATGGCCACAGGTGCCAGTACCATGCAGCTCGCTTCAGGCGCTGCCCCACGCACCATCTCCAGCGTGCGAGTGAGCTGGGATGCAAAGTGTTTTGGCGAAAGATGCTCGTCCAGGGTTTCATTGCCACCAAAGCCGAGTATTACCAGATCGGGTTGCCGTTGGGCCACCTGGGAGCTCCAAAGAACCCGGTCCTCCGAAAGCAACGCACTCGCCCTGCGCCCGTTCACTCCGAGTACATCGTAAACCACCCCCCGGGAGCGCTCTAGAACGACTCCCAGAAGCCTGTTGTTTGGGCGAGCCCGTAGGTTCAGCCTCTCCGTCCCCACGTGGCCGTACGGTTGCACCACAAGCGATCCTCCGCTGCGTAGAACCTGGCTTGGGCTTCGGTGTTCCACGTACACCGGCAAACGTTCGCCCCGGTGGGGTGACCAACTGTGCACCGTCAGCTGCAGGTCCGGTGCAGAAGTCCACAGCGTCAGGGGCTGGGTCGCCGGCGTTTTTGCGTTTTTCCCGTTGGTTGCCGGCAAGCCTGGGGCGAGCGCGACCCCCCCCAACCCCCAATGCCCATCCTGGGGTCCCCAACGTTCCCTGTGCCCTCGGCGCAGGATACGCCAATGGTCCACCCCGCCCCAATGGACCCGATCGAAAACGTCTATTCCAGGTCCCGCGGATGGTGTTTTGATCCCGGACTGAAAGTCACCCGTCGGCCGATAGCTGCCGGCAGGGTAGGGCAACAGGTACCCAGGTCCTCCGTTTCCGTAGGAAGATTTTAGAACTGCGGCTACGCGAGCAGGCCAAACACCCGCGGCAACATTGCTGTCGCCAAAATGGAGTACACGGGCGTGGCTTCGTTTTCCGGCGCGAAGATCGGAACAGGCCCTTCGAAATTGCACTAGATGCTCGGGGTACTCCACGGCAACTTCTGCAATCCGTAGGTGCGACTCTGGAGTTCGATGCCTTGGTTGCGCCCTGCCCGTCCAGGCAAACGCGAGCGACGCAACAACCATGCCTAGCCGCACCACGGGGCCACGCACCCCTTACAAACCACTTCCGCGCAAGAGTTGTTCAGCCAACCGGTGCCCCACATGGGTGGCGCCGGCCCGAGTAAGGTGATGGTAGTCCGGCTCGATCCAGTGGGGGGAACGGGCGCGCCATCGTAGGGCCGTACCGCGGCCTCCCTCAAGCTCGTACAGGTTGATAAATGCGCATTCCGTTTCCTCGGCAACCCGCTTTTGGGCACGTACCACAATGGGAATTCGAGCCACGGACTGGGGGCGGCCATCCACCAGCTGGCCCGAGTCCAACACCGATACCACCGCGCAGGAGGCCCCGGGCCTACCGGATCGCGCCGTACGAATCGCATCTCGGTACACGCCCACGTAGGAATCCGTTGAGAACCCCGTGGTGCGAGAAATGGCGTCGTTGCCGCCTAGCCAGAACATCAACAAATCGGGCTGTCGCAGTGCAACCTGCCGTTGCCAGTGGGTTCGATCAAAGTGGGAGAGCACCCGCGTGAACGCACCCACCAACATCATGCTGTCCACCACCACGCCCTGTGCCCGTTCCATCACCACCCCATAGGCCCGAAAACCCTTCTGTGTGGCAGTCACCGTCACCAGCCCCCATCCCCCGGGCATGGGCTGGGAGAACACCACATCTTGCACGCGGTCGGCGTGCCCCGTGAGGGTGTGGGTCGTCCCGTCCTCCCAGGACACGTTGGCGTCACCCCCGCCGGGCCTCTGTTGGTAGTACAGCTGAAATAGGGAACCCGCAGTGCTTCCCTGCCGTTGTGGTTCGCGGGCCTGAAATAGCGCCTGGGCCCCAGGAGCCCTGCTTTCAGAAACCACCCCCCCCAATCCGTACCGGCCCATGGGCCCCCGCCTGCGATTCACAACCCAGGTCTTCCAGGCACCCGAGGTTTCCCAGCGCACGTCCTGGTGCTTTTGGTAGGTCCAACCCGGAGTGAGGGGAACCCAGCCCTTGCCACCGTTGCCAAAACGGGATTGCAACCGGTGTCGCAGGGCGCTGGTGACCCGGTCCGACGCGTTGACGGAGTCCGTGTACACCACGATCCGAACCTTGCCCTCACCGGTTCCGAGAGATCCCAGGGCCTGGTGAAAATGGGCCAAGGGCGCAGGCGAGCTCGCAGGGGTCTCCTTCCCGTCCGCCATTCCGGTTCCCGGAAAAGACGCCAACAAAAGCGCCAGCAAAAGGACCCGTAAAAGCACCTGCAAGGGAACCCGCGAAAAAGTGCGGATACTCCGCTGGGCACAGCGTGGTCCCGTTCCAGGAAAAAACATGGGTCTAGGGCGTGTCAGAGGTACTTCCTATTCAGTTCGGCAGACGGTGCCAGCCCAAAAGCACGGCTTCAGAGCACCCGAAGGGTAGCCGATTTTCATACTACGCCTAGACTTTGCAGCGCCATGGTCACAAACACACCCATTGACACCACACCGAGGGACCTTTCCGAAATTACGGATCCACTGGTGTTCGTTCGAGATGCGCTCGCCCGGGCCGCCGAGGCCGGGGAACCCTTTGCCGGAACCAAAGCAAGCTTAGCGACCGTCTCTTCCTCGGGGCGCCCCAGTGTTCGGCACGTTCTCATCAAAGATGTACGAGAGCACGGGTTCCCGTTTTTCACCCACTACGGTAGCCGCAAGGCCAAGCAACTGGCGGCGTGCCCCCACGCGGCCCTATCCTGGCATTGGAACACACTGGGCGAACAGGTGTGCGTGGAGGGTTCCGTGAGTGTGCTTCCCGACCGGGATTCGGACGCCTATTTCAGTGCCCGCCCCGAAGGAAGCCAGATCGGCGCATGGGCGTCGGTTCAGAGTGACGCCATCCCATCCAAGGAGCACCTGGGGCAGCAGGTGGAGCACATGACACGTCGAATGGCGGGCAGCAGCCCCCCGCGGCCCCCATTTTGGGGTGGCTATTTATTGACTCCCCAGCGAGTCGAGCTGTGGCGAGAGGGGAAATCTCGCCTGCACCAAAGATTGCTCTTCATCCGTCCAACCGAAGGCGCGTCCACCCAGTGGGAACGCAAATATCTAAGCCCATGATTCCAAAGCGTTAGCACCAACTGTGGGCATTTGAGTGGGAAAAGAAGAAAAAATGGGTTGAACGTGGGGCATTCAGGTCCTAGATTACCGGCCCTGTCCGGTGAGGGTTGGATGGGGTTCGGGGGAATCCTCGAAATGTTGTAGTCCCGTGAACGCGGGGTAAAAAAAGGGGGGTCCATGGCCACGGGACAAGTCAAGTGGTTCAATAACGCCAAGGGTTTTGGGTTCATTCGGCCTGAAGCTGGCGGAGCGGACGTATTCGTCCACTATTCTCAGATTGCCGGCGATGGCTTTCGCACCTTGAACGAGGGGGAATCGGTAAAGTTCGAGTTGAAGGAGGGGCCCCACGGTCACTTTGCGGAATCCGTTCTGCGGATTGCGGCGGCCCTTGGGGCTTCCGTCGACGAAGAAGCACCGACGGCCAAACATGCGCTGGACGGCCATTCGCTGGACGGCCGTTCCCTGGACTCTCACCTCGGCCCTGAGATGGCAGACGACGCCATCCAGGCCTGATGGAACTCATCCAACCGGTCAGCTAGCGGTCACGTACTTCTCAATCGATAGTGCCCAACGCACATCTTCGATGAGCGAAGGCACGGAATCGTTGGATTTGGGAAACGTTTTTGCAAAGGTAATCTCATGCCACACGTCCAACACGCGGCTGGCGTCCATGGGATCCTTCGCCTCCACACGCTCTGAAGCCACCTCCTGGTAGCCCCGCGCTGTGGTATCCGCGCTCACCTTGTCACGAACCGCAGAAAATAGAGTTTCGGAGGAGGCCGACGGCCGGTCCGACTGTTGGGAGCGCACGGAAAAAATAAGAGCAAGCTGCTCGTCCATTCGGATGCGCAAACCCGAATCCATCATGTGGTAGCGAACCCGTTCTGCGATCTCCAGCTCCCCCTCTTTCACCTGGTAGATCTCAACCCCCGCGTCCTCAAGTAACCTTTGCAGTTCATTCATTTCCATAGCAAGCCGCCCGATCCTGGCAGGGCTGTCACCCTACCATTCAATAGTCTTGCCCGGTAGTTCGGTGCAGCCCAGGGTCTACGGAGAGTCTTGCGTTCGGGGTTCGGCCCCAGGCTGGCCGTGGGTCCCCAATTCGGAACGGACACCATTCGCGGCGCCGTTCAGCGTTCCAGCACCGTTTTCTATGCTCTCAATCGCATCCCGGAGCTCGGCCATGGCAATCCCATAACGCTTCCAGTCCTCCTGTTTGAGGGCGTCTTTCGTTTCCTGATGGGCCCGGACAATCCGGTCCATGGCCTCATCCCAGGGGCCACGTACAGGTGTGCCCACCCCCGTTTCCGAGGCTTCCGTGGGAGACTGCGACCCTTCCGCCGCGGAGACCGTGGTGTCCGTCGGGTCCGTGGGTGTGTTCCTGGCCTTCGGAAACAGGATATGGATCGCACCCTCAAGAGTCGTGTCCATGGCGATTTGGTTTTCGTGCACCACGATCACGCGTTTGAGCTCAGGAATGCGACCCCCGGAAGATCGAAGGTACAGCGGGCATACATACACCAGTGACTTTTCGATGGGGATCACAAGCAGCGTGCCCAAAATCGCCTCCGATCCCCGTTGATCCCAAAGCGATATTTGACGAGAGATGTCCGCATCCTGGTTGATGCGGTTGAGAATCTGTTGGGGGCCGTACACCAGGCGATCCTTGGGAAACTGGTAGACCACCATTTGCCCTCGGTGTTCACCGTCCATGCGAGCGACCATCCAGGCTGCCAGGTTGTCTTTGCTCTTCGGGGTAAAAGGAAGCATCAAAATGTACTCTTCCTTGGATTCGCCAGGAAGGCGCATCACCGTGTAGTACGGGGCTACGGGTCCGGTTCCAGCGGCACTGCGTAGCGCAGGGACTTCCCACTGATCTTCCCGATTGTACAGAAGCTCTGGCCTCTTCATGTGGTACGTCGAAAACTGTTGTGCCTGGATCTGAAACAGGTCCTCGGGGTAACGCAAGTGCCGTTCAATATCCTTGGGCATCTCAGACAGGGGCCTCACAAGGTTCGGGAACACCTTGCGCCAGGTGGCGAGAATGGGGTCTTGATCGTCTGCGGAGTAATAGGTTGTGGTGCCATCGTAGGCATCGATCACCACCTTCACGGAGTTCCGAATATAGTTCAGCGAACGGCGCATGGGCTGGGAGTAGGGGTAGCGCCGACTCACGGTATACCCGTCCATGATCCACGCCAGAGTTCCGTTGTCGCGAACCACCATGTAGGGATCGCGGTCGTAGGAGAAAAAAGGTGCAAGTGTGGTTACCCGATCCCGAATTCTCCGGTGGAGCAACACACGGCTCT
This sequence comes from Polyangia bacterium, assembly GCA_030427835.1. GTDB lineage: Bacteria > Myxococcota_A > Polyangia > Polyangiales > JAUICN01 > JAUICN01. The sequence goes on along the minus strand of JAUICN010000001.1, from coordinate 111,349 downwards.
GCTCCGTAATGTCGTTGGAGAGCAGCAGCTTTAGGGAGTTCAGCTGGAGCGCCACGGCCACACGGGTAAGCAGCGGTGAAATGGAAACACCGGCCTTGCCATCGTACGCGGTGTAGACGTTTCCTTCACCGGAGGGGTAGTCGAACTCACGGGTCCCGGTCCCCACGAACACATGGTCATTGAGCAGTTCCCCAAAGTAGATCCCCGGGCGGGTCACCTTGAGGTCGATGGAGGACTCCGGCGGAATATCTTGAATAAGCAACCGAGGAAGGCCCTCTTCGGTGGCGCCGTTCACGGGTCCTAGGGTGATCCCGTAGCCATGGGTGAACGTGAATCGTTCGTTGATCCAGGTTCGATTGGGCAAGCTATCGGAGGCGAGTTCCCGTGGAGAGAGCATGGTTTGTCGCAGTCGGCCGTCGATCATGTATCGATCGTTGTCCACCGCCGCAAACTCGTAATAGGTCCGAATCTCTTGAATCTGCCCAAAGGTCTCGAGCAGGGGCTGGTGGTCCCAAAGGCGAACATTCTCAAGGGTTCCACGGTTGTTTTCAATGTCCTCGTGGGTAAGCCCGGTCTGTCCCGTGAGTTCACGTTCCAACACCTGGTCAAGCCCGTAGGCATGGCGCGTGGCCGCGATATTGTGGCCGATATAGGGCGCTTCTTTCTGGGCTTCGTTCGGAGCCACCGTAAAGCGGTGCACGAAGTTCGGGTACATCTGAACCGCCAGCACCTCGGCCACGGCAAACACTGCCACAGCTCCCACAGCCAGTCGGTTGCTTTCCCGTAGGCCCGCCACAACGAGCACACCCGCGGCCAGCAGAGCTGCCACAACCTGGCCCAGAAGTGCCGGAAGAGTCGCGTTCACATCCGAGTAGCTCGCGCCAAACACGGGCCCCTGCGTGGAAAATAGCAATCCGTACCGTGACAGCCATGCCCGCACGCCCAGCAGGGACATCACCACAGCCCCAAGAACAAATACGTGTACGCGAGCTGGCTTTTCAACATGCAGTCGGTTGCCGCGCACACCAACAGCCCCCCGCGCAGCGTAGGTTCCCGCGGTCAGTACAAGCGTTGCCACCACAAGCGTCAGGGCAAAGCCCGCAACCTTTTCCAGCAAGGGCAGGGAGAACATGTAGAACCCAACGTCGTTGCCTAGGATGGGGTCGCTCACTCCGAACGGTGTCCTGTGGGAGTAGAGCAGCCAGGTGTTCCACCATTGGGAAACCGCCGTGGCGCCCACCAGAAATACCAGAGCGCTTGCCACAATCCGAAGTCGGCCCGCCAGGGGCCCCAGGTTCATGCGTGCCACCCCCGTGGGATCCCGCAGGATCCACCCACCAGAACGACGGCTCAGCCGAAGCGCCAATGTGGTGGAGGCAAAGACGCAAACACCCGCGACCAAGCCACCAACCACAAACAGGCCCATGCGGGTCCAGAGCTGGGTTTGGAAAACCTCAGAAAAGCCTAGGGAACCAAACCACTGGTACTCCACCCACAGTGAGCTGAACCAGGGGATCCCCAACACGGCCGCAAGGGCTACACCAATGGCCAACCCGTATTTCCAGTTCAACGTTCCCATGGACGGCGGCTACCACGGTAGTCACCCCACTGCAACGGGGGTCGGGTTGGGATTCCGCCCAACGCTACCCATCCGCCACTACCTGCAAGCGAACTTCCTGCTAGCTTTGGCCCCATGCCGGGGTGGCGGAATAGGTATACGCAGGCGACTTAAAATCGCCCGTGGCAACACATGCGGGTTCGAGTCCCGCCCTCGGCACTGAACTGAATGTCAGTTTGTTGACCTCAACCTTCCAAGTGGTGCATCAAGCACCTGGAGGGTGATATGGACAAGCAGAATGTGATTCAACGTGTGCGGCAACTGGTTCAAGAGATGGACGAGGCCCGGTTCGGCGGCGAACAGGGCGCCAAGTTTGCACAACTTCGCGGCTACGCCGACGGATACATGAAGGCCGCACTCGAGGCTGGCCTCCTGAATCAACAGGAACTCCTCAACGTGGTTGTGGGAACCCGTACCGCTACCATTGCACCCGCACAGCAGGCGTTACAGACCGCAGTCAACAACTAGAGCGCCCAGCTAGAGCGTCCCGCTAGACCGGTCTAGTGACGGACGGGCCCAACGATAAACGGACCTAGTGAACCCGAATACCGCTCGAAGGCTCCGTATTCTGGTTTCTCCAGAACGTGACTGTGTTCCAGCCAAGGATACCCTCGCCCGCGGGCACGAGCACCGGGTGGAACCCTGTGCTGCCCATCTCGTCGGTCATTTCTATCTTCCAGCCCAGGGCATCTTCACTGCCGGGGGTGCGAAGGGCGGGGCCAATCGGCTTGGTTGCAGTCATCAGGTGCACGGCCGTCCGGTCCTGGAACGCAATCCGCACCTCAGCTTGGGATACCTTCACAACCGCCTCACCAAGGCGGTGGCGACCATCGGCCATGGCGCGCGGTTCTCCACCGAGCCATCCGTGATCCACCCGTTCATGGGTCCGTACCATGCCGCTTGCGGAAAAGGCGACTTTCACGTGGTGAAGTTCAAACGCCTGGGCATAGGCCACGTGCCAGTTTCCATTGGGAGCAATATCAAACCCCACCCGTTGGTAGGATTCCAAGATCGGGCGGTCCACACCGTTGCCGGCGATGGTAAACGGGGCCACCCATTGGTTGTTGCGCCGGTAGGTCCCCCGAATCTCACCAGACCTCCGGTCCAGAAACACCAGGCCCAGGTCCTCCGCCCCAGCGGCCACCAGTTTGGGGTACACCCCAAAGGCCACAGGCGCGAGCTTGGGCTCGCTGTCGAGTACGGCCTCTCGAAATACTCCGCCATAGCAAGCCACTCGCTCAGGAGCATCGGCAGTCGCATCCCCGCAATCATCGGTAGGAACAATGCACTCTCCTGCGGCAAGGCAGCGTTGCCCCTCCCCACAAAAGTCAGGATGGCAGTTCATCTCGTGTTCTCCCACCGTGGCACGGCTCCAGGCGCCGCCCTCATCCATACTGGCTACGCGTAGAGCCGACGTTGGCTTCTCGCCGTCCGCTGGAGGGAGCACAGAAAGGTAGGCGATCTGTGGAAGACCTGACGCGGTCACGGCCAGGCTCGAGTATCGGCCCGAGTCCCCCTGTTCATCCACCACCTGAATGTTCCACTGCCCCTGGCTCTTACCGAGGTGGGGGTGGCCCTTCGCGACCTTGAGCGCCCCATTCGTGCTGTCATAGTAACTCACGTAATACGTATCCCCGTGCCGGCCAATGCTGGTCCACTCGCCCACGTCGTCTCCGGGGGTACCGTTTCCACCACGCCAGCCAGGTGTGGCAGGCTCGTTGGAGCTCGGAACACCGTCGACGATTTCCCATCGGGTTTCATCCCCTTCGACCACACCGACGACCAAATCACCGTAGCGGCGAATGGGTGGTACCCCGGGGGAATATCCGCTCAGCACGATTTCGCCTGAGGGAGCACGGACGGCGTCCAGGTGAGTACCAAGAATGCCCGGGTCGAGCTGCTTGGCGGTCTCCGTGGAAGGGTTGCTCTTCTTACAGCCAAATGCCGAGGTGATGAGCACAACGGCAAGAAGCGACATCAAGGATGCTCGCGAAATGGTTTTTCGGTTGGATAGTCGACGTAGCTCCGACCGGCGCCGCCGTCCCAGACCCAGAAGAACAAACACTCCTGCCATCCATCCAAGGGTTTCGCCGGGTGACGTACTTGAAACGTTGCAACCGCCCATCATGGCGTCCTCAGGTTCCGTGGTGGCGTAGGGATCGGGTTCGGGAAGGGGAGGGGGAGTGCCCAAGCTCGCAAACACACCAAACCAGCGTTCGCCCTGTTCCTCAACACCCATCACGAGTGTGGTTTCGCTCAGTCCAGGTCGCAGCCCAAAAACCTCAGGAAGAGGAATCGGAGGAATCAACGCTCCAGCAATGGTGGGTACAGTGGCAAAGAGGGAACGCAGCCCCGTGAGAATCTTCATGGTGGAATCTGTGATCAATGCCACGTGAACCACGCGGTCCTTGGTGGCAGAAACGCTCTTGAGTATGGGCATCAGCACTCCTTCCGAGACCTCGAAGTCCACTCCGATAGAAAGATCCGCATGGTAAGTGAGGATCTTAACTTGCGCCTCGGATACCAGGCCGTAGAAATCCAGCTCAAGCGCAGGAAACGTGATGGTCAAGGTGGGGTCCTCCTCCTCTGTGCCAATCACAAACGCCGGGGGCCGCTGGGGTCGAAGTACGACAGACAGGGGCACGGATTTCTTGGGAAACCCAATGGTCTTCATGGAGGGCACCGATGCGCTCATGGCATCCGTGCTGAGTCCCGCCATCTCGGGACCAAACTCCAGGCAGAAGAAGCCACTGTCGAACAGGTGGTAGGCCCCGTAGTTAAGCATGGATTCGGACAGGCCAAGGCTAAGGTACGTGGGGTTCCCCGTCGGGTCCATATTGCTCAAGAATGCGTTGGCCAGGGGTACCGTCGGTCGTTCGGGTTTTGGCAACACGGGCACGCATTCGTGGTGCCCAAGGTTCTCCGAAAGATCAGAATCCGAACTCACAAATCCACCGCCCATGGAAAGGCTGATGCCGCCCTGGTTCGTGGATGCTGCACCCGTCGCCGCAAACATAAACTTGCCCCATGCATTCGTAAACGGAGACGCACTGGAATAGGCTGCCGTTCCCACATCGCCCTGGCCGCCAAATTGGAACACCGTGGGAACACATTCCGCGTCCACCCGGTTTTCGTAGCGGCAGATCGGACCTTTGGCCCCGTCCGATACGGCAAAAGTGCCATCGGGGCATTGCCCTGCGTCGTTGGGTGTTTCACAGGCAAAGGGGGTCGCCAGGGAAGTGGCGTTTTTCTCAAGCACATTGAGAAGCTTGCCCTTCAGCAAACCCGCAATCAGGCACCCAGGTTTGGTCCACGGGCCCACCTTGATGTCCTTATTTTCCAAGTCCTTGTTGTCAGCCTCGGAGCCGAAGCCCACGTGGGCAATGTGCATGGCGGTCAGGCCCTGCCGAGATCCAGCATGGGTCTCCTCCTTGAGGTCGATCTCGATTTCAATAGCCACGCCTTCGTGGTCGCCATCGTCTGAGTCAGCAGAAAGGTTGCAGGAATTGGCAGCGGGTTGGCGAAAGCTCCAGGAGGTTGGAACCCCATCGAGATCCCGAGTCTCTATATCGGTTTCAAGAATCAGTTGGATGCGGTGATTGCCCACGGGGTTGACCTCAAAGGAACGAATCCCCACGTGCAGGGAGCAGGACCCCTCCTTGGAAGAATCGGACCCTTTGGTGCAAAGCACAACCCCGTCGGTAAATGCCGTGCGCGGTACTCGGATATCCAACGAGTTGTCCGTCACTCTCAGGATAGTGGGTCGTGTGCCCGCTTGCGCACTCTTCGACACATTCGTTTCGTGAAGGTTTTTTAGGATCCCTGGTAGCAGTTCGTCGTAGTCCGCTTCCAGGCGATCCCAAAGGTGGGATGCCATGCGCAGTTGCACACCATGGCTGACCCGCTCCTCCTTCGGGAAATCCTCTGCCGAAAAAGAAATGGTTGAAGAGGAGGAATCTGACGACTCGGTGGGCGTGCAGCCCGCCACCGAAATCCCAAGGCCTGTAAGGAGCACGGAACCCAGGAGTGAGCCCATTTTCAGAATGTGTGCACAGGTCGTGTTAGTTGAGTGATTTTGATACATACGTCCACCTCGATGGAGCACTGCGTCATCCGAAGATGCACCCGTTGCTTACCTATCTTACGAGCACAGAAGCGGTTTTGTTCCAAACAACTTTCCTGTGCGGCTCTGGTTTCGTTTTGCCCGGTTTTACCTGTACGCGGGCATCGTTATCATGGCGTTGATTCTAGTCGGGATGGTTCCCAACCTCCATGTTTTTGCAGGACGCACCGCGTCAGCACACTTGGGTGAATCCCGGGAACAAGCCGATGGATCCCCTAGTCGATCTCCACGCCCATCAGGCCAAACTGCCCGACCACCTTCCATGCATCGCATGTGTTGTCCTCTGCATAGTTGCAGGCCACACAGGAGCCGGAAGTTCCGCACTTGGCGTCAGGTTTTGCACTCCAAGTAGACTTGTCGGCATTCGCACAGCGACTTGCGCTGATTCCTGCCGCAAAGCCACACAGAGTCTTGGAAATTGCACCCAGTGTAATCTCCTTGGCATCCGTGTCTTCCACGGTGAAGTAGGCTTCCAGTTGACCCTGGGTATAGTCAAAACCGTCCGTCGCGTCCTGGGTACCCACACAGGTGCGATTCTCAGACATCACAAATGATTTCACATGGAGATCCCGTAGAGGAAGCTGAAACTGTTCGGTCACCCCATCGGACCTTACGATGGGCACCACAAAGGTTCCGACAATGGGGTTCATCGTGACCGTGTCTCCGCTGATGGTGCCCGAAAGGGTCTCGATATCGTACCGTCCGCTATCGTCAAAACGAATGGAGTCGTCGGTGGCACCCACGTCGTAGCTGTTTCGAATGCCGTTACCTGTGGTCATGGTGACGTCCGATCCCACAATATCCAAACGAATCGCCCAGTTGAACAACTGGGTTGCGGTGACATCCTTCAGAAGGTTGTCGATAAGTTGAGTGGCAAGCGTGCTGGGAGTGCTGAGCTTAAGCGCCGCCATGCGGAATTCGGGAGCGTCCTGCCGATCGCTATTGGATTGAAGGGCACAACAGGGGCCAGACATGGTGTCCCAGTTGGGCGCGTCCATGGGGCAATGATCTTCGCCTCCACCTCCGCCACCGCCAGGGTTGGTATTTGTGCCACCGCCGCCGCTACAGGCCGCCAAGGCAAACGATCCACCGAGCAGTGACAACGCAACCGCACCCCGAACCAGCGCACCCCGAACTACCGTACCCCGTAGGGCGCCCGTGTTTGAGTTAAGTTCCATGTTGTTCACTCCTTCTACAAAACAAGTCAATGGTTACGTCGTCTCGTCCAATGCCCTAAACGGCAATTCCGTTCTGAACCACACCATCCCAGTGTGCACGCTGCAATGCGTTATCCCAAACAAGCGGTGCGTGTCCCTTGGTATTTAGTCTGGACACTCGTTTGAAAAAGAGATCTTCCAACGGTCGGGTTCAGTCGCGATGAAAATCCACCAAGCTGCGGAAAGCGCCATACCGCTCGGAAACCATCGCTTCGTTCACCTGGGCCAGGTGCTCCGGCCCCACCGCTTCCACGCAATAGCTTGCCATCACGGAACCAAAGACCACCGCCTGCCGCAGTGCTTCGGGGTCGATCCGATCCCGACTGGCCAGAAATCCGATAAGGCCTCCCGCAAAACTGTCACCCGCACCCGTTGGATCCTTCACATCCCCCAGGGGCAGCGCGGGCGCGCTAAACACGTCATCCCCATCGAAGAGCAGTGCGCCGTACTCCCCCTGCTTTACCACCACCCGTTGGGGGCCCATGGCCTGTAAATCCTTGGCAGCCTTCACCACGTTGTGTTGCCCAGAAAGCATGCGGGCTTCCTCTTCGTTCAACACAAGGATATCGGTTCGCGCCAGAACCCGTTTCAGATCGGCCAGGGCAATATCGATCCAAAAGTTCATGGTGTCCGCCACCACAAGCTTGGGAGAACGAACCTGGTCCAACACCTCTAACTGAAGTTCCGGGGCAATATTTCCAAGCATCACGTAGGGGGTTTCCGTAAACCTGTCCGGGATCCGGGGGTGAAAATCCGCAAAGGTATTGAGATCCGTTACCAGCGACTCCCGTGAGCTCAGATCGTCCGAGTAGCGGCCCTCCCAATGGAACGTCTTGCCCGCAGCCACCTCCAGGCCGGTGAGGTCCACCCCCCGTTGCAGTAGGGTGTGCACGGCAGAGTCCGGAAAATCCTGCCCCACGATCCCAACAAGTCGAACAGGGGCAAACTGCCCCGCCGCCACAGAGGCAAACGTGGCGGAACCTCCCACCACGGAATCAAACGTGCCGTCGGGAACGTGGATTTTATCGAGCCCCACGGAGCCCACAACAAGAACGGGTTCAATCGCCATATCCAGGTTTACCTACAACGAGTCGAGCAGCAGCGCGAGCCGTTTCCGAACGGTGTCGGGTACCCGGGTAAGATCGGTGACCACCGCGTGTTTCATGGCGGTGCTCGCAGGGCTCGTCGCTGGATCGGGAAGGGCCTTGATCACCTCTGCGATCCAGGCCCGGGCCTGTTTTCCATTGGCACGCATGGTGGAAAGCACGGCTTCCACGGTGACCGCCTCTTCCCCCTCTCGCCAGCAATCGTAGTCGGTCACCCAGCAAGCCGACGCATAGGGAAGTTGTGCTTCCCGTGCCAGCTTGGCCTCTGTGAGGTTGGTCATCCCAATCACGTCCGCCCCCCAGGAACGGTAGAGGTGGGATTCTGCCCGGGTGGAAAACTGGGGGCCCTGGATGCACACGTAAGTGCCTCCCCTGTGGTGTCGTAGCCCCAATCGTTGGGCCGCATCCTGTGCGGCGATTCGCAACCCTGGATCCACAGGGTCCGCAAGGGAAGCGTGGGCGACAGCGCACCCCTGGGCCTCCCAGGGATCCAAAGTGCCTTCTGCCCCAGACGGGGAGTTCTCGGAAGGGATGCGTTCAAAAAACGTGGCATTCCTACCCTGGGTGCGGTCGATGAACTGATCCACAAATACGACATCGCCCGGTCGGAGGTCCTCTTTCAGGGAGCCCACCGCCGAAACACTGAGGATCTGCCCTGCACCGAGTTGTTTGAGGGCGTGAATGTTGGCCCGGTAGTTCACTTGATGGGGAGCAATTCGGTGACCTACCCCGTGCCGGGGTAGGAAAAGCAATCGCACTCCCCCCAACGTACCCTCCACAATTCTGTCCGAAGGAAGCCCGTAGGGGGTTTCAATCGAGTGTTTTGGGCCTTCTTGCAAGCCTTCCATGCCGTAAAGTCCGCTACCTCCGATGATTCCCACCGTGGTGGAGGGTTCTGGTACAGGGCTGATTTCTGGTGACGTAACCATTGGTTAAGGGGTGGACTAGCATTTGAGCGGTGCCCCGCGAGGACATTTTTGCCTTCGCCTGCTAGGGTCACGGCTCCTGGAACACTAGCTGCTGGAGCCACGACGACGGCATCCAGCTGAGGAGCGCACCTGTGGCTGGAATTTTTCGTTTCGTGGTGAGGGACGAAACGGGCAATACCCGCACTTTTGATGTACGTGAGGAACGTTTGACCATCGGTCGGGCGCCCGAGAACCGTATCTGCTTGGACGAGCGAAACGTATCCCGGCGTCACGCCACGGTGATTCGGGAGGCGGGTGTCCTGCGTGTGATGGATCATAGTTCCTTTACGGGGGTTCACCTCAACGGGCGTGCGATCGAACACAGCGCGGAACTTCGGGCGGGGGACCGTTTACGCATTGGGGATTTTGTTCTCGACCTTAAGTTTCAACGAGAATCACAAATCCAGAACAGGTACGCGGATAGCCTCGATGACCATGAAACGGGGTCCCAACGCTCCTCTGGCAATCCGGGTACCGACCCGACACTGCCTCTCCCCTTGGCAGGGGATCTTCCAAATGCCTCAAACATCCAGAACGGAACCACCTTTCCCGCGCGATTGATCATGCTCACCCCTCCTGAACCCGGGCGCGAGTTTTACCTTTCCAAGCAGCGCCTTCGAATTGGGCGAGACAGCAGCAACGACGGTTACGTCAACCATGTTTCCCTCTCGCGCGAGCACGCCGATGTGGTGTCGGAAGGCAATCACCACCGGGTCGTGGATCTGGGCGGCCCAAACGGCATTCGAGTCAACGGAGAACGAAGGGCATCTGCACCCCTGCGTTCAGGCGACGTGATCGAACTCGGGCAGGTGCGGTTTCGTTTTGTGGGAGCCAACGAGAGCTACACCTTCGATGCGGATCAAACCGTGCAAGCAGAGGTCCACGCGGGTGCACGGCACCGACCTGCACTCTACGGTCTACTTGCCATCACGGTGGCTGCCGTAGCAACCACCGGAGTCATCCTGGCCTCCCGAAACCGTGCCCCCGGGACAGTCACCCCGATTACGTTCAATACGGAGGGTGTGGCGGAGACTCCCCAGTCCCTGCGCGAAGCCCTGCGAAACTGTTGGAACAACCTTGGTTCGGGTCGATACGCCGCTGCCGCGTCCCACGGAACCGCAGCCCTTGCACTGTCGCCGGGTAGCGAAGAAGCGCGGGCCTGCCGGGCCGCCGCCGAAGCGGGCCGCAGGGAACGTACCCTATTTGAGCAAGGGGTAGAAGCCTTTCGCCGGGGGCAGTTAGAGATTGCCCTTTCCCATTTCGATGAGCTTCCCTCCGACAGTCACTATTTGCAACGATCGGAAGTCCAGGCCGCCCGTGCCAAGGCTGCCACCACGTACCTCTACCGTGGTCGCCGATCCCTCGCCAACGATCCTAGAATGGCGATGCGGTACGCAGGCAAGGTGCTCAGTCTTCCCAATGCTTCCCCGGAAGACATTCAGGATGCTGAGGCTATCATTCGTCTCGCCCACCGGCAGGACCCCAATCTCGAAGCCGGTGCTGCTAACGGCAACCCAAACCGGGACGCGGAATTGTTCATGGGCTGCGCCCAGGCCCCCAACTACAGCCGTTGCATCCTGGACCGTTTTACACCGTTGCCACCGACCCCAACGCGCCTCGCCGCGATCATCGAGGCCCATCGGACCCTGGAAAACCGAGCCCAGGCAGAAGACGTCATGCAAAGATTTGTTGAACTCTACCCCCGACACCGCTACGTGGAGGAATACCGGCGCACCCTTGGCGGTACAGCTCCCTAGGAAATACCCATGAATCCTGTTTACCTCGACCCCGCGTCCCATCACTTCACCTTTCGCTACCCGATGCGCAGCGGCGGCCCCATTTCTGTGCCTCGCGTACTCTTGCAGTGCCTGTGTGCGTTTGTCGTCGTGGCTGGCGTTTCTAGCCACGTTCTTGCCCAAGGGGCCACAGGGAAGCTGAGTGATGGCAATGGAATGGACCTCCGGTTGTTCCGAGCATCCATGGATTCCAAGGGGTTGCTTTCCACCAACGGTGCGGAGGTATTGAGCCAGGGGAACGTGAGCTTTGGTTTGATTTTGGACGGTGGTTTCGGTTTGCTGGATGTGGAAGGTTTTGAAAACGATCAAACCGTTTCCGGCGCAGACGCCGTTCGAACCAAACGTCTTGTGGACTATTCCTTCACCGGCACCTTTCTTGTCAACTACGGTGTGCTTGAAGGTTGGATGGTCGGCCTACAGTTGCCCATCCGTGTTCTCGCCGGTGACAACATCACAGTTCCCGGTGCCTACAACGACGATCCCGACGGCCTGGGCAATGGGCTTGACTACCAGGGGCTAGGCGACGTGACGCTCCACTCAAAACTGCGTTTGGTACGACCCCGATCGGAAGACTATGGGTTCGGCTTAGCCGCGCTAGTGCAGCTAGAGGTCCCCACTGCGGATGGGGCGTCATTTGCGGGCGACGGGTGGGCAGTATGGCCAACCCTCGCGTTGGAATACCGGTTCCTGCGCCGCCTACGTGCCGTGGCCAACGTGGGATACCGGGCGGTGATGGGCGCGGACAACGCAACCGTCCCTGTTCAATCCCGAACAGAGCCCCAGGGTGCCCTTGGCACCGGCGAGACGGCCCTAAATCCACAACTTGTGCGGGCCGGCACCGCGGTCACCTACGGTTCACTGTGGACAGCCCAGTTGGGCCTGGGGGCGCGACTAGGGCATTCCCTGGAGGCAAGTGCCGAGATCTACGCCACCCAGCTTGCGGACCAGGGCGGAGATGCCGCGGCAACCAGCCTAGAAGGTCTCCTTGGCCTAAAAATATTCGTGGAAGACAGCAGCTACCTTACCCTTGGCGCGGGAGCTGGGCTCGCCCAGGGGTTCCAGGAGCCGGATGCTCGCATCGTACTGGGTTTCGTGTACGAGCCGCCCCACACCGATACGGATGGTGATGGAATCATCGATAGCCGGGACCTGTGCCCCCTGAAGGCGGAGGATAAGGATGGATTCGAAGATCGGGATGGGTGTCCTGACGACGACAACGACGGTGACGGCATCCTGGATCGGGATGACCGCTGCCCCATGGTGGAAGAGGACTACGACGGGGACGAGGACGAGGACGGCTGCCCCGAAGGGGTCGAAGTGGACCGCGATGGCGACGGCATCCTGGACGTCAACGATCGTTGTCCTGACGATCCTGAAGATCGTGATGGCTTTGAGGACGAAGATGGTTGTCCCGACCTCGACAACGATCAGGATGGCATTCCAGACAGCGACGATCTTTGCCCCAACCGTGCAGAGGATCGCGACGGGTTTAAGGACGAGGACGGTTGTCCGGACCTGGATAACGACCGTGACCGAATCGCCGATGCCCAGGACGAGTGCCCGGACGACCCTGAGACCTACAACGGAAAGGACGACGCAGACGGTTGTCCCGATCAGGGGTCGGTCGTTGTGGAGGGCGACCGTCTTCGCATTTTGGAGAAGATCTATTTTGAAACAAACAGTGCGGTCATTCAGGAACGGAGTTTTAGAATTCTGGATGAGGTGGCCGGTACGCTCATTGGAAATCCCCACATTCTAGTGGTGGAAGTCCAGGGGCATGCAGACGAGCGGGGTGCCGCCCAGCACAATCTAGAACTTACTCAGGCCCGTGCAGATTCTGTGCGCGACTCCCTCATCGAGCGCAACGTATCTGCTAGCCGGCTACAAAGTAGGGGCTACGGCGAGCTCTGCCCCGTGGAACGTTCCAGTACCCCCGCGGCCTGGGAAAAGAACCGGCGGGTGGAGTTTCGCATCGTGCAAACCACCACCGGCACCGTAACCACAGAGCTTTCCTGTGCCGCCGCCCGGCGGTTGAGGCGATGATCCCTTGGTTTCTGCCGATTCCCGTGCAAAACTGATCCCTATCATGAGCCAGCAGGGATTCGTTACGGCGATGGAAGAAGCCATCCTGTCTCTTCCGCAGGATATGAAAGTGTTGCTTCGTGTGGTGGAAGACCTCGAGGTGGACGACGAAGGCCGAATACTCGTGGCCGGCGCCCTCATCCACGCGATTTCAGGAAGCAACGCCATACCAGGGATGCGGGGGACGTTGGCGTTCATGGACGATGCCCTGATTCTACGGCTTGTTGCGAAAACCGTATCCGAAAAAAATGCGGAAGCCATGAAGGAGCATCGAGCGAGCTCACCCGAGTTTGCCACCATGGATGCGCAACTGGAGGTGGCCCGTGGCTACATCGGCGATCTTTTTCCGACTCTGGAGAAAGTCATCGCGGGTCTGCCTAAAATCAATCATCAGGGACACACCGCCGCAAAATGCATTTCTGACGACGAAGGAACGACCTGGCTTTACGATGCCGTGCACGAAGCCATCGTTGAGCAGTTCGATTTTGAAGAAGGGGATGTGGCCCGTGAGCTCAAAAGGATCGATCCGGTCCTAGCCAGGGTGCGTACGAGCCTCGCCCAAAAGGTTTAGAGTCTAGCGAGGCCTAAGGCGTGCCAAGTTCGCTGCTGAGTGGAGTATTCCATCGGCGTGCGGTGCAGCTGAGAAGGGGAAGAAGTGCCCAAGGGAGTAGCGCGAGCGCAAGATCACCTTGGGCAAGCCAAAGCATTCCGGCGACTACCGCACAGGCGGGTAGCAAGCCCCGAAAGGAAAAGAGATCCACAATGAGCTCCTGTCGTCTCCGCCGGCCCAATGATTCTGGATAGGCCACCACGCGTGGATTGCGATACACGCCTGTGGTTGCCGCCACGCACCAACTGGTGACCGCGCCGGCGGTTCCAAAGGAGTCTGGGGTTTGCTGAATCCAGCACCAGCCCCCAAAAAGGGTTGCAGCCCCAGCAAGGATCCAACGGGCGGCTCGGCCCATGCCCAGAAGGGGGCGAGGGTCCAATCCCCGCCGTCGACAAAGTATTTCGTAGTCCAGGGTATGAAATAGGAGTACCAGTAAAAACAGGAGCAACGCTCCCCCAAGTTGAGCTCCCTGGTTTCTGGATAGGGCGTACCGCTGGGGCTGCTGGACCCCTTCCACTCTGGAATCCTCGCCCGCCCTAGCTTCCCTCGGATACCTCTCGTTTGAACGTACCTGCGATGGGGCAAACCGCAGCTCCCATGGTTGCCCCTGGGGGATATGAGTCCGCTTCCACTCCACGGTACGGAAGTCCCCATCCGTCTGTTCGTTGTGGGAAGCGATCCCAAGGAGGGCTTCATCGTCCATGGTGACAGACCAGGCTTTTGGAAATGTAACCCGCAGCGTGGTGCGGAAGACGGGTTGCTCCCAAATGGGCAACGACCAATTCCAACCGAGCAACCCATTCCGCGCACCGTCGTTCCCCCCACGGTCGCTGTTTTCTGCCCGAAGAGCAGCACCATAGTTCAGTCCAATTTCTACCACATGTCCCGCCCGCACTCCCCTACCTGGGAATACCACCTGCAAGCGCCCCGAAGCTTGTCGTACGGTACGCACTCTCCACGATCGGGTCTTCTCGGGAGTGCGTCGATCCCACGAACTGGCCCAGGCATCGTTCGTCGATCCAGCCCCCTCCGAGGGCCCAATCCCGGCAAGCTCAAACCGCTTGAGACGCCCGCCGGTGACGCGCACACGGGCCACAAGAGCCACCACGGCCATGGTGTCCTGCCCAATATGGATGGTCCCGTGAACCTCTTCCACTTTGACATCCGTCCAAGCCCTCACAGATTGCGGGGTACCCACCATGCCCACACACAGGCCGGCAACCATTGCAATCCCCGCGCGCGGGGCTCCGACACCACAGCGGGAGCAGGTGTGGGCAAGCCAGAGATACAGCATCGACATCCGTCCGCGATACTACAAATCCGTCCAGTGTTTGCCTACTTTTTCACGACTTTCATTTGGTGATTCCAGGCACTGCAGGGCTCAGAAAGCCTGGTCCATGGCCTTTTGCAGTGCAGACAGCTGAATATCGAGGCGAGCGTCCACCTTTCCCACATCCGTGTGCACCACACAGTCGCCCCGACCGAGGGATGCATCTTGCTCAAATCGAACGGAGTCCATGGCAACCTTCTGGGCAACCAGGGGCATGTCGTCAGGATGCACGTGCACCGTGACGCGCGAGCAGCGCCCCGCCTCCGCGATCGCTCGCCGCACAAGCCGAGCCATGGCCTGGGGGTCCTGCTGAAGTTCAGTCTGGAGAATCTGCTTCGCGCAGGCCAGCGCGAGTTCCAGTACTTGCTCTTGTGCGTGCTCGATGGCCCCCTGGAACGCCTGGGAAGCCTGTTGAACCAGGGAGGCTGCTTGCGCCTGACCCGAGAGGCGCCCCTCCTGCTCTGCGGCGCGGTGGATCGTCGCCACCTGCGCCTCTGCCCTGGAGATGGCTGCCCGCGCGTGTTCTTCCCCACGATGCCGTATCCGTGAGGCTTCGTCCATGGCGGCCCAGGCTTCCCCCGAAGCCACTCCGCCACCTTCCATGTGTACAATGCGCGTCGTCACGATCGATCCTCCTCCGGTTTCCCCATGGGATTGTCCACTGATCCTGATTTCCTGGAATCCACCAAGCGTGCGATCTCTCGGATTAGAGCAGGTGGCAGTCCCTGCGCGAGGCCTGGCTCCAACCCTTCCGATCGTGCGGACATTTGCTGTCCGACCCGCTGGATGAGGGAAACACGCTGTTCCCGATCGGCCTGTTGCAGGGCAGCCCACCGTTGTCGAATCAGGTCGGCTTCCCGCTCCGGAAGACCATGCAGACCGTCCAACTGAGGGTTGAGAATAAGGCCGGCCAGTATCCCGTCCTGGCGATCCAGGGGCCATGGGTTGGCCCGTAAACCAGAATCCTTGGGGCACAGGGGCGGAAAAGGTTGATCCTCGTGATCCACGGCACGTATCGTAGCCGGTACGAGAACAGGGTTACAAGTTGTCCTACCATTCCAATCGCCCAACATGCCGTCCGTGTCCATGCCACCCCACGCGTCTGGTCCACCGCGTCTTCGTTGCGGCAGGAGTTCTGAGTGTATTGCCACCGCTATCGATTCCAGCAGCGGCCCAGGACGATGAGATCTGTGAGCCTGAACAGACCACCGGGCCTGTGGAGTCGTTTCCCTCCGTAGGCGCGATGCAGGTGACTCGCGCGGCTCCTGTTCGCGTTCGGTACTCTTCCCACTACACCAATGCTGTGCTCCAGGCTTCCGCCCTGGAGGGTTTCCAAATCACCCGTGAGGGGGATACCGTTCCCGTGGCGGGCAGCGCGAGCTTTGTGGGCCTCACGTTGTTTTTTGAGCCCACTTCCCACTGGGAGCCGGACACCACCTACCAGGGCATCGCCACAGGGTTTGAGCGCGATCTTACCCTGCAGTTCACCACGGGGGATCGGTTGGATGAAACCGCCCCTGTGTTGCTTGGTGAGTTGGTGTTGAGTGCTTTCCAGACCGCGGAGACCTGCGAAGCCCCCAACGGTGGAGTGCGCATTGATGCCACATTTGATCCCGCGGTGGACGATGGCCCCCCTGGAGATATCGAGTACCAGATGTATCTCACGCACGGCCCCACAGTGGAGGCCCCTGAGCTCCGGGGCCGCACTCGCAACACACCGGCAGCCTCCGTGGTGCTCGCCATGGTTCTCACGGACGCGGAGGCGCGATCCACCATTTGCGCAGAAGTCCTGGCCTTGGACGGGGTAGGGCGATCCAGCCACCCGCTCCAGGCGTGCATTGACCCCCTGGTGGGGAACTACTTTCAGCCCCTGTGCAGCATAAAGAGTGGCAAGCAACCTTCCCGTGCAGGGGCACCGTGGAAAGGGCTATGGCCACTGCTGCTGGTTCTTGCCATGCTGCTGGTTCAACGCCGGAGATTCAGGTTCGCACAACACGCCTCACCACACACGAACAACAGACGACCCTAGCCCTTCTCCACCCATGGACTTGTACAACGCAGCACGCTGGCTTGGTCGCCCCTTCCAGCATGAACAACTCAGCGACCCACACATTGGTGATCACGGGATCATCGGTGACGGTTTCACCACGGCCCTAATCCGACCTGATGGAACCATTGATTGGCTCTGCTTTCCAAGGTTTGATAGCCCCTCGGTATTTGGCTCGTTGCTGGATCCGGGCCGGGGGGGATTCACCCACGTAAGGCCAGTTGCCGACGCCCACGGCGTACCGACCTGGGAGACCCTGCAGCGCTACGACCCGGACACCAACGTGCTGGAGACCCTCTTCCAGGTGCCTGGGCAAGGCGTGCTTCGATTGACAGATTTTATGCCCTGGACCGATGATGCACGGGCTTCGGTTCATGAAGTTCATCGGCGCATCGAATGTGTTGGAGGTCGGGTTCAAGTAAGCGCGCAGTTCAATCCACGGTTCAACTACGGCCAAGCTTCGCCCACCTTTGTTGCAAACGGGCACGGCCTCATGGCAGAGGGGCCCCAGGGGCAGCGACTCGCCGCGGTGCTATCGGGCACATCTGATTGGAAAGATGTACCTTCAGGAGGAAAAGAAGCCAGCTTTACCCTGGAGTCCGGTCAACGGCGGTGGATGATTCTCTCCTGGGGAGCCCGCGCTCCGGAGCCTGCCCAGGCATACCGATCCTTCCACTGCCTACGGCAAACCCGCCACCACTGGCGAGAATGGGCAAGACAGATCAGGTACGATGGCCCCTGGAGGCACCACGTTCTTCGTTCCGCGCTGACCCTCAAGTTGCTGATCTACGCCCCAACCGGTGCCATGGTCGCGGCACCCACCACATCCCTGCCGGAGTGGATCGGGGGTCCGAGAAACTGGGATTACCGGTACGCCTGGATACGCGACGCCGCCATGGCTATCCGCGCGGCGAACCGCATCGGGTGCGTGAAAGAAGCCCAGGCGTTCTTTCACTTTGTGCGAGACACCCTCGATCGCGATGAGGAACTGCGAGTGATGTACCGCATTGACGGCAGCCAGGTTCCCGAGGAAGAGACCTTGCCCCTTGTCGGCTATCGAGGTTCTTTGCCGGTGCGGGTGGGAAACGGCGCCCGAAATCAAATCCAACTGGATACCGCAGGTGCATTGATCGATGCCGCCTATTTGCATGAACGGGTGGGTGGCACCCTGACACTTCGGGCCTGGCGTCACCTACGGAACATCGTCAACAATGTGGTCGACCAGTGGTCCCAGCCCGATCATGGGATTTGGGAGCCACGGGCAGGCAAGCAGCACAACGTCTATTCCAAGTTCATGAGTTGGCTTGCGTTGGATCGGGGGCAACAACTTGCCGCGTTGTTCGGCGACAGGGTTTGCGAAAGTCTCTGGGCCGCCACCGCAAACGCGGTTCGTTCGGACATCATGCAAAACGGGCGAAGTCACCGTGGGGATCACTTTGTGGGGATCTATGGCCAAGAAGTGGCGGATGCGTCCCTGTTACGCCTGGTAACCCAAGGATTTATTTCCCCTCAGGATCCCCTTGCGGAGGGCACGGTCCAGTTTCTGCGTAAACACCTACAACAGGGAAAGTTTATCCATCGGTACAACATGGAAGATGGCGTTGGCGGAAAGGAAGGTGCGTTCGTCCTCTGTGGTTTCTGGCTGGCCGAATCCCTGGCCATGATGGGGCAGCTGGAGGACGCACAGGAAGTATTCCTGGCCCATGTTGGAACCGCAAACCATCTGGGGCTGCTATCGGAAGAGGTGGACGCAGATTTTCTCAATAGTCAACTCCCCGACACCGCACGAGGTGCGTTGCTGGGCAACTTCCCCCAGGCATTTAGCCATCTGGGGTTGATCAACGCGGCGGTTCGAATCGATGTGGCCCTCCGGGATCGGGACGAAGGGGGCTGGAAAGCCCATCCTCTTGCCCCGCAGCAACGGAGTCGCAATCGAAATGCCGGCAGCTAGCCCCCCATCACTAGGTGCGGTCGCTGGATGCGGTCATTCGATACGGTGGGTAGCTGCAGCGCCCAGTTCTGCGCGCGAGCGACTCGATTCCGCAGAGAAGCCCCATTTTCCTCTTGGTGATTCCACATGAAACTGGCCATAATCCCTAACAAACCAAGATGAGCAGCCAACGAACCCAATCCTTTGCCCTCACTGACGTCGGTCGGAAACGGGAGCACAACGAAGACGCCTATCTTGTGGACGAGGACCTCGGTTTATTTGTCGTGGCAGATGGCATGGGCGGTCACGCTGCGGGTGAAGTGGCCAGCAGCATGAGTTGCGAATCTGTGTACAACACGGTGAAAGAACACAAAGCCCTGTTGGATAGCTTTCGAAAGTCGGAAAGTCCGCGGCAGGATGTGGCTCGCATGTTGGAGTTGGCGGTGCAACGTGCCTGTGCGGAGGTCTTTCAGGAAGGTCAACGGGATCCCAACAAGAGAGGAATGGGCACGACCCTAGAAGTGCTCCTACTTTGCGGCAATCGTGCGTTTGTGGCCCATGTGGGTGATTCGCGAGTGTATCTGCACCGAGGTTCCGAGTTGCATCAGCTTACCGAGGATCACTCCCTTATCAACGAACTGCTCAAGCGTCGGCAGATGACCCCAGAGCAGCTCGGAAAAATCAAATACAAGAATGCGGTGACCCGAGCGGTGGGCGTATACGAGAGCGTGGAAGCTGATTTGATCGATCTGGATGTACTCCCCGGAGACGGGTTTCTGATGTGCTCCGATGGTCTCGTGGGTCACCTAGAAGACCCCGATATCCAGCAGGCCCTGGAAAATAGCCCCATCGAGATGTGTTGCCAGTACCTGATCGACACCGCAAACCAACGTGGCGGCAAGGACAACATCACGACCGTTCTTGCCAAGCTACCAGACGATGGCGCCCGCTCTGAGGAGAATGTTCGCGAAGTCCAACTCAAGTTTGAGGTACTTCACCAAATGCCCATCTTTCAGCACCTCAACTATCAGGAACTGGTGCGTGTCATCAACGTTACAGAAATGCGAACTTTTCGTAAGGATGAAGATGTGGTGCACCAGGGCGACGATGGGGAGGAACTCTTCATCGTGCTTTCTGGAACGTTTACGGTGCACCGTGGGGGCAATACCCTGACGGAGTTCGGCCCAGGAGAGCACTTCGGAGAAATGGCACTGATCGATCGGGAACCCCGCAGTGCAAATGTAACCGCTGTGACACCAGGAAAATTGCTCGTCGTGGATCGCAAGCGATTCTACCATATGGTGCGGTCGGACCACGATGTGGCGGTGAAGCTGCTCTGGAGTTTCCTGCGGGTTCTCAGCACCCGGCTGCGGTCCACCTCAAGCGAGCTCGGAGAAGCCAAGGATCAGTTGGATGCCTCTGTGGATACCCTTGATTTTGGGGAGCGCGATACGCTCATTACCCGTACTCCGGTGCCTCCGTCCCACGATTCCAGCGATTAAAATGAATCCCGGTGGCCGAGTTCCCAGCAGTCCTCCCCAGGGGCCCAGCTTGCGAACCCGAATCCAGGCCCGTATCCTCACCCCCTATGGCCCGAAGCCTCGCTTTTCAACGGTTTTTTACTGGCTTTTTAGGCATCGCGGCAACCCTGGGGTTGTCTGTTTCCGCCCGGGCGGACGACGATACCCAATTTGAGCTCCATCGTACCCCCGCCTCTTTCACCGATGTGGTGGATGCGTTTGGCGAACACGACGCGATGGATGTCAACGTTCGGCTTCAGTTTCGTAGGCAGACCTCCACCGGGCGTATCCAAAAAGAACTGAACGACGAGGCCACCGGCGACGGACGGGACTCTCTCGCCTACGTGGACATCGCGGACCACACCCACATACGGAACATCCTAGATCTCGGTCTGGACATCGGCCTTCACCGGGATCTTGCTCTGTACGCGCGTCTACCGGTGGTGCTGAGCGACACTCGGGAACTGGCATTGCCTGGTCGGCAAGCGTCCCTGGTGCAGGAAGACCTGCAAGTCACGGATCCCGATGGCCAACCAGCCCAGCTCTTTAGTGTCCCGTTCCAGTCTCCCACGCGTTCGGGTCTCGATACCGTGACCCTTGGGATCGCCTGGTCTGTCCTAAATCAATACCGCCAGTGGCATATGCCCACCTGGGTGGTGATGCTTGAAAGCACACTGGGTGTGGGCGAGGTCATGTCGCCCTGCTTTGGGCAGGCCCCCGACGCTAGTACACCACGGTGCCAGGGTTCTGGTAGCCCCGGGATGAGCGAAGGGTACAACGAACTGAAGTTTGAAACCCGCGCATCCAAGCGCCACCGCTATGCAGAGCCCTACACAGGGTTTTCCTTTGCGGCCCGTTGGGCGGGAAAAGGAAAGAGCAACTACCAACCCAATGGAAATCTCGTGGGTTACGGGCGAACGAATCCACCCATGGAGGGCACCCTGACCGCAGGCGTATCCATGTTTCCCTTTGAGCAACGCGACAAATGGCAACGCATCGTATTCGACGCGCGCGCCATCGGAAGCTTCGTGACGGACGGACGCACGTACACCCCCCTATTTGACGCGTTGGGCACCTCACAAAGCGACTATCTTAGCGTTCCCAACCTGGAGTGCGTGGGTTGTACCCGGGAAGTTCCTTTCACAGGGCTCACGGACGTACAAGCGCACGCACGCATTGGCGGCCGAGTCGCTGTGGAGATCCAGGCGGCAAAATACATCTCCTTTCATCTGGGTGGAGGGCTATTTTGGGATGCTCCCCATCTCTTGAGCTACGCCGATGCCTGTAACCCCGATGTCTCCGTGCAGGGCGGTGACCCAAGGCAGGGCACCTGTGCCTCGGGTGTCATCAACCCACACTACAGGCCGGGTATCGACATGCCTGGAACCCGTTTTCGAATGGACGGCCAGTTCACCTACGACCTATTTGCCACCGCTATGGCCCATTTCTAGGTCGTGTCGCGATTGATCCATAGTTGATAGACCTGCCGTTTAGGTACACCCAGTTCTTCCGATAGGGCAGCGGATCCGTCTTTTGCGGAAATACCTTTTTCCACCAATGCCTGTACCCGTTGAAGCATCGCTGCTTTATCCACTTCCGTTGTCGTATCCTGTGGGTCCGGTTCCAACACAACCACGAACTCCCCACGAAACGCATTCATGTCTGACAGCGTGGTTGACACCTGGGTAAGGGTTCCACGGGTCACCTGTTCGTGAATCTTCGTGAGCTCCCTGCAGAGCGTGACACGTCGATGATTCCCCAGGCCCCCATTGAGCGCGCCGAGCGTCTTTTGAATACGATGGGGGGACTCAAAGAATACAATCAATTCGGGGCAACCCTTCGCCTGGGAGATCCATCGAGACTGATCACCGGTTGCGCGGGGAAAGAAACCCATAAATCGAATCGGCGCGGGGCGGAACCCGCATACGGACACCGCTGACGTAAGAGCGCTCGCGCCTGGAATAGGCGTCACAGCAATTCCCTCCGTCAAGCACCGATCCACGAGCGCGTGACCCGGATCACTGACCGAAGGTGTCCCAGCGTCTGTCACCAGCGCGAGGTTTTTTCCAGAAGACAGTTGCTCCACAAGTGTGTCGAGAACCTGGGGGCTAGAGTGGGCGTGGTAGCTCCTAAGTACAGCCTGGATACCGTGGTGGCGCAGTAAGATGCCTGTTCGGCGCGTATCCTCCGCAAGAATGACATCCACCTTTCGCAAAGTGTTCAGGGCTCTCAGGGTAATGTCTTCCATGTTCCCGATGGGAGTCGCCACAACGTGAAGTTGCCCAACGATCGTGTTTTGGTCACGAACCATAGGCATCCAACACTTCATCATCCACGTCGTTCGTAAGCGCATCCCTCATTCGGTTGAGTAGCCGGCGTTCCAACTGACGTACCCGCTCACGACTGACACCAAAATCGTCACCCAGCTCTTGCAGGGTTTTCGGCTCCTCAGCCACAAGGCGCTGTTCGTAGATTGTGCGTTCTTTGCCCCGCAGTTGAGCACCAAACTCTCTCACGCGGTCTTTCACTTTTTCCGCGATCTCTTCCCGAGCAACCTGATCGTCTGTGCCCAAATCGCCCGAAGACAACAGTTCCACCCTGGAGATGGAACGGCCGTCAGGAGTGCCCACCTCCGCATCGAGCGACGCCTCCCCAGAAGAGAGGCGGCGGTCCATCTGCTCAACATCTTCCTCGCTTACGTCCAGGGATTTTGCGATTCGCTCTGCAGTGGGATCGATCCCCATGGCGGACAAGCGAGCCTTTTCCTTTTTCAGGTTAAAGAAAAGTTTGCGTTGGGCTTGGGTCGTTCCGAGCTTTACCAAGCGGTGACTATTGAGGATGTACCTCAACATGTATGCTCGTATCCACCACGCGGCGTAACTCGAAAGCTTCACACCCTTAAGTGGGTCGTATTTTCTAACCGCTTGCATGAGACCGATGTTGCCCTCCTGGACGAGGTCCAAGAGATTTCTATAGGCCTGTCGATAGTCGTAGGCAATTTTCACAACCAAACGGAGGTTTGCGGTAACCAGCCGACGCGCCGTGTCCACGTCGCCCGTTTCCACGTAGTGAATGGCGAGCTTTCGTTCTTCGTCCGGTTCAAGCAGCGGGTACCGTTGCACATCTCGCATATAGGCGGCCAAGGGGTCATGGGCGGCCAGCGCTGTGGAACCGGAGGATGGTCGCTTTGATTTCGCAAGAACCGTACTTCCCAAGTTTTCTAGGCCAACGACGCCTTCCTCCTCGTCGGCGCGCGGGGCGCCCACGAGGACCTCGACATCCACCTCCTCCAAGCCCACATCCTGCTCGTCTCTGTCACCGTTGGGGAGAATCCCATCGTCGTCCGGGGTCAGCATGGCTACGGGTTCCTAGAGCCGAGAATTGGCAGCGGGAGTGGCACGAACGTCTTTTCCGGTTCCCGTAACTCGAAACTGATAGGCGCCGTCTTTTGTTTCAGCCCGTTTGATCTGGGGAGAGAACCCAACCAGTGAAAACATGGAGCGTGTACGCGCGCTACCATCCTTGTAGGCTTCACTAAACTTCATACGTGCCAGAAGGTTAAACCGCGCATCAGAAAAGCGGGGCCCCATACGAATCGTTCCGGAACACCCCAGAGTAAGATCCTCACCGGTCGAGCTGCACGGGTCCATATGGGCCACCCCTTTCTCCATGCGTAGACCAATGTTCAAATCACCGATGGTCGTAGCATCCGGGGTGATTCCTCCCAGTTTTGGAACTGGAACTGCGGTTTCACCATCACCAACGACCAGGCCCGATACACGGATATCGATGGTGCCTTCAGGTGTTTCCGGTTCACGGTCTTTCTCGCCCGTTCCCGAGTCACCTTCGCTTGCCTCTGTTGCCGACCGCACCGTTAACTCCACATTCGCCGTAAGCAAGCCCTGAATGGGTGGCCCAAGCAGGTACTCCCCGACTCCCATTTTTCCAAGATCGAGTTTATCCGCCGAAAACCAGATCTGTGTCTCCTCAGACGAACGTGAAAACCGAGCGTGCAAGGTGCCCTGCTTGCGAAACGTTCCCTCAGCCGTGCCTTTTCGTACGCCCAACAGCCACATCAAAGGATTCACAGAGACGTGCAGCTTTTTGAGTGACATCTTGAGGGTACCCTCGCGACCCTCACGCTTGAGTCGAGCTCGAACGTCGTTCATGCGAACACCCCACAGCCAATAGGGCTGGAGGTCTCCGATGGACACTTTCAGACCCGTGGGCACACGTTGCCCATCAGCGTTCACCCTAGTCTCCAGCTGCTGTACCACTGCATCCCGAACCCGGTCATAGGGAAACGTGAAATAGATGAACACAGGAAACACGATCGCCAGGAACAACACATAACCGCTCGCACGGAGCAGAGTACGAAACCAATCCTTACCCATTCAATTCACCCACATGCTGTTCGTTGATCATGGATTCCCGCTCGCTCCAGACGCCGTACGGTTGCGTGCGAAATTAAACACTCCCACCTTTAAATCGTAGGAATCGCCGGGGCGAAAATGATCGATGTGAATTCGCTCAATCGCCACCGGTTGTTTGATATTTTCTATGGCAGAGAGCAAGAGAATAGCAGTCCGTAGTGGAACATCCTGCAGTCGAGCCAACACGTGACTTCGAGTATAGGCACCCAACGCCTTGTCTGGCTCCGAGGTAAGTTCAAGTGGGCGATCATATCCCGCCCGTTTGGCCTGCCCCTCAAGCACACTGCTCAGGGCCTGGGATTCTTCGTTGTAGCGGGCCATGGTGGCTTTCATGGCCTCCCTGCGTTGGGTCAGCAGGTCGCGGTGTCGCTCCATATCCGAGAGAACGGCTCGGATTTCTGCATTTTCATCCGCGAGATCAGAAAGGGCCTGCGATGTAAGCCACATGGGTACAAAGACAACCACAGCGATCACCATCGTCGCCATGATTGTCAACAAACGGCGCTCTCGCTCGTTCAGGCTTTCCGCAAACTGTTTCAATGGCTGAAGCAATCCCATTATTGATCACCTCCTGCAGACGTGGGATCAAGGCCCATGGCCAAACTGTCCTTGCACTTGTACTGCCCCTCAATTTGGTAGTTCAAGCCCTGGTTTCCGGGTCCGGGTGTCGCACGGCCCGTCTCCACTTGAGTAACACAACGGTGCTTTCGCAGTCGCTCCACAATCTGGTCGCGATCCGACACGGAATCGACCGATCCGCGTAGTTCAAACTCTGCAATATCTCCGTTTTCCCGAAGTTCCACCTTCAGCTGACGGGTGTTGTGGGTGATCTCATCTAGAACACTATCCGAGATCAGTTCAAGAACCCTCAGGGCGTCCGTTTGTGGCATGGGATCCCGGGCGAGGCCTTCGCCCAGGAACAGGCGCCTGGCATCTGCCACACTCCCCACAGACAGGCCAAATACGTCACCGGTAGCGTCACGCAGCTTTGCTTCCAACTGGTGGTTTTCAGTACTCAATACGGACCACCGGGTGTAGGTCGCGAAAAACGCGCAGACTAGGACAGCAGCGATGCTCCAACCAACCGTGCGACCGTACCTACGTACCAGGTCCGCAGATCGACGAGGAGCGAAATCCCCACGTCGCAGATCGATGCGTTTTTCGGTCCCAAGTGCGGTGCACGCAAGGGCCGTTGAAAGGGAAAACCGAGGGCTTGCTTCCACCTCCGTCTTTTCTGCCGGTGGGAGGTGCAAAGGCTCCACGGGAAGATCCAACTCAAGCTGAAGGCGAGCCACAAAGTCAGGTTGTTCACCCCCTTCTCCCATGCAGATTACGCGATCGACCTTTGCTCCTCCGGAGGCTCGAAATCCCACAAGACTGTGCCGGATCGAACCCGCGAGTTGGACAAATCCATCCAAACCGCCAGGAAGCGCCCTCGCAAAGTGGCAACGGCCATCCTTCAGCACACAGAGGTCGGATTCGTTTTTTCCGATGTGAACCAGAAGCACCGGATCTGGGCTCATCATCTCCGGCATCAGTTCTGCCAAATGCTGGAGCGCCACTGGAGCGACACCGATCTCCCGGGTCGTGATTCCTGCATGTTGCAGGCGAGCCAAATGAGAGCGGACCGAGGGTTTGGCCGCCGCAGCCGCTAGCACCTGGGTGCGTTCCGTGTCTGAAGCCAAGGTTTGGTAGTCCACCACCGCGTCTTCAAGTTCGAAGGGCACCACCCCTTCAAGTTCGAACGGAAGAACTTCATTGATCTTTGAGGCCGCGCGGCTGGATAGGGGCACGGACACCGAATGTACCGACACCTCAGATCCCGAAAGGGCGGTCACCACCCTATCGGGAGGTTTTCCAAGCATGATCAATATATCCTGAATGGCTTGCCGGAAACCCGGATCTTCGGACGTGGTCCCCTCGGAGCTATCACTGCCCGGCGCCGCCAGGGGCACCTCCAAATATTGTACGATATCCGCCTTACGGAACCCCGCCCGAGCGAGGGTCCCGCGTATGCTGTGTGGAGAAATGTGTAGGCCTAGTACCAGTGCCATCAGTCGATCCTATAATAGTGAAAAATTCCCAACGGGGGCATACTACCGGCATTTGGTGGTGGTGGAGACCACCGGTCGTGAAAGTTCATGACCGTGCGAATTCTTACCACGGCGTTCCCCACCCGGCCCGTGGAGTGAATCGCAATAATTCGAGCCGCAGCCACAAATGCCAGGTCCAGCTTGGAACGCATATCATCCGGGATCTCCACCGGCGTGAAAAGAAGCGGGTGTTCCTCCCCAAGAAAAGACACCAGTGTCGGGTAGAGATCCCTTCCTCCCCCCTTGCCTTCGATGAAATTGAGTAGATCGGAAGAGCGAGTAAAGAAAGGGAATGGGAAAAGTGAGCGTGCCGTACTCATCAACTGAATGAACTTGGAAGACTCCGTGGGATTCGAGCAAAGCGGTTGATCTTGCAGGTAGTTGCATACGGTCGCCAATACCACCTCTGGGGGAGTGTCGTTCAGGTTCACAGAACCGGATCCGTAGATGGTGAGTTTTCGGGAGTCGGGGTTGGTGGAGTCGGGTTCCACAAACGTATCCCAAAATTCGTCGGTGACACCACGGATCAGACGGATTTCCTCCAAAGTATCAAAAGGAGCGTTCTTAATGGCATAGGGGTCCCGAAAAGAGGTGTAGATGCTATCTTCTGCACCTCCTACGGTAACCTGGTTGGAACCCGGATCGAAGGTCGTCTTCTCCGTGTCCTGGTCCCACCAATCAATCAGAGCTGAGATAACGTCCAAACGATCGGTTCTTTGTTCATCGGCATCCAACCCGTCGAAGAGCGGATCGTAGGGACTCGGGGTTTGGTAGCCGCCCATGACCCCAAAGGTTTGGGTGGCCACACTGACACGGGCCTCCAAGCCACCCCGAATAAGCGGGCTGTTGACGTTCACCTTGCTGTTCTCAGCCACGCCCACCACGGAACATGTGCCTGGGGTTTTCCCTAGTCCCTGGGAGGTATCCCACCCAAAGTCGGATCCGATCGAACTGGACTGGGTACCTTCGTAGTCGCAGAACGGGCGAAGTACCGCATCTGCGTATCTCCACACGGGAAGCTGGTGGGGAGGCCGCCCCACCATGGCTTGATAGATGGGTGAAATGAGCTGTCGAATCGCGGGTTCGTTGGCCACCAATAGCCGCGTGAGGTTGAGGCCGCTTTTGGCCATGTATTCCGCTTGGATGCGGTCACGGTGATTGCGTGCCACCAAAAAGGAGGTGGTGGTCATTCCTTGAATATCCACCAACAGCAGGGTTAATAAGGTAATGGTGGTCATCACAATGACCAGCGCCATGCCACTATCCTGGGAGGATGACGGCTCCGAGGCCGGCGGGTGCCGAGTATGCTTTTGGATCGGCGTCATGGGTTGTATGCGGCGTGGTTAAGGGCCCAAACCAGAGGTACGGAGGCCCGTGTTGCAAAGGTTTGCGGAGCCCTGGAGCGCCCGGGGCCAGGCACCGTAAGGCGAATGATCACTTGCATCGGAAGGCGGTTGGGATCCTCTGCTCCCTGGGTCGTATCCCAGGTAGCCTTCCACTCCAGGCTTTTGGGATCCAGGTATTCCAACTGAAAATCCAACACGTCTTCCAGCACAATGTGAATGTCTCCGCCCTTTTGAGGTTCTTCATCCACGCGCCGTTGTTCCCGGCGGGCAAGGACCCGTCGGTCAGAACCGTCGGGGTGATCCGCAAGGAAATAGCTGAGTTCGTTTTGGTCGGACTCATGGGCGTCTCGAAACAGGCGGCGATGGGACAGGGAGGTAAAATCAATGCGGTCACCTCCAGACCGGTCTGTCCCAACGAATGCGGTCTGCGAGGTGCGGAGATCATAACTCCGATTCACGTGAATAGAGACATAGGCCATGCTCAGTTCCGCTTGAAGGCGCTCGAGCGTCTGGTGAATCTGGTGAAAATGCTCGGTTTGTTTGGTCAGTGCTTGCTTGTTGCGCAGGGATTGGCGCAGCCCTCCCCACACCAGGCCGCCCACCATGGCGACGATGGCCACTGCGGCAATGGTCTCCACCAGGGTAATCCCGTCCTCGGAGGAACGGTTGCACCCTGGTTGGGTTGCGCGCGTCGATCCCATCACAGGTCATCCTCCACCGCACCGCCATTCCCAGGGTGGGCGACCATAAACTGCACGAGGTCGAAGCCCTGTGTTCGTGATCCGACCTTCCATTGCACACGAACGGTGGCGCGACGAACCTGTTCCTCAATAAACGGCCGAAGTACAGGCCAGGCGTATTGGGATGCCAACTGGCCCAACATATCCCCACCCATTGCACCCGACAGAACCGAGGCCGGAGTAGCATCTTCGCCAAAGCCCCCTGTGCTCGGAGGCGTTGCACCGGTCAAATCGTCCGGATCCGCTTCGGACGGAGGTGCCGCTGGATCCTCCTCGTCTTCCGAAGGTTGAGCCGGATCCGGCAACGACACGCGCTCTATCTTCCACACGCATTCGAAGTTCTCGATGGGGCCATCCTTGCAACACGTGTCGGTATCCGTGGATTCCACTGCGGGAAGGCCTTCCCGAGCAATCTTCTCCTCAAGCTCGCCCATTTTGCATCGGGCGAGAGTACCAGCAGTTGTGATCTCCATGGCCCGCTGGGAAGCGCGAAATGCACCCACCTGTCCTGAAAAGATAGAGGTCAACGCCACAGCCAGAATTGCCACAGCGACCATAACCTCCAACAAAGTAAATCCGTCCATGTCAGCAGAACGCGCAGGATTGTCGTTTGGCCACAGTGGAGTCACTGGGGGTCCTCCACTTCCTGCACATCTTCCCCGCTCCAGTCACCCTGGGCGTAGGGTGGAACAAATGCCTCTCGATGAATGATCGCTCGCGCGGTCAAGGGATGAAGCTCCACATGAAGCTCACGGTCTTCGCCATAGGCCAGAGAAATGACCGCCTGCTCCGTTTGCCCGCCTGGAAAAAAATACACATGTACCGTTCCAGAGGTACGGGGCTCAGGTTCATGGGGAACGATAAGTTGAGCGATACGGACCGATTTCTTGAGAACGTCCATCTGGAAACGTTGCATCGGCTGACCGTCCTTGCCTACCAACGGGGAAAAAGGATCACGGTCCTCCGCAGGCACAAGAGTAGAATCCAGATCACGTACCGCGTCTGCCCAGGCCTTCTTCGCCGATCGGGCACTGCCGTCGTCCCCCCGAATCGGCCCTTGAATCGTCACCACGCCTTCGGCCTCGTCCAAACCCACCCGGTGGCCATCCAGATCCAACACGAGCCGAACCGTATTCCCTGAGGCAACGGCCCGGTGGTAGGCAAAACGGGCCATGGAGGCCAAACGCATGGAGGCAGAGCGTATCCGTGCCTGGCCGGTTGCACCCAAGCCGAGTGCCGCCCCTCCCGCCACCAGGGCCATGATCGCCACGACGATCAGCACTTCAATAAGCGACATCCCCAGGGTTGCGTCCGAATGTGTTCCCCACCGCCCCCGCAGATTCGCAGGTTGGCTCCTAAGCCGCAAAAGCCTGGTTGCGCTCGATGGGGAACCGATCCGCACTATTGAATATCGTCCTCAGTGTCAGCTTGCTTGTCCGGGCCCATGGATGACACCTGAATCGCATCACCATCACAGCTGATAAGGTAGTCGTTGCCCCAGGGGTCCACGCTATCTTGGCTTGAGTCAAGGGTACCCTCATCCGCAAGGTCCTGTACTGTTGGGCAATCACCACCTACCTGAACCGCGTAGAGCATGGCCGCCTGGCGAATCGTTCCAAGATCAGACTCCGCTTTTCCAATACGTGCCTTGTTGATCTGAGGAATGATCGCGATGCTGGCAGCGGTGGCGATAAGCGCCATGATGACCACGACGATCATGATCTCCACTAGGGTCACACCCTCCTCGCGAAGGCTTCGGTTGAACGGAGTTGCGCTTCTGGAAGGTAACTTCAAAAATTGGGCTAGACACGATGTCTCCGCCGTTACGCACGTCCCTTGGCTGTGGATCTCGGGTACCAGGTTGTCACTTGCTGTTGTCATCATGTTCCTCCTTCTCTCTAACGAAAAACGATATTGTCATCTTCCAAAAAATCGCCGCTGGGGCCCGCCGATGTGACCGCCACGTGATCCAAGGCGTCCTTGGTGTCCGGACACAGGATCTCCAGGGGTGTGCCCCATGGATCGCCCATGCCGCTGAACACATACCCCTGAGGTCTACCTGGCGGGTGGGCCAGCTCCGTCAGGGTGCGAGGGCAGCGGTCATAGTCGATGGTAAACTGCGCAAGGGACCGGTGGGCATCGTGAACCAATGCACGCGCTTGTCGGATCCTGGATCGATGGTCGGCCTGAAATGTGCCTCCCAAATAGAGGGAGAGGCCAATCGCAGTGGTCACAATGGGTACCCACCAACGACGAGCACCCCGGCCCTCCTTGAGTGGGTTTACTCTCGCATGTTGCGAAGAAATGGAAAATCGTGGGGAAAGTCGGCGGCGCATAGGGCTATCCTGCAAACTGATTGATCTGCATCAGGGGCATAACAATAGAGAAGGCAATGCCTCCGGTAAGTCCTCCCATGATGACGATCGCTAGGGGTTCGAGTAGCCCAGTGACCGCGGTGAGTTTTGTTTCAACTTGCAGGTCGTACGCCGCAGCCACGTGTTCAAGCATCTCTTCCAGTTGACCGGATCGCTCACCGATGGCGATCATGTGGGTCACGATGGGCGGAAAGACGCCACTCCTACGCAGGGGAGTCGCAATACTTTCACCCTCCCTGAGGCTATTGCGAGCATCTTCCACCACGCGCATAAGTTCTGCATTTCCAAGTACGTTTCGTGTGATATCCATGGCCTGCAACACGGGCACACCACTCGCAAGGAGTGTGGAAAGCGTCCGCGCAAAACGAGCCACCGCTACCATCATGAAAAGCGAACCCAGCATGGGCACCGTAAGCATCATGGTATCCCACTTCATGCGCCCAGCCGTGGTACCCACCCACCGTCGCCAACCGTAGTAGGTTGCGCCAATCAACAGGAGTACCAACCACCAGAAGCTTCCGAGAAAGCTACTTGTTGCGATAAGCAACTGGGTATACCAGGGCAGGGCCTGCCCAAAGTCCTCAAATACGGAAGTCACCTGGGGCACCACAACCACCATGAGCAGTCCCACGATGCCGGACATCAGTACAATCATGAACAGTGGGTACGCGAGCGCACCACTTACCTTGCCCTTGAGTTTTGCCTGGTTCTCCATGAAATCAGAAAGTCGCTTAAGCACGGCCTCCAGATTCCCGGATGCCTCACCGGCGGTGACCATATTGATGTAGAGTGGCGAAAACGCCTTTTTGTGACTGCGGAGCGCGTCAGCAAGCGGGCTTCCTTCGTTGACCTTGTCACGGATGTCGGTCAGGATTTCTTTGAACTCTTCCTGTTCCGCCTGATCCATCAAGGCCTGCAGCGCCTCCACCAAAGGAATCCCGGCCTCCAACAGGGTGGCCAGTTGCCGTGTCATAAAGCCCACGTCAGATTGGGAAACCCGTTTGAAAAAACGATCCAGCCGAATCTCCCGGGAGCCTTGGGAGCGTGCCATTTTGGACTCCACAAGCTCCGTCACCATGACGCCATCGCGCTTCAACTGAAGCCGCAACGCTCTGCCGTTCTCGGCGTCCCGTGATCCACGGGTGGGCTTTCCCTGACGGTCAATTCCCTTCCACTGATAAACCGGCATGTCAGGTCACCTCAGGGTCGCCCGCTTGGGTTGCGGCAAGCACCTCGTCCACGCTTGTTAAGCCAGCAAGTACCTTGCGCGCGCCGTCTTCTCGCAAGGTACGCATGCCCTGGTTTACGGCGACTCGCATGATGGTTTTGGAATCACTCCCGTTGAGAATCTCACGTCGAATGGGTTCACTCACTACCATCAACTCGTAGATGCCAATTCGGCCTCTGTAGCCGGTGCCCGAGCAGAACTCGCAGCCACCGGGCAAATAAAACATGGGGGGCTCGCTCCTGCGCTGCCTCCGTTCCGATTTCTGTGCGTTGACCTCAGTGGGTATTTCATCCGCCAGGCTATCCTGGAGGTCGCCCGGCAAGTCAGGCTCCGGTGCCGGTGGAGGCGTGGAATCCTTCAGCTCCCAAAGTTCCCTTGCGCTGCGTGGGTTGAGCCCCAATTCCAAGAGGTCCTCTGAGGTGGGCTGATAGGGGTTGCAACAATGGCGGCAAAGCCTTCTCACCAATCGCTGGGCCAATACGGCCATCACGGAGGAGGAAATTTGAAACGGCTGAATCCCCATGTCCACGAGGCGAGTGACAGCTGTCGGGGCGTCGTTGGTGTGAAGGGTGGACATCACCAGGTGACCCGTCAGGGACGCGTGAATAGCGATCTCCGCAGTTTCAGAGTCACGAATCTCGCCCACCATGATCACGTCTGGATCCTGGCGCAGGAAACTACGCAGGCCCGAAGCAAAGGTAAGGCCAATCTTGGGACGCACGTGAACCTGGCCAATACCAGGGAGCTCGTATTCCACCGGATCCTCGACGGTCAGGATGTTGCGCATGGGAACATTGATTTTGTTCAGGCAGGCGTAGAGCGAGGTAGTCTTTCCAGAACCCGTCGGGCCCGTGACCAGCACAATCCCGTTGGGGCGCTGAATCAGGTATTCCATGGTTGCCAACTCCCGCCGGTCAAAGCCCAAATCCGTTAGATTCAGCATGACGTTCGCCTTGTCCAAAAGGCGAATGACGATGCGCTCTCCCTTCGCCGTAGGAACAGTGGAAACACGCATGTCCACTAGCTTGCCGCCGATCTTCTTGGTGATACGACCGTCCTGGGGCAGCCGTTTCTCCGCAATATTGAGATCAGCTTCGATCTTAATACGGCTCACAATGGAAGGGAGAAACCCGCGATGGGCCGATTTGCGCGGAATGAGCCGACCATCGATGCGGTAACGGACAGACACCGCATTGTCCGTGGGTTCGATATGAATGTCTGACGCGCGATCTCGAAGGGCGGTGGAAAACAGGTTGTTGACCCATCGAATGACCGGAGCTTCGTCCGCCATATCGGTAAGATCCTGAAGCTCCTCCTCTTCCTCATTGTCCTTGTGGGCCTCATCCAGCGCAGCTTCGGTCTTGCGCTCGTATACCCTACCAATCACATCTGCGATCACGCTGGGCGGAACCGCCACCCCAGCCACTTCACGGCCCAAAAGGGCCCGAATGTCATCCAGGGGAGATGGGTCCAACGGATTGGACAGGGCCACGGTCACACGGTCGTCGTGAATGGAAATCGGAAGAACACCGTTCTGCCGTGCGAACGCCATGGGCACCCGGTCCACAATCTCTGGGGGCACCTTGTCCGCATCAATTTCAGTGAGTACATCGAGGCCCGCCTCCTGAGCCAAGGCGCGAACAAGTGTCTCCTCGTCCAAAGCGCCCGATTCCACAAGCCGGTCTGAGAGGGACTCCCGAGAATCCCTGGAACGCTCGACCACCGATTCCAATTTCTCTGGTGTAATCGCCCCGTGCCGAACCAGGATTTCACCCACATATGCGCTCGTGGATTCCATGGTGGGCCCGACTAAGGAGTCCCCCCAGGGGCCGTATCGCTTCCTACGCTCGCAGGGGAGCTCTGCCCCACAGAGGCATCACCCGGATTCTCCTCAACCGATCCGGTGGCCGATGCCTCACTTGACGTGGTTTGCCCCGCACCGTCCGCAGGTTCATCCGACGGGGTGACAATCAAATCGTCTTCCGCCCTTTCACTGTTGTAACCTACATGGGCTTCCGCACCCAATGGATGCTGGGGTTCGTGCCCAAGGGCAGGGCCATCCTCAACGGCGCGCAACATTTCCCGACGCCGTTCCATGTCGTCGAGCTCATTGATAATCTCGCTGACCAATCCCCGTGTTCGGGTGAAATCCACATGGGGCTTGTAATCGTCGTCATTGAACACAAAGTAACGATCTAGGAACTCCTGCCGTTCTTGCATCTTACGTTCGTAGATCCGTCGCAAATCCGAATCATCGCGAATGATGTAGGGGGTAAGAAACAGAAGAAGGTTGGTTTTTTCTGTCTGTTTGCGAGTGCGTTTGAACAGCAATCCTAAAATAGGAATATCACCCAAAATGGGAACCTTCTGTTCCTGGGTGGACGTGCGGTCCCGCATCAGGCCGCCGATCACGACCGTCTGTTGGTCGTGCACCACAAGCTGTGTTTTCGCATTGCGCTTATTGAAGGAGCGAACGCCGAGCGAGCCTTCAGCATCCGGCAGGGCCTCCGAAATTTCTTCCTCGACCTCCAGGCGAATCTGTTCGCTTTCGTTGATGTGGGGTGTGACCCGAATCGTGGTTCCCACGTCCTGACGTGGTGCGTTGCCGATCCCCCCAAGGCCCGCAAGTCCTCCCAGTCCGGCGGCACCACCAACAGCTGCACCACCAGCAAGAGCGCCAAGGTTCACGCCATTGGTTTGCAGCGGGATATTGGCTCCGATACTGATCTCCGCTTGCTCATTGTCCATGGCAATAATGTGCGGCGTCGCCAGTACGTTGGTGTCGCCACTGCTCGCAACCGCGGTGAGAGCCACACCGAAAGACGGGATCGAGACACCTAAAGTCGTCTGAATTTCATCAATGATCGGGCCCTGGAGCCCCACCGCAAGGCCGGTAAGGGCATCCTGGGTAAGGAAGGCCGCCGGTAGCAGGCCCTGACCGCCCTGCGGCAAGGTATTCCCCGCACCGGAACCTGCCAGCGCCAGGGAACCTTCTTCGAGAACATCACCAAGGCCACCGTGAAAGCTGACCCCAAACCGGCGTGCGCGGCTGACGGAGAGTTCCATAATGACGGCCTCGATAAACACCTGCCGTCGGGGCATGTCCAAACGATCGATCACCCGTCGCAAGGCCACGTAGTCGTGCATGGAGGACGTGATGACAAGCGCATTGGAGGGCGCATGGGCCGTGACTCGAATCTGTCCTTCAAATACCGGGTCGGTAGGGCTGGGTGGAGCGTTGTTTTGATTACGGCGGCCGCCTGCCGCACCCTGACGACCCCCAATGAGATTGGAAAGCGTTTTAGCGATTTCCTCAGAGTCACTATGCTGAAGGTAATGCACGTGAATGCCACCCTCTCCCTCAAGGGGAATATCCAGGCGTCGCACCATTTCGAGCAACTGCAGGTATCCACGTTCGGCTGAAACCACAATCAGGGAATTGGTGCGTTCGTCCGCAAGAATCTTACGGATACCCAGCGAGCTTCCGGTATCGTTGCCTTCCGCCTGGTTGGCGTTGTTCTTTCTGCGGTTGTTGGGACCATCGTTGCTTTCTCCCACCGGAAAGATTTCCTGCAGGCGCGCGGCCAACTCCTGCGCGTCTGCGTAGTGAATGGGCTCGATCCAAATCTGCTCGCCGCTTCGTGGAATATCCACCACTTCGATCATGCGAAGCATGCGCCGGATATTCGTACCGGTGTCCGTAAGGATAAGCATATTGGTGGGGGCGTAGGCAGATACATTGCCCTCTGCGGACTTAAACCGGTTGAGGAGTTCCACCACATCGTCCGCCGTAACGTTTTGCAACCGATGCAATCGGGTCATGAAACGATCTTCTAGCGGAACGGCCGATCCGGACTCAATGAGTGGTATGGGTCGGCTCTCGATACCACTGGTTTCCACAATCTTGTAGTACCGGCCTGAAGGAATCACAGTAAGACCGTTCATCTCAAGCACGGAAAGAAAGGCTCGGTAGGCCTCCGCGGCCGTCACCCTATTGGTGGCATATACGGTCGCTTTTACGTTTTTGAGCTTGCTCGGGAGAATAAAACGGCGCCCCGTGATCTCCGATACGAGCCGCACCAAATCCTGAAGCTCAGCATCCTCAAGGTTGAAAGTCACCCGCTGACGGGAGCGAAAACGCCGGGAGCTTCCGCGATCGCTGCTTTGCGCCTGGGCCTTGCCCCCTACCACGGAGGACAACTTGAGCGCATCTCCCGCAAAATACTCCACCAAGCGATGGCTAGGAACCAGAAGCACGCCGCACAACAACGCCATGCTCATCGTAATCAACAAACGGAATCTCACAGAGTCCTCCCTCATCTAAATCACCCTCATTGAATCCGATAGTCCAAGGTTGTGGCCTTGCCGTTTCGCACCAGCGACATGGTCAAGTGGGACGCGGATCGAAGCCTCGTATATGCCTCCAGGGCTCCATCGGGGCTCGTCATGTCGTACCCATTGATGGTTCGGAGCATATCTCCGTTTTTCACCCCAAGACGATCCAAAATGCTGTTTCGTCGAATGTTGTAGAGTCGTACGCCAACGGTCCTGCCGTTTTCAGTTTGCGGTGAAACGCGAGCGGAGCGCATCAAAGCGGCCTGGTTCTCCAGAAGTGAATCCACCAGGCTGCGGGCTACTGTGTAGTTGCCATCGCCGGATTTTCGAATGCCCTGTTCCATGGCTTCGTCGGACAGTCCGCCCTTTTCGGGCGTCGCAGGGCGTACTGCGCGGGTGACTTCGGGCGTTGCAATGCCCGTTGTGGTTGCCACCTCCGGTTCCTCTACCGCAAACATGGCAAGCTCGCAGGGTTGGGCGGAGTCGTTGAGAACGACCGAGTGGGGCTTAACCTCCAGAACTTCCTTGCTCCCGACAGTCATACCTTGCCGATAAACCTTGGCCTGATCGGTCTCCTTGATGGAGACGAAAGACCATTGGGGGTGTCGCACGTTGTGAAATACGCCCACCAGTGTCAGCGTATCCGTACACCGAGGGAGTGGAGCGTTGGGGTCCAAGGGAGCGGCTTCCACAAGGGTTTCGGGAGCTTCCGGCTCAACCTCAGGAGGCAGCGGGGCTTGATCCATGGGGCCCGATTCGGAGTCAAAGATGTTGCGGCGAAGAATCGCTGTGGGGTCGAACGATGACCGCTCATAGACCACGTTACCCGTTGCGACCCACTCTCCGCTCTTCCCAAGGTATGTGCTCGCAACCCAATGCCCGATCCCCTGGGCGAGGAAATAGGCGCATCCGGTCAGGGTGACCAGGAGAATGCCCATCGTAATCCGGTGTTGACGAATGCTGCCCATGAGTATTGTGATTCGACTGCCTATGTGCGGGAACGCGAGGTGTCCAAGTTCCAGAACCCCTACAACGCAAAAATCATTCCATCGGGAATCGTCCCGAATTACAAGGTCCTATACGACGGACCCCGCCGGTGGCAAGGACAGTCTGGCAATCACCAACCCCCTTGGCCCATTCCTATGACAATCTGACAAAACCACTTCCTGCGATATTGAATTCAGGCGATCGTCTCGGTTCCCGTTCGCCTATTCCAGAGTCCCATCCACGTTCGGCCCCTGGGAGTCCGAGTCCACGGGTTCAGGCCCACCCTCGAGGCGACGGTAAATGGTTCGCGCAGAAATACCGAGCAAGCGTGCTGCCAAGTTCTTGTCCCCCTGGGTGTAGTGCATCGCCTGTTGAATGGCCCTGCGTTCAATTTCCTCCATGGAGGTACCCACCTCCACGGAGAACCGCAAAGGGTCCTGAGGGGGATCGTCGGTCACGGACCCAGGCAAGCTCTTCACATCGATGATGTCGCCGTTGGTAAGCACCACCGCCCGTTCCATGGCGTTTTGCAGTTCCCGAATGTTGCCTGGCCATCGGTAGTTCATCAGACGTTTCCGGGCTTCCTCCCCAAGTGCCATCGGAGGCTTTCCGTTCTGGCGGCGAAATAGATCCACAAAATGGTCTGCGAGAAGTCCGATATCCTCTCGCCGCTCCGACAGGGTAGGGCACACCAAGGAGATCACGTGAATACGGTAGTAAAGATCCTCACGAAAGAGTCCCTGCTCCACCCGTTCCTGCAGGTCCCGATGGGTGGCCGCAACCAATCGAAAGTCCGTGTGCTGGGGTGTTCCACCAAGGGGGGTGTAGGTTCCCTCTTGCAGCACCCGGAGTAGCTTGACTTGCACGGATGGAGGCAATTCACCCACCTCGTCCAAAAACAGGGTGCCGCCATGGGCCTCGCCCAGTCTCCCCAAACGGGTGCGATCCGCGCCCGTAAACGCACCCTTTTCGTGACCGAACAACTCGGCTTCCACAAGCGTCTCAGGAAGCGCCGCAAGGTGCACTGGTACGAAAGGCCCCTCCCGCCCACTGCGGGAATGGATGTAGCGCGCCACGTTTTCCTTGCCCGTACCGCTCGCTCCTAGGATCAGCACACTTGCTGCAGTGGGTGCGACTTGCACTGCCATTTCCAGCGCTCGGCGGAACACAGGTGCGTTTCCCAATAGGGGGCGTTGATTGCCGTGGGCCTGTTTTATGGACGACAGTTCTTCCCGTAGGGATTGATTTTCCCGAAGTAGCTCCGACCGTTCAGCCGCCCGGGTGACTGCCCGCACCGTGGGCACCCGCTTCAGGGGCTTTTCCACAAAATCGAACGCACCCAGTTTCATGGCTTGTACTGCCTTCTCAACCGTGCCGTACGCCGTCATGACCACCGATTGCACTTCGGGTGTCATTTTTGTGATGGCCCCCACGAGCTCCAACCCATCAAACCCAGGCATCATCAAATCCGTAAGCACCACGTGTACCAGCTGATCCCGGCAGATCCGCAGCGCTTCCTTCCCGTTTGCAGCCACATGCACACGAAAGTGCTCCCGTTCAAAAATACGTTGCAGGGATTCCCGCCCAGACGTGTCGTCGTCCACCACGAGCAAGGAGTATTCACGATCGGTGGACGTCACGACCCCTACCGTACCGCCTTGGAAATCGCCTTGAAGGCGTCCCCTCCGGCCTTGCCCAGAAGGTCAAAAAGTATGGTTTCTGTGCCGGAGACAATGGCACCTGCCCTATTCCAAAGGTCACGGGCGAGTCGGTGGTTATCACTGGAGCGGCTGCATGTGGCGTCGTCCACCACGTGCACCGAATGCCCCAAGTTCACCAATCCACGGGCGGTTTGATACACACAGATGTGAGATTCCATACCACACAGGATAACGCTCCGTTTCGGGCGAACGCCGGCAAGCGCGCCCCATATTTCAGCAAAGTGGGGAGCTTCGGTCGCATCGAAGTGCACCTTTTCCACCACCCGGTGATCGGGTACCGGGGCCAGGGCCTTCAGTACCGCCTCAACGGTGGATCCCAACCCCTTTGGGTATTGTTCGGTAACCACCACGGGTATGTTGAGTGCAGCTGCACCCAGCACAAGCCGCTCCACGTTCTGAATGACATGTGTACCCACCTGCCCATCCATGGCAGCGATCAATCGCTCCTGAAGATCCACAAGGACAAGCACACTTTGATTCGGGAGAAGTTTCATGGGTTCCTTAGTCAGCGTAGGGGATCATTTCTGCAGCCGCCCGTTTTCCATGCCAACGCATCAGGGAGGTTGTGGGCCTACCGGTATCCCCGTATTCCACCAGCGCGTAGGTAAGCCCACTATCCTGCCCCAGGTACCGAATGTCCAGGTTCACCATGCGCATCCAAGTGCCCGTGTTTACGAGCAACTTGTTACCATCGATGTTCCGAAACCGGGGCCCGTGGCTATGGCCCACAATCAGGGTGTGGATACCTCGTGTCCGCCGCAGGGCTTGCACGGCCTCATCATCGTAGCTCCGCAGGGCAAAAATTTCCTCACGCACAAGTTGGGGAAGTTTGCGAATACGTTCTGTCCAAGCTCGCAACGCAAACACCCTGTGTTTCAAGAAGTATCGAATGGTTCGATAAAGGAAACGAAGTGCAAAGCCGGTGTCGAACAAAAGTGCGCCCAAGAGAAACCGGTTGAGCGGAAGGATCCGGTCCACGTAGTTCCGTTCCGCTTTTGCGGGGTTCATCACCTCGAGAATCCAAAGAGAACCCCAGGGCAAGTTAAGGATCACTTTTCCATCCGGCCGTTGTCGAGTCATGCGGTCGTAGTCCACAGAATGGATCTTTTCGAATTGGTGCCCGTGTCGAATCTGGATGCCCTCAGGCAAATAATAGGTGTCGCTCGAGGTGATGAACTGCACGCGATCTTCCTTGTCCGGGGCCACGTAGCTGCGAAACAGTTGCTGGGGAGCCTCCAGCCACATATCCAGATCGTGATTCCCGGGGAGGTATGTAATTTTACGACGGGGCTTAGAAAGCAAATCCCTTAACGCGCGAACGAAGCGCGGGTGGCCATCCAGGCAGGCGCGTAGTTTCTGCGCGGCAATCTCAGGGGTAACTTCCACCGGCCATACGCCATCCACCTTGACCTTAAGCAGATCAAAAATGTCCCCATTGAGAATAATCTCCAACTCCGCAGTGTCTCCCGCACGGCGATCGTAGTACTCCAGGAGTTCGGCAAATCGATCGTCATGGTAAAAATCCTCCATGGTGTTCAATTCACCCCGGCGAATTCCCGTTCCCAAGTGGAGGTCGCTCAGTACCAAACGAAGAAAACGCATGAAACCGGACGCTGCCACTACCGTTCACAAATGACAAGCAAGTCGATTCCCAGCACATTCCATATCTGGAGTAAAGCGGTCGTTGCGACGCGCAGCGTCGTCCAATTCGCTTGCGTGGGGGATCCCCATTTTGTAAACGGTTTATATCAAAGCAGTGCAAACCTGAATAAAGTCCAAAGATCGGCCGTGGCCCGTACCTAGCGTTAGGTACCGAGACCACAGGCGCCATGCTCGCTACACAACCTTTGTTGTCTGTTGCCGCGGGGTGTCTGTTCCCCCTGTGAGACCGTTACGAACAGGGCAAGCCCAGGATCGAAAAACGCAGGACCAAAAGAAGTCGCGAGTAGGCGCGCACGCCCCTAGATCAAGCCCCATGAAGGAACAGTCCCAGAAATATCCCCAACAGCCAGGCTCCCAAGCCTTGCGCAAGCTCTCCTGGGTGATGGCCCATATGGCGGTATCTGCAGTGGCTGCACTTGCGGTGAGCCTGTGGATCCTTCCCAACGTGGCCCGGGCAACGCCCCAGGATCTCTTCGGGTACGGTGCCAGGGGGCAGGCCCTGGGTATGACCGGGACCTCCTATGCCGACAACTTCGAGGCCACCTATTGGAACCCCGCAGGGCTTTCAAGGGCGAAGCGCCAGGGGATTTTTATGGGCCTCCAGGGCCAGGTCATGGACGTGCGCCTGGATGGAAGCCGATTTCCCGTGGAGAACGGTCGGGGGATGATCATTGGTTTTCACCTTCCTGTTCCATTCGGCGGTGGTCTCAAAGATCGCCTAGTACTGGGGACCGCTTTTTTTACCCCCATGGACGCACTGGTAAGAACCGATGTGAGGTTCAATGAGGTGGCCCAGTTTCCGATCCTGGATCGCACCCAGGCCACCGCGGTTCAGATCGGCCTCGGTGTGAACCTCAACGACGTGATGCCCGGGCTTCGTGCGGGAGTTTCGGCATCGGTCATTGCGTCTGTCGTGGGCGATCTATTTATCCAGCTCGACGACACCAACGCGTTCAGCACGATTGTGGAAAGCGAGCTGACCGCGACCTATGCTCCATCCCTTGGGCTCACCCTCGATCGGGAGGACCACGGGTTTGGTTTGGTGTACCGGCATCGGTTGGACGGTAGGCTGGATCTCAATGTCATGAGCAAGGACCTGCCGGTCACGGTGCCCGATTTGAGCGTGTCGGGGATCGTGCACTACGACCCCGGGGCCATCATGGCAGAGGCCTATTGGAAACCCAATCCCAACACCCGGTGGATCGCTCACATGACCACCCGGTTGTGGCAACACTACCCAGGGGCCCAGGCCCGGACCTCCGCGAGCTCCAACCTCATG
Organism: Polyangia bacterium; assembly: GCA_030427835.1. GTDB lineage: Bacteria > Myxococcota_A > Polyangia > Polyangiales > JAUICN01 > JAUICN01. The sequence goes on along the minus strand of JAUICN010000001.1, from coordinate 68,803 downwards.
CCGGATCCCAAGTTCCGGCCTACCGTTTCGCCACGGATAGCGGTGGAACAAACCCAGCCCACCGCAGACGAACGCGTACAACTGCAGTTGCGCGCGGGATACGCGCTTGAGCCCACTCCAGCCCCCCCCGCAAAACTGGCACCCCTGCGGGCGCCGGATGGAAGCAATGCTACGGAGGGTCGTGAGGTTCTACTGGAGCCCCTACGCTACTTCGACAACGTACGACATGTGCTTACCGGCGGTATGGGAGTGAAATACGACATCAGCACAGAACACACCCTGTTCTTTGATGTGTTTGGTCAGTTTCATTGGCTGCAACCCCGCAAACACGGTGTGGGAGAAACCAACGCGGATCCCGGCCAGCGCAGTTCTGGTGTGATTCTCGGTGGGGGTTGGACCATGGGGATCGAGTTTCAATGAGATCTCGCGATTCATATAAAGGTGGTATTCCGGCGTTCCTATCCACCAGGCCTGTGGACCTGCGCGTAGTGGACCTGCGCATAGTCGACCTGCGCATAGGAGTGCAGTGTGCGGCGTTCCTGGCTGCCCTGTCGTTGCTCGCAACTCCCGGCACCAGCCAAGCCCAACCCGTGGATAGTTTTGGCATGGGTTCCAGGTCGGTCGCCATGGCCGGTGCGGTATCCGCGGATGTGAAGGATTTCTCAGCGAACTACTACAACCCCGCAGGCCTGGCAGCCACCGATCAGCTGCGTCTGGGGCTGGGCTATTTCAGGGCCCACCCCAACATGGAAATCAATGGGCGGAGCAGCCACTTGGATCCGGTCAGTGGCGTGATGTTTGGCCTTATTGCTCCAGGAAAAATTGGGGGCACCCGTTTTGCATTTGGTCTCGGGGCTCACCTTCCAGACCGTCGTTTGGCCCGTGTCCGTACCCTGCCCAGGCTTCAGCCCCGATGGGAGTTTTACGACAACCGACCCCACCGCGTGTTTGTGGGAATCAACACAGCGGTGAGCCCGTGGCCCTGGCTGAGTATCGGAGCTGGAATGGGGTTCCTTGCGGGGTCCACCAACGTGCTGACGATCAAGGGCGAATTGGACGTGATTGAAGCCGACAAGGGCACCAATCTAGAACACGGGATCAACACCGACATTGAAACCGTTCGATATCCGCTGCTAGGCGTCCAGTTTCATCCCCACGATGACCTTTCTGTAGGGGTATCCTACCGGGGCGCCTACGCCCTACCGGGTATATTGGTGGCCGACTTCGATGCGGATTTTGTCAGTAGCTTTATTGATCCATTTGATGGAATCCTCGCGGTCGAAAACGTAAGCACCAGTTTGTATTCCCCGACTCAACTTTCGGTGGGGACGTCCATCCAAACTTCCGATCGTCTTCGGGTTTCTGCGGAGGTCACCTGGTATGATTGGTCTAAATACGTGGGCCCCATCGGAAGCTCCGACGTTATCCTGGAAATCGATCTCCCTGACGATCTTGCCAATATTGTGGAGGTGCCCGATGAGATCGCCCCCGGACGACCCATTGACGCCAACTTTCGGGACCGGTTTGTTCCACGCCTAGGCCTGGAGTACCTCGCCCACAGAAACGACAACATCGATATACAGACCCGCCTGGGCTGGTTCTATGAAAAATCTCCCGCGCCAGCCCAGACCGGGGCCGCCAATCTTATTGACGGAGACCGCCATGTCGCCTCCGTTGGCGGCGGCATTCGTTGGAAGGATCTTGAACCCTGGGTCAAGGGCTACGTCACCCTCGATGCACATTTTCAGCTTTCCGTGCTCCCCGAACGGATCCACACAAAGGATTCCCTCACCGATCCCTTTGGCGACCTGGTGGCCCAGGGTACCATCATGGCCGGTGGGCTCACCATGGAAGTGGGGTTTGACTGATGCGCCTAGGAAACCTGTTTTCTAGAGATTTTCTTCTCCGACCCACTGGGTTTCTCCTCGCGTACCTAACGGTTGCATCCTGTGGTGCGCTGGGTTCAGGGCCCCTGGAAGAAGTGGTGCTTCCCCATTCCGGACTTGGGGTTTTTCGACCGTTGGAGGCGAAAGAAACCGGGATCCAGGAGGGGATTGCAGGGCAATCCTTGAATCTACCCTCGTCCTACTCCGTGGGGGGGGCGACCTACCTGGAGGGTTCCCTGTTCTACGCCGCCGCGCCCCTGGACCCAACCACAGAGCCCGGCGACACGGGTTCGGCAGTGAATTGGGAAAACTTTCAGCCCCGGGCGATTTTCCGTTCCGAACCCATTGAAGGTTTCCAGGGATACAACGAGGGCCAAACCGTGCTTTCCGCGAGGGACGATTGGGAGGGCAGCGCCGTGTTCCAACCCTGGGCCATCCGTAACCTGGAAGGCGACGTCGAACTTTATTATTCCGGTGACTTCGGAGTAGGTGTGGCCCGTGCTGACGGCGTGACCGACACCCTGTCTCGATCGGCAGCAAACCCCCTGTTGGGTGTGGTGCAGAGTTCTGAAGGAGCGGTCTTTCCCAGGCGACCCACCGCAGTGCAGCGCAGTTCTGGGAAGTGGTTTCTATATTTCGGTATGGGCAACGAGATCGGGGTAGCCACCTCCGACAACGGCAATAACTTTATTCAAACGACATTAACATTCACAGGCCCCAACATTCCCATCGAACCCGATAGTCCGGAAGTATCCAGGTCAGAACCTGCGGTCGTGCCGTTCACCACCGCAGGGGGCCGGGAAGTGGTTCGAATGTACTATGTTTCCACCCGTGCCGATGGTCAGCGGTGGATGATGTATGCCGCAAGCGCTGACGGAGTGGCCTTTGAAATCTACGGACGGCCCGTCCTTGAAAGTGCAAGTCAAACGGCCCCCGCCCCGGTAATACTCGACAAGCGCACCACCCTGCTATTCTACGCGGCCCCCAACGTGTTCGGCGGAATACGCTTTGACGCCCTTCTTTCCGCCGTATCTCCCGGAGAAGTGACCTTCGCAGGTCACGTTCTCGAAGAGTAGGTCGCTTTCACCGAGACACCTAGGCAGGTCATACAACTGGCGGATTCCCCAGTTGGCGGATTACCCAACTGGTGGACTACCCAACGGGTGGACCACCCAGTGGGGTGCGAACTCGAATCGTGTGATCTACTGCTTCAAGGTCTTGAATCACCTTGGGGGGTAGGGGGCGGTCCACATCCATCAACACATAGCCCACAGTCTCGTGGGTCCCAAGGACCTGTGCACCCACGTTGACACCCGCCTCAGAAACCACTCGGTTCACATGGCGCATCACCCCAGGAACGTTTTCATGGACGTGGGTGACGCGGTACTTCCCCTCGGATGGAGGAAGATCCAGATGGGGAAAATTCACCGCCCCCATGGTTGACCCCGTGGCCAAGAATCGAGACACCGCTTCCCCGACCTCGGTGCCAATGTTCTCCTGGGCCTCGATGGTGGACCCGCCGATGTGCGGAGTGAGCACCACGTTTGCAATGCCCTGCAACTCGCTGTGAAACTCGTCAGAAATGTTTTGCTTAGGCTCCACGGGGAACACGTCCACCGCCGCTCCGGAGAGGTGACCATTCTTGAGGGCCTCTGCGAGGGCAGGAATATCCACCACAGTACCCCGGCTCGCGTTGAGAAGAGCCGCCCCCTTCTTCATTCTCTTGATCTCAGGAGCTCCAAACATGCCCTTGGTTTGCACGGTTTCCGGGACGTGCAGGGTGACAAAGTCGGATTCTGCTAGAAGTGCATCCATGCTCACGGAAGGCGCGTTGTTGCCCATGGGGAGTTTACCGACCACGTCGTGGTACAGGACCTGCATTCCGAAGGCTTCCGCAAGGACCCCCACCTGACGCCCAATATGGCCGTAACCAATAACCCCAAGAACCTTGCCGCGCACCTCATAGGACGACCTTGCGGTCTTTCTCCATTGACCCTGGTGCATTTGGGCGCTGCGGTCCCCGAGTTGACGGGAAAGCATGACCACCTCTGACAGCACCAGTTCCGCGACACTGCGTGTGTTGCTGAACGGCGCATTGAAGACAGCAACCCCTCGGGCAGTGGCAGCGGCGAGGTCGATTTGATTGGTCCCGATACAAAACGCGCCAATCGCCATCAATGAATCGGCACCCTCCAGGACCTCTGCTGTGATCTGTGTTTTGGAGCGAATGCCCACCACATGCACGCCCTTGAGTCGTTCTGCCAATTCCTTGCCACTCAATGCGTCGGCCAGGGGCTCCACATCAAAACCGTAGCTGCTCAGTTTTTCTTTGGCGTTCGGGTGTACGCTTTCCAACAACAAGACTCGATAGTTCGACACGGGTTCCTCCAAATAGACGGGGCCAAAACCTTGGCCCAAAGGGGCGAGCCCCCTGGGGCCAGCCTAAGGTGCCATCATGGCTTCGGCCGGTTCCAACGGGGCCAGCACCTTACCAGGATTTAGGATACCCGCAGGGTCAAAGACCCGCTTTAGGCCTCGCATGAGAGCAATTTCTTCTGGGCTGCGGCAATACCCTAGCCACCTGCGCTTGAGCAACCCAATGCCGTGCTCTGCGCTAACGCTTCCACGGTGCTCTTTCACCAGCGCAAACAAGGCTTTCTCAATCCCATGGGTGTGTTCAAGAAAAACCTCGGAAGACATCGATTCGGGTTTCATCACGTTCACGTGCAGGTTCCCATCTCCAATATGCCCAAACGGGCACATCTCCCAGTCTGGGTAGTCCCGACCAAGGAGCGCCTCCATGCGTGTTGAAAAGGCTTCCAGCTCCGAAACAGGAACCGAGATATCGTTTTTGTAAGGCGTTCCTGTGGCAGAAAGGCTCTCGGAGATCCCCTCCCTCAGTTGCCATAGATCCTGCCCCTGGGACGCCGTTTGGGCCAATGTGCCATCCACCATGGGAACCGTGTCCATCACCTTGCCAAGCCAGGTTTCCAAATCATCCCGCGAAGCACCCTCAATCTCCAGCAACGCGAAATACCCGGCACCGGGTTCAAGCGGGTTATGCAGCCCCCGGTGCTCCGTAACACGGGTCATGCACGTGTCGGAAAAGAACTCAAACGCCGAAAGGAGAAAACCGGAACGTCGCGCCTCCCGAAACAGGGACAGCACCCCGGCCAAATCCCGAAACCCAAACAGCATCACGTCCTGTGGGGCAGGTAGGGGCGCGAGCTTTAGGGTGGCCTCCGTCACAATGCCTAAAATGCCCTCGCTTCCAATAAACAGTTGCCGAAGATCCACTCCAGAATTGTTCTTTTCCAGTTCTCCGTTGATGTGCAATATGTCTCCAGCACCGCTCACCACGGTAAGGCCGAGTACCCAGTTTCGGGTGTTGCCGTACCGAATGACCCGCACCCCCCCCGCATTGGTCGCGATGTTGCCACCCACCTGGCTTGAACCCTTGGAGGCAAAGTCCACGGGCCATGTCAACCCAAAGGGTTCGCAGTGCTGGTGCACTTGCTCAGTGACCGCCCCCGCTTGCACACGCACCGTATTGGAAAGTGTGTTCACTTCACCCAGGTGATTCATTTTTTCCAGGGAAAGCACGACCTCACCGGAGGTTGCCACCGCCCCGCCCGATAGACCGGTTCGCCCCCCTGAAGGAACGAGAGGAATACCGTGTTCCCCACAGTACCGAACCACGTTCGACACTTCCTGGGTGCTGCGCGGGAAGAGAACCATGGACGCACGCGGTGGGTGCTGCCGTGTCCAATCGGCTCCGTAGGCCCCCAGATCCTCCTCATCAAGAGACCAGGACCCTTCCGATACGAGCCCTTGCAGCGCCTGGCTTTGGAGCGGATCCAAAACATGTGGGGGGGAATTCGTGGGCGCGTCGCTCATGGATTTTCGCGGCAGAGAACAAACCAGCTGGGAAGAAACTTTCCGTCCCGTCGCGGCTGCCCAATGGAGACGTGCTCGGTAACCCCTCGCAGCACGTCCTGGGTGGTGTGGTACACAAACCTGGACAGCCGTGCGTCGATCGGTAGCAACCGTGGCCAATGGGGAGGGTGCGCTAGCGGTTGGCGCAGGTAGTCCACCAACACTTCTCCATCGACCTCACAGGCACCGCAGCGAAAATATCCTGGCCCCACGGTGGTTTGCAGCACCGTACCGGTGCGGTTGTAGCCAAGCAGATCTTCGCCAGGCTCCATGGGCCTGCAAAAGACCTTGGCAAAGTGGCTGAACACCGGGAGCGTGTTGCGACCCAGGTGGATGACCTCGGAAAACGGTGCCGCGTTGGCGGGTACAAAGTGATCCACCGAGATGGGTCGAAATCCGGCGGCTGCCTGAAACAGCGCAGATTGCTCATTTTTTCGAAGGGCCAATACCTCACGTGTGCGCTGTTCATGGGGAAGGCTGTCCAAGAATGAGGATATGGAATCCATATTTGGGGACGCGTAGCGCAGCAATTGTGCAAGGTTTTCCATGGCAAAGATGTACGACAAACCGAGCCACGGAGCCACCCCATGCCCCTGTTCCAACGGTTCTGTATTTTCCATGCTCAGAAACCACCGAATCCACGGGGGTCCCGCTCGACGGATACCCACAAGGACTGTATTCTAGTAGTCACGTTGGAAAAATTGTCACCACACCCCTCGCCGATGTTGAACACGGCCCTGTCTACTATCCAGATCATTGCCCTTTCTGCTGTTCTAGGCGGTTGCGGAGCCAAGACCGGTTTGTACGAACCAGAGTTCCAGAGAGACGAAGTGGTGTTGGAAGAGGACTCCCCCTGTGTTTCCCTGGATATCGATGGTGAACCCATCGAGCTACCGCTCCAAACCGAGACACGCCTCCGCCGTGCAGATGTGGTGTTTCTTATCGATGTCACCGCTTCCATGCAGGATGAGATTGAACGTATTCGTGACCAGCTCCGAGACAAGTTGGCGCCGGCGATCCGGGAGCAGATCGAAGATGTGAGTTTCGCTGTGGCCACCTTTGGAGATTTTCCAGTACGGCCTTTTGGAGATTTCATAGATCATCCGTACCGGCTGGTTCTTGCGTCCACCGATGATGTATTTCGGGCCCAGGCCGCCATGAACACCATTCGACTAGGCAATGGAGGAGACGAACCCGAGAGTCATGTCGAGGGGCTCTATCAGCTGGCCACTGGAGAAGGGTTGGGAGGCTACGTTCCCGCCTCCTTTGGTTGCCCCAGTGGCGGGCTTGGGTACGCATGCTTGCGAGAAGACGCACTGCCCATCGTGTTGCTCTTCACGGACGCCAGTTTTCACAACGGGCCGGGTGGAAGTCAACCCTACTCTGGTGCGATTTCACCCGCACCCCATACCTATGACGACGCACGCGATGCCCTGGAGGCCATCGGCGCGCGGGTGATCGGATTTGACTCGGGTGAGGGCACCCCTGCAGCACACCTGAGGCAACTGGCACTCGACACCCGCGCCACCAACACCCTTGGGCTGCCCCTGGTGTACGACATCGGCCGCCGTGGTGAACGATTGGGTACGGGCGTGATTGATGCCATGCATGCATTTGCCCAATCCGTGGAGTTCGACGTGGACCTTCGCGTCATGGACGTGGACCCATTGGACGGTGTGGACGCGTCACTTTTTGTGGAGCGTGTGATCCCCGCCCGCGCTTCTCCAGAAAACGGTATTCTCGACATCGACGAGGACGCGGGGCGGTTTTTGGGCGTGAAGTCCGGCACGCAGCTTTTTTTCCAGCTTGTGCTTAAGAACGATGCCGTGGTTCCCGGCCCGGATCCCCAAACCTTTGAGGTGGAAGTCCAGTTCCGTGGAGACGACAGAACCCTACTGGGTTCCACCACCGTAGAATTCGTGGTCCCGGGGGAAGACGGCAAGGCCTGCGAGGTTCGCCCCTAGCGCGCCCAATGCGCCAATCGGTCTAGTTGTCCTGCGATGGGTCCCTGAGCTCTTGTACGAGCTCGCCGAGTGTCACCGTACTGTCGTCGTCGTCCAGGGAGACCGGGCGGCTGTCCGTGGCAAGCTTGCCAAGCGCGCCTATCGTTTTGGCGTCCAGGGGTTGACCCTTGCCGCTCAGTTCCATCAAGGCTTCCAGGGCCGAAGCCACAACCTCGGCCTCTGGGTGATCGAGAAACCCTCGAATTAAGGACTCTGCGCTGGGCTCACCCACTTCCACCAGGATCCAGGGAAGTTCGCCCATGGCGGGGCCCGTCACCGCAGCACCAAGCCAGCCTTCCACGTTCCTCGCGAACTCGCCGTACCGATCGTAGGCCCGCTCCAGCATGGCCTCCCCGGCAGAGGTACGTACCCCCTCATCTTCCGATTGCAGCACCCGGAAAAGAATTTCGATGGCGGCCGGGTTTTCCACATCCCGGAGCAAATCCACCACACGCTCCAATTGGCGCGCAGCCCGATCTCCTTGACCATCATCCTCCTGGGGCGCGTCGTTTTGGCCTGCGCTCCTCAGGCGGTCGAGCGCATCCGCGGAGGCCTGTTCCAGCGCCATCAAGAGGTCCGATTCCGGTGCCCCTAGCAGCCTGGCCGCCAGGCCATCCGCCTCCTCGTCACAGGCAAATAAATCGGTCAGCAGTTCCCTCGGGGCGTCTTCCATGGAGCTGGCCGTACCCCCGTTGCTTCACGACGCCAACGGAAAATGGTCAGAAGAAGACAAAAATCGAAAAAATCTCAGGTCTGTCCCCAAAGTTCGATCCCGGCGCCCCAAAAATGGTACGATTCCTGGCACTTCATGGAACAACCAGCGGTTTCCAGTCCCAACGCATTTCACGGGACACAGATCCGAGACGACGGCCAGGGGCCCATGATCGTCTCCCATCGCCAACGTTTTGTGGTGGTGGCCGGGGCAGACAAGGGTGCAGAGCGTGAAGTGGACGGCACCCGGGTGACGATTGGTTCTGCGCCCAACAATGATATCCCCCTGACCGATCGAACCGTAAGCCGAAATCACTGTGAAATACTGGTGCGCAACGACAGGTATTTCCTTCGAGATCTGTCGTCCACCAATGGCACCCAAGTGAACGGCACACCCGTGGTGGAAGCCTTTTTGTCTCCTGGGGCACGGGTTCAATTGGGTGATACCGAAATCGTTTTTGAGCCCAAGAAAAAATGGGAGCGTATCAACGCAGACGACACCGATCATTTTGGAGAGCTCTACGGTACATCGGACTCCATGCGCACGGTGTTTGCCTTGCTTTCGAAGATCTCCGCCACGGAGCTGGGCTGTGTATTGATCGGCGAAACAGGCACCGGAAAAGAACTGGCAGCCCGGGCGCTGCACTCCAACAGTGATCGAAGGGACAAACCCTTTGTGGTGGTCGATTGCGGTGCTGTGAGCGCCACCCTCATCGAGAGCGAACTCTTTGGCCACGAAAAGGGGGCGTTTACAGGTGCAGACAAGCACCGGGTGGGTGCGTTTGAGGCGGCGGACGGTGGAACCATTTTTCTGGACGAGATTGGTGAACTCCCCCTGGAACTCCAACCCAAGTTGCTCCGTGTGTTGGAGCGCATGGAAATCAAACGGCTCGGATCAAGCTTACATGAATCGGTCAATGTACGGGTGGTGGCAGCGACCCACCGAAACCTGGCGCGCATGATCAAAAATGGGGAGTTCCGTGAGGATCTCTATTATCGATTGGCGGAAGCCGTGATTCAGATCCCACCCCTGCGCGATCGGCGCTCCGATATTCCCCTGATTGCCCAGCAGGTCCTAGGCACCAAGGGCACCGGGGAAGTGGTTACGGTCTCCCCAGAAGCCATGGAGATGCTGAAATCCGCTCGCTGGCCTGGAAACGTGCGCGAACTTCGAAACGTCCTACGCCGTGCGGTGGCCATGGCCCAGCACAATCAAATTCAGCCCGACGATTTGGGAAAACTTTCGGCAGAGACAGACAAACCCCCACCGCCGGCGTCCTGGCCCGCAGCCCCCACCAGTCAGTTGGCTGCTGTGGACAGGGTCAACGCCCGGGTGACCGTGGATGTGGAAGCCCACCTTCCCATCAAGGAGGCACGGGAGCGCTGGCTCGCTCCCGTGGAAAAGGAATACCTGCGCAGACTGCTTCACACCCACGAAGGTGACGTGGAAGCCGCCGCCGAAGCCGCCGGCATTCACCGCAAGTCCCTAGAACGACTGCTACGCCAACACGACGTCCGCACCGACAACTAGAACCCATCTCATAAATACAAGCGAGTGTATTTGAAGCTCAGGGGAATGGGGATGCAAGGCGGTAAGGTGCAGGAATACCGCGAGTATTTCAAATCCTTGCCAACAAAGCAGCCGCGTTTGCATGGGCTTCAAGGCGCCGCGGGATTTATGAGATGGGTTCTAGATTCCAACCGATCTGGACCGTGCCTATCGAGTCATGGTCTGGAGTTCGTCCAGGAGCTGGTGCGCCCGTTCCAATCCACTGACCGTGGAGCCCTTGCCTGTCCGCCCACCTGCCGCGAATGCCGCGTTGGCATCCGGGGAGTTGGATCCAAGTCCATCCGTGTAGTAGCGGGTCAGGCGCATGTCCTGGGTCAACTTCCATAGGTCCGGCGAACGGGTCACCCGCTCCATGACCTTGGCGGGATCCAGTCCGGTGTCCTCCCGGAGGTGCAAGGTCACCCGGTTGGCCCGGGCTTCACACCCCAGGGCACGAAGGTGCATCAACCCAGGCCGAAGTTCCATGGCACGCACGAAGTTGGAAACCACACCCTCCGCGGGGCCATATCTTTCTTCCATCTCGGTGGTGAGATCCTGTACTTCATCCATGGTTTGGGCACCCGCGAATCGCTTGTAGAAGCTCAGACGAACCCCGATATCGTCGATGTAGTTTTCCGGAAGATGGGTCTCCTCCTCCAACGTGACTTCCGGATCGATGGGAATCACAATGGGCTCACCGCGGAGTTCGGCCACGGCTTCCCGGAGCATTTGAAGAAACAGCTCAAAACCCACCAGGGCCATGTTGCCACTCTGCTCCGCACCCAGCGCATCCCCCGCTCCGCGAAGCTCCATGTCCAGGGAGGCGATCCGAAAGCCAGCGCCCAGCTCAGAGTGCCTTTCCAGGGCTTCGATACGGTAGCGGGCATCATCTGTCATTTTCGAAGGAGGGGGAGTGAATAGGTAACAGTAGGCCCGCTCCGAGGATCGTCCCACCCGGCCCCTAAGCTGGTAAAGCTGAGACAATCCGAACAGATCCGCGCGATCGATAAGAATCGTATTGGCCCGCGGAATATCCAACCCGCTTTCCACAATCGCGGTGGAACAAAGCACGTCGTACTCCCCCGACACGAAGTCGGTCATCACCCGCTCCAGTTCGTTTTCCTTCATCTGACCATGGGCCACACCGATGCGCGCTCCAGGAAGAATCTCCTTGAGCTGATTTCCCCGTTCGTACAGGCCCTCAATCCGGTTGTACACGTAGAAGATCTGCCCACCCCGGGCCATTTCCCTCTCCACCGCGTCGCGGACCACGTGTTCCTCCCAGCGGCTCACAAACGTTCGAATGGATCGTCGGGCGGCGGGAGGGGTTGTGATAAGGGAAAGATCCCGTAATCCACCCACGGCCATTTGCAATGTACGAGGAATGGGAGTGGCGGAAAGGGTGAGCACATCCACCTCCCGGCGAAGCTGTTTGATCCGTTCCTTGTGGGTGACCCCAAATCGTTGTTCTTCGTCCACCACAAGCAGGCCCAGGTTCTTGAAGTGAACGTCCTTGGAGAGCAGCCGATGGGTGCCAATGACCAGGTCTGCTTTGCCTTCCTTGAGATCCTGGATGGATTGACGTTGGGTGTCTCGATCCACAAACCGTGAGAGCAGGCGCACCTGGATCGGATAGTCCTTGAATCTTTCCTGGAACGTATTGAAGTGCTGTTGGGCGAGTACGGTAGTGGGGCACAGCAACGCGATTTGCTTGCCGGCCATGGCGACCCGAAACACCGCTCGGATCGCCACCTCCGTCTTGCCAAACCCCACGTCACCACAAATCAAACGATCCATGGGGAGGCGCTGTTCAAGGTCGTGATTGACCTCGTCGATGGCCCGGGCCTGGTCCACGGTTTCTTCGTAGGGAAACCTGGCCTCAAAGTCGTGGTACTCCGTTCCAAGGTTGGGCAAACCAGGGCGTTCGTGGGCCACACGCTCTGCGTAGAGCCGGAGCAGTTCGTCGGCCATCTCCCGAACCTGCTTTTTGACCCGTGTCTTCGTGCTCGTGAAACTCTGCCCCCCCAAACGATCAATCTTTGGTGTGTGGCCTTCCTTGCCGCTCAGCCGTTGGATCTGGTTGAGACGGGTGACCGGCAAAAAGAGTCGATCCCCCTTTGCGTATTCCACAACAAGAACTTCCACCGACAGGGGCTGTTTGCCCTGCAACTGATCCAGTTGGCTTTGCCCAAGGGACTTTCGCTCCAGGCCCACATATCGGCCCACGCCGTGGTCCACGTGCACCACATAGTCCCCGGGCTCCAACTCTCGCAGATCCTCCAGTGTGGATTCCAGGCGGCGGGGTGGGCGACGGCGACCCCTTTGGTTGGTTTCCGAACCGAAGATTTCCTCCGTGGAAACGAAACACAATTGTTGCTCAGGATAGACGAAGCTCGACATGAGCGGCCCAACCAAAATATCCACCTCGGAAGGTATCTCTTGAGCGATACCCACATCGGTGGGATGGCTGGCACCCATGGTCTTGCCGACGACAGTCGAGTCGTCTGCGCCCTCCGGGGCGATGGCGGCCGTTCGCAACATGGTGCGGAGACGTTCCGCCTGGGTGGGTGTATGGGCCACCATATGTACGGCCATACCTTCGGTATGCCATTGGGAGATGCGCCCCATGAGAGGTGCCAGCACGTCCGCCTGTTTCTGTTTGCGCCGGGCCTGGATCTCCGTGGCGAGCCCCTGGGTGTCCGTCGTGGTGATCTGGGAATAGGTCGGAGCGTACCGCCGTAAGTGGGCGGAGGAGACCTGCTCAAAGCGTTCCGCGGCGGTAGAATGGGCGCTTGAGGTGCCCATGGAAGCCCCATGAAAATAGATGCATCGATGTTGTTCCACGGCTTGAAGCCACGCATCCACGGGGGTGTAGTGATCCTCCAGGGCGGCCGTGGGCAGCCCCGCATCCACGCGAGCTTGGCGCTGCCCTTGCACATCCTCGAGATGCTCTTGCACCGCGGCCAATACACCCGGAGGGTCCACGATCAGGAGTTGGCCGCTTGTGCCCTGCGATGTACCCGGCGGCTTACCCTGTGATGTCCCCAGCGATGTACCCGGCGATGTCCCCGGCGATGTCCCCGATGACGTGCCCTTTTTCCCAGAAATCTCTTCTTCCCTGAACAGATAGGCGAGCGGTGAAACCAGGGGGCCCACCACTGCGGGCAGGTAGTGACTGGCTCCTCGCCGGTGGTGCCCTTCCAACAGCTCTTCAATGAGTGCCTTGGATTTCGTGGAAGGATAGTTGGCCTCGTCGCACAGGTCGCGCACACGCCGACGTGCCTGTGCTTCGTCCACGTCCAGAAATTCCTGGGCCGGTGGAACCACAATCGAAGTGACCTCTTCCTGGGTACGTTGTGTGGCACTGTCATAGGTGCGCATGCGGAGCACCAGCCAGTCATCAAACTCAATTCGAACCGGAGTGCCACCATGGGGGTACACGTCGACCAGGTTTCCCCGGGAAGCAAACGTACCCGGGTCTTCGGCCACGGGAACGCGCGTATATCCCGCATGGGTCAAACGCATCAGCAGATCTTCCTGGGAGCATTCCTCCTCGGCCTCCACCACAATACGGTGGGCGAGCAGGCGTTCGGGAGCGAGGCCCTTGCGCAGGAGCTGGGCGGCACTCACTACGACAAACCTTGGTGCGGGTTCCAGGAGCGCGGCTTTCTGAGCCACCTGCGAGTCCGCCAATATGGACAGGATAGAAAGCTTGTTGCCGAGGGCTCGGCGATCTTCGGACAGCTCCAAAAATGGGCTCCGGCCCGGTTCGGGAAGGGTCCGCACACAGGCGGGGTGCGTGCCGTATTGCTGTTGCATGGCAAAGCGCAGGTCGCCCGCAAGGCGTTGCACCTGCACCTGATCCCGCGCCAATACCCAGTGCACCGTAGGCCTGGGAGAACCCGCACCCCCCAGGTCTCGCGCAACGGACCACATGGCGGCGCCAGGGCCCAGCCCCACCACATCCACGCGGTCCTGTTGACTCAACGGTTTTGTCGCATGTGCCAGGCCACCCATGGCCGCCAGTCATGGGCCGAAAGCGGCCCACCGGCAATCCAGACCCCCCTGGGTTCCCAATCTCCTGGGGGGTTTAGGCCTGGGGTTGGATGGAGGGAGGTGCCTCCGAGTTGGCGGTTGGCTTGGCGCCTGCGGCCTGGCGCGACACCTTGTTGATCCGAGCGGCCAACCAGGGTGGGGTCACGATGGTGGTCACCATCACCATCAACACGATGGCCATGTACACCCCGGGTTCGATGAGCGGCACTCCGTTGACCTTGATGGCAGCTCCCACGTTGGCGAAAATCAGGCCCACCTCGCCGCGGGGAACCATGCCGATGCCGATCGTGAGCTTGTCGACCCCAGCACCGCGCACCCCCCAACCGGCCACAAGCTTACCGACCACGGCCACCACCGAAAGGGCGCCAGCCAGCATAAGCGCATTGCTGGTGATGCCACCCAGTTCCACCATCATTCCCGTGCGCACAAAGAAAATGGGCGCAACCACGGCCACGATAGGACCCACGATTTCCGACAGATCATGGGAAGACTTCTTGCCAAAGGGTTGTACGTGGACCTCGTCCAATACGAGCCCCGCCGCAAACGCACCCACGATGGCCGCAAGGCCCGCAAGGGCGCTGAGGCCTGCCAGGGCCAAACAAAGCCCAATGCTAAGCGCCGCCAGTACACCCGGAGCACGCAGTTTCGCGGAAGCCTTGAAGAAGCCCGGCATCACAAACATGCCAAGAACAAGCGCGCCAGCCAGGAAACCAAAGGCAAGGCCGATGATCTTGGCCATCCCCACGGCGTCAGGCATGGACCCTTGCATGGCAATGGCGCTCACCACAGCAAGTACGATCAGGCCCAACACATCGTCAATCACGGCGGCCCCAAGGATCACCTTGGTTTCCGTTTTGTCCATGGCGTTCAGATCCTTGAGCACGCGGGCCGTGATTCCAACACTGGTGGCACAAAGTGTCGCACCCACAAATAGGTGAAGCGCCTGCGGAGCCCCGGGGATCAATACGTAGCTTGCGGCGTAGCCCAGGCCCATGGGAACCACCACTCCGAGAATGGCCACCATTCCCGACTGGGGTGCCACCTTTTTCATCTCGGTGACGGTGGATTCGAGGCCCACCTCAAAAAGCAACAGGACCACGCCGAACTCGGCGAGGAACTCGATGGTAGATTTGTGGGCCAACTCGTAGAACACATCCACGCCAAAAAGGGTCAAGTTGCCCAACACAATGCCGGCACACAGTTCCCCAAGCACAGGAGGTTGTTTGAGCCGAATCGCAAGTTCTGCTCCGAGTTTTGCTGCGATCAGAATCGCCGCAAGGCCAAGCCAAATCTCGGGCGAGGGTCCGTGCCCCCCGGAGGCCGAAGCCATGGACGGAATGCAAATCACTGCAAGGGCTAGAAGAACGCGTCGAACGGATTTCATGGGGTCTCTCCAGTCAGGTCTTAGGGTATCGGGCCGGGGGCGGCATCGCTAGGTTACGGACACCTGCAAAGTCACAAGCATCCGCAAATTATGTTGCAACGTTCGAGACGAACCGTAGCAAGGATGTCCGTAGGGTCGCGGTTTCAGCAGCGCGATGTCAATGAAGGTTCCGTTAAAAAAGTAAAAATACCGCAAAAGTGTCCTCTGCTTGGGCTGCGACGAATGGGGAAGATACCGCAAACGGGAACATGAAATCTCCGTTTAAGGACAGGTGCAGTGAACGCACAGGCACGGCCCTAGAGCCGCAACTCGATAAGCGCACTCTCCCGGAGCTCCTTGAGAAACAGACCTTCCTGCCGGGACATCGCTTCCGCCACCAGTTCCTCCTGGATCTGATCCCGAACGTCGTCAAAGCGTGGTGCGCTGGCGGAGGGCGTACGTTCCCGCAGCAAAAAGAAATAGGTGCCGTTGGGCCCCTGTGCCGGGAGGCTCACCTGACCCACCTCGCTAGCTTCTACGGCCCTTCGCAGGTTGGGGGAAAGATCCTTGGGGCACACCCGCCCCAGGTCCACCGCCCCGTGGTCCATGAAGTTCTCCACCGTGAGCGCACGGGTCATGGGTTCCACCTCGGTGGGATCGGTGGAGCCCACCAACACCATGGAGACCAAATAACAATCCACCGGGTCCCCATTGCCGTAGGTGGTTCGGTACCTTTCCTGTAGTTCGGAGTCAGACACATTGATGCGGCTGCGCACACGAAGGTTGAAGAGCTTAAGGCGCACCAGCTGTTTACGAACATCCTGCCGGTACTGGGTGTGGGTAAACCCCTGCGCACGCACGGTGTTCCAGAACGTGGGATCATCCAGACCGGACTGCACTCGCACGTTTTGGATGGCGCGATCCACTTCCGGTTCGGTGACCGAAATACCCTCCTCCCGTGCCGCCTGATCGATGAGCGCCTCATTGACCATCTGTTCCAACATCCTCCGATAGGCGGATTCCAGCTGGCCCATATTCGTATTGTAGCCGGAGGATGCTTGGGCCATCTGCCGGACGAAGGGAAACGCGCGCAGCCGCAACTGGGAAAGCCAGATAGGCCGTTCGTTGACCAACCCAACCACCCGTTCGACCAGCTGCAGTTCCGTTTGCTGTGCGGTCGAATTCTGTGCCGTCGAGTTCAGCCCTGTCGAGTTCAGCCCTGTCGAATTGAGCACAGTCGAGTCCGTTGCCGATGAATCCTGCGCTTGCGCAACAGGATCCATCAGCCATGGGGCTCCCCAAAGAATCACACCGTACAGGAAATGGCGCAGGGCCGTTCTAGGCCACATCGATCGAAAAGCACGTTTCATACTCATGGTATGCATTCTCCTGTCGCACATGCGTGCCATTGCCGAAGTGCGTCAGTGTGTACAACGACACCAACCTGTGGGCGAAGCGCGGCCACCGCTTCGGCGGCTTTCTGGTCACGTTTGTCCCGCCAAAGCCGCTGCCGAATTACGTGTTGCACCTCAGAAAGCGGTCTTGAAAATCCAGGTCGTCGCGCGGTAAGGCGCACCACGTGGTAACCCTGGTCCGATCGGATCGGACGAGCGGCGTAGTCACCGACGGTGGAAAGGGCAAAGGCCGCCTTCACCACCGCGGGGGGAATCCCCGGGTTTTCTCCCCGTTCCCCAGGGAGCGAAAAGAAACCCAAATCACCCGTTCCGTCATTGGAACTACCAGAGGTGGCGCCCCCTGCAGCATCACGGGCGTAGGTTCGAAACAGCGCCATGGAGGGATCCCGGCAAAGCTTCACCAGGGCCTTGGCCGCGTCCCGTTGAGATCTCCACACAATATGGCTGGCCCGTACCTGTTCCGGCTGTTGGAAATCCACCGCTCGCCGCTTGTAGTAGGCGGCAATGGCTTGCTCCGAAATATCCTCTGGCTTGAACCGGGTGGACAGACGCATACGCCAGAGTCGACGGGCGAGGGAGTGCTCGATCCCGTGCAGCTCGGGTACGTCAAACGCCCCCGTTTCCTGAGCGTGCTTAAGCAGCAGTTGCTGTTCCACGTACTGGTGAAAATATTCCAGTCGCTTGGTGGAAGTGCGCAAGCGGTCCTGTTGCTCCGGGGAGAGGTCGCGGATCGACCTGTCAAACGCGGCCTTGGAAAGGGTTTTCCCTCCCAACTCGAGTAGAATGACGTTTTCTGGATCCTGGGCCCGATCCCGGTGACCGCACCCCATACCCATACAGACAAACGATCCTAGGCTGGCCAACAACCCGAAGGTCACCGAGATGAATCGCACCTGAAAACCGTATCCATTCTGCTGCACGCGGGGGACTTAGCAGGTTCACTAGGGAGCGTCCTGCCCATCCTCTGGCGCCTCCGAGGGCTCCGGATCCGGTGGAGGTAGGGGCACCAGCGTAAGATCCACCGATCCGGTGTCCATTTGCACCGAAGTGGATTGGGGAGCGTGCCCCTCGAGCTCCACCCGAAGTGCCCGTTGGCTCTGCCCCTGAAGAATCAGTTCCATGGGAGTGCGGTTTTCCTGGACGGCGTTATCCACCCAGACCAGGGCACCGGGGGGTTGGGTGATCACCCGAAGTGTCCATATGGCAGCGTTGGCGCGGGACTTTTCATTGGCGCCCCGGGAGGGATCCCCGTCCTGGGGTTTAGCCGCGCGGTTCACGGGCTTCCCCGTTTCCGTGTGTTCGCCCGACACCACCGTGTATTCGGTTTCCTCGCCCTGTTGTTCGCCCAGGAACTTCGACAATAGAAAGGATCCGGATGCAATGGCCGCAAGGGAACCCAACGCCAGGATTCCCACAAGCCACCAGCGGGTTTTAGGGCGAGCGGGCGCCTCAGGCACCGCGCCCCCGTAGGCACTCCCCACATTCTCCGGTTCCACGAACTCCGGATCCATGAACTCCAACTCTTCCAACCCAGTGGGATTCGCGGCCGCTGGATCAACGGTAAAACGAGCGGGGCGCTCCGTCACAAAACCAGGCATGCCAGGCGCCACCTTGGGTTCACCCGTGGGAGCCTGTTGCCGGGCGGTGGGAAATGCCCGGGTGGGGTCCACTTCCTTACCTCCATCACGCCGGGGGAGCTGTTGTGTTTTGCTGTCCTCTTCCAGCACCGAAGATAGGTCGGGTGCGCTGCGGTTTGCCGAAACGCGGGAATGGCCCCCGACCCCAGGTGCATTCGCCATGAGAGGAACCGTGCCCTCGTCGTCCTCGGTGTCCCGGATGGTGTCGGGGTCCTTGGGCACCGCCGGTGGTTTGGGAAGGGAAACGGTAGGGTCTGCGCCACCACCTGCGGCACCTCGGCCATGGGGGCCGGCAGCCCGCGAGGAAGGGTGCCTGCTCCAGCGTTTAGGTACTTCACTTACCCGCAATGGACGGATGGGTTGGGAGCCCTCCGTATCGGGAACCAGCTGGTGTGTCACCCGTGCGATGTCGCGCATGGTCGGCACAAGCCCGCATTGGCCCAGGTAATCTGTCATTTGATCGATCACGGCGCGCATGGTGGCAGGTCGCCCGTCGGGCGAGGGGCACAGGCAACGGACAATGAGCTCGTTGAGCACCCGTGGAAACCCAGGGGAAACCGCGGACGGAGGTTTGTAGTTGGCGTTGAGAATGTCTTCGATACGGTTCAGTTGATCCGTGGCATCAAACGGGTGAGCTCCTACGCACATCTCGTAGAGCAACACCCCGAGCGCAAACACGTCTGCGCGGTGATCCACCACGCCCTCCCCAGAAAGCTGTTCTGGTGCAATGTACCCGAATGTCCCTTTGATCACCCCTGTACGGGTTTCATAGACCTTGGTCATGGACTTCGCGATACCGAAATCGATGAGCTTTACCGCGCCCGTGTACCCCACCAACACGTTGGCGGGGTTCAGATCCCGGTGCACGATCTGAAGAGGGCGCCCATGGTCGTCGCGCAACCCGTGGATGTAGTCGAGTGCTTGGGCCACGTTGAGAGCGATGGCCAGGGCGGTCTGCTGCGGGAGCAGTTGTTCCTGGGATCGGGAGGCCGACTGAAGCAGGGTGCCCAGGGTAGGGCCGCGCACGTGCTCCATGGCAATGTAGTACGTGTCATCCTCCTTGCCCAAGTCGAACACCTGGGCAATGTGGGGGTGGGTGAGCGCGGCCATCAGGCGGGCCTCATCCAGGAACATGGTGACGAACTCCTCGTCGTGGCTGTGCAGAGGAAGGATTCGTTTGAGCACCACCGTGCGTTCAAGCCCCTCCAAGCCTTCGTGACGCGCAAGAAAGATCTCAGCCATCCCGCCGGTGGTGAGCTGCCTCACAATTCGATATGGCCCGCAATACTGATTCATTGCCGACCGATACCCTACCATGCCAAAGCAAAAGGCCGCACTTCGGGACGATCCATGGGGCACGGCGTCACTCGCCTTGAGCCGGGTCCCAGACCCGCATACAATCCGCCAGATCCATGCCCACCCAGGCCCGCGCTCACAACTCCGCTTCAAACGAAGCTCCATTGGTTCAGGTCACTCCGCCACCCGTGGAGGCCCCCAATTGCGGCTTTTTAGAAGAAGAGGACACGGAGCTGGATCCAGCAACCAAGGCGTCTGAGGAGAGCACTGAGATTCACGGGAACCCGGATCCCCACCCCATACTGGTGGTGGAAAGAGGAGTGGATAGGGGTCGCCAATTTACCATCGGCATTGGCCAGACGACCATTGGCCGATCCCTGCACAACGACGTGATCCTCACCGATACCACAGTTTCACGCATGCACCTGGTGCTGGAACGGGATCAGGACAAGATGGCCCTTTCCATATTGGATGTGGGCAGCGGCAACGGAACCCGTATTGATGGCAAGGTCGTTCGACGGGCCCAACTGGCAGGGCAAGAGCGCGTTGAAGTAGGGCAAACTGTTCTGCGGATCCAGCGCGCGGGTGGGATTTCCGCCAGCCAGGGGACCCGAAATGGCGCCAAGGGAGATTCGGTCCCAGGGGATTGGGAGGACGTGGTAAGCCAGGTGCGCAAAATCAGTCCGCTACGAAGGCTCGCAGGTGTTCCGGGGGTGAGGGCGGTGCCATCCCAGTGGCAAAGGGCGCGTCACTGGATTTCGCAGAGAGTCGCTCCCCAACTGGGTAACGTTGTGAGCGAAGTGTCAGAAAAGGGCCGGTCCCGGCGGTTGGATCGGAAATCCGTGGCACTGGTGCTGCTCGCCCTTGCCATGGTCGGCACCGCTGCCCTGTTTTCAGCGATGCGTTAACCCGGGAAGTGTTCGACCACAGAGCGACCTAGACTCGCTCCAGGGGGCGCCCCAGGACCTTTTCAATGGTGGCGTCCAACTCGTCCAGATCAAAAGGTTTGTCCAAAAATGCGTCGGCCCCGTAAATCGGGGAGGTCATCTCGTTCAACTTCTCGCCGATTCCCGTAAGAACGATGACTTTACAGGGGGTAAGCTCTTTGTACTCCCGAATGGTCTTACAAACCTCCCAGCCGCTAATGCCAGGCATCATGACGTCCAGAATTGCCACATCCGGCCGTTGGGCAAGGGTGAGCTGCAGCGCCTGCTCCCCGTCCGGGGCCTCCAGGACACGTACGTTGTACTTCCCCAGGTGGTGACGAACCATCATGAGAATATCCAAGTCGTCGTCCGCCACCAAAAGGGTAGTTGGCCGGTTTGGGTCGGAATGTTCGGTAGAATCGGTCACGGCTCGGTACTCCTAAGAAAACTCCCGTGAGGGTCCATTTTCTGGCCCCGGAAGTCAACGAACCCGCAATTGAAAAAGGCGTGCCCCCCGCGGAGAGGCACGCCTTTCATGGAAAACTGACAAAAACTAGCGAATGCTAGCTGGCGTCGCCCATTCCTGTGTCAACCACGCCGCCATCTGTTGCGGTGTCGTCGTCGTCGTCTCCGCAACCGGCTGCCAAAACACCGAAGGCAAGGATGGTGGAGAGAAGAAGCTTCAAAAGTCGATCTGTCATGACAATAACCTCAAAATTGTGTTCACAAGTTAATACACCGACAGGCTATGCCCTGTCAGCGGCGCAACAATGCTCTCACCACCCTACATGTGCAAGTATTTTGTGCAAAAAACTGGCGTGACCAGGGTAAAAATCCCTGTTGTTTCGAGAAAACCGCTGCCGTGTCCCTGGAAATATGGGCTCTAAGTTCCATTCTGGCGCGCCCCGAGGTCTAAAAAATACAATATTTCTAGTGACTTGAGGGGCCTTTGGGGTCAATCGGGTTAGGAACCGGTCGCGCATCCCAGGA
Organism: Polyangia bacterium; assembly: GCA_030427835.1. GTDB lineage: Bacteria > Myxococcota_A > Polyangia > Polyangiales > JAUICN01 > JAUICN01. The sequence continues at coordinate 47,035 of JAUICN010000001.1, read as the reverse complement.
AATGGCTCCCAGGTGCTTGCGGGAAATCCAGCCCGATCTTCCCTCCTCCAACCGAATTTGCTGCCACCCCTCCACGGAGTTCCCGAGACGCACGTAGTCGCCAGAATGCAGGGCTTCCACCCCCCGGTTTGCGGCCCCTGCAGGGCTCCCGGCGACGGGGGCAGAATCGGTGCCCATCCCGATCTCAGGTTGGGCGAGGGCCGATACATCCTCGAACACGACCCCGTAGGCACCGCCATGGACCCACAGCTGAAACACCAATAGGCCAGCGGCAAGTAGGGACATTCCCGCGAGGCCCGTGAGCCACCAGCCTCGACCCAGGCTCTTCATGTACCGCCCACCGGCGGGGCCCCGGTCCCCACCGAAGCGGCGGATGAGTAGGGCCGCAAACAAGCCGAGCCAACATAGGTGGGCAAGGATCGCAAGGGCCACCCCATTCAGACGGCCAGCGAGCCAAAGGGGCCAGGGGCGAGTTCGAAAGGAGTCCACCTCCTGACGTTTGGTGTTCGGTGGAGGCGCGGAAGGCCTGGTCGCCTCAAGCCGGTGGTGTTGTACGAGTGCAAGTGCGTGCTCCACGTCCCCTGCGCCCGGGTCCAAACGGAGCGCTTGCTCATAGGCCCAGGTGGCCCGGCCCCATTGCTTCAACTGAAACCACGCATGGCCCAGGTTCACGTAGACCTGCGGAGACTCCATGCCCAGTTCGACAAGCGCTGCGTATGCGGCCGCGGCCTGGCCGAAATCTCCGTTCCGGTACGCCTGGTTGCCCTGTTCGAAGCCCGTGGCGTTGGCCGGTTGCGCGAATGCAGAAGATGGGCTGCCGATGATCCAAAAGGTCAGTACCGCAACAAGCCATCCCTTTGTGCCCCAGCCGTTCATGATCCCTTCCGAATCTGGGTGACGAGGGTGGCCAGCTCGGGGACCTCCCTGGGCCAGGATGTGCTGCCAGAAAACCGAGCCGTTTCTTCCTGTTCAAGCCAGCGTGTCACCCCGCTCACGATTTCTGGCGAAGCCCCCTCGTGCTCTAGGGCCTGTGCGAGTTCTGGCCGGGTCAGTCCGGCCGGGTCCGTGGAAAAGCCAAGCTGCAATGCCGCCCTAAGCACGCGGGTGGAACCAGGAATCGATGCGGCATCAGGCTTCTCGGGCACGTCGCCATCCCCCACCGACATTCCGTTTTGAAGCCCATTCAGCGCCCGCTCCACAGCTTTCCAGGTGGTGAGGTCAGCGTATTGCGCGCGGGTGCGTTGGGCCAACCGCCGCTGTCGGCCCAGGGCGAGCACCAGCACCCACAGCCCGGGCGCCACAACAAAAAGCCACCAGAAGCCGCCTGAATGGCTCCAGGGTTTCGACATGGGCCGCAGGGTGTTTGGGGATCGCAGGGTGTCTGTGGACCGCAGGGTCTCTTGGAGTCGCAAGGGGAGTACGGGGAGAACACCTTTTCCGGCACCGGGAATGCCCGTGTTTTTTTTCTCCTGTGTAGGAAGCTCACCAGGGTCGCCCGGTGCCCCTACGGAACCACCTTTTCCAGCAAGCACGCGAAACTCGAGCGATGGTGTGGTGCGCTTTTTGTAGGTGCGAGTTTCCGGATCCAGGGCCCATACCGTGAACGGAGCAAGTGCATAGTGGCCCGCCTCTTCTCCGATCAACAACCATCGAAACCGCACCGTTGACTTCACCCGATCCTGAACGGTATGCACCTGACGTTCCACCTCCGGCTCAAGCACACGCACGCCAGGGAGCACGAGTGTGGGAGCACGAATGCCATGGGCGCTACCCCAACCCTCCACCTGCAATGTCAGTGTGGTGGCCTCGCCCGTGGACGCCTGGGTTGGGGTCAGTTGGGTGGAAGCTTCAAAGTCACCCACCAACACCGTGTCGTCGTCCCGGGCAGCCCCAGGGAGTGCCGGCAACCCTTGCACATGAACGGGCACGGCCACACCCACGCGGGAGAAGTTCTCCGGTGCGCGAAACAAGTTTAGGGGTGAGCCCAACGTCATTCGCAACTCGGGCGCTCCGATCTCAAGCGTGCCCTCACGAAGTGCAAAGGCCGCGAAACGCCGAAGCACATACACGCGAAACACGGAACCCTTCACCACCTGGGTGACCGACGGGGGAGGGTGGTTGGGATCCACCAAATCATGAACCCAAAAGCCATCTGCGGTGGGTTCCTGGGTCACCGTGGGGGGTTGGCTGAGGCCCCCGCGCACGTACAGGTACACGGTGGCGGTGATCTGCTGCCCCACGGTGGCCTGCACCGGAGCCACCACCGTTCTCAGGAAGGCGCGGGGATCGAACACAAAGCGATCGGCCTGATCGTCGCTGTTGGCGTTCCCATCGGTGGATGCGTTTTGGTTCGCATCTGGGCCCGTAGCGTCGGCGGCCTGCCCAGCCACCTGCCCGCCGCTGGGGTCTGTGGTGGGGGCACCGGGGGAGGGCCCCACGCGAATGGTGATGGGCTCGCTTCTGGCTTTTTTGGAGCCCAACACCATGCGTGCCGGCGCAATACGGTAGGTCCCCGCCCGCATGGGCTGCAAAACCAACCGGTGTTCCTCCACGGATTCCATGGAGGGGCCCGCCCCCGAGCCGAAACGAATGGACATGGGGCGAGATACGCGGCTCGACAGGACCCGAAAATCACCGAGATCCGGCAGCTGTATCTGGGGCCGACTGCGGCCCTGGGCCTGCGCGCGAACCACCAGTTCAAACGCTTCCCCGAGGGCCAGTTCGGTGGGGGATGCGACCATGGTGAGGGTGGCACCCGCCTGCGCCTGTGCCCGTCCCTGGGCCAGGCCCAGAGACGGGCACAGAGACGGGCACAGGGCCAGGCACAGGGAGAGCAACAAACCCAAGCGCGCAAGACCGGTTCCCGGGGCCATTTGTAGGGCAGGTACCCACCCCAGGGATCCGCGGTTCACCAATCCTTCTCCACCCGCCGGCCACCCCGGGCGGCCCGTTGACGGGCTTGTTGGGCTTGCATGCTTTCACCCTGTTCGTCCAGGGCGTCCAACACCTGTTCCACGTCCGGTGGCAACCCCTGGGGGTCCTTCCCTTCGGGTGCCGCCCCGTCGGAGGGTGAATCCTGCCCCTCTGAACCCTGCCCCTCGGAACCCTGCTCTCCGTCATTTTTCTCTGGGTTGTCTTGCTCCTCTGGTTTGTCTCGCTCCTCTGGGTCGTCTTGCTCCCCTGGATCTTCGGAGTCACCGTCTTGCGGCTCCTCTTCTTTTTCCTGGGTTTCATCGTCAGAATCGTTTTCCCCGGGCTCGTCCTCTTCTCCTGGGTCCCGATCCCCGTTCTCGCCTTCATCCGCGTCTTCGCTGTCCTGGTCCGGATTTTCCTCTTGCTCGTTTTCCTTTTTCCGCTCCTCTTCCTGGCGCTTCTTTTCTTCCTTGGTTTCCCGGGCCCGTTTCAGGGCCAGGGCGTAGTTCCACGCTGCCTGTTCCTGCCCGGGTTGCAATCGCAGGCTCCGACGAAAGGCATCCGCGGCTTGCCCATAGGCCTCCGAGGCCGGGTCCCATTGCTCCTGTTCCGCCAGGGCATCGGCCTGTCGAAACAGCACGATCCCCAGGTTGTACAGCGCGTCCCGGCGCACGGTTTGAATCTCCCGGGCGCTGTCTCCCCTACGCCACCAACCCTCCCCGTGGGTCTCCCCTGCCCGGGGCCGTGCCGCTTCCGTGAGCGAGGTCTGGGCCTTTTCCAGGTCACCCGCCTGCAGGTGCGCAAGGCCCAGGTTCAATGCCACCCCAGGGGCATGGGGTTGCTGCCGTGCGGCCCGCCCGTAGGCCTTGAGCGCACCTTCCACATCCTCCGTAGCGAGCGCCCGGTTGCCATCGTTCACGGCAGGGCTTTCGGATCGAAAGGCCTCCCAGGCCTGTGCGGGGGCATCCAACGCGAAACCACAAAGTGTCAGCACTACGGCCCCTAGGGTCACCGTGGTTGTCCGTCCCTCACCCCTGTCCTGTTTTGCTCCGTGCCTCATCCTTCGGCGTAGCAAGCGTTCGAACCACAGCAGCAACCAGGCGGGAAGCAACAACCAAAGGTAGCGGTCCTCATGGATTTCCACCCGGCGCACTTCTCGCTGGGCCTGGGTGAGCCGGCCCATGGCCTCGCGGACCCGTGAGAGCCCGTCCTCCCCGTCCCCCGCCTTAAAGTAGGTGCCCCCCGTGCTCTCTGCCACCTGTTGCAACGTGGCTTCTGCCTGGGCCGTCAGTGCGCTCATCACGGGTTTGCCTTCCCCATCCCGAATGTAGCCGGTCCAGGTGCCGTCGTCGCTGTACAGGGGAATGGGTTCTCCGGCCGTACTCCCCAGGCCCACCGTAAACACACGCACGCCTGCGGCCTTCAGTTCCTCCGCCGCCTTGAGCGGATCCCCCTCGTGGTCCTCCCCGTCAGTGAGTAGCACCACCACCCGGGCGGGTGTTTCCCGTTCCACTGTTTGATCTCCCGGGCCGATCCCGTTGCCAGCGCTACCGTTACCACCCTTGCCGTTGCCATCCATACTGGCCCCGGCAGTGTTGCCATCTGCGGCCTCCAGCAAGCGCTGGGCAGACACCAGTGCCCGACCGATCGCCGTACCCCCCAGGGGGATGTCCGAAGGGTTCAGGTCCCGCAGGAACAGTTCCACCGCCGCGTAGTCGGTGGTCATGGGAAACGTGATGGACTCCCCCGCAAACGCCACCACACCCACCCGGTCGCCGCCCAGTTGGTGAAGCAACAACCGCAGCTCCGCCTTGGCACGATCCAAACGGCTGGGCGCCACGTCCCGCGCCAACATGCTGCGGGAAAAGTCCATGACCACCACCAAATCGACCCCTCGCTTTTGCATGAGCTGTACCCGGGAGCCGTACTGGGGCCCCGCAAGGGCCGCCACCCAGAGCCCAAGCCCGAGGGTGAGCAAGACGCCCTTCAATACGCCCCGAGCGCCATGGGGCTGCCCACGGCGGGAATCGTCGTAAATCTCCCGATGTTCAAGCGTGGTGGACTCCCGTCCGTTGGATCTTCGAAAAAACAGGGCCGTGGTGCGTTGCCGCCAGCGCGACAACAGCACCAGTGCCACGGTCACCAACACGGGGATCGCTCCCGCAATCCATAGTATCCACCCGTCGCGCCAGTTCATGGCCACCTCCGGAGAAGCCCCGTGCGCAGCAGCACCTCGAGCAACAACAACACCAGGCCGATCCAAAGAAAGGTGGCAAACAGTTCCCCGTACAACATGCCGCCGTCTTCAATATCGGATTTCTCCAGTGCGTTGAGAATCCCGTGAAAGCTATCCTCCAGGCCCTTGCGGTCCACCGCTTCGAAATAGGATCCACCGGTGCGGTCCGCCATTTCCTGGAGCAACTCTGGATTGATGGGAAAGTTGCCCGTGTCCCAAATGGGCCTGCCAAACAGGTCGGTTCCTTTTTGCACGGGGGAGTCCCCGCTGCGTCCCATCAGCACGGGGTACACCTGAACGTCCAGGGTTTCCGCGAACTCCGTGGCCTGCAGCGGCGAAAGGTTTCCACTGTTGGAATCCCCGTCGGTCAGCAAAATCAGGACGCGGCTTTTGGCATCGCTCTGACGCAACCGGTTCAGCCCCGTGGCCACCGCATTGCCAATGGCGGTTCCACGGCCGTCCACCTGGCCAAGGCGCAAATCTCGAATGGCGTTGCCGATGCTTTGCTTGTCGGTGGTCAGTGGAAGAAGCGTGTAGGCGTCCCTACCGAACACCACCACGCCCACACGGTCGTTGGGACGGCGGGCCACAAAGTCCTGCACCACCACCTGGGTGGCCACAAACCGGTTGGGGCGAATGTCCGCCGCCTGCATGGAGAGTGACACGTCCATCACCACCACAATGTCGATGCCCTGGGTCTGGGTGCGCCCTGCCACGTGCACGCTCTGGGGCCCCATGAGCGCCAGAACCCCAAGGGCCAAGGCCGAAAAACGCAAGGCTCCTGGAACCCGAGAGATCCGGTTACGCCAGGTGCGCGGTGCAGCGGCCACAAGCGCCGCTTTGGGAAAGGGCACCCGAGGCCTATCGGTGGTTGACCTGTCGGCGGTTGAAAGGCGCTGCTCCCAACGCGCTCCCCCCGGGCGAAAGCTGCGGAACAACAACACGAGCGGCCCCAGAAATAACAGGGCCATCCATGGTTGTTCGAACCGAAAGTTGTCCGCCCGTGGCCAAACTCCCAGGGTGCCCTTCAACATCACAAGGCATGCACACAGGGCCCCCGTGAGAACCCCCAAGTACATGCTCGCAAAGCCGAGTCGGCGCCTCACGATGTCTCCCCGTTTTGGTTGGTATTTTCTGTGGAGGGCAGGGTTTGTTGGGGGGGCTGGCCCGCAACCCGTGCAGGCGTTGTCAGGCGCACCAGGGATTCCGCACGGGTCCACAGCTCGAGCGCCAGACTCTGGCTTGGTGTGGCCTTGGCAAACTTGATCAGGTCGCAGTCCCCAAGCACGCCCGAGGCGCCGTGTACCAATTCGTGAAACTCCACACCGGGGATCCCGGTGGACTTTTGCACCCGGGCCAGGACCTCATCGGTGGTGGATTCCAAGCCGTCAAAGCCTAGGCGCCTCCCCAGGTAGCGCCGAAACACATCGCTCAACCGATCGAACCAACCGTCAGGAACTTCAACGGTGGGTCCATCCGCATCTTCAGAGGAGGGGCGCCCCATCTCCTGGCGAAGCGTTTGCAGTGCCGCCGCGGCTTCCTCCCAAGGGGGAATCGGGGGTGGTGGTGGGGGCACTTCCGCGGGCCTGCGTTTCAGCCACCGTGAAAGCCACAGCCCAAACAACACGGCCAACAACAACCCAAGCACGCCCAGGGCAACCCAGAGAAGCCGGTAGTCGTCCTGCATGACCACCACAGGTGGGGTGGGTGGTTTCAGTTCCGGGGTAGGCTCATTGGCAATGGGCGAAGTGACCTCCACTGCGATCCGTGGAGATTGCTTCTCGGTCACCACCCCGTCCCGGGAAAGTATCCGCACCTCCAGGGGTCCCACGGATTGCTCGCCTGGCACCAACGCCAACAGGCTGAGCTGAAACCGGTGAACGGTCTTGCCATTCACGGTGGACACCACCGGAGCGTTTCGGTTCAGCACGTCAAAGGTGCCCAGGGACTGGGAGGGAACCGTGACCTGATCCTCTCGACCCGCAGTCACCTCCAGGGTCACCTGCACAGGGCCGCCCAGTTCCACACGGGAAGGTTCCGCCACCAATGAAATGCCAGGTGAGCTTTCCAACGGTGCGCTTTCCAACTTTGAAGTTGCCAACGGTGAAGTTGCCAACGGTGAAGTTTCCGACTTGGAGTCGGGCGTGGAGCCCGGGTCCTGTGCCATGGAAGGAGCAGTCCAGCCAAGGCACAGCAATGCGGCGCACAAAGTCCTGGGGCCCGCCCTCATCGGAACCCTCGCAGGCGTTTGCTTCGCATCTGAAAGAGTTGGCTAAAGGGCCGCACGTAGTCCTCGCCCGTGCGCAGGGTCACATGGTCCACCTGCAGGTGCTTGAACAATTGTTCCCGTCGCAGGCGCTCTGTCACCGCCGCCTGTTGAAACCAGCGCCGCACCTCCCTTGAGCCCAGGTCCACCTCGTGCACACGGCCCGTCTCAGGATCTTCCAACGTGGCAAGACCTGCCGAAGGCAAGGCTTCCTCCCTTTCGTCCACCAACTGCACAGGAATAAGGTCATGGCGCTTGGCGGTCACCCGCATGCTGCGCTCGAACCCCTGATCCTGAAAATCGCTCACCAAAAAGGCAATGCTGCTCCGTTTGGTGACACGCCCCAGGTGCTCCAGCGCCGATTGCACCCGTGTGCCCCTGTGTTCGGGTTCCGCACGGAGGATTTCAGACACCACGCGCATCACGTGGGCCCGCCCCTTGCGCGGCGGCACAAAGCGTTCCACCCGGTCCGTGAATAGAATGAGCCCCACCCGGTCGTTGTTCTTGATGGCGCTAAACGCCAGCAAGGCCGACACCTCCGCCGCAAGATCCAACTTGGACTGGGCGCCCGTACCAAACCGCTGGCTGCCGGAAAGGTCCACCATGAGCATGACGGTGACTTCCCGTTCCTCGGTGAACACCTTCACATAGGTTTCTCCCATGCGGGCGCTGACGTTCCAGTCGATGAAGCGCACGTCGTCGCCCGGCTGGTACTGCCGTACCTCGCTGAACGCCATGCCCCGGCCCTTGAACACCGAATGGTAGCTGCCTGCCAACTGGTCGTTGGCCAACCGCGCCATGTGGATCTCAATGCGCTTGAGCTTCTTGATGAGCTCTTTCGAAATCATGGAACTTCGACGGACTCAAATATCCTTCGAATAAGGTGATCGGTGGTGATCTCCTCGGCCTCGGCCTCGTAGGTGCGGCTGACCCGATGGCGAAGCACGTCGGGCCCCACGGCTTTCACGTCTTCCGGCGTCACGTAGCCCCGATGGCGCAAAAATGCGTGGGCCCGGGAGGCCAGGTTCAGGGCGATGCTCGCCCGGGGGGACGCCCCGTGGGCGATCATGTCCGACAGCTCGCCCAGGCCCGCTTTCGCCGGGTCACGGGTAGCGAGTACCACGTCCAACATGTACTCCTTGACCTTCTCATCCAGGTAAAGTTGGCCCAGTACACCCCGGGCCTGCAGGATTTGCTGGGGCGTCGCCACGGGCTGGGGAACTTGGTGCGGTGCCTTCTGTTGGGTTTCCCCGGAGGCCTCCTCCAGCGACAACTGGGAGACCTTCTCCATCACGTCCTTTTCCTCATCCCGTGTGGGGTAACCCACCCGTACATGCAGCATGAACCGGTCCAGCTGAGCTTCCGGGAGAGGGTACGTTCCCTCCTGCTCGATGGGGTTCTGGGTGGCCATGACCATGAAGGGCGAGGGTAGGGGGTGGGTCGTGTCCCCAAGCGTCACCTGTTGTTCCTGCATGGCCTCGAGCAACGCGCTCTGTACCTTGGCGGGTGCCCGGTTGATCTCATCGGCCAACACCAGGTGCGCAAACACAGGCCCCTTCTTTACGGTAAATGCACCCTGTTGCTGGTTGTAGAGCGTGGTCCCCACCACGTCTGCAGGGAGAAGGTCCGGCGTGAACTGAATGCGTTGAAAGTCCGCCGAAATCGTGGAGGCAAGCGTCTTCACGGTCAGGGTCTTGGCCAGGCCCGGCACACCCTCGAGCAGGATATGCCCACCGGTGAACAGCCCGATGAGAATGCGCTCAATCATGGTCTCCTGCCCCACCACGGCCTTGCGTGCCTCCAGCAGAATGCCGTCCACAAAGGCACTCTCCTGCTTCACCAAATCATTGATTGCCCGAACATCATTCAACATCCAACACGACCTCCACGTAACAGGGCTCCACTCGACCGTTTTACACCGGCGAGAGGCCCTGACTTAGCATCACCTCTCAAACGCTCCCAACAACAGATCAACTTCCACACCTATTCCAGAAAAGACCTGCAGAAAATTAAATTCTGCCGAACAGATAATTTTGAGTCTAAAAACAAATTCTGCCGAACAGATAGTATGTGAAATTAGCGAGGGCCCAAAGCGGGCCCCGTCCGACACGGCTCGGCACCTGCGACAAACCAATGGTGACAATCGTCCCCCCAAGTCACTAAAACCGGGTGATGAGCCTCTATTCGGCCGACGTTTACGGGTGGCACGGGATTTGTTTACCCCCGGGTCATGGATCCATCCCTCGAATCCTCTGTCACGTGCCTGTTGATGACGGCAGCCATGGCCTCCTGCGCGCTCGCTCCCAGCGCCACCCCCGTTTCCGGCTCGGCAAAGACCTTGAGCGCTGACAGGGATCAACGTCGCCTAGAGATGGTGCTCATCACGGCGGACGTAAACGCCAATCACTGCAAGCCCTACCGCAAGGGATCCGTCGCGGTCGAATGCGATCTGGCGCCCATGTGGGGCGGCACCCAAACCATCAAAAACCTTGTTGTCGATCCCCAACACCACCAGATCGTCAATCAAACCCCGCTGCTCTACGGGGGGAGAGAACGGGCCGCATTCACCACACCCCCTGAGCTTTCCTTTCAAAAAGAATCGGCATTCCATCCCCACAACTGGTTGGTGCACCACGCCTGGGCATTCGCCCACAAGACCGCAACTGGCGAGTTTCCCGCCGCCACGTTCCCGCTCGCTGTGGGCCAAGTGCACGGCACCGATTGGAAGAGCACCAAGCCCTCTTCCAGCGACCCGTTCGACAACAAGGCCTTTACCGTGCGAATCCCTCACATGGGCGTGAACCTGAAAACCGCTGGCATCGTCCAGTTGTTGGAAGAGCGGCAGGTCGCGGCGGAAAAAGAACAACTTGAAAAGGCCCTGCAATCTCGGATGGACCTACCCCTCGACGAGGGGTTCATCCTTGGCGGGTTCGCGGTCGCCCAGGAGCTAGCGACCCAGGCGGCGGTGCACCATCTACCCCAGTCCAGTACGGCGGCGACTCAAGCCCAAGCGGTGCAAAACGCAGGCGGCAGTACCCTTGCCGTCCTTTCCAGATACGCCCTCGTCCCGATGATGCTTTACAGCCTCAATCCCATGAAGGCCCAGGCCTTTGACGTGTGGAAGGTCACGTTTGACGTGAACGACGATTCCACCCGCAAGGTGTCCGTTTCCACGCGGCATTTGGCCACCTATGAAGATCACGAGCTCGCCCTACGCCACGTCCACACCCAGGTGGAATCCGTCGTCGCGGGTCTTCGCAGGAACCTTGAGATCCTTTGGACAGATCATTTGCTGAACTTCGACCCGTTGAAGCCACTCAAGGACGCTGAGAACGATTTCAAAATGACGCCGGATCATCCCGATTGGTTAGCAGGCCTGGCCGCTTCAAAAAAGATGATGGTCGCATCCCGATTGTTGCAGTCCGCCAACCGTTGCGTTCAGTTTGCTGCTGAACTGCAAGAATCCATCGAGAGGTTGCTCGTGGCCCTGGAACAGCTGCGAGCAGGATCCGATGTGCGGCCGAGCATGGGCCTGCGTCAAGAGGTGCTCGATCGTTTAGCGGTGCTCGCCCGGATGGGTCCGGACCCGTACATGCGCATCCACGACATGCTGCAAGACAGTGCCCAATGGTTGCCCCAGGCCTTCCAGAGTGCCTGCGACCAAAGGCACATCCCCAGGGACTCCTGGAACACCTTCGCCAACCAAACATTGGAGCCAAGTCGAGAAATGGTCGAGGTGACTCTCGGAAGGTTGGCCCAGTCCTACGCACGCGTCGCCCCGGAATCCGCGGTGGTCAAAGTCGTTGCCGTTGTGGCCCGTGCGGTCGACGAGTACGTTTCCACTATTACCGAAGAAAAATGGCGCACCGCGGGGCGCAGCCTGCTCAACCGGATCACGCGCTGGATCAACAACCTCGACTGAATGGAGCCATCACCAGCGCTCCGTCACCGGTCGACTAGCTCATCGTCCGACCCGCTCATCGTCCGACCCGCTCATCGTCCGACCCGCTCATCGTCCGACCCGCTCATCGTCCGACCCGCTCATCGTCCGACCAGTTGCGCCACCAGGTCCACGTAGGCCTGTTTGGCTTCGTCCTGGCTTTTCCCCTGCAGCCCGGCCCAGGCGTCGTACTTGGCCCGGCCCACCACATCCAACATCCCCGGCCGCTTGCCCGCAGCATCCCCAAGTGACCCCTGCTTGTAGAGCGCGTACAGCTTCAACAACACATCGTTGCTGGGCGGCTGCTTCAGCGTCTTGATCGTTAGCTTGGCCTGTTCAAATGCTTCCGTGACATCCATCCCTCCGTCATCCCCCAAGGTAGGTTCCGGGTCAATGTCACCCCAGGTGCTTCCGTCCTGGCCTGGAACTTGCAGAAGTAGTTCATCATGTTGTCTTTCCCAAGTATCCAGTCGTTGCAGATGCGGCCCGCGGTCGGGTTGTTGGTGGTTTTTTGCCAACTTTTTTGGCTTGGTGCCTGTGCTCCAACCGTGCCAGGGGCCAGGGAAAAAGGGGATCCGTTTCGTCGGGTGGTGGAGCTCGTGGTGGTCACCGCCGAAATGGATGTCAGTGACTGCCGAGCAACCGAAATAAATGGAGAGCGCACCGCCGGTGTGAGCTGCAAATTCCCGGAAAAGTGGGGAGGGACGAGGCCTGTTCTCGGCCTACAAAGCGATGAAAACGGACTCGTTAAACAAACCCTGAACATTGCTCAAGCTGGCAAATCACGTTTCTTGCGCCCCTCAGGAATCGTGCAGGACAACCGATCGGATTACCCATACCAATGGCTCACCCGTTGGGCCCACAACAGTGTGGCCAACCTGAAGGGTGAGCTTACGAGGTCACCGGCATGGCCCCTGGTACTTGCAGGACCTCCCACGAACAACAAGCGCCTGGCGGTGTTGCCCCATGTGTGGATGGACGTGGAGGCCCAGGCATTGTTGCAACTGTTGGATACGCCGCGTCCATCGTCGCAGCAAGTGTGGTTGATTCGTCGACTGGTGGAACTGGGGTATCCGGCACCCGCGATAGGGAAGGGAGTGGGCTTCTTGTTGCCTCCGGAGAAAGTACAAGACAACAGCCATCCCTCTGCTTTTGCCATCATGAACCCCATTTTCCCGCAGACGAGCCTGGCACCAACCCCTGTGCAAGCCGCGGAAAAAGCTCTGGAGACAATGGAGTACACTCGGTATCTTCCTGGGGTCGGGCCCCTAGTGAAACTGATCAATGCGACAATCCAGCTATTGAAGATCAACCCACTTGCAGCCCGTGCGTACGACGTTTGGGTCGTCCAATTGGAAGAAGATCGCGTGCGGAAAAACCAAGTGTCGTCCAGATCCATCAAGGGCGTGAAACACCTGGGACGGTACAACAGCTACGACGACCACGAGTTGCAGTTCACCTCCGCCATGCGTGGGGCACTGGCCCATGTGGAGGCAAAGGCCCAGGCCATCGAACAGGAAATGGCGGATTCCCCGCGAGCCATGCGTAGCCCCGAAGAGCTTAGGGAGCTTCAACAAAAAATGGGCCTTGTCCGCAAGTTGTTTCGAGCGCTGGAAATGGATCTCGAGTTCGATCCCCTGTTGGATGAAAGCGAAGCCTGGGTACAGACGGCAACCCGTGCAGACCGGTTGAAGGAGTTGCTCGCCAGTTCGTTGGCCTCGCACCTTAGGGCGGGACTGACTCCCCACTGGTGTACGGAATACACACTGGAGTTTGACCGTGAGATCACCCTCGAACTTCAAACCATTCGAAACGGAAATGTCACAACCCAGATGGTGAACGTTGTGAACTTTTTTGAGTACGTAGCGCCACTGGTTACCGCTGAAATTTATCTGCGTTGCCTCGAGACATTCATGCACGACGGCGTGACGGAAGATCGGTTTGACCCCGCCTTCGTACGAGAGGTCTCAGATTACCTCCCAACGCTTGCCCGTTCAGGGTGGGGGTTGCGAGAGTTTGAAGAGTTATTTGTCGTGGCGGGAATACTGCGCGCCGCGGAAAGAATGAGCGTAGAATGGGAGACACAGGATCGTAGCCCCGTCTCGGTCGAGACTCTGGACTGGTTGATCAAGTACTTGCGGTAGCGCGCGGCGGAGAGTTCGTTGTACGGGGGTTGGCGAAATCGAGCCCAAAGAACCATTGGCGCACACGGCGTGCTGGCCCTAAGCCTGGGCCATGCCTGAGAGTTCCGCTCCCGCTTCTTCTCCATCGGCGCCGTCCCGATCCACGTCCCTGTTTGATCGTGCCCAACGCCACATGCCCGGTGGGGTGAACTCCCCCGTGCGTGCATTCAAGGCCGTGGGTGGAACGCCGCCGTTTATTCGCAGTGCCAAGGGTGCCTGGTTGGAGGACGAGGATGGCCATCGTTATGTGGACTACGTGGGTTCCTGGGGGCCCATGATTCTTGGCCACGCCCACCCCGCCGTGGTGGAGGCCGCCACAGAAGCCGTGCAACAGGGTGCAAGCTTTGGTGCGCCCACCCGGGCCGAAGTGGAGTTGGCTGAACGGTTGGCCGAACTCGTGCCCTCCATGGAAATGTCCCGATTGGTTTCAAGCGGAACCGAAGCCGTCATGGGTGCCGTGCGCGCCGCCCGTGGGTTCACCGGCCGTGATCAGGTCATCAAGTTTGAGGGCGGCTACCACGGGGGTGCCGACTACCTACTCGTCAAAGCGGGCAGTGGTGCCGCCACACTTGGCGTGCCCGACAGCGCTGGCATTCCAGCCGCCATTGCAGGAACCTGCACCGTACTTCCCTACAACGACTTGAACGCGGTGAAGCAAACCCTCCAATCCATCGGGGACACGGTGGCCGCCATCCTGGTGGAACCTGTGGCCGGCAACATGGGCTGCATTCCACCAGCCGAGGGTTTCCTTCAGGGCCTGCGCAAGCTGTGCACAACCCACGGTGTGGTGCTGATTTTTGACGAAGTCATGACCGGTTTCCGTGTGGCCCTTGGCGGCGCCCAGGCCCGTTACAACGTGACGCCAGATCTCACCACGCTCGGCAAAATCGTCGGCGGCGGTTTTCCTCTTGCGGCCTACGGCGGGCGCCGCGACATCATGGAGCGGGTGGCCCCTTCCGGCCCCGTGTACCAGGCAGGAACCCTCAGCGGCAATCCCGTGGCCGTGGCCGCAGGCCTCGCCACCCTGGAGCAACTCACCAAGGACGAAAGCACCTACGCCCAACTGGAAGCCACAAGCGCCCAGCTCGCCACCATGGCGCGCGAGGCCGCCGCCGCTGCAGGCGTACCCGTCACCGTGCAACAGGTGGGTGCCATGCTCACCGTCTTCTTCACCGAGCAAAGTGCCGTCACCAACTGGAACGACTCGGCCGCCTGCAACGCTGATCAATTCCGCACCTGGCACGCCACCCTACTCGAGCACGGCATCTACTGGCCCCCGTCCCCCTTCGAAGCGGCCTTCCCCTCCCTGGCCCACGGCGAACCCGAACTCACCCAAACCCAAACCGCCCTAACCGCCGCCTTCGAAGCCGTCGCAAACATGCCCTAGGCAGCTCACGATAAACCCACCCCGAGTTTCCGTTCTGGCCCTCTGATCCCAGGGGGAACGGCCGCTTGAGCCGGGTGGCAGAGATATTGCTTGGAAGGTTCACTATGCGAATCCTCCGACCTAGTACAGTTCCTATGGCCCTCGTTTCTGTCGCATTGGTCACCGCAATCGCCACCGCCCTGTTCGCCTGCTCGGTCGCGCCATCCACGTCATCTTCCAAAGGCGGGCCTGGGCCAATACCCACTGGCGCCCCCTACGTCGTGTTGTCATCCAAAGCGATGTCGCTGCACCACTGCTCGGTTGGAGAAATGAAACAGGGGCTGGTGACCCGTGTGGCCAGGACCGCCCTGGGATTGAGCTTGGACGAAGCGCAGCCTCGCGCGGTGCGTTGCTACGGGTGGACCAAGGTGCAGTCTAGAAACGTGCCTGGCGCCATCGGGGTCATGGAGCCGATACCGGTGCTGAACCTTGTGCCGGGTGCACGCGACACCATGTCGGAGGTGACTCGGAACGATGTCACCCTCAGCACCCCCGTTGTCCCCCAACCTCGCTCCGTGAAACCCGATTGGGACCCGAAGAGCATGAAGCCAGAACCCGAAGAAGTGGCACTGCTACGCGTGCACCTCGCCCAGCAGCTCGTGGAGGAGGTGCACCAGCACGCACTTCAGGGCAACCCGGGCCCGTTGGTGGCAGCCCTCGCCGTGGGGCCTGTCACAAGCACCTGGGATGGGTGGATGGTTCCCACGGTTGTGGTGGAGGTGCGCCCGGTGGTGCCCATCGCTCCCCACCCGCATTTACAACAAGCCCGCGGGGGGGCCATGCGTACCCCCGGTACGGTTCTCCCCGGTGCTCCCACCGTTCCTGGAGCACCTCCGGTGTTGGGTGCCACTAAACCCGCTTCGAACCCAGGTGTTGGTGCGGTGTTGGCGGGGGTATTCCTGTGGGGCATCATGGAGTTGTCAGAAGACTTCGAAATCAGGGCAGGCTACGACTGGTACGGCTGGTGGGTACAACGCGTGCCCACGGGAGTTCTACGAGTTGTCCGCCGTATCAACGCTCACACCCACGAAGAACTGGAGCAGGGAGCAGAAGTGCTTCAACGCAACATCCAAAAGTGGGTTACTGAAACACACCGTGCCGAGAAAGAAGGCGAGAGTGAACACCAGGTTATGAAACAACTCGGGTTGCTGGAGGATCTACTTGAGCCCCTCCGCAAGGCGCTAGACTTTGAGCCCTCCTGGGAAGATGAAGAGGCTTGGCTTGCAGCAAACAAAGCTGCGAAAAAGTTACTAGAACGCGCCCAGGAACACCACGATGACGACGCATGCTCACAGCGTGTCGCAGGGATCCCTGGACGATTGGAGGCCGCAAAGAAAGGCTTTTTTGAGTTCCACATGGAGTACAACGCCCACTCCGCGTCCATCGAAGAACTTGAAGCATTCTACAATGCGCTGGTCACAGGGCTTGCCGCACGCATGTACCTGCTCTGCATCGAACAGGCCCTCACCACCGTTGCTGAGCAGGATGAAGGATATGTCCTCAATCTCGAGAAGCTGATGAGTTCCCAGGTTGGGGAACCAGGCCTTCGACCGGTCTGGAAAAAGAATACCGTTGCGACGGTTCGCAGCGCCCATATGAACGCGCCACCTCCGCAGCACGGCTTCACCCTAGTAAATATGCCCCCCCTCTCGAATGTCGACTACCTCAAGTACCTGCTCAGCGGTCTGATCTAGATGTCCATTCTCAATAGGGCGTGACGACGTGGAGTCACGCAAGCGGGGCGTTCCAGCGGAGGTCCAGGGTGTGTGGGAACTCAGGGTTTGCATCGGGCTCGGGCACGGAAACCTTGCCTGGGGAGTGGCCCATCGCCTCGAAGCGCGCGATGCGCCTTCCCTCGGCCTCGTTTTCGTTCACCGGGTAGGTGCTGTGGTTGCGCCCCCCCGGGTGGGCCACGTGGTAGGTGCAGCCGCCCAGTGAGCGGTGTTGGTGCGCGTCAACCACATCGAACACCAGCGTGCCGGTTGCGGGGATCCTGGGGTGCAAGCTTGCCGGTTGGGACCAGGCCTTAAAACGTACTCCCGCCACCTGGGTCCCGGTCTGGCCCGTGGGTGTGAGCGGCACGGGCCTGCCGTTGCACGTGAGGACATGGCGACCTTCCACGAGGCCCGTGGCCGTCACCTGAAGTCGCTCCACGGTGGCATCCACAGACCGGCTTGTGCCCCCCCCGGAAGATTCTTCGCCCATCACATGCCAGGGCTCGAGCGCCGTGCGTAGCGTAAGCGAGGCATCTCCTGCCCGCGCCCCCGTCACGTTTGCTTTTCCACACAGGGGAAACCGAAACGCGAAGAACGGTTCAAACCACGAGGTGTGAAAGTCGTACCCGTGATCCCCAAGGTGTGTGAGCACCTCCTGGAAATCCTGTTCAAGATAGTGGGGGAGCATGAACCGATCGTGCAAACGGGTCCCCCACCGAACAAAACTGCCGGTGTAGGGGCGCTTCCAGAACGCAGCAATGCATGCACGGATAAGCAGGGATTGGGCCAGGCCCATGCGGGGGTGGGGAGGCATCTCAAATCCTCGCAACTCCACAAGGCCCAGCCTGCCCTGTTCCCCATCGGGGCTGTACAGTTTGTCGATGCAGAACTCGGATCGATGGGTGTTGCCAGCCGAGTCGATCAGGAGATTTCGAAAAAGGCGATCCACCAGCCAGGGCGGCACGTCGCCCTTCCTGGGAACCTGCTGAAACGCAATCTCCAACTCGTACAGCGAATCGTGGCGTGCCTCGTCGATGCGCGGTGCCTGGCTTGTGGGGCCCACGAACATTCCAGAAAACACATAGGAAAGGGAAGGGTGGTGTTGCCAAAACAGCAGCAAGGAACGCAGAAGATCGGGTCTTCGCAAAAACGGGCTGTCCTCCGGTGTGGCGGCCCCAACCACGATGTGATTGCCACCCCCGGTCCCCACCCGGCGCCCGTCCACCAAAAACTTCTCCGTGGAGAGGCGTGCCTCCCGTGCTTCGGCGTACACGGTGTTCACCACCGTCTTGAGTTCACTCCAGTTCCCAGTCGGTTGAACGTTGGCTTCGATGACCCCCGGATCCGGCGTCACACTGAAATGGGAAATGCGTGGATCCCGTGGCGGCGTGTACCCCTCGAGCACGACCGCGACGCCCGTACGTGCCGCGGTGGCTTCCAGCCGAACGATGAGCTCCACAAAATGCTCCAACCACGCCACAGGCGGCAAAAACAGGTGCACGATGCCGTTGCGCACCTCCACCGTAAGCGCCGTACGAATAAGCCCGTTGGGATCGTCCTCAAACCCCTTGGCGCGAGCTTCGGCCTTCCCCGCCGCCCCGCCTGTCACACGCTCCATCAGATCCACGTGGCTCGCAAGCGCGGTCACCTTCTCAAACGTGGAGCGGGGGGGGCACAACTCCTCGGCGGATTCCTTCGGGCTTGGCAAGCTCCCAAGGGGCAGGCGAAGTCCCGCAGGTGAATCCCCCGTAAGCAAAATGGTGTGGGGGCTGCGGAACTCCCAACGGTTGCTAATCCACTGTTGGCGGCGTTGGGAGTAGTGAAGGGGCAGGGCGTAACCCACCGGGCGATTGAGGTTCTGCTCCATCAAGGTCTGCAAGCGCTCCCGCTCCGCCTTCTCGTACACGTCCTGCTCCATCATCGTGTCCTGGGCGGGTAACTTGCGGTCCTTCCACAGGTAGTAGGGCGTGTCTTCCCGAAGGGGCCGCACGTAGTTTTTGGGAATGCCCAGGTTGTTGGCGAACGCTTCGATGAACGTTCTTGCGGTCTCCAGATCATGTTTCAGGGGTTCGTCTGGGTTGGCGAGCCACTGGCGTTGCCCCCAAAGGGGCTCCCCGTCCCTGCGCCAGAATACCGGCATGGCCCACCGGGGGAGGATCTCCCCGGGGTACCACTTGCCCTGGGTGTGCATGGGCAACCCGCCCGGTGCGAAACGCTGTTCGAGCCTCCTGGCGAGGGTATTGCCCAGCGCCTTCTTGTCTCCCCCTAGGGCATCAAAATGCCATGCGCCGCTTTCACGGTCGTCCAGGGAGACGAACGTCGGTTCCCCCCCCATGGTGAGCCGAACGTCCTGGGCCTTCAGATCCGCGTCCACCGCATGGCCGAGCCCGTCGATGGCAGCCCATTGGGTCTCCGAATAGGGTCGGGTAACCCGGGGAGACTCCTCCACCCGTTGCACATCCATGATGTGTTCCATGGTGGATTGCACGCCGCTCTCTAGCGTCCCTGAAATGGGCGCCGCACTGGAAGGGTTGGGGGTGCAGCACAGCGGAATGTGCCCCTCCCCCACAAACAATCCCGACGTGGGGTCCAGCCCCACCCATCCCGCCCCCGGAAGGTAGATTTCCGTCCAGGCATGCAGATCGGTGAAGTCCGTTTCCGTGCCCGAGGGCCCGTCCAGGGATTTCACGTCCGCCGCAAGTTGAATCAGGTATCCAGAGGCAAAACGCGTGGCCAAACCCAGGTGTCGCAATCCCTGGCACAGCAGCCAGGCCATGTCCCGGCAGGAGCCACTCCCCAATTCCAGCGTTTCTTCGCAGCGTTGGATTCCAGGTTCCAAACGCACCGTGTAGCGAAGTGCGCCGTTGAGCTTTTGGTTGACCGACACCAGGAAGTCGATGGTGCCCCGCTTCGACACATCGATGTCCGCCACCCAAGCCCGAAGCTGCTCGCTGTTGTTCTTGATCTCCAGGTAGGGGGCCAACTCTTCCCGAAGCGCGTCGTCGTAGGAAAAGGGAAAGTCCGTGGCCTGATCCTCCAAAAAGAAATCAAATGGATTGAACGCCCGCACCTCCGCAATGAGGTCCACCTCCACCTTGAACTCCCGAATCGGCTCAGGAAACGACACCTTGGCCAGGAAATTCCCGAAGGGATCCTGCTGCCAATTCAAAAAGTGGTTCTTGGGCGAGATCTGAAGGGAGTAGGCCCCAATGGGTGAGCGCACATGGGGTGCAGGCCGCAATCGAATGGTTTGTGTGCCCAATTGGGCGGCCCGGTCGTACCGGTAGTGGGTCACGTGGTGCAGTGCCGTGAGAATATGCATGGTGAACCCCTCCTCGGGAACGACAGAACACGTAATCGCTGGTAAGCTGCAGCCTAACCCAGGTAGGCATGGCCCGCACCAGGTTTACGTGTCCTGCCCCACACCCCACACCCGTACCGAACCTCTGATGTTTCAAATACCCATCCTTACCAGTGACATCCTGGCCATGAGCCTCGATGGTTCGGCGTCCCCCACCATCAATATCTCCCTGCGTGACGGGATTGGTGGCAGCCATTCCTACGGTTGGGGTTTTGGCTGGTACCCAGGCGATCAGGTGTCGTCCATGGTGGTCAAGGACCCGGTCGCCAAGGACACACAGGTGGTGTTGGACGCCGTGACCGATTGGTCCAACTTCCGGTCCACGGTGTTCTTTTGCAAGATGCGGGGCGCCAGCAAAACCTACAGTCAAACGGAAACCCAGCCCTTCTCCC
Source organism: Polyangia bacterium (assembly GCA_030427835.1). Taxonomy (GTDB): domain Bacteria; phylum Myxococcota_A; class Polyangia; order Polyangiales; family JAUICN01; genus JAUICN01. Next base: position 26,603 of record JAUICN010000001.1, on the reverse strand, counting down.
GGAGTTTCGCCGGTCGGGATTGGCTCTTCATGCACAATGGGGATCTGGAGAAACAAAAGCTCGAGGCGCTTCACGGCAAGCAAACCCGGTTGCTCGAGCCCCTGGGCACCACGGACTCCGAGTTGGCGTTTTGCCATCTCCTCGGGCAGTTGGAGGGGATCAAAACCCGCCGCCTCTCCGAGATCGATCCAACGGAACTCCATCGCTGGTTTTTGGAGTTCGATGGTTTTGGAAGTTCGGACATGTGCCTCACCGACGGCCAAACCATCGCATGCTTCCACGGGTCCCAATCCCCCAAGGGCCTTTATTACGCCCGTGTGCAGCCCCCCGACAACCGCGAAACCTACCAGTCGGACGCGGTTGACTTCCGGTTGGACGACGGAAGGGATACCTACCGCACGGCCCTTGTGGTCGCCTCCACGCCCTTTACCTACGGCGACTGGATCCCCATGGCGCCAGGCCAATGCCTCCTCGTGCGCCGTGGTGACATCGTGTGGAACAGTGCGCCCGCCCGTCGCGAGGCATCGGTACCCCCCCCCGCCCTGTCGCAACGACCGGCTCCGTCACAACCGCCCCTGCCCCAGCAACAACCACAGCAGGCAGACGGGCAAGGTACGGATTTCAACACGCTTCAGATGTTTCAGGCCGAGCAATCCCAATCTCAAGCCAAGGCCCAGGCCCAACCCCAGTCACTGACACCCAACGTTCGATCCCAAATCCAAAGCCCAGGCGGTAACCCACTAACCTACCGGATCCTCGAAGTACGGCACCACACCGAGTACGAGTACACAAAGCCCATTTCTCGGAGTACCCATTTCTTTCGGCTGCAACCTGTCGATGATCCCATCCAAGAAGTGGTGAAATCCCAACTGGTCGTATCCACCCCCGGGGAGGAAATCCAGTTCGAGGACGTCTTCGGCAACCAGGCCGTGCACTACACCATTGACGCGCCCTACACGAAGCTGTCGGTAACCGCCGTCAGCCAGGTAAAAATCTTTGCGCGCCCGCCCGACGATCCAAGCCTTTCGCGACGGCAGACCTCGATCCCGCTGGTGTGGATGCCCTGGCAACGGCAAATGATGACGCCCTACCTACTCCCCCGGGAGCTTCCCGAGTCCGAACTCCACGAGCTCACCGAGTACGCCATGAGCTTTGTCGAGCGCAACGACTACCAACTCGTCAAGACCATCGAAGACATCAACCGTAGCATCTACCGGGATTACAAGTACGTGCAGGGCATCACGTCGTTGCACACCACCGCGTTTGACGTGTACTCCGAGCGCAAGGGAGTGTGCCAGGACTTTGCCAACCTGTTCATCTCCCTGGCGCGCCTACTCAATATTCCCGCCCGTTACAGGATGGGGTACGTCTACACCGGCGCCAACTACGAAAACAAGGTGCAATCGGATGCCTCCCACGCCTGGGTGGAGGTCTACTTTCCCTTTGTGGGGTGGCGTGGTTTCGACCCCACCAATGGGTCTTTCGTCACCCAGGATCACATTCGGGTAGCCTGCGGACGAAACTACAGGGATGCTACCCCCACCTCCGGCACCATTTACAAGGGTGGAGGCGGCATGGAAACCTTGAAAATCGACGTCAAGGTACGCGAGTTGAGCGAGTAGCAGGGCGCGAATAGGGCGTCCCCTGGGCGAGCGGAAGGGCCGCGAAAGGGTCTCGATGGAAAACTTCAAAGACTACGAAACAGAAGGGTTCTACGATGAGCTCATCGCCCCCGATGGCACCCCACGGCTCGCGTCGAAGCTGCTTGTGGACCGCATCAACGGATTGACCGCAAAGGATCTTCGTCGGCGCCAAAAGGCCGCCGAACGGGCGCTCTACCAGCAGGGCATCACGTTTAGCGTAAAAGGTGACCGCAAGGGAACCGAGAAGATTTTCCCCTTTGACATCATTCCACGCATCGTCCCTTCCAAGGAGTGGACGACGATCGAGAGCGGGCTTTCGCAGCGGGTACGCGCGCTAAACCTGTTTATTCACGATGTGTACAACGATCAAAAAATCCTGAAGGACAAGGTCATCCCCGAATCCCTGGTGCTGTCGTCGGAATGCTACTTGCCACAATGCAAGGGTCTCTCACCTCGAAATGGCACGTGGATTCAAATCACGGGCAGCGATCTCGTTCGAGATACGGACGGCACGTACTACGTGCTCGAAGACAACCTGCGTTGCCCGTCGGGCATCTCCTACGTGTTGCAGAACAGGGCCATTCAAAAGCGAACCCTTCCCCGTGCGTTTGGTGAAATGAATGTGCGGCCCGTATCCAACTATGGCAATCAGCTTTACGAGACCTTGCAGGATTGCGCTCCAGAGGGGGTAGAAGAGCCCAATGTGGTGGTGCTGACACCAGGCATTTACAACTCTGCATATTACGAACACAGCTACCTGGCCCAGCAAATGGGTGTGCCCCTGGCACAGGGGTCAGACCTTGTGGTGTTTGACGAGCGTGTGTGGCTGCGTACCACCCGGGGTTTCGAAAAGGTCGATGTCATTTACCGCCGTATTGATGACGCCTTCCTGGATCCCACGGTCTTTCAAGAGGATTCCCTGCTTGGTGTCCCCGGCATCTTTGAGTGTTGCCGCAAGGGCACGGTCACACTGGCCAATGCGCCCGGCACCGGGATTGCCGACGACAAAGCGGTTTATGCCTACGTGCCGCAGATCATCAAGTACTACCTCGGAGAAGAGCCCGTCATCCCCAACGTCCCCACCTTTATCTGCGAAGACGAAAAGCAACGCAAACACGTATTGGCCAACCTCAAGACCCTGGTGGTCAAGGCAGTCAATCTTTCTGGAGGGTCGGGAATGTTGATAGGCCCCTCTTCCACCGAACAGGAACGCAAGGAGTTTGCCGCACTCATCGAGGCCAACCCCCGGAGCTACATCGCGCAACCCACCCTATCCCTGTCCCGTTGCCCCACACTTGTGGCCGACGGCATCGAAGGGCGGCACGTGGACTTTCGACCCTATGTTTTGTACGGAAAAAGCGTTTTCGTGCTTCCGGGCGGCCTGACTCGGGTGGCCCTGACAAAAGGTTCCTTGATTGTGAACTCGTCGCGCAACGGAGGAAGCAAAGACACCTGGGTGCTGGGAGACGACACCCTGCAAGGAGATGACCATGCTTAGCCGTGTCGCCAACTCGATTTACTGGATGAGTCGCTATCTGGAGCGCGCAGACAACGTGGCCCGTTTTGTGGACGTCAATTCCCGACTCGTATTGGACTCCCTACGCGACCGGGGCCCACGGCAATGGGAACCCCTGGTGTTGGCCTCTGGGGACGACGCGGACTTTCAGGCCCGCTACGATATTGCGGACGAAACAAGCGTGGTGAAGTTTCTCACGTTTGATCCCGACAACAGCAACTCCATCCTGTCCTGTGTAGGCCACGCTCGGGAAAACGCCAGAACCATCCGTGAGGTCATCTCATCGGAGATGTGGGAAACGATCAATAGCCTCTACCACTTCGTGGAGGAGCATCGACGTAAACGAAAAATCGATGACCTGTTGGAGTTCTATGCGCAGGTGAAGCGGGCCAACAACATGCTGACGGGGTTGATTGAAAACACCATGTCCCACGGGGAGAGCTGGCACTTCTCCCGTATGGGTCGCCTGCTTGAGCGCAGTGACAAGACCGCGCGCATGCTCGATGTGAAGTACTTTTTGTTGTTACCGAACCCACAATACGTGGGTACGCCCTACGACTCCGTCGAATGGGGGGCCGTGTTGGCTTCCGCAAGCGGGTTTGAAGTGTACATGAAGCGGTTCCACCGTGTGGACTACAAGGGCGTGGCCCAGTTTTTGATATTGGATGAACACTTCCCACGCTCCATCCGTTCCTGCGTGCGCGGAGCGGCCTGGTCCCTGTCCAGAATTGTCGACATGGTCCAGACCCCAGTATCTGCCCATGGGGAAATGGCAAAACTGGAAGACATGTTGGAGACGGCCCAGGTAGAAAACCTACTCGGGGCAGGATTGCACGAGTTTGTGGACGTCTTTCAATTCAACCTCAACGTGGTCGATCAAGCCCTCTACAAATCCTTCTTTGCGCTAGAACGTGCCTAAGCCACATCGATGGAACCCCAGGGCCTGCTAGCCTCATCCCATGTTCAAACTCGACCCGGAGGCCCGTGGGCAGTTGAAGGTGGCGGTGGAGTTCGGTGCGGTGAGCATGGAACTGGCCATCTGGATCCTGCTCGGGCTCTGGGGGGGCAAGTGGGTGCAGGGCCGTGTGGAGGACTGGGTGGCACAGGAGGGCATTTCTAGTCCTACGTTTCTGTCGCCAGGCCACACCGGATGGATCTCCTGGGCAGTCCTCGCCCTGGCCCTACTGGGCGCCGGCCGGGCGGTGTGGCATGTCTACCGCCGCGCCAAACGTCTCATGGATGACGCCGAGAATCCCCAATGACTGACAATCACAGTACTTCTGATACCCCTCACCCGATTCCCGTCACCCTTGTGGATCCTCCCCCCGTTCCCGCGAGTCCCGATCGGGTGCGGCCCGTGCTGTTGCTCACGAGCCCCCTGGCCATCCTGGGTGCCTATGTTCTGGAGGGCACTTCTGGGGCCATGGGTGCCACCCTCGGTGCCCTGCTTGCTCTGGGCAACTGGGTGTCCCTGCGTTGGATTCGACGCCGTATGGAGACCGGTACGGAAACCACCCAGCGCAATATGGCCCTGCTGCTCGTGGGCAAGATGATGGCCATGGTCGCCCTCTGCGGCCTGATCATCGCCATCCTGCACATCAACGCCATCGGCTTTGCCCTGGGCCTCAGCACCCTGGTTCTTGCCACGGTGGTCGGCGGAATGATGGAGGCCCAGCAAGTTCAGCGCGACACCCGCTCCCCTACGGGCGCGGGCCCAACGGGTGAAAATTCATCTGGCCGGACCCCTGCTGCCGACGCTAGGGCAATGTCTGAAACCACAGGGAGTGCTTCAACCTAGCTTCACCTCTGGAATCTTGCCCAATCTTGTACTAGACCTCGCCCGCGATGCCTCAACACCACACGTGGTTTGATGTCCTTTTGGGCAACTTTTACTCCAACATGGAACACGCCAGCCAGGCCCTTGGCGGCACCCTCATCGGGGGTGACGAGGGCACCTGGCTTGAGGGCCAGCATGTGGGCGTGCAACACGTCTTCGGCGCCCTGTTTGTGGTGATCCTGCTGGGCCTCATGGCCTTCAGCTTCTGGAGCAAGAACCGGGACATCGAAAAGGCCATCGTACCTTCCGACCGCTTCAGCGGTGCCGTGTTCCTAGAACTGCTCACCGAGGTCACCTACGGCCAAATGAACCAAATGATGGGTGGCAAGGCCGCCAAGTTCTTTTTGCCGCTCATCGGCACCTGCGCCTTTTTCATCCTCTTTTCCAACGCCATCGGCCTCATCCCTGGCATGTTGCCCCCCACCGAAAGCCTGAACACCACGCTTGCCATGGGTGGCGTCATTTTCATTGCCACCCACATCTTCGGGGTGGTTGAGCACGGGCCTGGCTACTTTAAGCACTTCTTTGGCCCCATCATCAAATGGTACGCCCTGCCACTCATGCTCCTGATGCTCGTCATCGAGACCATTTCCCACCTGGTGCGGCCCCTTTCCCTTGCCCTGCGCCTCATGGCCAACATTGTCGGTGACCACAAGGTGTTGGCCCTGTTCTCAGGCCTCATTCCGTTCATCGTACCCATCCCATTCTACGTGCTCGGTGTTCTGGTGGTGGTGGTACAGACCATGGTGTTTTGCCTACTTTCCACGGTGTACATCTCCATGGCGGTAGCCCACGAAGAACATTAGCCACTGGGTCTTTTTGCACGGAGAGCGGCTTACCTCCTCGCTCAGGGCCTCGACGTATGTTCAATACGCCTTCGGACCTTCCCTGCGGGGGCGCTCGCTCTCCGAGCAAAAATCCTCCAGCGGTTCAAATGGGGGTCGACAGAGGCGAATGTTGGGCTAAGAAGGGCCCCGAAACAATCTTGGCGGCATCGAGAAAGCCGTGAGTAACAAGGAATAAGGAAAGAGGAGATTTTGGCCATGAAGAAAGCGTTGTTGTGGATCACGGGATGTGCACTCCCCATGTTGTTGGCGTCCACCGCGTTCGCCCAGGAAGAGGGTGGATCCGGTGAGCGAGCTGCGGCCTACCTAGGCGCAGGACTTGCCATCTCCATCGCCGCATTCGGTGGTGCCCTGGCCCAGGGCCGAGCCGCAGCCGCTGCACTTGAGGGTATCGCCCGTAACCCAGGCGCTTCCGGCAAGCTCTTCGCTCCCATGATTCTTGGTCTGGCGCTCATCGAGTCCCTCGTGATCTACGCCCTGATCATCGCCTTCCAGCTTGCTGGAAAATAGGCGCGGTCAGCTTGCTGCTAAGTAGAACGCAGTAAGCGGTAGCCAATCGGATTGGAGACAATCTGGGTTGGAACATGAAAACGGGCACCACATTCGTGGTGCCCGTTTTCAATTGTGCTCCATAATCCTCTGGTGACCGATTCCCCCAAGCGCCGTGTCCCGACATGGTTACCGATCTCTGCCGTGTTTCTCACCCTCTGCGGAGGGCTCGCGTATATCCTTCTGGGCAGTGAGGGCTCGGACGCCTTTGTCTACTCCAAGCCCGTGGAACGGGTAACGGCCAACCCCGCCGCCTTTGCGGGCCAACAGCTCCGCGTGGAGGGCGCCCTGCAATCCGGGTCCATTCGCTTCCGTGAAAAACCCTGTGAGTGGCGCTTCGTATTGCACCCCAAGGACGGAAAAGAGGGCAAGAGCATGCCCGTATCCTTCCCCCAATGCATTGTGCCAGATACCTTCCGCGACGGCATGGGCATCACCGTCACAGTACAGGGCGAGATCCAAAACGACGGCCGGTTCCTTGCGAACCAGGTGGTTCCCCGTTGCCCCTCCAAGTACGAAATGCGGGAGCGCCAGCAGAACGGCGAGCAAATGCCCCATTCCCCGACCCCTGCGCGCGCCAACCCGGTTTCCCCCTGATCCTGCGCCATGACTGCACCGCTCCAGTTACAACCCATTCAACCCCAGCACGATGCACCGCTCGCGATCATCATTCGCTCTGTGCTTGAAGAGTTCGGCGCGGTGGGCGAAGGTTTTGCCCATGCCGATCCTGAGGTGGACGCCATGCACAGGGCCTACACCCAACCCAGGCACCGTTACTACACCGTGATGGAACGGGAGCGTGTGCTTGGTGGTGGAGGTTACGGCCCCCTGTTGGGTGGGGATTCCACAACCTGTGAGCTCCGCAAACTCTATTTTTCCCAGCAAGCGCGCGGCCGGGGAGCGGGTAGGGCGCTGCTCACGCAGCTCATGGAGCAGTCCCGGGAAGACGGGTTCACCTCCATGTACATTGAAAGTCTGGACCACATGGAGTCCGCCGTGGGACTGTACCTGGCGCACGGCTTCAAGCGCATCGACAAACCCATGGGAAACACCGGCCACTACAACTGCCAGAACTACTTCGTACGGGATCTCACGTTACCCAGGGAGACGCTGTGACAACCAGCGCGGACATCCAATGGACGACCGTGGGAGACTCTTCGGAAGATCTCGGTTCCCTTGCCACCTCCGTAGGGCCGATTCTCCAGCGGGAACCAAGCACCCACTGGGTGGGGGTTCGCCGGGGCGGCGTGTGTGTGGCCGAAGCGCTTCGCGAACAGCTCAAGGCCGGTGGCGAGCTGGGCCACATCGATATTTCCCTTTACCGGGACGATGCTGCCACCCACCTCCCACAACCCTCCACGGGCCCCAGCCACATTCCCTTTGAGGTGGAAGGCAAGTCCATCCTCCTTGTGGATGACGTGCTGCACACCGGCCGCACCATTCGGGCGGCTCTTTCCTGCCTGCTCGACTACGGGCGCCCCAAGCGTGTGTGGTTGGCTGTACTCTACGACCGTGGCGGCCGGGAGTTGCCCATTGCCGCCGATGCGGTAGGCCGCGTCCTTGAGATGGATCCTGACCACCACCTGGAAGTGACCACAGGAGATGACGGGCTGCACGTGCGTCGCCGTGGGCCCAGGTTCAATGGGCCGGTATGAGTACATCGCCCTCCAAGGATACGAGCAGCAATCCCCAGGCCGCGGTGAACATCCCTCGCCATCTTCTGGGCATGGAACACCTTTCCAAGGAGCAAATTCTCCACCACCTGGACACGGCTCGCACCTTCGTGGAGGTATCTCGGCGCCCGGTTCGAAAGGTTCCGGCCCTCAAGGGAAAGACGGTCATCAACCTCTTTTGCGAGCCCTCCACCCGCACCCGCACAAGCTTTGAGCTTGCCGGAAAGCGCCTGTCGGCGGACGTGGTGAACATCAGCCAGGCGGCCTCCAGTCTCACCAAGGGCGAATCCCTGCTCGACACCTGCAAGACCCTGGAGGCACTACACCCTGACGTGGTCGTGCTTCGCCACCCGGCCTCGGGAGCGGCAGATTTTGTGGCAAGCCAGGTGCGATTCTCCGTGGTCAACGCGGGAGACGGCATGCACGAGCACCCCACCCAGGCCCTGCTCGATGCCTTTACCATTCGCGAACGGCTTGGAACCCTGAAGGGACTTAAGGTCGCCATCTGCGGAGATATTCTCCATTCCCGTGTGGCCCGTTCCAATGCCTGGTTGCTTCGCACCATGGGCTCCGAGGTATGTTTCGCCGGTCCGCGCCCCCTGCTTCCGCCACACCCCATCTGGCCCGACGTTCCCATGTACGATCGACTGGAGCCGGCCCTGGAAGGCGCGGACGTGGTCATGGTGCTGCGCATCCAGCGGGAACGGCTGAAGTCCGCCTCCCTGAGCAGCCTCGAAGAGTACGCGCGCCTCTTTGGGCTTGGCCCACGGCAATTGCTCTTTGCCAAACCCGGTGCCCTCATCATGCACCCCGGCCCCATCAACCGCGGAGTGGAAATCGACCCCCGGGTGGCCGACGGTCCCCAGAGCGTCATTCTCGACCAGGTCGAGGCCGGCCTCGCCACACGCATGGCCACCCTTTACCTACTCGCCGGCAACCATGAGTCATGATTTACTAGCGGTGTTGGAAGCCATCCACCGCAACGTCTACCGGAGATCCCTGCACGGTGAAGCTTACCTTGCCATCTCCAGCTTGAAGCACGCCAATCGGTACGCCCAGGGCGCGCGCATGGGGCGAGTCCGGTGCAGTGAATAGAACCACGTAGTCCTCGCCGCCGTTCACGATTCCGTAGCGTGAGTTGCTCCCGAGTGCTTCAAAGCCAGAGCAGGTTTGCTCAAACTCGGGCACAGCGTTCAGTTCGACCACTGCATCCACACCGCTGGCACGGCAGAGGTGCTCAAGGTCCTGGCCAAGCCCGTCCGAGATATCGATGGCGGCCGTAGCCACCTGCCCAAGCGGTGGCCCCAATCCAAAATCCACCTGTGGTCGTCGCCATCGGTTCACGGCGTTCGCAAGCACCGGGGCGTCTTCAAAACCGGCATCCGAAGACAAGGCCGCACAACCCAATCCGGCAAGACCTACAGGTCCGGTCACAAACACCGTATCTCCAACCTGTGCGCCACTTCGCCGTAGAATGGCACCCGGCACTTTCCCCATCACGGTCGTAGAAATGGAAAACTCCGACGCGGTGGATACGTTGCCACCGACGATGCGCATCGAGTCGCCGGCCGCTTCTTTTACACCACGGTGAACCGCCAGCACATGGTCATCGGTCATACCCCTGGGAGCAAACACGGACAGCAGGGCAAACTCCACGCCTGCGCCCATGGCCGCCAAATCACTGGCCGCCGAGGCCAATGCCCGAAACCCCACGTCCTCCCAGCTCAACCACGCGCGCCTAAAATGCACCCCTTCCACCTGGGCATCCACACTCACCGCCAGCTGGGCACCACCCACCTGCAACACCGCACCATCGTCGCCAATGCCCACAGGCACGGGGCAGGCACCGACCACCACCTGTTTGTCCGTTGCAAACAGGGAATGCAAGGCCTCCAGCAGTTCAAACTCAAGCACACTCCACCGTGGCCCACGGGCCCTGGTTTCGCAATCCAGGCACCGCTGGCGGCTGTGGAGTGCGTTAGTAGACCGATACGCCTCCCAGGAACTTTTCCCGGAGCACGGCCACATCCCCGTCTGAAAATGAGCTAGAAGGAACCTGCAACGTGACCCGGAAGAGGTGGTTTTTCTCCCGTAGACGCTCCTCCACCTTTAGGAGTTCATCAAAGCCGTCGCGCCACACCTGGTGCGGAACTTTGAGTACCCGAAGCGTGGGAGGCCAGTGCTCCAGTAGGTGCGTAAATTTATCCTCATCTAGGGTGGAGCCCTGTTCGAAACTCAGCAGGTTGAGTGCAGGAAACACCTCTGACAGAGGTTCGATTTCCTGTGCGTCAAACCATTCTGATTTTCCGAGCTCGCGGCCCACGGTCAGTGTGGTTACGCTGGCGGAAGACCACCCAAAGTGTTGCGCAAGTGAAAAGGAAAATTGCCGGGTGCTCAGGCTGAGGTGAACCAGTTTGGGCATGGAGAAAAGGGACTCAAGATCGTCAGACGACTTTCCTGCCCTTGCTCTCGTATGGGCCAGTCGCAGAGCAACCGGGTGGCCCAACGTACCCACGGCCCGAAGCTCTTCTTCCCCAAAAATCGCGTCTGAAAAAAAACCATACCCATCCACTGAGATTGCGTGGAGGGTTGGCATTCCCGCCACAACTCTCGGATCACGCTTCCAATGATCCCCGGCATCGTCGAGATAGGTAAAGAGTATCGACTTCTGGATCAAAAGTTCCCTCAAGTAAGGAGTGACATCCTCACCAGAAGTCCTCATGGACTCGGAACCTCCGCGGTGCGAACTTGCACAGCCCCGAAGGCGATGGGTGACATGCGGTGGATCCGCCGATTCCGACTCCACAGGTTGCAGGTCAAACATCGCCCATTGGGAGACCTTGGGCGGGCCCATTCCACGGAGGCGAAAAAAACGGGTCGCACGAAAGGCAATCGCGTGGGTCGTATTAAAAAGGACCACCTCCAACGCAGGTTCTCCCTCCTGGGGAGGGATGTTCTGTGGCACATCGACGAGCGTCGTGCGTAGATTTCGCCAACGAACCTCTACGTGGAGATCCTGTGGATGCCCAAATTTCTCAAGCGCCGGCGTTATCCAACCCTCCCAGTGGGAGACAACCTTCTCCTGAACGGTTTGTGGAGCGGCTTTTGGAGATTGCTCCAGCCCTCCGTTCACAAACGGTAGCAGGGCCCTTGCGAACTCATCGCATTGGGGATTGGTCTCATGATGATCCAAACGGTCGCTTTTGTGACCGTGCGCCGGCGGCTCCAAAGTGCACCCTTGGCCCATCGCCCAACAGCCAACGACCCCAATCAACTTCCATAATTTCACGTACCGCATAGAACCTGAGTTCCTTAAGCAATCGATAGGCCAAGCCCGGAGCCCTGTATCCAAAAACGACCCAGGTTCGAAATTGTCCGAATAATGTCATGGTATTAAGCCTACAAATGGGTTGCTGGGCATAGGACAAATCATGGAGTTGCCAGAAGGGCGAACGGGGGCGTGAAACCAACCTGGGTCATTTTGGGGCGTGGTTTTGGGGTGGGTGCTCTGACCCCAAAATTGGACCTTCAGGGGATTGGGCGGAATGAGGTGGTAAGAAGTGGTAAATAGTGCCAATCTTGCTGCCGGAGAAGTTCGGTGTTTCGAGGTCGTCATGAACATGCGGTGGATGCCAAGGGGCGAACGTCCTTGCCCTCCCGGTTTCGGGAGGTGTTGGCGGGGTTGGGCGAGCAAAAACTCGTGCTGACCGCGGGGCTGGATCCCTGTGTCGTGGCCTATCCCATGGGGGAATGGATGGCCTTTGAGGAGAGGTTGGCTGCACTTCCCCAGTTTGATCCCAGCGTGGCCATGATTCGCCGCATCTATGTATCCGGTGCCGTGGAATGCGACATCGATAAGCTCGGTCGCCTACTCATCCCCGGAACCCTGCGCGAACACGCGGGTCTCACACGCAAGGCCATGTGGGCTGGCATGGGCCGGCATGTGGAGCTTTGGTCAAAGAGCGCCTTCCAGGACGCCCAGTCCCAGGTACTCGAAGACCCGGAGCAACGGCTCCTCGTGGCCACGCGCCTCTCGGAGTTGGGCCTATGAGTGAGACAGCACCGGGGTTTCATCACGTGACGGTCATGCGAGCGGAGACCGTGGAATCCCTGCAACCGAATCCCGCGGGGGTGTACGCGGACGTCACCCTGGGCGGAGGCGGCCACGCGGAATACTTGCTTGAGCAGTCCTCCCCCACCGGGCGTGTGATTGGCGTAGACAGGGACCCCGCCGCCTGTACCGCAGCCAGCGAAAGGTTGGCATCCTTCGGGGATCGCTTCCGGGCCATCCAGGGCACCATGGGAAACACATCCCAACTTCTGCAGGGAGTCCAGGTGGACCAGGTCGACGGCCTCATTGCGGATCTCGGTGTGAGTTCCCATCAGCTGGACACCGCAGAACGTGGTTTCTCCCTGCAGGCGGAAGGCCCCCTGGACATGCGAATGGACCCCACGGTAGGAGAGCCCGCGGTGGATTGGATTGCGGCCACCGCGGAAAACGATTTGGCCGATGTGCTGTACAAGTTTGGGGAAGAACGCCGTTCCCGCGCCATCGCCCGTCGACTCAAACTGCGCTCCAGCGAAGGCAATCTCAACACCACCCAGGATCTTCGGCGGGCCGTGCACAGTGTGATGGGCCCACGGTCGAGCGGCAGGGATTCCGCCACCCGAACCTTCCAGGCCATCCGCATTGCCATCAACCGTGAGCTGGAGGAGTTGGAAACCCTGCTTGCCAGTTTGCCCGCCCTGTTGAAGCCCGGGGGGCGAGCCGCCATTATCAGTTTCCATTCCCTGGAAGACCGCATCGTCAAACACACGTTCCGCGATATGGAATGCGGGGCACCGGTCCATCGCAAGCCACGCATTCCTTCAGAGGAGGAGGCGTCCCAGAACCGCCGCTCCCGAAGTGCCAAACTGCGAGTCTTCGAACGGGCGCGGGAACCCGAGCTAGACGCGGGAGGTGACCTATGAAGAGCTCCCGTTTCCTCGGTCTCTGGGCGGTGGCCATTCTTGCTTGCGCGGCAGCGTTCATCGGCCATTTGGCCATCCGTTTTGAAACGGTACGCCTGGGGTACGACGTGGGTCACGCCCGCCGCGAACAACGCCAGCTTCTGGAGCAACGGCGCCTTCTCTCTGTGGAGGCCGCCACACTTCGCCAGGTGGATCGGGTGGAGCTAACGGCCCGCAGGGATCTGGGCATGCGCATGCCCACCGAAGACGAGGTGGTGGGCATGGGTAAAAACAACTCCCATGCCCGGGGGCGACTCCGATAATGTTTGCGAAGGCAACAGCAGGGCGAAAGCGTTTCTCGCGCCCGGGTGCCAGGGGATCGAGCCGGCGCACAAAGGTGGTGGACCATGCACTCACCCATTCGGAACGCTGGGGAAGCCGAAGGTGGATGCACTTGCGCATGGGCCTCATTGCCTCGGTGGTGTTGTTGGGCGCGGGCCTGGTCGTGCGCCGTGCCGCCGACCTCCAGATTCGTCAGGGGGCTGAACTCCAGTCCATGGCCGAAAAGCAATACTTCAAGGACCTGAAGCTAACGCCCAAACGGGGCACCATCTACGACCGCAACGGTTCGGAGTTGGCCGTCAGTGTGGAGGTCGAAAGCGTTTGGGTGAACCCCAAGCAATTTCGCCGTGCGGGGGGGGTGCCCGCCCAGGGGGCCCGGGCCCTGGCACAGGTATTGGGTGTAAACCCGGAACGCATTGCGCAGCGCCTGTCCCTCGAGCGTTACTTTGTGTGGATCAAACGCCGTGTAAGCCCCCGTCAGGCCAGAGCAGCCAAGGCACTCAACATTCCGGGCCTTGCCACCACCAAGGAGGCCCGTCGCTTTTACCCCAATCGCGAACTCGCCGCCCATGTGTTGGGTTTCTCCAACGTGGATGGGGTGGGCATCGAGGGGGTAGAGCTATCCCTCAATGATGAACTCCGGGGTTCCGAGCGCCAGATCCCAGCCCTGCGGGACCGACGTGGCCATGTGGTGTTTTCAGAACAACTGCTCGACGGCCGCACCACCCAGGGCGACGACGTGTACCTCACCCTGGACAAAACCATTCAACACGTGGTGGAGCGAGAGCTTGCACTCGCGGTGCAAACCTTTGAAGCCAAGGCAGGCAGCGTAGTGGTGGTGGACCCAAGTACAGGGGAGATTCTCGCCCTTGCCAACTACCCCACGTTCAACCCGAACCAACCCACCCAGGCACCGCCATCCCACAGGCGCAATCGATCCGTCACAGACCGGTTTGAACCGGGCTCCACCATGAAACCCTTTACCATCGCAGGGGCCCTGGCCTCCGGTGCTGTGGCGCTCGACCAGCCCATCTTCTGCGAGGAAGGCGCCATGGATGTGGCGGATGAAACCATCCACGATTCCAAGCCCTACGGTGATCTGACACCGGCGGAAGTGTTGGCCTATTCAAGCAATATTGGCACCGCAAAAATCGCCCAGGCCATGGGTCGCAAGCGGTTGTTTCGCGTGCTTCGCCAGTTTGGGTTTGGTTCCGAAACGGGCGTGCCCCTTCCCGGGGAAACGGCAGGCATCCTGCGTCACTACAGCAAGTGGTACGAGATGGACACCGCCACCATTGCGTTTGGTCAGGGCATGAGCGTCACCAACCTCCAAATGGCCATGGCCACGGCGGCCCTGGCCAATGGGGGGAGGCTCATGAGGCCGGTGCTGGTAAGGCGGGTGGTGACCACAGACGGTGACGTTTCCCAGGAGGGGCGTCCCAGCACCCTCCGGCAACCGGTGCCCCCACGGATCAGTCGTTTGGTGCGCCAGATGATGACCGCCGTCACTTCCGACCACGGTACAGGGGCCGCTGCGGCCGTGGACGGATTCCTTGTGGGAGGCAAAACAGGCACGGCCCAAAAGGCGAACGACCGAAAGGGGGGCTACGCCAAGAACAGTTGGTTGGCATCCTTTGTGGGGTTCGTGCCTGCTGAAAACCCACGGCTCGTGATTTCTGTGGCCATCGATGAGCCCGCCATTGCCCACTACGGTGGCGTGGTGGCGGGGCCCGTGTTCCGCAAGGTCGCCACCGCGTCGTTGCGTCACCTCGGGGTACCCTCCGCACGGCGCTCGGTGGTACTGGGCCGCCATCTTCGCCATCAACGGGAGGCTGCGCAGGCCCGTCGGGAAGCGATGCTTGAGGGAAAGCCGGGGACAGCAACATCTCCCGCCAGTGTTCGCCCCCGGGACGACAGCCCCGTCAAATCCATGTTGGGCCGCACCGCACGCCAGGCCATGCACGAAGCCGCCCGTCGGAACGTGGTGCCCCATTTTGAGGGCACGGGCATTGTGATCGATCAGCGATTTATTCCCGCTCCCCTGGCGGCCAACACGGTGCGTTCCGAGCCCCCAAGTCTGGGCGACGTCTGGTTCACGCTCGCACCCAGCACGCCCTATCCAACGGGGGCCCAACCGGCCAACTCCCAAACGCGACCCAGCCTTGCTCCGGCACTCTATCCTGAACATCAATTGCAGGGGGGAACCCGCGGGCAATCGGGCGGCAACTCTCCCTCTCCTGGGAACCGGTGGCAGTCTTCAATCCATCCTTCGGGTTCAGCCCATGTCCCTGGGAATGGGAACCTATGGGCCGTGGCGGGGAGGTCCAGGCCGTGAGCGTTGCTTTGGCTTCCCTTTCCCAGTTCGGAACGTTCGCCTCGACGGTGCCCGAGGGCGTAGTTGTACGCGGCGTACAGCACGATTCCCGTAGGGTAGGGCCCGGTGATCTCTTTGTGGCCATTGCCGGAAACAACGTGGATGGCGCACAGTTCATTGCCCAGGCCCAGGACAATGGTGCGGTTGCGGTGGCCATCCAGGAGGCGCGCCAGGCCTCGATTTCCAGCCTGTCCATTCCTACCCTCCTCGTTCCCAACACGCGGGCGGCCCTTGGCCCCCTTGCCCATCACGTGTACGGCAAACCCACCGATCAACTACGGGTCGTCGGGATCACCGGCACAAATGGAAAAACCACCACCGCGTGGCTAGTTCACGCCATATTAAAAGCCGCGGGGAAATCACCCGCCCTTCTTGGAACCATTGGCTCCGACCTGAACCTCAACCTTCCGGCGCTGACCACCCCCGAAGCAGACGATATCCATCGCGCGGCAGCACAAGCCGTCAAACAAGGTCGGGATCACCTCGTCATGGAGGTCTCCAGTCACGCCCTGGCTCTCCACCGGGTGGATGGCATTCAATTTGATGTGGCTGCCTTTACCAATCTATCCAACGATCATCTGGATTTCCACGGGTCCATGGAGGCGTACCGGCAAGCAAAGGCACGTCTTTTTGAGCCCCAGCGCTTTCGGTGCGCGGCCATCGCCACAGACGACAAGGTGGGTCAGGAGTGGTTCGATGGGTTGGCCGCCCAAGGCTTGCAGACGGCCCACTATGGCGGCCCCCTATGGAGCTGCGGGAGCCACCACGATGGGGAAGCCTTTGTGGTCGTGGAACCAGAGATGAACGGCGAGCTGCCTTCAGAACTTTCCCTATGGGTCGGCGGTGACGAGTACTGCTTTGTGTCTTCCCTGTTCGGCGCCCACAACCATCAAAACATGGCGGTGGCGGCAGGCGTTGGATTGGCCCTGGGCCTGGACCCTGCAACGGTGGTTCAGGGGCTGACCCACCTTGCGCAGGTTCCCGGTCGTATGGAAGCGATTGATGATCCACGCGGTGTGCACGTGTTTGTGGACTATGCACACACGCCCGATGCGCTTCGGGCCGCGTTGCACGCCTGCCGAGGCCAACTTGGCCCTGAAGGGAAGCTGTGGGCCGTATTTGGGGCCGGCGGCGACCGCGACCACAGCAAACGGGCCGTGATGGGGCGCGTGGCGGGTAAGGCCGCGGACGTGCTTGTGTTAACCGATGACAACCCACGGAGCGAGGACCCCACAGCCATCCTGGAGCACATCGCCCAGGGTGTGAAAGAAGCGGGGATCCACCTGGCCGTGGGAGAGTTAACACGGGACAACGGTGCCTGGATCCAACCCGATCGTTGCCGTGCCATCGCGCGAGCGATTCAACGTGCCCAACCTGGCGATGTGGTGCTTATCGCGGGCAAGGGCCATGAGACCCAGCAGATTTCAGCCGCCGGACCGAAGCACTTTGACGATCGCGAGCAGGCCCGCACGGCCATTGCGGCGGCCACGTCAACGCCGGTTCGGGGAGGTGCCCCATGAGCACGCCCATTCCCAGCAACAGGGCCACCTTTTCCACCGAAGAGGTATGTCGCGTTACGGGAGGAACCCTTCTTTGCTCCACCAATGATTCTGCCACTGGTTCCGCCACTGGATTACCGTCCACGCCGCTCACCGGGGTGGCCGTGGACTCACGCCAGGTGCAACCGGGAGGTCTGTTCGTGGCCCTGGTGGGTGGATCCACCGACGGGCACCGGTACATTGGAACCGCAGTGGAAATGGGAGCGCAGGCCCTGCTTGTGCAGCACGGCCCAGCCCATGTGCCCGAGTCGGTAGTCCAGATTCAAGTGCCAGATACCCTGGTTGCCCTGGGGCAACTCGCACACCATCACCGACTTCAATGGGCCCGCAAAGCCAAAGGGCGAGCCCTTGTGGGACTCACCGGATCCGTCGGAAAAACCACCACAAAAGAACTGTTGGCCGCAGCGTTGCAAGCCTGCGGTCGTCGGGTGTTGAAAACCCTGGGAAACCTGAACAACCGCATCGGCGTTCCCATGACGCTTCTGACCCTGGACGACACCCATGACTGCGGTGTGATTGAAATGGGCACCAGTCTTCCCGGGGAAATCGACATCCTGGCGCGTATCGTTCAGCCCGACCACGGCCTGCTCACTGCGGTCGCCGCCTCCCACACCGAAGGTCTGGGTACGCTGAAGGACGTTCGAAGAGAAAAATGGTCCCTCTTTCGGCATGTGGCTCCAGGTGGCGTTGTGGTGATTCCACAAAGCGAAGCTGAACCGCACCCGGAGGATCTTACCGGCCATTGCGTGGTCACCTTTGGCACGTCCGACTTCGGGGCATCTGGGGATGGAACGGCCCACTCCCAAATCGCCGTGCAATGGAAAGACTGGTCGTACCAGGAAACGGCCTTGCACGGGTTTGCATTTACGATAGCGGGGGAAGCGTATCGTGCATCCATGGCCCTAATGGGAGCCCCTGCTGGAATCAACGCCGCCGCGGTGCTCGCCATGGTTCACGGCATGGGGTGCTCGGTCCCCAGGGCACTGCAAGGGCTTGCCGGTGTGGCCCCCGTACCTGGGCGATTAAGCCCCCGTTCCCATTCAAGCGGTGCACTCGTCATTGACGACAGCTACAACGCCAACCCCACTTCCATGACGGAAGCCCTGCGGACCGCAGCCCACGTTCACACCCAACGGGGTGGCAAAGGAGCGTTGCATCTGTGCCTGGGGGACATGGGCGAGTTGGGCGAACGTTCCAGGGTGTTCCACCTACAAGTTCTCGCCCTTGCGGCTCAGCTTCAGCCCAGGCAGTTGTGCCTTGTGGGGCCCGAGTTCCGCAAAGCCACCCAACAGCTCCGCCGGCAGCCTGACCGCGTGGACGAAGGCACCGACAGATCCAGCGGCCTGTGTGTCGTGGATGACGTGCAGCAAGCCATACAGTCGTTTCAGCCACCCGATCATGTGGGGGATGTGGTGCTGATCAAAGCATCCCGCAGCGTCGCGCTGGATCGATTGGTGGATCATCTGTGTCCTCCGATGCCTGGGGAGGCCGTGCCATGATCTACGAATGGCTTTACCCCTTGCACGAATACCCCTCCCTCGGGTTTCTGAACGTGCTTCGTTATTTGCCCTTTCGGGTGATCTGTTCACTGCTTACGGCGTTGCTGCTCACCTTCGGCCTGTACCCCTGGTTCATCAAGCGGTTGCAAAAGCGTCAGATCAAACAAGTGATTCGAAAGGATGGCCCCGAGTCCCACTTCTCCAAGGCCGACACCCCCACGATGGGCGGTGCGCTTATTCTACTGTCCCTAGGGATCTCCACCGTGCTTTGGGCGAATCCAGACAATCCTCTGGTGTGGGCCGTGCTCATGATCACCGCCTGTTACGGCATCGTGGGGTACATCGATGACGCAGCCAAGATCCGTCACAGGAGTTCGGGCGGACTTTCTGCCAAGGGCAAGCTTGTCTTACAGTTTGGGGTCGCCCTTGCGGTTTGCGGTTGGCTTTGGTCCAACCTTCCGGGGCTCCCGGAGGATTGGATTGAAGTCCGCCATCGATTGGCCCTGCCCTTTACGGCCTTCAGCAAGCACCCCATCACCTTACCCACCGGCCTGTACATTGCGTTTGCCGCCTTTGTCATCGCGGGAACCTCCAACGCGGTGAACCTCACCGACGGCCTGGATGGCCTCGCCATCGGTCCGGTCATGATCAACGCGGGCACTTACATGTTGCTTGCCTACCTCGCCGGTCTCACCCTCTTTGGGCGGGACGTGGCCACCTACCTGGACATTGCTCCCATCGCCAGTGCCGGAGAACTGGCCGTGTACTGTGCGGCAGTGCTTGGCGCTGGCATTGGTTTTCTTTGGTTCAATACCTACCCGGCCCAGGTATTCATGGGAGATGTGGGATCCCTTTCCCTGGGCGGCGGCCTCGGCACCCTGGCCGTGCTCACCAAAAACGAATTCCTTTCGGTGATCCTCGGTGGGTTGTTTGTGGTCGAGGCGGTCAGCGTCATCACCCAGGTGGCGGTTTTCAAACTCACCGGGAAACGGGTCTTTCTCATGGCACCTATCCACCATCATTTTGAGAAAATGGGCTGGCCCGAGCCCCGCGTCATCGTGCGCTTTTGGATCATCTCCATTGCGCTTGCCTTGATTGGCCTTGCCCAGTTGAAACTGAGGTAACCATGGCAGGGCAAGGCACATCCTGGGTGGGTAAGCGCGTGGCACTCATCGGCCTGGGGGGGGCTGGGCGTGCGGTGGCCCGCTACCTATTGGACCAAGGTGCCACCGTGGTCGTAAACGACACGCGCAGTGAAAAAGAGTTGGAACCCTCCCTGGAACAACTTCGCAGGGACGTGGGGTCTGGGTTTTCCCAGTTGGAGCTACGGTTGGGGAGTCACGATCTTCAGCATTTTCATCAGGTCGACGCGGTCGTGGTGTCTCCCGGTGTGCGAGCCCTGCCCCTCTTGCATCAGCTGGCCCAAACCGGGGTTCCAGTGCTTGGAGAGCTGGAGTGGACACTCCAGGAGCTTCAAACCCTGGGCACAGCATTGCAGTACGTGGCCATCACAGGGACCAACGGAAAAAGCACCGTGACCTCCCTTGTGGGCAACGCCCTGACCCAGGCGGATGCCGGCACGTTCGTGGGTGGAAATCTGGGGAGGCCCTTCGCCGAAATCCTGTACGACCAAGGCAGCAACGGTGGCGCAGTCCGTTCTGTGGTTCTTGAGCTTTCCAGCTTCCAGCTCATGCGTACGCGATCCCTGCACGCCCATGTGGCGGCGCTGCTCAACCTCAACGAGGATCACCTGGATTGGCATGCCTCCTTTGAGGAATACCGGGCGTCCAAGATGCGCATATTCCGAAATCAAACGGGGAATGACTGGGCCGTACTTCCATCCACTCCCCTGGACCTGGGGGGGGCGCCCGTGGTTGGGCAACGGCGAACCTTCGGCGTGGAGTCGCCGTCGGTTGAACCCTCCTCGGTGGAAAGACTCGAAGTGGTTTGTGAAACCGATCGGATTGTGGATCGGGTTTCGGGCCTGGAACTCACCCACCAGGAGATTCCACTATTGGGATCCCACAATCACCAGAACGTGGCCGCTGCCATGCTCATTGCGCGACTGGCCGGCGCCTCACCACAGGACATTCGGGCTGGTGTGCTCGCCTATCGGGGTTTACCCCACCGAACGGTACGCGTGCGGGAGCTGCAGGGTGTGACCTACTACAACGACTCCAAGGCCACCAACGTCCATGCTGCGGTCGCTTCGATTCGTGGCCTTGCCGTCCAGAACCAAGGGAAACCGGGGCTTATCCTCATTGCGGGAGGCAAGGACAAGCATGGGGACTACGGGCCACTGCGCAATGCGGTGGCGGCCCATGTTCGACACGTGGTGCTCCTTGGTGAATCGGCACCTGTCATCGAGCAGGTGTTGCAAATGGGTACCCAAGTCCCTACCCATCGGGCCGAGAGTCTTCAACATGCCCTCCACAAGGCACGCGCCCTTGCGCTGCCTGGAGATCGGGTCGTGCTTGCTCCGGCCTGTTCCAGTTTCGATATGTTTTCATCCTTTGCCCGACGGGGGGAACTGTTTGAGCAATACGTGCGGGATCTCGCCCCGGCATCTGCAGAGCGATCCCCAACCGTGACTTCAGCCAAGAACATCGAGGTGGGGGATTCCCAGAAATCCAAGGAGGTGTTCGATGAGGCAGGTTAGCCCCTACAACCCCGCGCCCGGCTCCTCTCCTCTTGGGGAAAGGGGCGGCCCTGCACCCAGCTCCTTGACCTGGGGAGAACTTTTTCAGCGTGTGCGTTCTTTCTTTACGCCGGTGGAATCCTCCTCTTCCATGGTGGATGGTTCCCGGGCACGGGGCACGGTGGATCCTGTGCTCGCCGGCACCGTGCTTGCGCTGATCAGTTTTGGTGTGGTCATGGTGTACAGTGCTAGCGCCGTGTACGCCCACGAGCATTTTGGCAACGGTCAGCACTATCTGGTGCGACAGGGCACCTTTGCTGCCCTTGGTCTCGGAGCCATGGCCGTGGCCTCCCGGGTGGACTACCGGTGGTACATCAAATGGACCTATCCCGTGCTTGCGGTGGCCATCGGCCTTGCGTTTCTGGTGGTTGTGGGCCTGGGGACCCGGGCCGGAGGGGCCACCCGGTGGCTCACACTGGGGCCCATCCACGTGCAGCCCGCAGAGGTCATGAAGCTTGCCCTCATTCTATGGTTGGCCTACTCCCTTACCAAAAAGCGGGAACAAATGGCCTCGTTTTCTGTAGGCATTCTGCCCCATGCCATGGTGGCCATGCTGCTCATGATGCTGTGCCTGCTGCAGCCTGATTTTGGAAGTGCCGTCATGATCGGCGTGCTTTCCATTTCTCTGTTGTTCGCCGCAGGTGCGCGCACGGGCTACCTGCTGGCCGGGGTATCTGTGCTAGCCGTTGCGGCCTACGGACTCATCGCATCGTCGCCCTACCGCATGCGCCGCATTCAGGCCTTTTTGGATCCCTTCGCCCACCGGTTCGATGTGGGTTACCAGGTCTCCGAATCTCTTCTGAGTTTTGGTGCCGGCGGGGTCACGGGCGTGGGTCTGGGCGACAGTCGACAAAAGCTCTTCTATCTTCCTGAGGCAAGGAACGATTTCATCGGCGCCATTGTGGGCGAAGAATTGGGTTTCATCGGTGTGCTCGCCCTTGTGCTCGCCTACCTGTTGATGTTTTGGCGCGGACTTCGGATTTCCTTTCGCGCACCGGATCGCTACGGCGCCTACCTGGGGTTTGGGCTCACCCTGTTTGTTACCGTGCAGGCTTTTACGAACCTTGCGGTGGCCATGGGAATGTTGCCCACCAAGGGCCTTGTGTTGCCCTTCGTGAGTTACGGAGGCTCCTCACTCATGGTGAACTGCGCTGCGCTCGGTGTATTGCTAAGCATCTCCCGGTACAGTCGCTTGGCCGAATCTAGCAAGGGTGGATCCAACCCGGTGGAAAGCCGACGGTGGGTCGGGGGAACCTCCAACCGGAGGAAGCTCTAGTGGCATTGTTCACACCGCTATCCGCAGGGGCCTCTGGTAGGGCCCCCCTGCGCATCATCGTTGCAGGAGGGGGCACGGGCGGACACCTATTTCCAGGGTTGGCCCTGATTCAAGAACTCCGCCGCAGGCACCCCGAGACGGCCGTGCTCTTCGTGGGCACCGACCGTGGCATTGAGGCGCGTATCCTGCCGGCACGGGGTGAATCCCTTGCCACCCTGGACATCATTGGTGTGCAGGAACAACGGGCCCGCGCCTGGATGAAGGCCCTTTCCCGATTGCCACAGGCCGGCGTACAGGCCTTGCGTATTCTTGGGGCATTTCGCCCAGACGTGGTTGTGGGGGTGGGCGGGTACGCCTCGGGCCCCATGGTGGCCGCGGCACGATCGCTCGGTATTCCCACGGCGCTCATGGAGCAAAACGCACATGTGGGAAAAACCAACCGATGGCTCGCTCCCTGGGTGGGTCGTGCTTACGTGACCTTTGCGGAAACCCAACAGGTGTTCCCCCGGGGTGTGGCACGGGTGCTTGGCAATCCAGTTCGAGACGAGTTGGCACAGCTGGGGCGTGAGATTCGGTGCGACCCCGAAGGGGCGGCGGCTCGCGGCCACAGCATCCTGATTCTCGGTGGATCCCGAGGTGCCCATGCCTTGAACCAACATCTTCCTCCGATTCTTGCCCAGGCCCTTGCGGGGGTGTCCTGCAAGCCTTCCATCGTGCACCAAACGGGCGCGTCAGACGAGGCTTCGGTCCGCTCTCACTACCAGTCCTTGGGCCTTGGGGATCGGGTGCAAGTGCGACCCTTCATCGACGATATGGCCCAGGCCTACCCGCAGGCGCGCTTGGTGATCGCCCGTGCGGGGGCCACCACGGTGGCCGAACTTGCTGCCCTTGGTAAGCCCAGTATTCTCATTCCCTATCCCCACGCGACGGACGGTCATCAAGATGCAAATGCGCAACAGCTGGCACAGCAGGGTGCGGCCATTTGCGTGTCCCAGCTGGACATGCCGAGCCAACTGGGTGAGCATCTGGGCCGGTTCGTTCGAGCACCACAATCTCTGATGCACATGTCTAAAAAAGCATTGGCCCTCGGCCAACCTGAAGCTGCAGCCAACATCGTGGACGATCTATTGCAGTGGCTTGATGTACCTCAGTTGGGCTGTACTGAGTTGGGCCGGTCCCAGGAGAGGGCAAGGAGCTGATCCATGTTTCGAGGTCGCGTTCGGTCCATTCATTTCGTGGGTATCGGTGGCGTGGGCATGAGCGGCATTGCTGAAGTGCTGCTCGAGCATGGATTTCAAGTATCCGGTTCTGATTTACGAGCGTCTGACACGACCCGGCGATTGCAGGCCAAGGGAGCCCATGTATTCACTGGGCATGCGGCCGATCAGATACAGGGTGCGGACGTGGTGGTCATCTCTTCCGCGGTCTCCAAGGAAAACCCTGAAGTGGTTGCTGCGCGGTCCGCTGGAGTCCCGGTGATTCCCAGGGCTGAGATGTTGGGTGAACTTATGCGATTGAAGGACGGCATCGCCATTGCCGGGTCCCATGGCAAGACCACGACCACATCGTTGCTTGCCACGGTGTTGAGGGAGGCGGAGCTGGACCCTACCGTGGTGATCGGTGGGAGGCTCAATGCTCTGGGATCAGGTGCGGCCCGCGGCGCTGGGGACTTGCTGGTGGCCGAAGCGGACGAATCGGATGGTTCGTTTCTACACCTAACGCCCACCATTGCGGTCATCACCAACATTGATCCGGAGCACCTGGAGCATTTCGGTAGCCTGGATGCGGTCAAGGATGCCTTCGTCCAGTTTGCCAATCGGGTTCCCTTTTATGGGCTGGTGGTCGCCTGCATGGATCACCCCAACGTGCAGGACATTTTGCCTTCTATCGATAAGCGTACGGCGACCTATGGGTTTTCTGCTCAGGCAGACTACCGAGCCCGAAAGCCCACACCTGAGGGGTTGTCGGTTCGGTTCTCGGTGGAGCGTCGCGGTGAGGATCTTGGTGAGTTTGTGGTGCCCATGCCTGGAATGCACAACGTGCTCAACGCGCTTGCAACCATTGCAGTTTCCGACGAGGTGGGAGTGCCGGCTTCGCGGATTCAAGAAGGCTTGCATGGGTTCGAGGGAGTGCAGCGACGATTTACGGTGTTGGGCACGGCACGGGGAGTTACCGTGGTCGACGACTACGCGCACCACCCCGCAGAGATTGAGGCCACGTTGGAAGCGGCCCAACGTTCCCTGGCGCAACTCCCCATGGAGCCGTCGACAGACGGTGCCCATGCCGAGAACGGTGAAGGAGTTCAACGGCGAGTGATCGTGGCTTTCCAACCCCACCGGTACTCACGCACTCAATCTCTTTTTGAGGAGTTTTCCCGTGCGTTCAATCGTGCAGACAAGTTGTTCATTTCCGATATCTATCCCGCGGGTGAGGCGCCGATTGAGGGGGTGACTTCCCGAACATTGGCGGAGGCCATTCGGGCCCACGGTCATCGCCAGGTCAACTACGTGGGCGGGCGTGCTGCACTTATGGAAGCGGTGCTTTCTGAAGCTCAACCCGGCGATGTGGTGCTCACCCTGGGCGCGGGTGATATTACCAAAACCGCGCCTGAGATTTACTCCCACCTTAGCGGCGTGACGGGGTAGCCGAGGTGGCCGCACGACCCATTTCTAGGAGTCCTTCTGCCATCGGCAAGAAACGTCGAAGGCGCGTGCGGAAAAGGGACGCGGGTGCGGTTGTGATACCGAGCAATCGTTTCGCCGGAGGTCGTAGCCGTGACGGGCACGGCGCAAAGATGCTCACCGGCGACTCGAAGTCATCCACTAGCGTACGCCATGGTAGGGAGAAGGCCCCTAAGGTTCCTGCGGTGTCCTGGAACGAAAGGGTGGAAAAACATAGGCGAGGATGGGCCCAGGTGGGCCTTCGTGTGCTCACGGTGTCTTTTGTTTTGGGTATCGGTGGTTGGTGCGCTTACGAGGCCTACCACTATGCTCATCACGCCCAGGCCTTTGCGGTTCAGCGAATCGAAGTACGGGGTCAGAATCAGCAAAGCGTGTCCAGCGTGAATGGGGCCAGCGGCATTGTGTCGGGTATGAATATCTTTGATGTTCGCTCTCAGGAAGTTCTTCAAGGGATACGCGGGTTGCCATGGGTGCGTTCGGCGTCTTTTCAACGCCATCTACCGTCCACTGTGGAAATTCACATTGAGGAGCATGTGGCCGCAGCACTGGTTCAGGTCGCTAGATCGCACTCCCCTGGGTTCTCGACGGGTGAAATTCAGGATGAACCTGCGGGCACCCTGCGGGGTGATGCTTCGGAAACTTGGCTCGCGTCCAAGCAGGGGGTGTTGTTCAAGCCCTGGAAATACAGAGATCCCCACGACTTTCCTGTGGTAACGGGGCTTGTGCGGGACATGGAAGGCAGGGTGCCGGAAGAGCTCCCGGGTTCGGTACTTACGCTCATGCACAATCACGCGTCATGGTCGCTTCATGGGAAGGAGCCGTTGCAGGAGATCCACGTGGACACCATGGGGGGTGGATTGGTTGTCTATTTGGGAGACCCGACTGTTGAGTTGCATCTTGGCCAACCTCCCTACGGGAGAGCCTTGCGACGGGTTGCACGTGTGCTGACGGAACTCAAACGACGACGATCACGCCCTTTGTACATTCATGCCAACAACCCTAACCGACCTGCCCGCCTAATTGTCCGCCTAAAATAGTCTCGTCGTCCCACCCAGGTTAGAGAAGGGGCACCGGGGGCAAACGTGCAAGAACGGGAGACTGGAGTCCGCTTGCACGGCCATATTCGAGTGAGAGCAGAGGGGAGAAGGGGCCGAAAAGGTA
>JAUICN010000023.1 GCA_030427835.1 Polyangia bacterium | reverse complement strand
TCCCCCCCGGAACAAGAAACATCCAACTCCAACCCCCCAACGCACCCATACAAAACTTCACCCTACAAATCCCCAACAACCCCACACACATCGAACAATACAACTACTCCCCAACACATAACCCAGGGCCGGATGCTTCCACAGGCAACCTCACTCGTCCTCGTTCAAACTGGAACGTTCCTATTGGCCTTGGCCTCGGAGTGGTTTCAGCGGTCGCGTTGAGCAGTTCCATTGCGACATGGGCAACCAGGGGCGATTGTGTGGAAGGGGATTGCGACACCCCCGGAGGCAGACACAGAGAGATAGCCTTTAACGGCCTCGCCAAAGCAACCCTAGCCGCAGGAGTCATTACCGCGCTTGGCTGCACATACGTGCTGGCGAAGCGCCCCATACGTGCACGACCGACTATCAGCCAAAGCACCGCAGGCATCATCATCGAAGGGAGATTCTAGTGGCCCACACACAAACCCATCAACGGGTAATTACAATCGTATTTGCACTGCTAACCACAGTTCAACTCGGCGCGTGCCGTTTCAAAGAATGGAAAGGCAACTCCACACACATGGACGCCTCCATGCAAGACGCCACTTCAGATACAGGCACGGACGCCACCGTGGATGCCTGCGGCAACGCCTGCACTGGTGCCGCACCTATCTGCAACGCCACCACCATGCAGTGCGTAGCCTGCTTGGAGAACACAGATTGTTCAGGTGCCACACCCATCTGTGACGCCACAGACAACACCTGCGTCGAGTGCCGAATCGGCCAAGGCACCACCGATTGCTCCGGCAATAGCTGTAACCCAGCAAACCGAACGTGTACATCCACGACCGTAGGTAGCCTTGCGGCCTGCGATACCTGTGTAGCCGATGAAGAATGCGAAACCAACGCCACCGGCACCCTACGCTGCGTACCCATGGACTACCAATCCAGCCCCCACGGCACCTACTGCCTGCTGGACCGCGCCACCATCACAGGCACGACCTGCCCCACCAAAGTCTACATCGAATCCCAAACCGAAACCTCCACCAGCGGCGTGGCCAGCACCTACTGCTCTCCTGCCCAAAGCCAAACCACCTGCGAAGCCGTCACCGACTACAAGGACCTCTGCACCCTGGACACCGACTGCGGCCACCCCTCCCTGGGCGACGGCCTCTGCCGCGACGATGGCGCAGGGTTGCGGTGTACCTACGAATGCTCTGGAGACGACGACTGCTCCAGCGCCAACAAGTGCCGCAACACCATGCCTTCCAACTACTGCTGCACCGCCGGCAGCGGCCCCGGATGTTCCTAGGGTTCACCATGCGCCTCCTACTCACAGGCATGGTGGTACTCCTCGGGGCCGCTTGCTCCTCCACCAAAACCCAGTCCACAAACATGGACGCCTCCATGCAAGACGCCACTTCAGATACAGGCACGGACGCCACCGTGGACGCCTGCAACAACACCTGCACCGGAGCCACTCCCGTGTGCAACGCCGCAACTTCAACATGTGTCGGGTGCCTCACCAACACCGATTGCACCACTGGCACCCCAGTGTGTGACGCCACAGACAACACCTGCGTGGAGTGCCGAATCGGCCAAGGCGCCACCGATTGCTCCGGCAACAGCTGTAACCCAGCAAACCGCACGTGTACGACCACCGCTGTCGCAAGCTTGGGCGATTGCGAAGCGTGCGTGGCGGACGAAGAGTGCGAAACTACCAGCGCAGGCACCCTGCGCTGCGTGCCCATGGACTACCAATCCAGCCCCCACGGCACCTACTGCCTCCTGGACCGCGCCACCATCACAGGCACCACCTGCCCCACCAAAGTCTACATCGAATCCCAAACCGAAACCTCCACCAGCGGCGTGGCCAGCACCTACTGCTCTCCTGCCCAAAGCCAAACCACCTGCGAAGCCGTCACCGACTACAAGGACCTCTGCACCCTGGACAGCGACTGCGGCCACCCCTCCCTGGGCGACGGCCTCTGCCGCGACGACGGAGCCGGGTTACTTTGCACCTACGAATGCTCCGGCGACATCGACTGCTCCAGCGCCAACAAGTGCCGCAACACCACACCTACCAACTACTGCTGCACCGCCGGCAGCGGCCCCGGATGTTCCTAGGGTTCACCATGCGCCTCCTACTCACAGGCATGGTGGTACTCCTCGGGGCCGCTTGCTCCTCCACCAAAACCCAGTCCACACACATGGACGCCTCCATGCAAGACGCCCAGGCCGACGCCGATTGTTGAGGTGGGTGCAGACGTGTCCCTGGTTTTTGACGGGAATCAATACGCATCCCTGCCAAAAAAAAGCACGTACCCGTAGAAACTGATCGGTTTGTGGAAGCACGCCTACAGCCGCTGCTGTAAACTGGCCCCTGCGCCCATGTACACGTTCAGCACCGTTCACGCCCTAGACAACAACCGTCAAAACCCGACAGATCTTCGGACATCAGCACGTACAGTTCACTTGTTGTTCGTAGCTCTTCTTCTGGTCGGTTGGGGGTGCAACAAAAGCCACACGCGTGCAACAAAATCACCAGAACCCGCTTCGAGATCCCAAGGCGAAGAACGGCAGATTCCGGCTCACGAGGTTGTGAACGAGCAAAGCCAGAACTCCGATCCAATGGTTGAAAGTTCGCTCTTTCACGGGATCACAGAGGGCAACGCAGACCAAGTGGAAGCCATGGAGGGCGAACCGCCACAGGAATCAACAGCACAGGTTCCAACACCCCGTGCTCCAACCCCCCATACTGGTCCCATTACCATGGTTCTGTTGCCGCGGTACGGGGACTTGATGCACCTCAACCGAGAGATTGTGCAAGCCATTGACGCGGCACTGCAAACCACTCTTATGGAAGAAAGCGTCGAAATCATCGGCCATGCGCAACGCTCCATACTCGCCCCCCAAATCAGCTTTCACTGCGATGCGGCCTGCGCGAGGAGAGCACTCCCAAGCTTACAGGCCCACGCAGCCATCAAGCTCATCCTATGGGGAACAACCAATGGAGTGGACACACCCGAAGAAGAAAGGTGGGGCGAAATCGACCCCCAGGCAAAGTGCGTTGCGCCAACCTTCTCAGAGGACTCCTCTGATGATTCTCTCAGCAATTTCTACGTGGAACCTTCCTGCCTCTACATGGTGGGCGTTCAGATCCACGATAGCCACGGCAACAGTTACTCCGTTAGCCAACCCACCATGACCGAGCACCCAGAGAACTATGTACCACCACTCATTCGAAGTTTATTGGAAGCCTTCAGAAAGGGAGACGCACCCGATTGTGAATTCGCTGAAGATGACCCTAAACCGTGCAAAACCACGGTCAGAAACCTCTCGTTTGACAGCCTCAGCGACTAAGCCCAAGGCATCGCGTCAAGGAGTTGAGCCTAGCGTACCGCGTCGAGGAGCTGGACGAGCTCTTCGCCTTCCAGGACTTCGATTTCGAGCAGGCGTTCGGAGATTCGGTCCAGGTCGGGCCGGTGGGTGGTGAGCAACTCCCGGGCGGTGGTGAACGCCTTTTCCACGATGGATCGGATCTCAGAATCAATCGTGTCCGCCAGGTGCTCGCCGATCTGCGACGATCGGGATGGCGCATCGTTTAGGAACACCGACTTGCTGTCGGCTCGAATGTTGATGGGCCCCACAGCCTCGCTCATGCCGTAATCCACCACCATGGCCCGTGCCAATTCCGTAGCCTTCTGCAAATCGTTCTGGGCACCCGTGGAAGGGCTTCCAAACACAATCTCCTCCGCCACACGCCCACCCACCACGCCCACCAGGGTGGCCATGAGTTCCTCCTGGGTCATGAGCTGCCGGTCGTCCTCAGAACTGTGCATCGTAAACCCCAGGGCGCCCAAACCACGGGGCACGATGGAAATTTTTTCCACCATGTTTCGCCGGCTCTTACGTTTCCCGTCCTTCCCGGATCCACTCGCTTCCAGGGCAGCACGGTTGGCCAAATAGGCGGCAAGGGCATGGCCCACCTCATGGTAGGCCACCCGACGACGGTCCTCCGGATCCACCAGACGGTTCTTCTTTTTCAACCCCGCCACCACCCGGTCAATGGCCTCTGAAAAGGCGTCCCCGTTGACCGTATCCTGATCGGCGCGCGCGCTCAGAAGCGCCGTCTCGTTGATCAGGTTGGCCAAGTCCGCACCCGCAAACCCCGGAGTCCGGCGGGCAATGGAAGTGAGGTCCACGTCCTCGGCCACTTGCACCCCTTTCACATGCACCCGAAGAATCGCCTCTCGGCCTTCCCTGTCGGGAAGATCCACAAGCACCTGCCTATCAAACCTGCCCGGGCGCAACAGGGCCGGGTCCAACACCTCGGGACGGTTGGTGGCGCCCAACACAATAACGGTCTCATCCGTGTTGAACCCATCCATCTCCACCAGCATCTGGTTCAGGGTCTGCTCCCGTTCCTCGTGGCCCCCCCCCAACTGACTCCGGGACCGGCCCAGGGCATCCAACTCATCAATGAAGACAATACACGGAGCATTCTGTTTGGCCTGGGCAAACAAACTGCGCACCCGTGCGGCACCCACGCCCACCAGCATTTCCACAAACTCGGATCCGCTGATACTCATGAATGGCACTCCAGCCTCCCCCG
This sequence comes from Polyangia bacterium, assembly GCA_030427835.1. GTDB lineage: Bacteria > Myxococcota_A > Polyangia > Polyangiales > JAUICN01 > JAUICN01. Next base: position 10,066 of record JAUICN010000023.1, on the reverse strand, counting down.
CCACGGCCTTGGCAAGCAAGGTCTTGCCGGTGCCGGGGGGCCCCACCAACAACACCCCACGGGGAATGCGAGCTCCCAGGCGTGTGTACTTGGCGGGAGACTTCAAATAGGAAACGATTTCCTCCAGCTCTTCCTTCGCCTCGTCCACACCCGCCACGTCCGAAAAATGGGTATTCTGTTTTTCAGGCTCCACCCATTTCCCACGGCTAGTGCCAAAGGAAAAAATGCTCATGGGACCGCCAGATCCACCGCCACGTCCACGGCGAACAAACCAAAACACGGCAAACATCAAGCCCAAATAGATCAACCACGGCCCCATCCACGGCAACATAAGCATGCTCCGGGCCACGGACAACGGCTAATCATGGACTCTCCAAAAAAAATCCCTAGGGAAAACCGGGAAAATGCTTGGGAAAGCCCAGGGTAGGCCCAGGGTAGGCCCAGGGTAGGCCCAGGGTAGGCCCAGGGTAAGCACAGGAAACGCTCAAGGAAACTCCATAAAGTTCCGAGGTACCTGTTACACCGATCCTCATGGACGAGGATTGTACCCTCATGGAGGAGGACCCCAATGCCGGCATCTGCCACCGATCAACTTACTGAAGGGCTACGCACCGATAAACTGGAAGTGCCACCCCTTCCCGATGTGGCCATGCAGGTGATGCAATTGGCCCGGGACCCCAAGGCCAACGCCCAGGGGCTCGCCGATTGGATCCACAAGGACCCGGCCATCGCCTCCTACACCCTGAGGGTGGCCAACTCCCCGGCCTACGGCGCCACCGTGGAAATCGTTTCCCTTCCCCAGGCCATCGCCCGCCTGGGAATGGCCGAGGTGAGCAACATGGTGGTGACCCAGTACCTGCTCAAGAGCGTGACCATTCCCGCATTCAAGGATGAACTTCGCGACCTTTGGCGCCGTTCCCTCATCACGGGCGTGTTTTGCAGGGAGACCAGTCGCGCGCTCAAGCTCAACGTGGAAACCGGATTCCTTTGCGGGCTGCTGCACAACGTGGGCCTTCCCGTGGCCCTGAAGATTACCTCCGAGGCCAACGATACCCGGGTCCACAAACTCCCCAAGGAAACGGTGTGGGATGCCGCGGTGAAACTCGCCCCCAACGTGGGCGCTGCCCTTGGGCTGGCCTGGAAACTCCCCCAGGTCGTGCGCGCAACCATCGCCTACCATGAGGATTGGTCCCGCGCGCCATCCGCCTACGCAAGTGCCGTCTGCACCACCGCCCTTGCCCGGGATTTCGCCCAGGCCGCCATCCTGGACGCCGACAGCAACGGCCACCCGGAGCGCGCACATGCCAACGCCGTGCAACTCCAGGCTGCCGAAAAGCACGTCACCGAAAAACAGACCACCGAAGAACAGGGCACAGAAGAACAGGACACAGAAGAACCGCAACTCGTGGATCTGTCCACAACCGAGGACCGTGCGTTGGACTCCGAGCTGTTCGGTAGCGCAGACACCGAAGAAATCCACGACACCCAGGATCCGAGGCATGCCACCGACCCCGCAGAACTGAAGTTTGGTGCCCCAGCGTTCTACACCCACCCCGCCGCAGACGAGCTCAACCTGTACACCGACGCCATCGATGCCATCTGGGACGCCCGCGAAAAGGCACTGGCCGCGGCTTCCGTCTACCAATCCTAACAACAACAACGACCTACCCGCAGCCGACCACGAACACACCATGCAAAATCTAGATTTTGATTTCATCGTCATTGGAAGTGGACCCGCGGGCCAAAAGGCCGCCGTGCAAGCCGCAAAGCTTGGGCAAACGGTGGCGCTCGTCGAGCAGGGAAAAACACGCGGGGGTGCCTGTGTGTTTCACGGCACCATTCCCAGCAAGACCCTAAGGGAAACGGCCTCCATCTGGCGAAGATCCCAACGGCTCCTCGGAAAGGCCGATTCCGCCCTGGACGAGATTGCCCCCCTCATGACCCGCGTGCGCGACGTGGTGGATGCCCATGCATCCTTCATCGACCAACAACTGGACCGCAACGCCGTCCAGGTCATCCGTGGGCGGGCCTCATTTGTGGATTCACACACCATCGAAGTACGGTCCCGGGACGGTTCCTCCAATCAAATCACCGCCCACCACATCATGGTGGCCACCGGGTCCCGCCCGCGCGCCATACCCCACATCGCCATCGATCACGAACACATCCTGGACAGCGATTCCCTTCTCTCGGTGGCCTACCTTCCCAAATCCCTGCTGGTGGTCGGTGGCGGTGTCATTGCCATGGAATACGCCACCACCTTTGCCAATCTTGGGGTAGAGGTCACGGTGGTGGACAAGGGTGAACGGCCGCTGGCCTTCATGGACGAGGAGCTCGTGTGGCTCATGGTTGAAAAGTTCGAAGAACTGGGCGGCACATTCCTGCCCAACCAGGAAGTACAAAACCTGAACTGGGACGGGATCTCCTCCCTGCGGGCAGAACTCAAGAACGGTCACGTCATTCAAGTACAGAAGGCCATGATCGCCCTGGGCCGCGTGGCCAACGTGGAAACCCTGGATCTCCCCCAGCTCAACCTGGAACTCACGCCCCGTGGTCAGATCCCCGTCAACGAGTACTACCAAACGAGCATTCCCCATATCTACGCCATTGGCGACGTCATCGGATTCCCTTCCCTTGCGGCCACCTCCATGGAACAGGGCCGCCGGGCCGTGTGCCACGCCCTGGGGGTACCCACGGGAAACGCCATCGAGAACACACCCGTGGGAATTTACGCCATCCCAGAGCTTGCGTCCGTGGGCCTCACCCCAGAACAGGTTGCCCAAAAACACGGTGTCGCAAAGGTGGGCCGCGCCAAGTTCACCGAAGTGGCACGGGCCCACATCAAAGGCACTCCCGCGGGCCTGCTCAAGCTCGTGGCGGATGAAAAGACACTCACCCTACGGGGCGTGCATGTGGTGGGTGAAAGCGCCACCGAACTGATTCACATGGGGCAAATCGCCCTGGCCGCCCAATGGCGTGTGGAACAGTTTGTGGACACCATATTTAACTTCCCCACCATGGCGGAAGCCTACCGGATCGCGGCCTTCGATCTGCTCAACCGGGGCGAACAGGTTCTTCCGGCGCCACCCAGATAGGGGCGACCCAGATAGGCGCGACCGAATAACGGAACGGTAGACCCCCGGGAACAAATCGACGACAATGGTTGAGGTGAAACTCTGGACCATTCTGCCGCACAGGACTGCACTGGTACATGTGGCCGTCTACCTGGGGCTCTGTGTGACTAGCAACCACACCCGCGCACAAGATCACCCAAAGGATCATGCCAAGCGTCGTGCGGAACACCATGCTGGGTCCACACAGGAGTGGATCACCAGTGAGTCGATCACAGGCCCCATCCTTGGATTGAGCCTCGGCCTATTTGGCGAACAGGGAACCCGTGAGGCCACCACAAGTATCGGAGATCTTACCGAAGACGAGGGCACGGACTACCGCACCCGGGACCCCTTTTCCCTCTCTTTCACCGCGGCGAAGGTACTCTCCACACAGGTGCCCTCAGGCCACCTACGGGCCGGCGCCCTCGTTCGCTACGAAGGGCGTTACAAGACCCGCGCGGACGGCGAAAACTACACCTACGGCACCCTCGCGGAATGGGGGGGGTTGTTGGAATGGTCCATCACGGGTCTCCCCATGATCGATCTCGTGCTGGGAATGCGCGGCGGCCTGACCACCCTATTTCCAGGTCAAGATTTCCGGGCTGAAATCAATACCCTCAAGGGCCAGGGGGTATCGGTGTGGGGAGGGCCCAGACTCGGCGGTTTTCTGACCCCCCAGATCGGCGCAGAGCACACCCTTGTGGACGGTCTATTGCGTGCGCGGGCCGATCTCGGCTTGAGCTTTCGCTACCTACCCCTGCTCGCTGTACGGGAAGACCTGGGCAACGTTACCTACGAACAACAGTGGTTCCTACAAAGCACCCGCATCGAACTGATCCTCGGTTTCATTCTCACCCCATGACCGCTTCCCTCAGCACATCAAGGGTCAGCACGCTGCCACGGGCCATCATCAGGCTCCTACTCGCCGCATCCCTTTTGCACTGCAGTACCCAGACCTCCTACAACACCTCGAATCCCGCCCGTGGCCCAGGGCAGTTGCTGGAGGACACCGATGCCCTCAATACCCTACCGCTCACCACGGCGGACGATGCAATCCCCCATGCCCGGATGGTCACACCGCCCGCTGACGGCGAACTTCCCAACTGCGACGGCGCCTGCACCACCTTTTGCACGGACCTCAATCTCCAAAACCCACTGAACCGTGCGCTGTGCCACAGCGCCTGGGGGGTGGGCCTAGACACACAACCCATCCACACCCTTCAAGCCTGCCGACGCCTGCACATGGATCTCTGGGGGCGTTTCCCGTCCCTGGCCGAGGCCAAACAAAACTGCGAAGGGAACACCTGGTCCCAAACCGTGGCCAATCTGCTCCAATCCGACCATTTCGTACGTCAGTGCCGCGCCCATTGGGCCGATCAGTTTGAGTACAACACCACACGGGTGAGCGTGGAACGCATCTACGACCTGGACCAAATTGTGGAGCGACTGTGCCGCGGCACCCTGGCCTACAACCGCTTTGCGGAAGTGGCCGCTTCCCACCCGGTGCTCACCCGCCAACACGACACCCCTGGGGATCGCGCCGAAGCCGCCTACCGAATCTTCCTTGGGCGCTCCCCGTTCACCAACGAACGCAGTGACGTGGGCCGCCTCTACGCCCCCTGGGACAACGACTACTACGACAGCCAGGCCCTGGGACAACGCCTACCCGATGCCTGGGTCCGCTACGGTTGCATAGGCACCGACGAGGGCGACACAGGTTCCTGCACAAGCGTGCTCTTTGGATACAACACCGTGGACCTTGGCACCCCAGATCTTCGCTCCACCCGGGAATCCGGCGGGGATCGCACCATGTGGTCGGGCCTTCTTTCCGCCGAGGAATGGCGAGTCCTGCAGGCCCCCGGCCGGGTACTGGCGGCACAAAGCCTCTTCTGGGAGCACCAGGTGGACGCGCTCCTACAACATTACATGGGCTACGACCTCGCCCGGGAAATCCCCACCGCCCGCAGTGAACTGGTGCAATACCTGGTGGATCACCATGGGGACCTGAGAGCCCTGCACTTTGCCATCGCCACCTCGGCCGCCTACCTGCAATCCACCGAGGGCAGCACCGCCACCGACCACCGCTGGACCTACGGTCCGCTCAAGCAAACCCCCGCCGAGGGCTGGCTCACCTCCCTCACCCACCATGCCGGGTTGATCCAAAACGGAACCCATGATTGGGGAAGCTGCGATCCGCGCATCTCCCACCCCGAGGATTTCCTGGACAACGACAGCACAGCGATCGCCTACGGTTTGGTGGAAGCGTCCGCCTGGACCCTGGATCAGGAAGGACAGTTGCAGACCACCTTTTCCGACTACGCAAAATCCCTGGGAGGGTGCCCAGACAACGACCCCTCGGGGCGTTTCTCCACCGTGAGCGTACTCACCACCAGCACCCAACTCAGCATCGCCACCGAGCTCTGTGATCCATTGCTTGATGGGATCGAAAACCACGCCGCCAACGAAATCCTCATCCCTTCGGGTACGGTGGACAACGCCGCCATCAACCCGGACGGCGCCGTGGCTGTCCTTGAACATCAAGTGGCACGCTTTTTTGGACGCTCCCCCACCGACGACGAAGTCACAGAAATACGCCTGGCCGGGGAGGAGTGTGAGCGACTGCGCTGCACCGCCGAGGAGTTCGCCCGCCCCCTTTGTTACGCCCTACTCTCCAGCGCCGAAGTGCTGTTTTACTGACGGAAGCAGGACCCATGCCCAAAAAGAAATCCCCGAAAGTACCCCATCCAACACCACCCAAAAGGGTACAGCTCCATTCCCGTCGAGCCTTCGTCAAAGGCATGGGTGCTGCTGCCGCAGTCACGGCCGTCGCACCCACCCTCTGGATCCCCCGTGTGGCCCGTGCGGATTCCTTCAACACCATCAAGCATCTCGTCTACGTACGCCTTAACGGAGGCTTCCGTTTCACCGCCGCCTACAACGGTGATGTGGCCAGTGAGTTCAACCCCTATGGATTGGCCTCCGGTGTTGCAAGCGGTGTGCAATGGGGGCCAAGTGCCCTTCTGGAATCCTCCCCCTGGCTCTCCGGAGACGCAGCCACGGTACAAGCACGCACGGATTTAGGCATGTCCACCATGCCCCAGATCGCCAACTCCATGGCCGTGGTGCCCTGCGTGGATCACGAACCCCTTTCCGGGGGCGCAGACGGCAACCACGGCACGGGGCTTGAGCGCTACTACACCGGCTACGCAGGCGGCGGCACAAGCTTTCTCACCATGATCAACTACGCCCTGCGCGACCGTGTGGCCACAGGAAGCAACGTCAGCTCCGACGCCCTGCCCGCATTTTCCCTAGGCAGTTCCGGCATGGCCCTCGGCGCAGGCATCTACGCGGCCTACCGGCCGGCGGTCATCGAAGGCACCAACTTCAGCCGGTTCCGCACCTCCGCAAGCTCCGGATTGCCCGATTGGGCGACCCAGTTTGCGGGCGCCACCGACGCACGCATGCGCGACAGGCAGCACACCACACACCAACCCACCGTGGACAACTACATTCAAAGCCGTGCCGCGAGCGCCAGGTTCGACGCCATTTTTGGGGATCCCATTCTCAACATTGACGACACCTCAGAAACGCCCATCGACGGGCTCACCCAATCCCAACTGCAAACGCTTCTCGGCAACTCCGGCGCAGGCCGACGCGCACGGCTGGCCCTGCGCCTGTTCCATTTTGGATGTCCCGCCGTGTACTTTGGCGAGGGTGGCTACGACATGCACTCCAACGAGGAAAACAATCTTCCCTCCAGTATGGAAGGTCCCAACCAGTTGCTCTGCGGGCTCAACGCCGCCCTGCGCGCCATGGCGCACCCCGATGGCGGAACCTATTGGGATCATACGCTCGTGGTGCTCGGAAGCGAGTTTGGGCGCACAGGGCGCGGCAACCGCTTTAACTCCGCCCGGGGCACCGACCACAACAGTGACAACGCCACCCGTTGGATGTCCATGCCCTTCATGGGAGGCGCAGTTCAAAACAACGGCCAAGGTGGGAAAATGTTCGGCCGTACCCGCCCAAGCGACCTTGCGGCCGAGGGCACCGTGTACTCCTACCGCACCATCATGAAAACCCTCATGCACATGCTGGGCGGCGACCACGACGACTTCTTCCCCGCAGACAACCCCACCGACATCCTGGTGGACGGTGCCTAGAATGCCGACTGCAACTCCAAACAAGGGCGCACTCCTGGGGCCGGCAACGCTGAAACTGGGCCTGAGGCTGGCCCTGGGGCTGGGCCTGGGGGCAAGCTTGATTCTCTGCGCTCCCGGATGCTTCCAATCCTCCGACACGGAATACGGGAGCCTGGGGTTTGACAGCACCCTTCCCACCTTTGCCCAGCCGCAAACCGTACCCGAGTACACGGGAAGCGACCCGGATGTGCTCGACGCGCAAACGCGCCTGCGCACCGGGCTCGATCTCCACCGTAAGGTAATTGTACGCACCTGCGCCGTCACCGGCGGCGTATGCCACAACACCAAGGAGTACCCAGACCTGCACACCCCCGCCAACTTCCTGTCTTCCGTACGGGCACCATGCAACGCCCAGCCCAACGACGTGGCCGTGGTCTACGACCGGTGCGAGCAGGTGGGTGACCGGGTAAGCCTGCAGGGCGTGGAAGGGAGCACCACCGAAATCGGTTGGGTCAACGTGGTGCCAGGTCTTTCACCCAACTTCGAAACAGAATCCAGAGTTCCCACCGATACCGACCCGGGGTTGCACATCCACACCCACGACTCTGTTCCTGTCAGTGAGAACACCGCCAACCGGCAGAACACCCAGTTCCGGGGCCAATGGACCCAATCCAACCTCGTACGAACGTTTGTCACAGACGACAACACCGTGGAAGAGATCACCTACGCCACCTTCACCACCCGGTGGTGGATCCTGGGCGACGGCACCCACCTCTACGGAGAAGTGCAAGACTGGCAGGTCAGCGATGTACAGGAGCTCCTCCAAGTGGGCATTGTACAGGGGGACCTCAACCAAAACGGCACCTTTGGCGCCCGAGAAGGGAACCCGATTGCACTCATCAACCCCGGTGCTCCCCACACCAGCTACCTGGTGGGCCGTGTCCGTGGAACGATTGAAGGGCAAGAAGTTCCTGGCACCCGCATGCCTCTCGCCAACCAACCCCTTTCCGCCGCAGAAATGCTTGCCCTCTACTGCTGGATCCAGGGGCTCCCCCTGGACCCAAGCGCACAGCTGACGTTGAGCTCGCCCATCAACTACGAGAACTGCTCCTACAGCGCCAACCCCCAGGATCTGGACGTACAGGGAGATGGCACCACGTACAGCAGCCGTATTCTCCCCTTACTCACCGCCAACTGCGGGGGTTGCCACGGCGGCAGCAACCCCCAGGGAGGATTCGACGTTCTCTCCAACGACGCGCACACACGGCTGATGGGCGCCTCCAACCAGCAACCCACCCTCAACTACGTAGAACCCAACGCCCCTACCCAAAGCTACCTCTACCTCAAACTCACCGGCGACCCAGCCATCGGCAACACCCTACAAATGCCCTACAACCCCATCACCGGAACCGTCCCCCTGGATTCCCAAGCCCTACAAGACATCGAAAACTGGATCAACGCCGGCGCCCCCAACGACTAACACCACCCCACTGAGTACCGACCCAGGGTCGCAACGTGCCCTGGACCCAAGCGTCCCAGGGTCATGAAGTTCTGTCCGCATCCAAACGTCCCAGGGTCATGAAGTTCGGTGCCAAGACCTGTCCCCGAAGGAGAGCTCTGGCTCGTATCCGGGAAAAAACCATCCCAGGGTGGTGAAGGAAGCAGGGAAAAACGAGCCAAAATGGCGAAATGACGCAACTGGAGTGTGGAATGTCCGATACCAGGACATGACCCAACCTCGAATCATTTTGCCTGGTACAACCTCCATGATTACCCGGAGGTGCCTCGACAGGCGCTTCTATTTCCGCCCGGACCCCCAGGTCAATCACATCTTCAAGTACGTGCTGGCCGAATGCATGGACCGCTTCAAGGTCCAGGCCCATGGCCTTGTGCTCATGAGCAACCACTACCACCTCATGGAAACCGATACCCAGGGGTGCTTTCCCGACTTTGCCCATCGTTTCGATGGTGAGCTCGCCAAAGCCCTACGAAAGCACCTCGGGATTCGCGGCACCCTCTTTGAGTCCGGCTCCTACCACATGATGCCCCTGGAAGACCCTGACGCCGTGCTGGATAAACTGGCCTACATGGCCATGAATCCCGCCTCCGCACGGCTGGTGCACCTGCCCTACCAGTGGGAGGGGCTGGTCACCCTGCCCGAGCAGATAGGCACGGTGGTGGACGGGCACATCACCCGGCCGAAGGTCTACTTTCGGCCACGCAAGAACGAATCCCCCCTATCACTGGCCCTCACCCTGCCCCCGATGCTTAAAGACATGGGGCGTGAGGCCGTGGTGAAGGCCGTACGACAGAGGATGCATGCCCGACAGCTGGAGCTCCGGGGGCCTGTATTGGGAATGAAGCGTGTGTACAGGACCCGCATCACCGACAGACCTTCCACCGAAGAGAGCCCTGGGAAACCTATCCCCCACTTCTCCGCCACCACGCGTCAGACATGGCAACGGGCCCGGGAGCGTTTTACCTCATTTCATCGCGCCTACCGGCGCGCCTTCTCCCAGTTTCGAGAACTGGGCTTTGTCGACGGCTTTCCCCAGGGCACCTGGTGGATGCTCAAGTACTGCGGTGCCCTCTCCCCTCCGGTTCACATCTAGCTGAGCCACGGACCGAGGTCCCGAGGCTCCCTGCATGTCTGCTTTCAGCGCGGGCATGCACCATTGCGTCCGCCTCCTTCGAATTGCACCCCATGCCGATGACCTGAGCCGCTTTTGAACGTTTCGCTCCCTCCAAAGGCTGCCCCGAATGCGTTTGAGCCCCCCTTCGGGCATCCAATCAGTACCTCCGGACACCACCGAG
>JAUICN010000022.1 GCA_030427835.1 Polyangia bacterium | reverse complement strand
ATGTGCAATGGGCGGGCGCTGGATTTCTTTTCACCCAGTGCGGAGAAGGTGCCTGAGGGGATTCGTTCGGAGGTGTGGGGTCTTGGTACGAAGGTGACGCCTGTGTTTGGGGGGCATGGGGTGATTCAGGTGCCTGTGGTGGAGCGTTGTGAGAACCCTGGGGGGTATCGGGAGAAGCCTGAGATGGTGCGGACGCGTATTGATTTTTACCCGGGCGCGGAGAAACCCACACGTCACACGGGAATGTCCGCCGATACGTTTACGGTATATTTGGATGCCCAGTACGCGGACAAGCCCCACCCGGGTACGGATGCAATGACCTCGGCAGACGACCACGTGGGGGACTACTTTGTGGCCCGGGCGCAGACATCCGACACGGGCGTGCCCCTGTGCCCCCAGCGATGTGAGGACGGCGCTGCTGACGGCACGGCCGATGCCACAAGTCACAGCCTCCTGGAGTGCCCGCGTCGTCGTGAACGGATGAACGACGCCATTGAAGACGTGGTGTCGATTCTTGGGGGGGAAGCTGAGGACGGCACTGCCCAATTGTCTGAGGTCAACGTTCTGAGGCTCTTGCTTTCTGCCAATCACTACAGGCGACGGTAGGGGGCAGTTGGTCTGCGCGGTACGGGGTTGTAGACTGGATTGCTCGCCCTGTGAAAGGGGGTACAGTGCGTGCCCATGGGCGACTATTCGGCGTGGTTTCAGGCGGTTTCTGGGGAGGAGGAGCGGTATCCGCTCAATGAGGTGATTTACCGGAGCCCGACTTCGGGGCAATTGCTTGAGGTGGTGCACGATGAGGACGCCATTCGGAGACGGTCTGCGGCCGCGTGGATGCAGCTGTTTGACAGTCGGTACGGGCGTACCAGTTGGCCCTACGGCAGTGGGGTGTGGAGCAAGCACGAGTGGGTCCAGCCCCATGTGCATCCTGACAATGTGGTCTCCCTCTACGAGGGGAATACGAATCTCTACTGGGCGGATCGCTACGGGAAGATGCTTGGGCTCCAGGATCTTTGGGTGAAGCAGTGCGGCACCAGTCACACGGGGTCGTTTAAGGACCTGGGGATGACGGTGCTTGTGTCGTCGGTGAAACAGATGATTTCCGAGGGCCAACCGATTCGGGCCATGGCCTGTGCTTCCACGGGGGATACCTCGGCGGCACTTGCGGCCTACGGGGCTGCGGCGGGCATTCCTGTGGTGGTGTTGCTTCCCGCGGGGAAGATCTCGACGGCGCAATTGATTCAACCCATTGCCAACGGTGCGTTGGTGTGTAGCTTGGACACGGATTTTGACGGTTGCATGCGTGTGGTGCAGCGGCTGACGGAAGATACCCACATCTATCTTGCCAACTCCATGAACAGCCTACGTGTGGAAGGGCAGAAGACCATTTCGCTTGAGCTTGTGCAGCAGTTTGACTGGCAGGTGCCCGATTGGGTGCTGGTCCCGGGCGGCAACCTGGGCAACGTGTCCGCCATTGCCAAGGGGTTCATGCAGATGAAGCGCTTTGGGCTCATTGCGCGGGTGCCACGCCTTGTGTGCTGCCAGGCGGAGTTGGCCAACCCTCTCTACCGGGCGTACCAGAAGGCCCAAAGCCAGAAGCGACCGCTCCAGGAGGATGACTACGAGGCGGTACAGGCGGGGGCTACCCTTGCGTCGGCGATTCGCATTGGTGCACCCGTGTCGTTTGTGAAGGCGATCCGTGCCATCAACGAGACGGACGGTGTGGTGGAACAGGCGACCGAAAAGGAACTGGCCGACGCGGCCGCTCGTGCGGATTTGACGGGGATGTTCAACTGCCCCCACACGGGCGTGGCCCTGGCCTGCCTGGAAAAACTGGTGGCGCGGGGAGAGATTCAACCCCGGGATAAGGTGGTGGTGGTGTCCACCGCCCATGGTCTCAAGTTTACGGAGTTCAAATCCGGTTACCATGATGGCACGCTCGGGTTTGAGTCGCGCCATTCAAACCAACCCGTTTCCATGGGTGCGGATCCGGACCAGGTGATTGGTGAAATCCACCGGGCGCTGGACCTGCGCGAGAGTCGCGTTCAGTAACGCAGATTACGGGTAAGCCGTAGATTGGCGTAACAGGCTGGCGCAGCGGCCTATTGGAGCATGGGTTTGAGGAATTGGCCGGTAAGGCTCTCCGGGTGTTGAGCTACGGTTTCCGGTGTGCCGGTCGCAACGATATGGCCGCCGCCGTCTCCGCCCTCGGGGCCCAGATCGATGATCCAGTCGGCGCGCTTGATCACGTCCAGGTGGTGCTCGATCAGTACCAGTGTGTTGCCCTGATCGACGAGCTTGTCGAACACGTCCACCAGTCGCCGTACGTCTTCCATGTGCAGCCCGGTGGTGGGTTCGTCCAGCACGTACAGGTTGTGTTCGGTCTGGGCGCGTAGGGTATTGCCCTTCCAGAGTTCGGTGGAGAGCTTGATGCGCTGGGCTTCCCCTCCGGAGAGGGTGGTGGAGGGTTGACCCAGGGCCACGTAACCCAGGCCCACGTCCACCAGGCATTGGGCGATGGGACGGATCTTGGGGACGTTTTCAAAGAACTCCAGGGCTTGCTCGGCGGGCATGGCCAACACATCGGCAATGTTCTTGTCGCGGTAGCGGATCTGTAGGGTCTCTGCGGAGTAACGGGTGCCGTGACAGACTTCGCAGGTGACAAATACGTCGGAAAGGAAATGCATTTCGATGCGCTTTTCACCCTGGCCGGCGCAGGCTTCGCAACGCCCGCCCTTGACGTTGAAGGAGAACCTTCCTGGCAGGTACCCCCGTGCCTTGGCTTCTGGAAGCTTAGTGAAGAGGGAGCGGATTTCATCAAACATGCCGGTGTAGGTAGCAGGGTTGGATCGGGGGGTTCGGCCGATGGGGGATTGGTCCACGGCGACCACGCGGTCGATTTGATCAAAGCCCGAAAAGGACTTGTGTTCACCCACGTCCACGCGGCTCGCATTCAAGCGTTGCTTTGCAAGGGCCAGTAGGGTGTCGTTGACGAGTGTGGATTTTCCGGAACCGGAGACACCCGTGACGCACACAATACCACCCAGGGGAAAAGAGGTATCGGTGCCCTTGAGGTTGTTGGCACGGGCGCCCTTGATGCGAATGGCCTTTTTGGGGTTGAGTGTGCGCCTCTCGGAGGGCTTCGGGGTGGCGATGGTGCGGGTGCCCTTGAGGTATTGGCCCGTGAAGGATTGTTTTGCCTTCTTGAGTTCGGTGACGGTTCCCTGGGCAATGATTTCTCCGCCGTGCCTTCCTGGGCCGGGGCCCACATCGATGACGTGGTCGGCGGCTCGAATGAGTTCCTCGTCATGCTCCACCACAAGCACGCTGTTTCCCAGGTCGGCAAGCTTTCGCAGGGTACGGATCAGGCGTTCGTTGTCCCGGGGGTGGAGTCCAATGGTGGGTTCGTCCAGCACGTAGGCCGCCCCCGCGAGGCCGGAGCCCACCTGGGTGGCCAGGCGGATGCGTTGGGCTTCTCCGCCTGAAAGGGTGGAGGTGCGTCGGTCCAGGCTGAGGTAACCAAGCCCCACGGAGCCCAGGAACTGCAGTCGGCTACGGACCTCCCGAAGGATGGGGGTGCCAATTTTGGTTTGTTCTTCGCCCAGGTCGAGATCGTCGAGCAGGTGTTCTGCCTCTTCAATGGAGAGGTGCGTGAAATCACCCACGTTGAAGAGGTGGGGATCGGAAGTGAAACCCATGTCGCTTCTGCGTTTTACGATGGGCGCAGGGAGTTTGCCCTTGGATTGTAGAAAGACTCCAAGGGAGGCCGGCCCCAGGCGTTTGCCATCACAGGTGGGGCAATCGGCATTGGAAAGAAAGGGGTGAAGGAACTGACGCACGCCCTCGGACTCGGTGTTTTCCATCCAGTCCTGCAGCATGGGAATGGCGCCCTCCCAGGCGGGCTCCCCGGCGCGCTTTTTCCCGAAGGTGCGCTTCTTTCCTGTGGTTGTGCTGGGCCGTTTGCGCGTGTCGGCTTCGCCGGCTTCGTCACCGTAGAGAATGAAGTTGCGTTGGGCGGTGTTCAGTGAGCCTACGGTGGTGGAGGTGGAAACCCCCAGGGCTTTGCACACGCGGCGAATGATGCGGCTTGCGAACATGCCGGCCGGGCCATTGCGGGCCCAGGGGGCAATGCCTCCGCTGAGCAGGGTTTTGTCTGGGTCGGGCATGAGGCGATCGGGATCAAACTTCAGCAGTACGCCCAGGCCCTGGCAATCCCCACAGGCACCCTGGGGTGAGTTGAAGCTGAACAGGCGAGGTTCCAGTTCGTCCAGGGCCGCTTCGGCGTGCAGCGGGCAGGCCATGTGTTCGGAGTAGAGGGTTTCCTTGGGGTGTTCCTTGTTGCCGTGGTCCACGATGATGACGCGGCCTTTTGCGACCTTCAGGGCGGTTTCCACGGAATCGCTTAGGCGGCTACGGTTGTCCGGGCGCAGGACCAGTCGGTCGACCACCGCGTCCACGTTGTGGCGCATGTTCTTGTTGAGTTTGAGTGGGTTGGTGAGTGCCTTGGAACTCCTATTGTCGGAGTTCTTACCGCTGGGGTTTGTTGTGCCTGCAAGCGTGTCCTCAATGTCGAGGATGTTTCCGTTGACCCGTGCACGAACGAAGCCTTGGCTTGCGAGATCCTCCAGCGTGTCGCGGTGGAAGCCCTTCTTGGCTTGCACGATGGGTGCGAGTACCGAGATACGTGTGCCCTCAGGGAGTTGGCTTACCCGTTCGGTAATCTGGGAGGGGTGGCTGGATTCGATGGCTTGGCCGCAACGTTCAAGCACTTTGCTGTGGTTTCTACCCGTGGCATTGCTTTTTGACTCGTTTCCTTTTGCAGCCTCGATCTTTGTGGGGTGCCAACAGGTGGGGCGACCGGCGCGGGCAAACAACAGGCGCAGGTAGTCGTAGATTTCGGTGGTGGTGGCCACTGTGGAACGGGGGGTGGCCTGGCCGGAAGTGCGTTGTTCGATGGCGATGGTGGGAGGCAGGCCTTCCACGTCGTCCACGTCCGGTTTTTTGGGGGGCTTGAGAAACTGACGCGCGTAGGAGGAGAGGGACTCCATGTACTTGCGTTGCCCTTCGGCGAAAATGGTGTCGAAGGCGAGTGAAGATTTTCCGGACCCACTGAGCCCCGTGATGACCACAAGTTGGTCCCGGGGGATCTCGATGTTCACGTTTTTAAGATTGTGTTCCCGGGCCCCGCGAATACGGACCGTGCGCGGGGCCTTGGTGCGTTCGTTTTTCAGGTTGCGGCCTTGGGTGGGCGTGCCTTTGCTCGCTGGACCCTTCTTTTTGGACTGCGTTTTGGGCGAGGTGCGGCGAACGGCGGCGACGGACATGGGCCCGGTGGTAGGGCGTGGCCTGTGGGATGGCAAGACCTGTTCTTGGGCCCCATGGTTTTGCAAATTTTCTGCGCGGCAGAATTTAATATTCGGCACAGCTTTATCTGCGCGGCGGAAAAAATATTTCTGCACAGCAGGTCCGCGAGTATTGATGGTTGGCACAGCCATGGCCCGGGCCCTTGGTGTCTGGTGCCTGGTGTGTGGTCGATGGTTGTGGGACAACTGGCCCATGTCCGTGATTTTGGGTTGGCCTGCGGTGGATCAAGTGCTTCTGATCTGTGCGCTGTTGGGTGGTGTGGCGTTTCTTGTGTGGTTGGTGCTCCAGTTTGTGGGCGGCGGCCTGGACGGGGATCTGGATGCCGGTGGGGGATTGGACGCCGGTGAGGTTTCTGGCCAGGCGGACGCGAGCTTTACCCTGTTGTCCTTCCAGGGGATCAGTGCGTTTCTCACCATCTTTGGGTTGGTTGGCCTTTCGGTGCACCGTGAGATGGGGGCCCCTGCGGGGGCGGCTCTCGGAGGTGGCGTGGCGGCAGGGCTACTGATGTCCTGGGTATTGGATCGCCTGTTTGCGTTTTTTCGTGGGCTCCAGTCCTCGGGCAATCTGAATATGGACAACGCCATTGGCCAGGAGGGCACCGTGTATTTGCGGATTCCTTCTGCAGGAGTGGGCAAGCTTCAGGTGTCGTTTCAGAACAGGCTGAAGGTTTTGAATGCGGTCACCGATAGCCCGGTGGATTTGGAGACCGGCACACGGGTTCGGGTTACGCGGGTGGTTAATGGCGATACCTTGTCTGTAGAGCCCTTGGCTTCGGACGGTTCCTGATCCAGGCTGCCCATGTCTGCTGCCGGCGTGGTTCGCTCGGTGGTGTACAGAGGAGACAGAATGGACGAAGTCACTGGTGAGGTTCCTTTTGGTGCGTTGGCGATTGTTGCCGCGGTGGTCATTTTTGTGGGGCTGTTGCTCTACTTGGCCTCACGGTATCGGCGTTGTCCCTCCGACCGTATTTTGGTGGTGTACGGCCGCGTGGGTGGTGGGCAATCGGCCCAATGTGTGCACGGTGGAGGTAAACTGATTCTGCCGTTGATTCAGGACTACGCCTACCTGTCGCTGACGCCCATGACCATTGGTATTCCCCTGCAGAATGCCCTGTCCCAACAGAACATTCGCATCAATGTGCCAAGTACCTTTACGGTGGGCATTAGCACCCAGCCGGAGACCATGATGAATGCGGCGGAGCGCCTTTTGGGCCTGGCGCCCGAGCAGATCGAGGACATGGCGCGGGAGATCATTTTCGGTCAGCTGCGTCTAACGGTGGCCTCCCTGACCATTGAGCAGATCAATCAGGATCGGGAAAGCTTCCTGGAATCGGTGCGCAAGAATGTGGAGCCGGAGCTCAACAAGGTGGGGCTGTACCTCATCAACGTGAACATCACCGACATTACAGACGAGTCCGACTACATCGAGAGCATCGGTAAGAAGGCGGCGTCTGAGGCCATCAACCGGGCCAAGGTGGACGTGGCCGAACAGGACAAGGTGGGTGCCATCGGTGAATCGGATGCAACCCGTGAGCGTGAGGTTCGGGTGGCAGAAAACCTTGCCGCAGCCGAGAAGGGCAAGAAGGCCGCCCAGGCGGATGAACGTGTGTACGTGCAGGGCCAGGAGGCGGTGGCCATTGAGGGTGAGAACACCTCGAAAGCAAGTATTGCAGACTACAATGCCCAGCTTGCGGTGAAGGAATCCGAATCCCTGCGACTGGGTGAGGTGGCCAAGCGTGAGGCCGAAGCGGAGATTCAAAAGGCCCAATACAAATTGGTGCAGGAGCGTTTGAACGCCACCGAGGTGGCCCCCCAGGAGATCCAGAAGCGAAAGATTGAAATCGCGGCGGAAGCGGAGGCGGAGAAGTTGCGCCGGGAGGCCCGTGGCCAGGCGGATGCGATCCTGGCCCGCTACCAGGCCGAGGCCCAGGGCACACGGGAGGTCTTGAATGCCAAGGCGGAGGGTTACCGGGCTCTTGTGGAAAGCTCGGCCAATGATCCCAAGGCGGCAGCCACCCTATTGCTCATCGAAAAGATGGAAGAGATCGTGGGCAAGCAGGTTGAGGCCATTCAGAACCTGAAGATCGATAAGATCACGGTGTGGGACAGCGGAAACGGAAACGGGGAGGGCTCCTCCACCGCAAACTTTCTTTCGGGCATGGTGAAGAGCATTCCTCCGTTGCAGGATTTGGCTCAGATGGCGGGGGTGGAACTTCCGGAGTTCCTCGGGCGGATTGCGGATTCGGCGCAGCTTTCTGACGGGAAAAAATCATCCAACGGTGGGGGGTCTTCCAGTACTGGAGTTTCTTCTACGGGCCAGGGGCGCGTTCAGGGTTAGTCGCCATGCGAGCGGTGTATCTGCAAAGTCACGGGCAGCCCGATTCTCTTGTGGTGGGTGAACGGCCGGAACCGCAACCCGGTTTGGGGGACGTCCGTGTACGGGTCTTGCGTGCGGCATTGAACCATGTGGATCTGTACATGCACGGTGGGGGCCAGGGGATTACCCATGACCTTCCGCTCATCCTTGGGGTGGATTGCATCGGTGAGATCGAATCGGTGGGTGCGGGTGTGGATCCCTCCCGGGTGGGTGAGACCGTGGCCCTGTACCCCTACCGGTTTGATCCAAACAGTGAGTTTTCCCGGCGGGGAGACATCATGTTGTGTAACTCGGCGAAGATTATTGGTGAGCACATCGATGGTGCCTACGCAGACTTTGTGACCATTCCAGCGATCTGCGCGGTACCCATTGGTGACGGGGTTGATCTGGATGTGGCGGCGGCCCTGCCCACCTCGGGCCTGACCTCCTGGCGCATGGTGTTCACCCAGGGGCAGGTGCAGCCCCACCATACGGTGCTTATCCATGGAATCGGTGGAGCCGTTTCACTTACGTGCATGTTGTTGTGCAAGCTTGCGGGTGCCCGGGTAATCGTAACCAGTAGTTCGGACGGGAAGTTAGAGCGGGCCTGCGGCCTGGGTGCGGATGTGGGAGTGAATTACAGCCGTGAGGATGTGCTTGGGGCCGTCATGGCTGCCACGGATGGGCGTGGGGTGGATGTGACGCTTGAGAATGTGGGCCGTGCCACCTGGCCCGTGAGTTTGCGGGCTACCGTACGGGGTGGGCGCATTGTGACCTGTGGGGCTACCACGGGTGGCAACGCGGATGCGGAGATCCAGCGCATCTTTATTCGGCAGCTTCAAATCTACGGCGCGACGATGGGTAACCTGGAGGAGTTCCGCGCCATGTGGAGTGCTTTCCAACGGGGCGCGTTTGCGCCGGTGGTGGATTCTACCTTTGATTTGGAGGGTGTGCCCGATGCGCACGCACGACTTCGGGCCGAAAAGCAGTTCGGAAAAATCGTGATCAAGGTTTCCTAGCTGGTTCGCAGGTTCGCTGGTTGGGTCGGTCGATTGCGATCTCCACGTGGCCTAAAATTGGGCCCTTAGGCGAGTGAAGGTTTGGAGGTCCGTGGGTTGCACTTCGTCCGGTGGGTCGCTGTCGTGGCGAAGGGTCATGCCGGTGGAAAAGGCGATGTGTTTGGTGGCCTGCACATCCAGCTCAACTTCAAAAAGGATGCGGTAGTCCGCAGGGTGATCAAACCGTGGTTGGTAGAATGTGGTCTGGGAAATGGAGATGTTGTCTGCAACCTGTACGTCACCCGTGAGGTAGTGGCTGAAACGGTGGTTCAGTGTGGTTGTAGGATGGGTGTCGGTCTCGGGGATGTCCATCCCTTCCGATTCCAGCATGTAGCTTTTTCCGTAATAGAGGTGCCCGCGCTCGCTGTTCAGGAAGCGTACGCGAAAACCAACGCCGCCAAGTACCCTGTGCTGTAGCAGTAGAAAACGGTCAAACTGGGCCTGGGCGTAGACTTCTGTTCCCCACTGGAACTGTTTGATGGAGGTGTCCCGTGCCGCACGGTCCGCGTCACCGCTCTGTTCCACCGCTTGGTCGCCGCCTGCGCGGTGGGTGGGCTTGTACATGTGCCGCTCGGTGGGTAGCCACATGGTGGTCCATCGCGCGTGGACAAAGCTGTTGGAAATGAATCGTTGCCCGTTGGATTCGGCGTAGCTTGCGGTTCCGTAGAAAAGGGGAAGATGTACGGGCCTTTTTTCTTCGGCACTGTTGTATCCGACGCGGAGGTTCCCCTCTGCGCCTAGGTAGTTCACGTTGCCCTGTTTGTAGGTGGCGGATCCCGCCACCACCGTGTGCCAGCCCGGTTCGTCCGTTTGGGCTCGGAACCGTTCCGTATTGGATTGTGCGGCAGCGTGGAAATGGGGCAGTAGGGCCATCACCAGGAGTACGGGGAAACACCAACGGATCACGATCTACTCATGCCACAAAAAAAGGGGCACTCCCACATGGAAGCGCCCCTTTTGCTGTGTGTGTCGGAACCCGTCGCTGAAACAGATCCGCAACGGGCTATTGCCCGCTACAGTTGCCCGCTACAGTTGCCCGCCACAGTTGCCCGCTACACTTCTTCGGCTTCCTTGTTGTCCGATCCGCTGGTGCAGTCCGGGTCCGCGGGGTGATCCACGTGGCCATCGTTGTCGTTGTCGATGCCGTCGCTGCATTGGGGGTTGTCTCCCTCGACGGGATCCGTGGAGTTGAAACATCCTGGGTCGTCTAGATCCGTGTCACCATCGTTGTCGTTGTCGATGCCGTCATCGCATTGGGGGTCCGGCGATTCCGTGCGGTCGGTGGACCCTTGGCACCCCGGATCGTCCAGATCAACTTCACCATCGCCGTCATTGTCTATTTCATCATCGCACTCGGCCTTGGTCTTGTCTTCGCCGCCCTGCTCGGAATCGTCCCGTTCGTTGGTGCATTCTGGATCTGCAGGAAAATCGATGCGATTGTCCGTGTCGTTGTCCAGCCCATCGCTGCAATGGGGTTCAGGGAACTCGCGATCACTGGAGAGACTGTTGCAACCCGGGTCCGCGGGGTAGTCCACGCGACCATCCCCGTCGTTGTCGATGCCATCGTTGCACTCTCCGATGCTTTCGGAATCGTCAAAGGGCCCAAGGCAGCTGTCGTCGTCGGGGTAGTCGATGTTGCCATCCCCGTCGTCGTCGGCGCCGTTGGAGCATTCAAACTCCTGGGCGGAAGTGCCGCTTTCGTCGTTGTCCTGTGGAGAGCTGCAATCTGGATCCTGGCCGTAGTCCGTGAGTCCATCGCCGTCGTTGTCCTTCAGATCCGAGCACTGGGCCTTGTCCGCATTGCTTTCCCTTGGGGAGGTGGCGCTGGCGCACCCCGTGTCGTCGGGAAAGTCGATGAGTCCATCGCCGTCGTTGTCTGTATTGTCGTTGCACTCAGTGGTGGGATCCGACTCCGTGGTATCGTTGAGGCTGCTGCATTCAGGGTCGTCCAAATCCGTGCGGCCGTCGCCATCGTTGTCTGCCCCGTCGTTGCATTGCGGATCCGGGAATTCGGTGTTGTCGACACTGCTCTCACAGCCTGGGTCTGCGGGAAAATCTATCTTGCCGTCGCCGTCATCGTCCTTGCCATTGCTGCACTCTGGACCTTCGTCGCTGCGTTCGGTGACATCCATGGCACTTGAGCAGCCGGGGTCTTGCCCGTAGTCGATGAGCCCGTCGCCGTCGTCGTCCTGTCCGTTGGCACAGTTGGGTTCTACGCTTTCAGAGAGGGCGGTGGAAGCAAAACAACTTGGGTCGTCGAAATCGATGTAGCCGTCGCCGTCATTGTCTTTGCCGTCGATGCAAGCAAAGGCATCGTCAAACTCGCTTTGGGTGAGGCGGTCACAACTGAGGAACGCCACGCCTCCCACGAGTACGGATAAAATTAGGGTTAGCAATGGCCACTTCTTCATCAATCCACTTCCTTTGCATCTACCGTTGGTTCAACGCCTGGTTGCTAGACGTCTGGGGTTGGGGCTTTGAGGTAGGTACGGTGGTGCTCTGCCGAAACTCCCCCGATTCTCCTGAGAAAACCCACATGTGCCGAATCGAACCACAGGGCTGAACGACTTACAAGGCCTAGACGCAAAAGAAACAGAGGGGTGTTTCGTCTGGAACCGAAAATGTTCCTCGTTGCTGGAACGTGGAGCGCTCCATGTTCCTTGGAACAAACCTTGCGGCCGTAAAAAGCCGCGCTTTGTGGCTGGCATTCTTTTCGCTTTCAATTGCCCTGTGCGCTCGTCGGTTATGGTGGTGTGTGGTTTTTGGTTACCTGTGGCGGTTGCGGTCGGTGGGTGCTCCGGGGCTATTTCTGAGCCAGGAGGCACTCGCGCGGCCCAGCGTAGGGATTCCTGTGATACTGGCCTTGCAGGAGAAACTCGACCTCTTCGCCGGCTGACCGGTCGGGAATATGCCAACACGGTGAGGGCACTGCTAGGGGAGGTGAACTTTTCTCGGGACTTTGGGCCGGACGAGAAACTGGGCCCGTTCTCTGTGAACGGCGTGGCGCCGATTTCTGAACCCCAGGTTCAGGACTACGGAGCAGAAGCGCAACACCTGGCTGGGGCCTTGATGGACGACCCGATGCACGTACTTCCCTGCGATCCGGCAACGGGGGGGGAGCAGGCGTGCGGAGCTGCGTTTGTTCAGGAATTTCTTGGCCGTGCGTTTCGCAGACCGCCCCCTGAGGAACAGCTGCAAGCCTACGTGACCGCGTTTGAAGCAGAACGTGTCCGCTCGGGGTTCCCATCGGGTGTGGCCCTTGTGGTGGAAGCGGCGCTTCAATCTCCAAGCTTTCTGTACCACCAAGAAGTGAGGCGAGAGGGGGAGGCGCGCGACAAGGTGGCGTGGATGGACGGGTACAGTGTGGCAGAGAAGCTTTCCTACGCGCTTACGGCCGGACCTGCGGATGGGATTCTAATGGCGGAGGCCCGGGCCGACCGGCTGCAGACCCAAACACAGATTCTGGAGCAGGCCATGCGCTTGATGGCGACCGCCGGGGCCACCGAACAGATGGTTGCGTTTTATGAGGAACTTCTTGAAATGGAAAAGTTGTCCCAGGTGGCTGTGGATGGGGAGTTGGGGTTTACGGAGGCGATTCGTACTGGTTTTGAAGATGAACTGCATGCCTACGTGGCCCATGTGCTCGGCCCAGAAGGTGAAGGGACGTTGTCCGCATTGCTTCTTGGTGATCATGCTTTTGTCAACGGATCTACGGCTCCCATATATGGCATCGAAGGGGTGACAGGAGACGAGATGCAGCAGGTGGCGGCCCCGGAGGATCGCATGGGTATTCTTACCTTGCCTGGTGTGTTGACCGCGAACCGTGGACCCGTGCGCCGGGGAAAAACAGTTCGGGAACATCTGTTGTGTCAGCCGATCGCGCCCCCTCCTCCTGGTGTGAGCACCACACCTCCGGAGCCTCCAGAAGGGCAGTCGTTGTCTCCGCGCCAACAGTGGGAGCTGCACACCACCGATGCCACGTGTGCCTCCTGCCATTCACTCATGGATCCCCTTGGGTTCCCCCTGGATACCTACGATCCCCTGGGCAGGTACCGCACCCACTACGGGGATGACGATGCGTTTGAGGTGGATACGGCGGGTGAAATCTCCGGTACTGTCGACGTCGATGGGCCCGTGGTGGGCGCCAAAGAACTTATTGAAACTTTGGCAAGCAGCAAAGATGTGGCGCAATGCGCGGTGCGACAATGGATGGTGTTTACCTACAACCAGGAAGTGAATATTCGCGATCACTCGTGCGTTGTGGATCGATTGTACGGTACATTTGCGGACAGGAATTTTGATCTTCGTTCCCTGATTGTGGATTTGGTGACCCAGGAGTCGTTTCGGCAGGTTCCTGCAGAGTCGTGTTTGGGAGGAGTACCATGAGTGCGCGGTTTGGACGTCGACAGTTTCTGGAAGGCATCGGTGCTGCGGCCGCGTTGTCTCCGTTCGTTCCTACGATGCATAGCCTTGCTCAAACCAGTGATGGTGGTGAACCCCATCGGTTTGTGGTGGTGTTCTTCCCAAACGGTGCACCTGTGAATCGCTGGGTGCCGTCAGGATCGCGATTGAACTGGACGCCGAGTCCGATTCTCAACTCGCTTGGAAGCCACTTAGATCGGGTCCATGTTTTCGATCAGGTAGATTGGAAGACGTTTGAGGACAATCCCGTTCCCAACGACCACGGGCCGCCTGCACAGACGATGTTGTCTGCCAATGTGGGTGATTCGGGAGATCCCTATTACGCGAAGTCGCCTTCCTTGGAAACGGTGATGGGCGCGGGCCTTGGTTCAGGGTTGGACTACGAGGTCGTTCGTCTTGGTGCACGGACGACGGGGATGGGTGCAGACCAGCCGATTTGCTACGCTGCATCGGGGAGTCCTGTGCGTGTGCAGGACAATCCTGCACAGGCGTTTTCCGATCTGTTCGCTGCTCACATGAATCCGGGTGGTGGAATGCAAGTAGACCAGGCGGCCCGGGCGCGGGGGCAGAGCGTATTGGACCTGGTGAAGGGTGATTTGGATCGGATTCGTGGTCGGCTGGATTGCCGTGATCGGGATAAGATGGAGGTGCATCTGAATCATGTGCGTACGATCGAACGGCGACTGGGAAGTTCTGCTGGGAACGTGGTTGTTCCGGACTCGTCGTTCCATGACGGCGAGGCTCATCCGCTCACCAGGGATGCGAAGAAGATGGCGGACATGTTGGTTTCTGCACTTGGCGCAGGGATGACACGTGTGGGTATGTTGCAGCTTTCCCAGCTGAGTTCGGTGGAAGGGTTTTCGTTTACCCGATCGAACCAGGTTCATCACGGTCTGGATCACCATACGGACACGGGGCAGAGCACTCAGGATGATATTGAAGATTTGGCAGATATTGCGGGCTACTACATGGGCCTTGTAAAATATCTGCTCGACGAGATGTCTGCCTATCCTCTTGCTTCGGGCGGGACGTTGGCGGACAAAACGTCAGTGCTCGTGGTGAGTGAACATTCACGGGGGCCGAACATGGATGGAAGCGGTGCAGCTTTTAGCCATTGGCGTTTTCGTGTGCCCCATCTTGTGATCGGCAATCCGGGTGGAAAGTTCAAGCACGCGAGCCAGCTCTACGACGTGAAGGCCAACGGTGGTGTGGGTAATGGTAATCTGTTCCTAACGTTGCTGCATGCTTTTGGCCTCGACCAGCATACCCATTTTGGTCACGGAATGTACGACAAAGTGCTGAGCGACGTACTTGCGTAACGTTGCTGGAGCCAGGCCTGGTGTGAGATATTGTGTGAATGGATGAGTTTTCTAGTTCTCGGTATTCGACCTCGACTCGACCCAGGTTCGCGTTTGCGTTTGAGGGTTGGAAGGAAGCCTGACGGGTTGGATTCGGGAAGTTGTGGTTCGGAGAGCGGGTCGAGCGACCGTTTCTTGTAGGGCGATGCTCTTTTTGGAGCCAAAGTGGGCTCTTTCCCGTGCTCAAGACGCGGCAATGCGTCGCCACCGATGGGGTGGAGGATGAGAGCTTTCGGTGTGGGCCGGTGTTAGACGAGTAGGGGAGTTGGGAGGACCCTACGGTGGCGGAGCGCCCCACAGTTTTGGACCATGGCCCAGGTGCCTGGAGGGAATCCGTCGGTGAAGCCGTGCTCCCTGTAGCGCTCAAAGGCGATGCGGTAAGCCTGTCGAAAGCCCCTGAGCCGCTTGAGAGCTAGCTTCCAAAGCTCAGGGTGAACCGCCGAGAGTGCGGGGATGCGTTGCCCACGGAGCTCTTGGGTCTTGGGTCGGCTTCCTAGGGGAGTACGCAAGACCCGACGCATGCCAAGCACAGAGCCGGTGAGTGGTTCACTTCGCTCGTCCATGCGTTGACGTACGGCAGTGACTACGTT